>JBBSLL010000031.1:0-34505 GCA_038255255.1 Lysobacterales bacterium
CGCGATCCGGACTTCGCCTTTGTCGACCGGGAGATCCACACCGACGGCCAGCGGAAGTGCAGCTCCCGGGGGTTTATCGAGTGGCGCGGGAAGCGTCAATGCAATGCCGCGCAGCGACGATTCGATCTCGAGGCGTTGCAGGCGCTGCCGGTTCTGCTGCGCATGGCCGATGGAAACGCGAACGTCGAAGTCGCTGCGGCCCTCGAAGCGCGCAGCCAGGGGCGCGAGCTGCGGAACGCGCGCGAGCAGCGATTGCGCGCGCAGGTCGCCCCGCAACCGTGCTTCGAATTCGTGGCGATCGCGGTCCAGTACCTGCTGGCCGCTGCGCAGGTCGAGAAGCGCGGGATCACCGTCGAACCGCACCGTCCAGTCCTTCGCGATGAAGCTGCGGCGATCGAACTGCACGGTTCCACTCGCATCGTCGAGCTTGATATCCCACTTGGCATCCGCGATATCCGCGTCGACCATGACGACGCTGCCCTGCACGGTGCTCTCGCCCAGCGACTTCTTCAGGGGGATGTGCAGGTCGATCGCCAGCTCGCCCTTGCCGTCGATGGTGAGACCCTCGATGGCCGGGCCCACCTTGTCCCGCACCGGCGACGCGCGCAAGTAGTCGAGCATGGCGTTAGCCGGTCCGTGGCCCGTCGCCTGGATGTCGAGTACAGGCTGGCGGAGCCGCTCGATATCCGCGCTGCCGGACGTCACTTCGAGCCCGGCGGTGCGGGCGCGGTGAATATCGACGTGCATGCTGCTGCCCACGAACGCGATGTCCGCTGAAGAGATCATTGCTGTTGGCCAGTCCGGCCGAAAGGCAAGCTCTGCATCCGCCACTTCGGCGCGCACCTCGAACCGGCCTTCGCCGTGCCTGAAGGGCCAGGCGTCGAGGTCGCCGTGCAGCACGAAGCGAGCACCCCGGGCCTCGCCGCTGCGCAGGGATTCGTCCAGCCATTGCACCGTCTTTGGCGGCATCCGGGTGCGCGGCCAATAGTTGCGGAGGTCCTCCACCGCCAAGCGATCAACTCCGAGCGCGAAGTCGACGAATGGCTTCTGCCCCTGCTTCTCGAACTCCAGCGCAAAGCGACCCGCCACGGTTGCCGAATCAATGACGAGTTCCAGCGCCGCGCCTTCAATCCGCGCGCCCTCTGCTGAAGGCATCACTCCGATCACGCCGCCGCGCCACTCGATGTCGAATGGCCTGGGGAAGTCGCCCGAGGTCACGACCATGCGCGACTGTTCGAGCGGGGTGATGAGAACTGCCGAAGCATCACCGCTCAACCTCACATCGAGACCAGCGAGGCCGGGCGTGCCCCCATGCGCGTTCCAGCCAACGTCGAGCACATTCCCGCCGACGTGGCGCCACTGTTCCCCGTGCCGCTCGGCAACGAAGTCGACCAGCGTGCCTCGAAGTCCCGCTGCCTGTACCCACTCGCGCTGCGACGCGGACAGCTGCGGCGCGAGTGCAATCAGTGGCAACCAGTTCGCGAGCTCGAGCCGCGGCGTCGAGACCACCTGTTGCCCGTCGCGGCCGCGGACGCGCAGCGTATCGCCGTGCGCGCGCCGCGCATCGAGCTGCCATCCATCAGCTTTCGACTGTTGCCACGCCAACCGCCAGCGCGTCGCAGAAGGGTCGACCTGCTTCGGTTGGCGCGTGGCCGTGCGCGCCGCTGGCACACCACGCATGCCGACATCGGCACGCACGCGGCGCGAGTCTGCCGTCCAGTCGAACCAGGCTTCGAGATCGATTTCGCCGGGCCACGCCGCGGAGGCAACGGCGCGGCGGGGTTGCCAGCTGCTCAGCGCCAACTGTTTGCCCGCGGCGTAGCAGCGCCCTTCGCGCCATTCCCGGTCGGAGCGGCAGGCGACCCGGACCTGCTGCGCGCCTTCGCGTGCGCGCCCATGCGCGCCGAACCGCCTGCCCAGCCAGTCGTTTTCGATGCGGGCATGGACGCGGTCGAAGTGCCAGCGCGAACCGCTTGCGCGATCGAACACATCGACAGTCGCCTCGCTCAGGCTCACGCGTCCCACGTCGAGCAGCACATTGCCGTCGGCGGAGACCTGCTGTCCGTCGAAACCGCGCAGGCGCCACCGGCCGGCATCGTCGCGCTCGACCGAAAGTCGCGGCGCCACGACGCGGAACTCCGTCCAGGGAGACCCTGGCCGGGTCCATGCGTAGATATGCACCGCGAACTCCGCCCGCGCGAGCTTGAGTGGCGGCGTGCGCCGGGTTGGATCGTCGATCTCGAGGTCGCGCAGTTGCAGGAGTGGGCCGCCACGACGCCAGACGGCGTCGAACTCTCCGAAGCGAACAGGGCGCTTGAGCTCGCGCGCCAGAATCGTGCGCACCCATTCGGGATTCGCATCGAGCAACGGCACCAGCCACCAGCCTGCGACCTGCAACGCAAGCGCGCCGAGCAGGGCCAGGCCAACGAACCAGGTCAACACCGCGGGCAATCGATGCCAGGGCCTGCGGTGCGCCGATCCGTGCACGAGCGTGACCGGCTCGTGCAGTGCGGGGCGCTCCTCTGGACTGGGCTCCACCGTGCCCGGCGAGTCTGGAATCGGACCCTTGCCCGTCATGCCCGCGCGCTACAACAGCACAACGTCGAATTGCTCCTGAGCGTATTGCTCCTCGGGCTGCAGGCGGATGGTCTTGCCGATGAACTCCTCAAGCTCCGCCACGGTGCCCGACTCTTCGTCGAGGATACGGTTGACGACCTGCGGGGCTGCGAGCACCAGCAGCTTCGCGGATTCGAACTGGCGCACCGCACGGGTGATCTCGCGGAAAATCTCGTAGCAGATCGTCTCCGTGGTCTTGAGGTTGCCGCGCCCGGAACACGACGCGCAGGGCTCGCACAACTGGCGTTCGAGGCTCTCGGTGGTGCGTTTGCGCGTCATCTCCACGAGGCCCAGCGGCGAGAAGTCGTACACGGTGGACTTGGCGTGATCCCGGCTCATCGCCTTTTCCAGCGTGCGCAATACCTGCCGCTTGTGCTCGGCATCCTGCATGTCGATGAAGTCGATGATGATGATGCCGCCCAGATTGCGCAGGCGAAGCTGACGCGCGGCCGACTGGGCCGCTTCGAGGTTGGTGCGGTACACCGTTTCCTCGAGGTTTCGCGATCCGATGAAGCCGCCGGTGTTGACGTCGATCGTGGTCATCGCCTCGGTCTGGTCGATGACGAGGTAGCCGCCCGACTTGAGCGGCACCTGCTTCTGCAGCGCTCGCTGGATCTCGTCCTCCACGCCGTAAAGGTCGAACAGCGGGCGCGCACCGGGATAGTGCTCGATCGACTCCGCAAGCTCAGGCATGAACTGGCGCGCGAAATGCTGCGTGCGTTCAAACGACTCGCGCGAATCGACGCGGACTTTCTCGACACCCGCGCGCATCAGGTCGCGCACTGCACGCAGCGGCAGGGACAGATCCTCGTAGATGCGCTCGCCGACACGTGCCGTATCCATGCCCTTTTCGATGGCGTCCCACAGTTTGCGCAGGTACGCGACGTCCTCGGTGAGGGCTTCGGCAGGCTGTCCCTCGGCGTTGGTGCGTACGATGTATCCGAACCCCGGATCCCCTTCCTGCAGCGGGGTCATGATTTCCCGCAGGCGGGCGCGTTCGGCGTCGTCCTCGATGCGCGTGGACACCCCGAGCATGCGCGCGGTCGGCATCAACACGAGGTACCTCGACGGCACTGACAGATGCGTGGTCAGCCGTGCCCCCTTGGTGCCGATGGGATCCTTGATGACCTGGACGACGATTTCCTGGCCTTCCCGCAGCAGCTCGACAATCGGGGGTACGCCGCTGGTGCCGTTGCCGTGCGCGTAGGCGGGAGGGGTCGGCGCAGGCTCGCTGTGATTTCCGCCATTGCCCGCGGCCAGGACCGCCGGCGGCACCGGCATGACGTCGATGCCTGCGGCGGGATCAACGCCGAGCACAGTCTCCGGCGCCTTGCGCAGGATGTCCGACGCATGCAGGAACGCAGCGCGGTCGAGCCCGACGTCGACGAACGCCGCCTGCATGCCCGGCATCACCCGCACCACGCGACCCTTGTAGATGTTCCCGAAGTACCCGCGCTTGCGCGCACGCTCGATGTGTACTTCCTGCAGCATTCCGTTTTCGACGACGGCCACGCGGGTTTCGCGGGGCGTCACGTTGATCAGTATCTCCTCGCTCACGGCGCATCACCTTCGCGGCGTTGGCTGGTCGCGACTTCGCCGGCGCGCAGATGCGGGTAGCGGGACAGCAACCGTGCCGTTTCGAACAGCGGCAAGCCCATCACGCCCGAGTAGCTGCCTTCGAGTCGCTCGATGAAAGCCGCGGCGCGGCCCTGGATGGCATAGGCGCCTGCCTTCCCAAGTGCTTCGCCGCTGGCGACGTAGGTGTCGATTTCCGCTTCGCCAAGCGTGGCGAATCGCACGAGGGAACGGCTGATCGCATGCTGTTCGTCGCCCGCCGTCAGCACCCACACAGACGTCATCACCTCGTGGTCGCGGCCGGAGAGCTCGCGCAGCATGGCCGCCGCCGATTGCGCATCGCCCGGCTTGCCGAACACGCGGTCGTCGAGCACGACTTCAGTGTCCGCGCCAATCACCACCGCATCAGGCACTGCCGCAATCTCCATCAATCCGGCTCCGGCCTTTTCGCGGGCGACCCGGCTCACGTAGGACTCCGGCGCTTCAGCGAGGCGACGGACTTCATGAACGTCCACATCGACGACGGCGCAGGCGTACCCGAGTTGTTCGAGCAACTGGCGGCGTCGCGGCGATTGGGAAGCGAGATAAAGCACGGTTTTTTTCCACTTATCAGCATGTGGCCGAGGCTAACACGCAGGTCGTTAACTCCCCCCGCTCTGCGCCAGGGGAAACCCTACTCGCGGTGGTAGGGGTGTCCCGAACGGATGCTGCACGCACGATAGAGTTGTTCGGCGACGAGCACGCGCGCAAGCCCATGGGGCAGTGTCAACTTGCTCAGGGACCATCTCTCGTCGGCGCGCGCCTCGACCGCCGGCGAGTGTCCGTCGGGCCCTCCGATCAGCAGTGCGATGTCACGCCAGGAGTGCTGCCATTCGCCGAGTCGCTGCGCGAGTTCCACACTTCGCCATTGCTGGCCGCGTTCGTCCAGGGCGACCACGCGTGCCCCTTTTGGAATCGCGGCCAGTACGCGCTCGCCCTCACGCTCGAGTGCACGCTCCGTGGTGCCGCCGGATCGGGAGCCCAACGCAATCTCGGTCAGTTCGAGCGTGAACTCCGGAGGCAGACGACGCGCATATTCCTCGTAGCCCTCTCGCACCCACGCTGGCTGGCGCGCGCCCACGGCGATCAGGCGGAAGTGCATGCCCGGCGCTCCGGTGGCTCAGTGCTGCAGTGCGACCCTTGCCTCGGCGCCGACGTCGTCGACGTCGCCGACCAGCCATAGCCGCTCGAGGCCATAGAACTCGCGGACGCGCGGCAGCATCACGTGCACCACGATGTCCGCGAGGTCGACGAGCACCCACTCGCCTTCGCCCTCGCCTTCCACGCCGATCGGCGGGGAACCCGAGGCCTTCGATTGCTTGGCGACTTCGTCGGCGATCGATCGTACGTGGCGGGTCGATGTTCCGCTCACCACGATGATGAGATCGGCGAAGGAAGCCTTCTCGCGGATGTCGATCTCAACGGCTTCGCGCCCCTTGAGGTCCTCGATCGCAGCCATGACGATGTCGCGGAGCTTTGCCACCTGCCTGGGAAGTTTTGCCGCTGGACCGCGCGACGCGGCCTCGGAGTCGGATTTCTTCAGGGACTCTTCGCGACTCAGCGCGGTGTCGCGCGAGCGCAGGTTGCGGCCGGCGTCGACAGGAATGGGGTCGAGCGGCGTTTTCGATGTGCGGTTATTCAAGGGCGGTGCGGCCTCCTGGGATCGTGGCCCCAGTATAGCCGCGGGCTTCGACGTGGCGCGGCGCCCGGGCTGGCCGTTCAGATGGGGTCGAACTGCTCATTCGAGGATTGCAGTCAGGTCGCGATGCGCCGGCAAGCGGTAGGCCACCACCTCCGGGTGAAGCCTCTTATCCTGCGGTGGTGGCCTACCGCTTGCCTCTGGTTGCAGGCACTGCATCAAGTCGCGTTGGTGAGCTGGCCTAGAGAGACGAACGATCGAGGGGTCGACAGACTGTTGGGCGTTTGCAAGCGAACGGGAGATTCCGTCGCGGCGCTATTCGTAGATCCTGTGATCCTGGATGTACTCGAGGACGGAATCAGGCAGAAGCCAGCGCGGCGACCTGCCAGCCACCAGGTCGGCACGGATCCGGCTCGCGGAAATATCGAGCAGGGTCGTGGGGATCTGCAACACGCGGCCCGCCGGCGTCTCTGCAAGTTCCACCGCTGCCGTCGTCGAGCGTGCGGAAACCTGCTCCGCCACGCCGGCTGAGGTCTGCGCCGTCACGCCAGGCCGGCCGAGCACGCCGATGTGCGCGTACTCGAAAATCTCCTGCCAACGATTCCAGGTATCCAGCAGCGCGAACTGGTCCGTGCCGATCAGCAGTATCAGTGAGTGTTCGGGCCCGACTTCTTCCCGCATCTCCCGAAGCGTGTCGACTGTGAAGTTGGGGCCGACTCGAGAGAGTTCCCGGGCATCGACGCTCAAGCGATCCTGTCCGCGCAACGCGAGCTCCAGCATGGCGAGTCGCTGCGTGGGCGAGGCTATCGGCGCAACGCGATGGGGTGGCGTACCGGTCGGCAACAACGCCACGGACGCATCCAGCAAGTGGGCGGCTTCCAGCGCCATTCGAAGGTGGCCATTGTGGACCGGGTCGAAACTTCCACCGAGCACTGCAAGGGGCCTTGGATTCATGCCGCGTCCATGGCCAGCGCGGCGGCCGAAGTAGGCACGCACACGCGCACCAGCCAGCGTTCCAGCTCGCGCATCGCGACGCCGACGCCGCGGCCCTTGGAGATCGCATCGATGCGGCCGAGTTCGGCCATGCGCGCTTCCCACACATCCGCATTGCCTCGCGCGAGCGCCGCGCGAAAACCGGCCTCGCGGCTTTGCCAGAGGCGCTCGCTGCGCAGTGCGCCATTCAATGGAGTTCCCGCCGCCACCGATTGCGCGACACGTAACAGGGTTCCGAACTGGTAAGCCAGCCCGCCAATCAGTTCTGCGGCGTGCTGGCCCTCGGCAGCGAGCCCGGCGAGCATGCGCAGTGCACGAGTACCCTCGCCCGCCAGCGCAGCATCGGCAAGCCCGAACACTTCGAACCGCGCGTGGTCGGCGACGAGTTCATCGAGCGTGACGGCATCGATGCGCAGAATGCCCGGGTTGGGTTCCCCCACCCGGGCCGCGCGTTCCGCGGCGAGCAAGGCCAGCTTGGAGATTTCCTGCGCTGCGGCGAGCAGGTTGCCCTCGATGCGCGCCACCAGCATCTGGCAGGCGTCAAAATCCAGCCGCAGTTTGTGCGCCGCCGCGCGCTCGCGCACCCACGCAGGCAGCTGCCCGATCGGGAGGGGCCAGAGCGGCAACACCACGCCGACGCGCTCGATCGCGGTGACCCACGCACCTTCATGTTTGCGACTCCACTCGGTGGTCGAGACCAGCAACAGGGTGTCCGGCGGCGGCAGCGTGCACCATTCGACGATCGCGGCCGATCCCTCTTTTCCGGGTCTCCCGGTCGGAAGCCGCAACTCGATGATGCGCCGCTGCGCGAACAGCGACAGGCTCGCGCCGTGCCTGGCGAGTTCGTTCCAGTCGAAGTTGCCTGCCGAGGCATCGAGGATTTCGCGTTCGTCGAAACCGAGGGCCCGTGCCCGCGCACGCACCGCGTCCGTGGCCTCGATTGCGAACAGGGGTTCTGCGCCCGCGATGAGATACACCGGCGCGAGCGCGTTGCCGCCAAGGTGCGCCGCCAGTTGCTCGGGCCTCATCGCCATCGACGCTCAGCCGATCAGCGCGATCCGACGCAGGATCTCGCGGACCATCTCGCGCTGCAGTTCCTTGCGCAGCAACTCCTCCTCCGCCGCAGCGCCCAGCGCCTGCGTCTCGTCGTAGGCGAAGTCACGATCCAGCTCCAGCACGGTTCGTGGCAGCAACTCGCTGCCATCGGCCGCCAGCACCTGAACTTCCACGCGATAACGCACCACGTATTCGGTGACGCGCGCCGCGTCGCCGATGCTCTGCACCTGGGTCGCCAGTGCGTTGACCGGGATCAGGACGCGGGGGGTTCCAGCGCGGCGGGTGATCGTCGCACCCGAGCGCTCGAGCGCGGCGGCGAGGTCGCGTTCCAGCGGCGAAAAGGGGTCGGCGACGTCCAGCCGGAGCGTGCGCAAACCCGGCGGCAGGTCATGGTCCCCGCGCAGCTGGAATCCGCAGCCCGTCAGCACCAGTGCTGCGATGAGAAACGAAGCGACACGCAAACAGAGGTTGAGCTTCATCAAAGGTCCGGAAGTTCGAGGTAGCGAACCCCTCTCCCTGCGGGAGAGGGGTTGGGGTGAGGGGCCGGTCGTGCCGGGATGTCGGTCATTCCCGAGGCAAGCCCGGCACCTCATCCGGCGCTGCGCGCCACCTTCTCCCGGAGGGAGAAGGGAAGCCGATTCTAGCTTGCAACGACGTTGACGATCTTGCCAGGCACCACGATGACTTTGCGCACGCTCAGCCCGGCAACGTGGCGCACGACGCTGGCGTCGGACAGCGCCAGCGTTTCGATGACTTCGCGCGAGGCATCGGCCGCAACCTCGAGCGTCCCGCGCAGCTTGCCGTTGACCTGCAGCGCCAGGGTCACGGAAGAACGGGCTATGGCTGCCGGATCGGCCACGGGGAACGGCTGCGCGTCGACCAGCGATTCCGGGTTTCCGAGCGCTTGCCACGTACGGTGGGCGAAATGCGGGGTGATCGGGTTCAGCATGAGAACCATCGCGCGCAGCGTTTCGAGTCGAAGCGCATGTGCCGCCGCGTCAGCGCCGCGATACCGCGTCAGCGCATTGAGGAGTTCCATGAGCGCCGCGATGATGGTGTTGAAGCTCAGGCGCCGCCCGTAATCGTCGCCGACCTTGGCGATTGTCTCGTGCAGCTGGCGACGAAGTTCCTGGCCGGCAGCGTCAAGCTGCGCGCCGCTCACCGCGGCATCCTGCGTTCCATCGCCGGCAACCGCGAGCGCCGCCTCCGCCTCCCGCCAGAATCGACGCAGGAAGCGGCTCATGCCTTCGACGCCCGCCTCGTTCCACTCGAGGCTGTACTCGGCGGGTGCGGCGAACATCGAGAACAGACGCACTGTATCCGCCCCGTACTTGTCCACCATGGCCTGCGGATCGACGCCGTTGTTCCTCGACTTGGACATCTTCTCGATGCCGCCGATGCGGAGCGCGGCACCGTCGATCAGCGATTTCGCGCCGGTGACGCGCCCGCGCTCATCGCGCTCCACCTCGACGTCCGCCGGATTCACCCAGACCTTGTCCATCACGGTCCCGCCGCTTCCGGATCCCGGTATCTCGACCTCGCGGAAGAAAGTCTCGGCGATCACCATGCCCTGGCAGAGCAGGTTGGTGGCGGGTTCGTCGCTCGCCACCATGCCCGCGTCGCGCAGCAGGCGGTGATAGAAGCGGAAGTACAGCAAATGCAGGATCGCGTGTTCGATGCCGCCGATGTAGTGGTCTACCGGCAGCCAGTAGTTGGCGCGCGCGTCGACCATCTCTGCAGCGCCTGGCGAGGTGTAACGCGCGTAGTACCAGCTCGATTCCATGAAGGTGTCGAAGGTGTCCGTCTCGCGGTCCGCGGGACCACCGCAGCGAGGGCACGTGGTCTTGCGCCACTCGGGATCGGCCTTGATGGGAGACTGGACGCCCGAGAACGCGACGTCTTCCGGCAACAACACGGGCAGCTGGGATTCCGGAACCGGCACGTCGCCGCACACGGCGCAGTGGACCATCGGAATCGGGCAGCCCCAGTAGCGCTGGCGCGAAACGCCCCAGTCGCGCAACCGGAAGTTCACCTGCCGCGTGCCGCGACCCTCCTTTTCCAATCGGCCGGCGATGGCATCGAAGGCGCCCTGGTAGTCGAGGCCGTCGAACTCGCCTGAATTGACCACCCAGCCCTGCTCCGTGAACGCGCCGTCGTTGGCGACTGAATCCTCGAACTCCTGGACCACCTGCACCGCGGCGCCGGTATCGACCACGTCGATGGCTCCAGCCTCTCCCAGCGCGCTCTGCATCGGATCGTCGTGGGCTCCCACGTGTTGCCGGATCTCGGCCAGCGCGTCGCGTACCTCTGCGGACACGATCACCATCCGGATCGGGAGCGCATACGCCTGCGCAAACTCCCAGTCGCGCTGGTCGTGGCCGGGCACGCCCATGACCGCGCCGGTGCCGTAGTTCATCAGCACGAAATTGGCGGCGAAGATCGGCAGCGCTTCGCCAGAGACCGGATGAGTGGCGAACATCCCGATCTCGACACCACGCTTTTCCTGGGTCTCGCGCTCTGCTTCCGAAACGCCGCCCTGCTTCAGCGCCGCGATGCGCACCGCAAGTTCGGGGTCGGCCGCCGCAGCCTGCTGCGCCAGCGGATGTTCGGGGGCGATGCTGAGGAACGTCACGCCCATCAGCGTGTCTGGCCGCGTGGTGAAAACCCGCACCGGCTCCGCGCTGCCCTCGACGTCGAAAGCGAACTCGAGGCCTTCGCTGCGGCCGATCCAGTTGCGCTGCATGGTCTTGACCGCATCGGGCCATCCCGGCAGCGAATCCAGGCCCGCGAGCAGCTCATCGGCGTACGCAGTGATCCTGAGGAACCATTGGGCGATCTCGCGCTTTTCGACCAGCGCGCCGGAACGCCAGCCACGCCCGTCGATCACCTGCTCGTTGGCAAGCACCGTCTGGTCCACAGGGTCGAAGTTCACCACCGCGTTCCGGCGATAGACCATGCCCTTTTCGAACAGGCGCACGAACATGCGCTGCTCGTGCACGTAATAATCCGGTCGGCAGGTGGCGAATTCGCGCGACCAGTCGATGGCGTAGCCCATCGATTTGAGCTGCGCGCGCATGTGCTCGATGTTGGCGTAGGTCCAGCGCGCGGGCGCCGTGTTGTTCCTGATTGCGGCGTTTTCGGCAGGCAGCCCGAAAGCGTCCCATGCCATCGGCTGCAGCACGTTCTTGCCAAGCATGCGCTGATAGCGCGAGATCACGTCGCCGATGGTGTAGTTCCGGACGTGCCCCATGTGCAGCGCGCCGGACGGGTAAGGCAGCATCGAAAGGCAGTAGAACTTCTCGCGCGACGGATCCTCGACTGCTTCGAACGCACGCGTGCGTTCCCAGAACGCCTGCGCGTCCGCTTCGACGGATCCGGGGTCGTAGGCGGTGGACTCGGAGGACAAGGCGGTTCGGAATTCCTGAAGTGGCCTGCAGCCTACCGCAGCGCAGCAAACAGGAGAAAGCCCCGGACACAGCATTGTCGGGAGACGCAATCGTGCGCATCGCCTGTTCATGCGCAGCTGCGGCCCTGTTCAGCGCGCGGGGATTACGTTGGGGGACCCATCATCGAGGGTTCCACAATGGCTCGCTGCGACACCTGCGGCAACGATTACGACAAGGCCTTCACCATCAGTGGCAAGGGCATGAGCGGGACGTTCGACAGTTTCGAATGCGCGATCCATGCCCTCGCGCCTTGCTGCGCCCACTGCGGTTGCAAGGTGATCGGGCACGGTGCGGAACACAACGGCGCGTTTTACTGCTGCGCGCACTGCGCGCGAAAAACCGGGATCAAGGGGCTCGACGACCGGGTGTAGGGCGCGCGTCCGGCGCGCCGGGGACGTGCAGCGGTCTCGGGGTTTGCGGCGGGCCAGGGTGAAACCGCATCGCAAGTTTGCGCTCGGCAGCGTGAGCCCTCGTGGCAAAGTTTGCGGCGCACCCAAGGTGCGCCCTACGATCGGGGTTCTTTTGGTGCTGGACGAATCCATGCGAATTCTCTCCATTGCGCTGCTCGCAGCGCTCGCAGCACCGGCCGTCTCTGCGCAGGCCACGGCGCAGGCCACGGCGCAGGCCACGGCGCAGGTCACTGCGCACGTCACTGCGCACGTCACTGCGCTGCACTGCGAACGCGTCTTCGATGCGCGCGCCGGGCGCGTGCTCGACGCCCGCACGATCGTGGTGCGCGACGGCAGGATCGCCGAGATCCTTCCGGGCAAGGTAACGGTCAACGGCGCTCAAGCCATCGATCTTGGTGGACATACCTGTTCGCCGGGATGGACCGACCTGCACGTGCACCTCGCGAGCGAGTCGAGCCCGAACAGCTACTCGGAAGGATTCCGCATGGATCCGGTCGACTTCGCCTATCTCAGCGTCGGCTACGCCGAGAAGACACTGATGGCCGGGTTCACGACCGTGCGCGATCTCGGCGGCGAAGTCGTCCCGCACCTGCGCGATGCGATCAACGCTGGATCGATTCGCGGACCACGCATCTTCGCGGCCGGCAAGTCCATCGCGACGACCGGCGGCCACGCCGATCCCACCATCGGCTACAACGCACAGCTTTCGCACCTGCTCGGTCCGCCCGGGCCCACGGAGGGCGTCATCAACTCTCCGGCCGAGGCTCGACAGGCCGTGCGCCAGCGCTACAAGGAGGGCAGCGACGTCATCAAGATCACCGCGACGGGCGGCGTGCTGAGCTATGCGAAGAGCCCTGACGGCCCGCAGTTCACCCTCGAGGAAGTCAGGGCGATCGTCGAGACGGCGCGCGACTATGGCTATCGCGTGGCGGCTCATGCGCACGGCAAGGAAGGGATGCGCCGCGCGATCGAGGGTGGCGTCACCAGCATCGAGCACGGCACGATGATGGACGACGAGATTTTCCGGTTGATGAAGCAGAAGAACACCTGGTACGTGCCCACGATATCGGCCGGCCGCTTCGTGGCGGACAAGGCGAAAATCGACGGCTATTTCCCACCCATCGTCCGGCCGAAGGCCGCGAAGATCGGCGCGCAGATCCAGCAGACCGCGGCCCGCGCGCATGCCGCTGGCGTAAAGATCGCGTTCGGCACGGACATGGGCGTGGGCCCGCACGGCGACAACGCACGCGAGTTCCTCTATCTGGTTGAGGCCGGCATGTCGCCGGCCGAGGCCCTGCAAGCGGCCACCGTGAGTGCCGCGGAAGTGCTCGGTGTAAGCGATCAGGGCGCACTTGAAGTCGGCCAGCGCGCCGACGTCGTGGCCATGCCCGGCAATCCGGTCGAGGACATCAACGCCGTGCTCAAGGTCGATTTCGTGATGAAGGACGGCGTGGTGTACCGGCGCCCATGATCGCCGGTGTTCGGCGGATCCGCAGTCCGGCACCGCGGTTGCATCTCCGTTGACTCCGTTGGGCACCGAACTCATCGGCTTCACCGCGGCCGCGTTGACCACGATTGCCTTCGTGCCGCAGGCGATCAAGACGTTTCGCACGCGCGACACGAAGAGCATCTCGCTCGGCATGTACGTGGTGTTCACGATCGGCGTCGCGTTCTGGCTGGGCTATGGCGTGCTGCTGCGTTCCTGGCCGATGATCCTGTCCAACATCGTCACGCTCGGCCTCGCGGGCGGCATCCTCGCGATGAAATTGCGCTACGACGACTGACCGGATCCACAACCTCCGCTGCACGCGACACTGGTTTCGGCATCGCGGTCCAGCCTGAGTCTGTCGAACAAAGCCTGCTTTGGCTTGCTTCGCAGCGATCCGGCCCTATCTTGCCCGCTTCGGCTTACGGACCCTGCCCATGTTCAATCCTGAAATTCCTGCCGCGGACCCGCCTGCAACGTTCGTGTTCGATGCCACTACTGCGGGTTTTCCTGCGGAGGTCCTCGAACGTTCGATGACGACGCCCGTCCTCGTCGATTTCTGGGCCGAATGGTGCGGCCCCTGCAAGCAGCTCGGTCCGGTGCTGGAAAAGCTCGCCGCCGAGTACAACGGTGCATTTCTGCTGGCCAAGGTCGACGTGGAGAGCGAACAGCAACTCGCTGCCGCATTCCAGATCCGTTCGATTCCGACCATCGTGCTGTGCAAGGGCGGGCAGCCGGTCGACGGTTTTCCCGGCGCCTTGCCCGAGGCACAGCTGCGCGAGTTCCTCACGCAGCACGGGATCGCGCCTGCGCCAGCCGCTGTCGAGCCTGAGCCGAACGAGCCCGCGCGCGATACACGTTCTCCCGAGCAGCGCGTGCACGACGTGCGCGCCCAGCTGGCGAGCGAACCCGGGAAGGAGTCGCTGCGGCTCGACCTCGCCGAAGCACTGCTCGATACCGGTGAGACCGTGGAATCGCAGCAGCTGCTCGACGACCTGCCCGCGGCCCTCGCCGGTGACGACCGGGCTCGCAAGGCGCGCGCGCGACTGGGGTTCGCAACTCTGGTGACGCATGCGCCGGCCCGCGGGGATCTCGAAGCACGGATTGCGAGCGACCCGGCGGATCTCGCTGCGCGGCACCTGCTCGGCTCTCGCCTGCTGGTCGCAGGCGAGAGCGAAGCCGCGCTCGGGCAATTCCTGGAGATGCTGCGGCGGGACCGCGCCTGGTCGGATGGATTACCGCGCAAGGCGCTGATCGAGGCGTTTGCGGTGATTGATGACCCGGACCTCGTGAGCCGCTATCGGCGCCAGATGGCGTCATTGCTGTTCTGACGGCATCGCAACCAGTCTGCGGGCCACTGACTTGAAAGCCAGCCGATTGCGTCGTCCGTTCGATCTCTACCTGCCGATGCGCGGCGAGCACATTCAACTCAAGCGGCCGGGGCGTGCCGGCCCGGGCGAAGCGTGAACGAGCGCCACATGCACGCGAGGGAAGCCGCGGGCGGCCCCTGAACCTTGCAGTAACATCGCCCGCGTCCCCCGTTGCCGCACTCCATGAGCGAAGCGCCGACCCCTTCCACCGCCGCGCTGCCGTCGATTGCGGGCTACCGGCTGCAAAGCCGGCTCGGCCAGGGCGGCATGGCCGACGTGTATCTGGCCGAGCAGACCTCGCTCAATCGACAGGTCGCGATCAAGGTGCTCGGCAACCGGCCGAACCAGAGCAGCGACCTGTCCGTGCGTTTCGAGCGCGAGGCCCGCACCATCGCGCGCCTCGAGCACCCCGACATCGTTGGCATCTACGACGTCGGTCGCACAGGCGACGGCCTGCTGTACTACGCGATGCCGTACCTGCCGAAAGGCGACCTGTCGCAACGCGATCTGCGCGGTCGCCCGCAGGAATTGCTCGCGGTGCTGCGCCGCGTGTGCCACGCACTCGAATATGCGCATGCGCAAGGAGTGGTGCATCGGGACGTCAAGCCCGAGAACATCCTGTTCGATTCCTCTGACAATGCCCGGCTCACCGACTTCGGCATTGCGATTTCTTCGGATCACGACCAGCGCGTGACAGCCGAAGGCCGCACGCTCGGTTCGAGCGGCTACATGAGCCCCGAGCAGGCGCGCGGCATGCGCCTGGACGGACGTGCGGACCTCTACTCGCTCGGCGTCGTGTTGTACGAACTGCTCACCGGAGATGTCCCGTACCACGGCTCGGATTCCCTGTCCGTCGCGCTCGCGCACACTCAGGATCCCGTGCCGCGCCTCCCGCAGGCACTGGGCCACTGGCAAACGGTCATCGACCGGGCTCTCGCCAAGCAACCGGCGCAGCGCTTCCAGACTGCGCGGGAGATGTTGAGCGCCATCGAGGACGCGGTGCAATCCGAGATGGAGGTCAGCACGCGTGACATGGCCGTCGCCGGGGGGAAAACCGTCGCCGGTCCTTCGCCGCTGCGCCTCGCGCTCGCGGCCGCCTTCATGCTGGGCGCGCTCGGCTGGCTGACGTGGGCGCTGGTGTCGCGCATGCCGAGTCCCGGCAATCCCGAATTCTTCGTCGCGGAGAACGTGCAGCCGAATGACGCATCGATGGCGCCGGGAGCGGCGATGGACGCGCTGGTGGTTTCCGGAAGTGCCCTGCCGGACGCCGAGCGCGAGCGGCTC
This sequence comes from Lysobacterales bacterium, assembly GCA_038255255.1. Taxonomy (GTDB): domain Bacteria; phylum Pseudomonadota; class Gammaproteobacteria; order Xanthomonadales; family Ahniellaceae; genus JBBQNY01. The sequence continues at coordinate 15,915 of JBBSLL010000031.1, forward strand.
ATCACCGAAAGTCTGGGCCTCATCCAGCAGGGCAGGTTGTTCCAGCCGGAAGGCTCCAATGCCGCTGCCCGCCTGCGCGCGCTCGTCGCCGATGCGCCCGAAGACGCATCGGTGCTCGATGCCGTGGAACAGTTCCTCGCGGCGGTCGGCACCCGGATCACGACGGCAGTCAAGAACGCGGAATGGGATGGTGCGGCGGGGGACTTCTCACTTGCAGAAGCCTTCGTTGCGGAAACCCACTCGGAAACTTCTTCCACGTGGACAACCATCGACGCCGGCCTCGCCGACAGCGTGCGCGCACGCCTCGAGAGTGCGCTGGTGGATGAGGACAAGGATTCGCTGCCGGCCATCAAGCCTGCGGTCGAGGCGCTGAGCGCGCGGCACGGCGATCTCAGGAGCCTCTACGACCAGGTCGCCGCTTTGCCCGCACCGGGCGAGGCGATGCGCGACACGGGCGGCCCTGCCCTTGTGTATGTCCCGGCAAGGGTCGGCGCGGCGAGGGTGGAGCGCGGCTTCGCGATGATGCGCGATGAGGTCACGGTGGGCGAGTTCGACGCGTTCGCGCGCGCCACGTCGCGTCGCCCTTCCGAATGTCGTGACCAGGGCGGGGGATTCCGATGGATCCTCACTCGCCCTACCTGGCGCAAGCCGGGATTCGACCAGGACTCGCGCCATCCCGCCGTGTGCGTTAGCTACAACGATGCAGTGGCCTTCGCCAACTGGCTCTCGGCACGGGTACACGCACGGTATCGACTTCCGACATCATCGGAATGGAAACACGCAGCCGCGACGCTCGAGGCACCCGCGTCCATCTGCGCGGCAGGCAATGTGCTCGATGCCAGCGCACGGCCGAAGGCGTTGAAGGTTGCCTCCGGACCGGAGCCGCACGGCTGCAATGATGGTGCACGCTATACCGCGCCAGTCGGTGAGTTTGCCGCGACATCGATTGGACTGCGCGACATCGCCGGGAACGTCAGTGAGTGGACTTCGAACTGCGCGGCGCCGGCCACCAACTGCGGCCGGCATGTGGCGCTGGGGCGGTCGTTCCGCAGCGGCGTCAACGAGGCTTCGGTCGTGGTGCAGGCCACGCAGTCGGCCGGTTCGAGCGCTTCGCCCTCGGTGGGCTTTCGACTCGTACGCGATGTCGGGGTGCGCTGAGGACGCGCCCGAGCGGCCCGCTTCGCAACGCGGTTCCTGCCGGGACCCGTGCGACACTCCGCGGGCCGGAGTGGAGATTGCACAGTGGTGAGCGATCGCAGCCAACGCCTGTTCGTGTTCCTTTGCGCGGTGTTTGTCGCGCATGCGCTGCTGGCCGAATTCGTCGGCGTCAAGATCTTCGCGCTGGAGCCTACGCTCGGGCTGGCCAACTTCAACTGGCAGCTGTTCGGCCAGCGCGGCACGCTCGATTTCACCGCCGGCGTGTTGCTGTGGCCTGCCGTGTTCGTGCTCACGGACATCATCAACGAGTACTTCGGACGTCGCGGCGTGCGCTTCATCTCATGGCTCACCGCACTGCTCATCGTGTACGCGTTTGCGTTCGCCTACCTCGCCATCCGGCTGGCTCCTGCCGGCTGGTGGATCGGGGCAATGTCGGCGCGCGGCGTGCCCGACCAGCAGGCGGCGTTCGCGGTCCTGTTCGGCCAGGGGCTCTGGACAATCGGCGGTTCGCTGGTCGCGTTCCTGCTGGGACAGTTGCTCGACGTATCCATTTTCCATCGCATCCGGCGCCTGACCGGCGAGAAAAAGCTCTGGCTCAGGGCTACGGTTTCGACGCTGTTCTCCCAGTTGGTGGACAGCTTCGTGGTGCTGTACATCGCGTTCGTTCTGGGTCCGCAGCAGTGGTCGATCGATCGGCTCCTGGCCATCGGCAGCGTCAACTACGCCTACAAGGTGATCGCCGCGATCGCGCTCATCCCGGTGATCTACCTCGTGCACGGCCTCATCGAGAGCTGGCTGGGGCGCAGCACCGCCACACGCATGAAACTCGAAGCTGCACGAGGCTGAAACAGTCGCGAGCCGGTGACGAATGGCCCATGCCTCACGGTGCGATGATCGCCAGCCTCGCCAAACCCCCATCGCAATCCGGAGCTTCCATGCGCGCACCCCACGTTTGCCTTCTCGCCGCGGCGCTTGCGCTTGCACTGGCCGGGTGTGCATACCAGGCCCGCACCGGAAGCGCTGCCGACGAATCCGCGTACGCTGGCGCGCCCACTGCCGCCAGCACCTCGAAGGCCGCGGAACTCAAGGCGCTGTACGAGGTGTACTGGGAAGAGAACCTCGAACGGAATCCGATCTCCGCGACTTTCCAGGGCGATCCCCGCTACAACGACCAGTTGCCGAACACGCTGTCGAAGGAGTTTCGGGACGAGACCAATGAGTTCAACACGCGCTGGCTCGAGAGAATGCGCAGCATCGGTTCCGCAGGGCTCGACGGCCAGGACCTCCTGAGTTACGAAATTTTCGTGCGGGACCGCGAACGCGCGCTCGAGTCGGAAAAGTTTCCCGGCTGGATGCAGCCCGTCAACCAGTTCGGCAATTTCACGACGCTCGCCGTGCAGTTCGGCTCGGGAACGGGCGCGCAGCCCTTCAAGACGGTCAAGGACTACGACAACTGGCTGGCGCGCGGCAAGCGCTTTCCGGTGCTGATCGATCAGGCGATCGCCAACATGCGCGAAGGCGCCGCGGCCGGCGTCGTTCAACCCCGGCCATTGATGGTCAAGGTACTGCCCCAGCTCGACGGCATCATCAAGGACCGGCCGGAAGACACGCAGTTCTGGATGCCCGTCGCAAACTTCCCCGCCTCCTTCACGACCGCGGAGAAAACGCGGCTCGCGGCCGAGTACCGCGACATGATCGGCGCCCACCTGATGCCTTCGCTCAGGAAGTTGCGCGCCTTCATCGCCGACGAGTACATGCCGAAGACCCGTGCAAGCGTCGGCCTCGATGCCCTGCCCAACGGCCAGGCCTGGTACGCATTCAACGCGCGCAACTCGACCACGACGGACATGTCGCCCGCGGAGATCCACCAGCTTGGGCTCGATGAAGTGGCGCGCATCCACGGCGAGATCAGCGGCGTCATGGCCGAGGCCGGATTCAAGGGTTCGCTGCAGGAATTCTTCCACTTCATGCAGAACGATCCCCGCTTCTCGTTCAAGGACGAAGCCGCGCTGCTTGCGCATTACCGGGGACTCGAGGCGAAAATCAACGTCCGGGTGCCCGAGCAGTTTTCGCTGATCCCCAAGGCGGGTTTCGAGATTCGCCCGGTCGAACCGTTCCGTGCGCAATCCGCGGCGGGCGGCTCCTACCAGCGGCCGAGCGAGGACGGCACGCGCCCTGGCATTTTCTACGTGAATACTTACGATCTGCCGACGCGCAAGACGTGGGACGCGGAAGACCTGTACCTGCATGAGGCAATTCCCGGCCACCACTTCCAGCTGGCACTGCAGCAGGAACTGACGGGGCTGCCGACATTCCGGCGCTTCGGCAGCGAGATCGCCTTTTCCGAGGGCTGGGGCCTGTACGCCGAGTCGCTCGGCAAGGACCTTGGCGTGTACACCAACCCTTACGATTACTTCGGCTATCTGCAGAACGAACTCTGGCGCGCGATCCGACTGGTCGTGGATACCGGACTGCATAGCAAGAACTGGACGCGCGAGCAGGTCATCAAGTACATGCTCGACAATTCGGCGGAAAGCGAAACACAGGCCACCGCGGAGGCCGAGCGCTACATGGCGATTCCCGGGCAGGCACTCGCGTACAAGATCGGCGAACTCAAGATCAAGGAATTGCGCGCCCGTGCAGAACGCGAACTCGGCGCGAACTTCGACGTCCGGGAGTTCCATGCCGAAGTGCTGCGCGATGGGTCCGTTCCGCTGGATGTCCTCGAAGCCAAGATCGCTCGCTGGATCGCGGCGGAAAAGCGCAGCGGCTGATCGCGCACCGGCGGCCGTCATCCGCCTTGCGAGGAACTAACTTCGCGCATCGAAGTCCATGGCGGCGATGCGCGAAACGACCGGCCGCCCGAGCCTGACCCGCCAGATCGAGGCGCCGCGCGTTTTCGCGGCGGCGCTTGTGATGGTTGCGCACGTCGTCCTGCTGCTGATGCTGCAGGCCGCAATGCGCCCCGGCGAGCCGGATGAATCGTTGGAGAGCCGCGATACGGTAATGACCGTGGAGTTCCTGGCAGCAGAGCCAGGGGTAAAGCCCGTGCCGAACAACGCAGTCGTGCTCCCGCCCGCTACCCGGACGGTGCGCCCGGTGCCTGGCCCCGCCACATCCAGCGCGACGACCAGCGTCGAATTCCTGGAAGCTCCTGCCCGCCCCGCGCCGGGATCCGCCCCGGTTCCGCATCGCGATGCACGCGACAGTTTCGATGCCCCGTCTCCCTACAAGCCGTTCCCCCAGAATGGTCTCGTGGCATCGCCTACTCCGAAGTCATCCATCCGCCTGCCCGACCGGCCTTCCATGATGAAAGCCTATTGGGCAGTGCCGGAAGGCGAAAACCTCAAAGGCAGGATCGCCCGCACGGTGCCGCTTGCACGCTTGCTGCTGGTCGCGACGGGTGGCATCGGCCTTCCTCACTGCCCGCCCAAGTCGGAGCATCCCGATTGCCTGCAGCGACTGCTCGATGACAAGCCACCCTGAAGCGACGACCTGCTGGAGATGACGTCCACCCGTGTCAGCATTCCCGTCGGTCTCATGAGATCGTCACCACAGGGTCCGTAATATTCCCGCATTCAAAATCGGAGGTTTCCCATGTTTTCGCGCGCATCCCTGTCGGGACTGTTGTTGCTGCTGGTATCCGCGGCGGCGCTGGCTTCCGGAACCGCGCTCCTCGACGTCGAGTATCGACGGCTCGCGGGCACCGGGAAGGTGAACCTGGCGCAGGAGTTCAAGGGCGACGTGTTGCTGGTGGTGAATACAGCCAGCAAATGCGGATACACCTCGCAGTACGAAGGTCTCGAAGCGCTGCACGCGAAGTATTCGCCGCGCGGCTTTGCAGTGCTGGGCTTTCCTTCCAATGACTTCATGGGGCAGGAGCCGGGCACGGAAAAGGAAATCAAGGAGTTCTGTGCGCTGACCTACGGGGTCCAGTTCCCGATGTTCGAAAAGGTACAAGTCAAGGGCGCCTCCGCCACCCCGCTTTACAAGGCACTCGAGGCGGGCAGCGGCGATGAGCCGGGCTGGAACTTCCACAAGTATCTGATCGACCGGCAGGGCAAGGTCATCGGCAGTTTCGACAGCAAGACCAAGCCTGACGACGCCAAGCTCGTGGCATCCATCGAGAAGGCCCTCGCAGCTCCGGCCAAGTGAGTCGCCGGTGCTGAACAGTCGCTTCGGCCGTGACCTTTGACACCTTCGGGGATGGCCGCCGCGGCGTAGATTGCACGGTGTTGTCCGACTGACATCGCCCGATCGCCGCACGTTGCCCGGCGACGCGCGATGCAGGATTCCCCGATTCCAGCGCCCGTCTTTGCACCGGCGCTTTCGCAACACATTCCCCACTGGCCTGTTGGCCCGGAGCCACTCGTGAAACCAGCATCCCCCCGCATTCTTCTGCTTTCCGTCGCCATCGTGGCGGCTCTCGCAGCATGCAACCGCGACGAGCAGGCGGCCGTCCCCGCAACCGCGCCCGCGTCCGCGTCCGCGCCCGCCGCCGAAAAAGCACTGACGATCGACGAGTCGACGCTCCCGCCGGTGAACCGGTTTGCCGCCACCGACCTCGACACGGCACAGAACGCCTGTACGGACTTCGGCAACTACGTCAATGGCAAGTGGCTCGCCAGCAATGCGATCCCGTCCGATCGCACCACCTGGGGTTCGTTCGAAATGCTCGGTGAACGCTCCACGGCCGTGCAGCGCCAGCTTGCCGAGCAGGCAGCCGCCATGCCGAACGCAACCGGCGTCGAGAAGATCGTGGGCGATCTCTGGGCGAGCGGCATGGACGAAGCCGAGATCAACGCGCAGGGCATCAAGCCGATCGCCGATCGCCTGGCAGCGATCGAAGCGCTGACCGACTCGGCGAGCATTGCCGAGCATTTGCGCAAGGTGGCGGCACGTGGCGAGAACGTCCTGTTCGGCTTTGGTCCAAGCCCCGACTTCAAGGATTCCAACCTCAATATTGCGTACGCCACCCAGGGCGGACTCGGCCTTCCGGAACGTGGCTACTACTTCGACGCCGACAAGAAGGACAAGCTCGAGGCCTACCAGGCGCACGTCGCCAAGGTGCTGGAGTTGTCCGGCGTGTCGGCTGCCGACGCCGCGACGCAGGCCGGGCGCGTCATCGCCTTCGAGACTCGCCTCGCGAAGTCCTCGAAGTCTTCCGAGCAGCTGTCGCGCGACGTCTCGCTTTACTACAACCCCGTCACGCCGGCCGCCGCCGATGCGCTGACGCCGAATTTCCCGTGGTCGCGCTTCCTCGAGTCGCAGGGCGTCGCGGTGCCGGCGATGTTCTCGCTGGCCATGCCGGAGTTCCACAAGGAAATCGACAGGATGCTCGCGGAGGTGCCGGCCGAAGACTGGAAAGCGTACCTGCGCTTCCACGCCGTCGACCAGGCATCGCCTTTCCTGTCCGAGGCGTTCGTACAGCAGAACTACGACTTCTACCGCCGCGTGCTGCGTGGGCAGAAGGAAATCAAGCCGCGATGGAAGCGTGTGCTCGAGACCATCGAGGGCCTGAGTGGCGAAGCGCTCGGCCAGATGTACGTCAAGGTCGCGTTCTCGCCCGATTCCAAGACGCGCATGGAAGGTCTGGTGCAGAACCTGCGCGACGCGCTCAAGGCGCGCATCGAGAAGCTCGACTGGATGAGCGCCGATACGAAGTCCAAGGCCATGGCCAAGTGGGCCAGCTTCACGCCGAAGATCGGCTACCCCGACAAGTGGCGGTCATGGGACGGCCTCGACACCGGCCGCGACAGCTATGTCGCCAACGTGCTCAACGCCATCGAGTTCAACTACCGCTACGAGATCGACAAGATCGGCAAGCCCGTCGACAAGACCGAGTGGGGCATGAGCCCGCAGACGGTCAATGCCTACTACAACCCGCAGCAGAACGAGATCGTATTCCCGGCCGCCATCCTGCAGCCACCCTTCTTCGATCCGGCGGCGGACGACGCACTCAACTATGGCGGCATCGGCGCGGTGATCGGTCACGAGATGATCCACGGCTACGACGACCAGGGCAGCCGGTTCGGGCCTTCCGGCAACTTCGAGAACTGGTGGACCGACGCGGATTCGAAGGGCTTCAAGAGCCGCACCGACCAGCTCGTCGGGCAATTCAATCAATACCAGGCGACGCCGGAACTCAAGGTCAACGGCAACCTGACGCTGGGCGAGAACATCGCCGACCTCGGCGGACTCGCGGTCGCCTACGACGCGATGCAGCGCGCCGCCGGCGATACGCCGGATCCGAAGCTCGAAGGGCTCACGCGCGATCAGCGGTTCTTCGCCAACTGGGCAACCGTGTGGCGTCGCGCCTATACACCCGACGAGATGAAGGTACGCATCGCCACCGACTCGCATGCGCCTGCGATCTTCAGGGCGAGCGGCGCGCCATCGAACCTGCCGGCGTTCGCCGCCGCATTCGACTGCAAGCCAGGCGATCCGATGGCGCTCGGAGACGACAAGCGCGTGGTCATCTGGTAATCCGTCGCGATCGAATGCGCCTGTCTTAGGTCAGGTCGGCTTCGCCGACCTGACGATCGCTTCCCGTGCATTATGTGTCAGGTCGGCATCAGCCGACCTGACCTACATCGGCCTTGGCGGGTCGCGCGGCGGGTCGCGTGGCGGTCCGCGATGCTGCGGAATGCGGTGCCACGCCAGCAACAGCAACACTCCCGTGAGCGCACCGCCCAGGTGCGCGAAATGCGCGATCCCCGTTGAAACGCGCCCCAACCCAAGCGCGAGGTCCGCGCCGATGAACAGCAGTACGAGCAGCCATGCCGGCATCGGAATCGGCGGGAACACCAGCATCATGCGGGCCCGCGGGAAGAACATCGCGAACGCGATGAGCACGCCGTAGATACCGCCCGACGCACCCACGGTCGGCGTCATCGCCTGCCCGGGTCCCGCCGGGGGCAGTGTCAGGAGCTGCGCAAGCGCCGAGCCGAGCACGCACGCCACGAAGAAAACCAGATAGCGACGTGCACCGAGCCGGTGCTCCACTGCCCCGCCGAAACTCCACAGCGCAATGCTGTTGAACAGCAGGTGCATGAAGCCGCCGTGCAACAGCGCGTAGGTCAGCACCTGCCAGGGTTGAAAGGCGAGCCGGAAAGGCGCGCCGTCGACCAGGATGGTCCGGTCAAGGTCGAAGGGCCACAGCGCGAACCAGGCGAGCACGGCCTCTTCCCGCCACTGCTGGAATGCGAACCCCAGCACCATCGCGATGAGCAGGGCTCGAGTAACCGGCGTCAGTGGCGGCATGTTTCGGATTTCCGCCCGGAACCCGCCCTGTTCCGGGCGTCATCACCTGCTCCGCGCTTCCCCGCGAGCGCAGGTTTCCACAGCAGTGCGTCGAGATCGGAGGCCCCACCGCGCGACGCCAATGGAAAGGCGCCGTGGTTGCCGGGGAGCAATCCTTCCGCTGCGAGTCGCGCCCGCTGTTCACTCCACTCGAAGCTTCCCTCCGCGAACGCGCTGCGTCCGTCGGCGCGGACAATGCGATGCCACGGCAGGTCCACTCCGGCGTTGCGCAGCACCCAGCCGACCAGGCGTGCACGACCCGGCACGCCCGCGGCGCGCGCAACGCCACCGTAGCTCTCGGTGCATCCCGCGGGCACGTCTTTTATCGCGGCAATGATGGCGGCATGTACCCGCGGCGTCGTTTCCGGCATGTCACGTGGCGTTTGGATCGGAACCGCTAGCATAGGGGTTCGATTCCAGTCACGGCTCCCTTTCATGCATAGCTTCGAGGACCTGCGCGCCCAGCTCGGCAACCATCCGGGCATCGTCAACAGCGAGCCGTACCTGATCGGGATCGACATCCCTCTCGAAGGAGGCCGTAACCAGGGCGTGTTCCTCGCGGACCTGGAACACGAAGACGGCTCGCGGCTCCTGCGCATCTCGTCTCCGGTCGCACCGCTCGATGCGCTGGACGCATTGCGCTGCCTGCGCTTCAACTGGGCCCAGCGGGTCGGATTTCTCGCGGCCGGCGAACTGGATGGCCGCGATTACCTTCACGTCTGCGAGAACCGGCATTATCGTGCGCTGCACGCCGAGGACGTCGACGGGCTGCTCGTGGAAATTGCGGATCTTGCCGATCGTCTGGAAAGCCTCCTCACGGAAGGCCGCGACCACGCCTGACGCAAACCGCCGGGTTTGTGACGGCACGCGGAATGGCGCCCACGCAGCGCATCAGGGCGGCAAAAACGCTGTGTTAACCTTCGGCTCCCTTCCCCAGTGCCCGCCCAGTTTGAGACCCCGAGGTCCCGAGGCACGCGCCCAGCCCGCAACGCCGTGGGCTCCCGCCCAGGCTCCCCCGACTTGGCACGCTGCGATTCATCCAGCCGCCGCGATCATGCGTGACGCGCATGTCCATTGAACTCGTCGTGGTTTTCCTGCTGATTCTGTTCAACGGCTTCTTCGCATTGTCGGAGATGGCCGTGATGACGTCGCGCAAGAGCCGGCTGCGACAGAAGGCGCAGACCGACAAGCGCGCGCAGGCGGCACTCGACCTGGCCGAAGCCCCGGACCGGTTCCTGTCCGCCATCCAGGTGTGGATTTCCCTGCTCGGCATCCTGACCGGCTACTTCGGCGGCGCTTCCCTGTCGAAGCTGCTGGAGACCAAGCTCGAGCGTATCCCGCTGCTCGTCGAGTACGCCGAGGGGCTCAGCGTCGCGGTGAGCGTGGGCCTCATCCTGGTTGTCTCGGTCGTACTGGGAGAACTGGTTCCCAAACGTCTTGCGACGCTGCGGCCGGAGCGCGTGGCGACGCACGTCGCTGCTCCCATGAAGTTCCTCGCGAGCGTCGCCAAGCCCGCAGTCATCTTCCTGTCATGGGCCACCGGACTGCTGCTGCGGCTGATGGGCGCGCATCGGCTCGGCTCGGGCAAGATTTCGGAAGAGGAAATCAAGTTGCTGGTGGCCGAAAGCCACGAACAGGGCGTCATCGACGACGACGAGCGCAAGATGGTCAATCGCGTGCTGACGCTCGGCGATCGCAGCGTCGACAGCCTGATGACGCCGCGCAACCGGATCGTCTGGCTGGATGTCGAGTCGAGCTGGGAGGAAAACCTTGCGCTCATGCGTGCCGAACCCCACTCGAAATTTCCGCTCTGCCGCGGCAACGAGCAGGATGTGATCGGCGTGGTCGACGTCAAGCGCCTCATGGGCGTCGTGGGCGAGCCGGACCTCGCGGCGCTCTCCCATCCGCCGCTGTTCGTGCCCGACACCGCGCCGGCGTTGCGGCTCGTGGAGCGATTCCGCGACGTCGACTCTTCGCTGGCGCTGGTGGTCGATGAGTACGGCGAGATCCAGGGAATCGCAACCCTCAATGACGTATTCGCCGCCGTTGTCGGCCGTCTCGCGTCGCAGTCGGAGACGAGCGACGATTCCGTAGTGCGACGCGAGGACGGCAGCTGGTTGATCGACGCGAGCCTCGGGACGGACGACCTGCGCGAATTGCTCGGCGTGGGGGAACTGCCCCAGGAATCCGAACACGAATTCCGCACTGCTGCGGGCCTGCTCATGACCCAGTTCGGACGCATCCCCAAGGTCGGCGAATATTTCGAATGGAGCGGATACCGCTTCGAGGTCGTCGACCTCGACGGGGCCCGCATCGACAAGATACTGATCAACCGTCTGGATACCGCGGTTGATGAGGCAATCGCGTGATCGACCAGGTTCATGCCCACACACGCATCTCGGCGTTGCTGGTTGAACTTTCCGATGACTCGGCGGGTGCGTTTTACCTGCGGCTCGGAAAGATCTTCGACTACGTCGGCGAACGCGGCTTCGGACTGGTCCTGTTACTGCTTGCGTTGCCCAACTTCATCCCCGCGCCCATCGGGGTGGGTGCGGTGACGGGACCGCTCGCGTCGTTCTGCGGGCTGCAGCTGCTGTTCGGACTCGAACGTCCGTGGATGCCGCGGCGCATGCGGTCCGTGCGGCTCAAGCGGTCGACCTTCCAGAAAACACTGAACGTCGTCGGCAAATTGCTGCGCGGCCTCGAGAAACTCTCCCGCCCGCGCTGGGATTCAATGGTCGGGCCCACCGCGCTCAGGATCACCGGGTTCCTGCTGGTCGGGCTCGGCATTGCGCTGGCCCTGCCCATTCCTTTCACCAACTATCCCTTCGGGGCGCTGCTGATCCTCCTGTCGATCGCCCTGATGGAACGCGATGGCGTGCTCATGGTGATCTGCTGGGGGCTCATGATCGCCTCGATGCTGGTCGCGGCCGGCCTCTCGGGTGCGGCGGTGGCGATGATCAGCCGCTGGATTGGCTGATGACCGGAGGCGGTCGGATTCCGCTGCGAACCGCGCTGCCGGGCCCCGCACCGAGGTAGACGAGGAAGTCTGCGGCATTCATCGGGTAGCCGAGCCAGTACCCCTGCACCATGTCGCAGTTGAGGTCGGCCAGCGCCTGCATCTGCGCGGGCGACTCGACGCCTTCCGCGATGCAGCGGATACCGAGGGAACGCGTCAGCGCGATGATGGCGCCGGTCAAGGCGCGATCGCTCCGGCTGTTGAGCAATTCCTGGATGAAGCTCCGGTCGATCTTCACGCCCTCGACCGTGAGCGTGCGCAGGTGCGCAAGTCCGGAAAAACCGGTGCCGAAGTCGTCGAGCCAGAGCGGCACGCCAATCCGTGCCAGTGCTGCCAGCGTTGACTGGGACTCGGCATCGTTGCCGAGCAGGGCGCTTTCGGTCAGCTCGATGTGGATCCGCTCGGCGGCCAACCCGTGTTCGTCGAGCGCGTCGGCGATGCGCCCCGGAAGGCTGCGTTGCTTGAGTTGGCGAACCGAAAAGTTCACGGAAGCCCAGAGCGGCTCTCCGTCCGCGCGCGCCGGCCAGCTGCGGTTGTCGCGACAGACGCGTCGCAGCGCGAATTCGCCGAGCTGCTCGATGAGGCCGAATTCCTCGGCGACCGCAATGAACACGGCCGGCGAGATTTCGCCGCGTTCCGGGTGCTGCCAGCGCATCAGGCCCTCGGCGCCGATCACCTCCGAGCTCCGCAGGTCGACAATCGGCTGGTAGTGCATCTGCAGCGCATCGTTGAGCAGCGCGTGGCGCAGGTCCTGCTCAAGTCCGAGGCGATCCTCGGCCTGCTGCAGCATGTGGCGATTGAAGAAGCGATGGCCGTTCTTGCCGTGCATCTTGGCCTGGTACATCGCGACGTCGGCGTTGCGCAGCAGGGTCGGCGCGTCCTCCGCATCGTCGGGAAACAGCGCGATACCGACGCTGACGTTGAGCACCACCGGACGTGCCTCGGTCGCCAGTGGCAGTCGCAGCAGGTCGAGGGTAAGTTGCGCCATGCGGCGCGCGCGCTCGCGCACATCCTTGCCGATCAGCACCACCACGAACTCGTCGCCGCCGAAACGCGCCGCCAGTTCATCATCGGCCTGGCGATCCACGCCCTCATCGACGCGGGACTCGTCGCGGGCACGCACGATGCGCTCCGCCACCTGCACGAGCACGCGATCGCCAGACTCGTGGCCGAGCGTGTCGTTGATGCGCTTGAAGTCATCGAGGTCGACGAACAGCAGCGCAGCTCGCGAAGACTCGCCGCGGACCTGTTCCAGGATCCTGGGCAGCGAATCGCGCAAGGCCAGGCGATTACCGAGCCCGGTCAGCGCATCGCGATATGCCAACGCGCGGATCTGCCGGTCGTAGTCGCCGAGGCTGCTGCTCATCCGCGAGAATGCCTGCTGCAGGTCGCCGATCTCGTCGCTGCGCCGCGCATCGATGTTGATCTCGAAGCGCCCCTGTTCGATCTCGCGGGCATGGTCTGCCAGTTCGCGCAGCGGCTGCACCACCTTGCGCAAGGCGAGGAAAGATATGAACCCCGCCAGCAGGAGAATGCCCACGAGCGGCCAGGCGAGCGCGACGCGAGTACTCCGGTCGAGATCGCGCACGCGGCCGACCAGGTTGCGTTCGACCCTGGCAAGCTCCGCGTGAGCGGGAAGGCGCGACATACCGACCCGAACGCCGCCGATTCGATCGATGCCGAGGGCGAGTGGCTGCGTGATGTCGACCAGCTTTGCGGAGGTCTGGACCAGCGTCGCGCTGGCAGCGGACGCCCGCGTCGCAAACGCGTCGTTCATGGATTTACCGAACGTGCCGATATCCTCGCTGCCGTCGTGGAGGATGTTGCCGTCGGCATCGAACACGATCACGTAAGCCACATCGCCCTGCTCGACCGCCGCGCGGCTGATGCGCCCGATGGCCCCGAGGTCGAGAAAATAGACGGGGTTCGCGAGCTGCTGGGCAAGCAGCCGTGCTGCAGCTCTCCCTTGGCTCGCCAGCGCTTCCTCGTTAGCCGCCGAGATAGTGTCGAGGTTGGTGCGCACCATGCCGTGGAACGCACGCTGGTATGCGAGCCACCCGACCGTGGCCACGAGACCGACCGCGAACAGCGACAGGGCCATCACCAAGGTCAGACGAAGACTCAGTCCCATGCGCATGCTCATTCGACCTCGGCCCGGATTCGCACGATGGATCGGCGCAGCGATGCGAGTCTCGCGGACTGCTCGGGGCTGATCGGGTCGAACCGGTCCGTTCCGAAAAAAGCTTTGAGCGCAGGGGCCGCGGCCGGGTCGCCCCCCGCTTCCAGCAGTACCTGGCGCAGGGCCAGCGCGAGACCAGGCTCGAGGTCTCCTCGAAACAACTCGAGGGCGCGTGGCATGGGTTCCGAAACATGAAACGTGACCAGGCTCTGGCGGAAGGATTCGGGCAAACGGTTGCGGTCGGCCCAGTCGGCATCGCTGTAGGCGCCGGCATCGACCAGTCGTTTCGCGACCCAGGTCGAGATATTGAATTCGGACCCGGCCAACACGAATCCCATCACGTCGGGGGGCGGTCGGTCATAGGGTGAGGCGAGGATCAGGGGCGAGATACCCGCTCCCATCGCTTCGGCGAGCGGAACGAAGTAGGCGCTGGTCGAAGCCGGGCTCTGCAACGCGAGGCTGCGGCCGCGCAGGTCTGCCAGTGTGCGGATGTCGCTGTCCCGACGGGTGAAGAACACCGTCCGATAGCTGGATTTCCCACCCCGCACGTCGACCAGCTGCGCCACCGCGCCTGCGCGTTCCTCCAGCGCCATGGCAGCGCCAGCGGTCTCGCTGACCCAGTCGATCTTGCCGCGTCGCAGGTAACTCACCATGCGCTGCGCGTCCTGCGCCATGAGGAGTCGGCCGGCCCGTACGCCCAGCGGCTCGAGCTTCGCCACCACATAATCGAGTAGCGGCTTGAGTCGTTCGAAATCCCTCTGCGGGTCATTGCTCACGCGCCCGAGGACCAGAACCCGGCCCTGCACGATGGGCGCGGAGCTGACTGGCGCCGCGCTTGCCGCCGGCGCCACCTGGGCCGAAGCCAGGCCGCAGGACAGGCCCATCAGGATCAGCATCCCGTAGCAGCGACTAAACAATCGGGGACGCGGACTCATGCGGGGTCACATCGTGGAAGTGGCCGAAGTATAGGCGGCTTGCAGTGCTTGCAGCGGTCCCGATTCAACGTGGCGGATGACGTGGCCGGATGGGCCGGGGTTCCACCCCCGACAGGGTCGCGACCCGCTCCACGTCACTGAGGATGCCGCGCAACAGGGCGACTTCACTGCTGGTCATGCGCGCGCGCTGGCAGAGCCTGCGCAAGCGGCGCAACAAGGTGTCGGGTACGCGTCCCTTGAAGAAATCCACCGCGAACAGTGCCTGTTCGAGATGGACGGCGAAACCCTCGAATTGTTCCGCAGTGGCGGCTTGCGACAGCGCAGGGTCGGTGCGCGCGTCGTCGCGCGGCGCGGCGCCGGATCTTCGCCCGGATTCGGCGAGCCCAAGCGCGGCCACCCGCAGCTCGTAAGCGAGCACCTGTACCGCCGACGCGAGGTTGAGGGACGGATACGTCGGGTCCGCCTCGATGTGCACCTGCGCTGCGCACCGGGCGAGTTCCTGGTTGGTCAGTCCGGTGCGCTCGTTGCCGAACACCAGCGCAACCGTTTTCGAACACGCCTCTTCCAGAATTACCTGCGCGGCGACGCGTGGCGACAGCTGCGGAAGGCTCACCGTGCGACTGCGCGCGGTACAGCCATAAACGCGGGCACAGTCCGCAACCGCATCGTCGAGGGTCTGCACCTGTCGAGCGCCGTCGAGCAGGTCCAGCGCACCCGCAGCCAGGGCACGCGCCGAGTCGTCAATAGGCCGCTGGGGCGCGACCAGGCAGAGATCGCGGAGGCCCATGGTGCGCATGGCGCGAGCAGAAGCACCGATGTTGCCCGCGTGCGACGTGCGGACCAGGACGATGCGCACGTTGCGGAGGCGGGCGTTGGCCGCGCAATCCTCCGTGTCGACGGGAAGCTCGAGGGCCACGTGCTAGGCTGCGCGCCGCGATCCGCGCGGTCGCGAGTTCCTTGACAGCCGTTCACCGACGCAGATCGTCACAGGGTCATCCCGGAGTGTTTTCGACATGAGCAAGGGCGCCCTTCTGATCGCCATCAAGGCCGCACGCGCAGGGGGCCAGGTCCTGCTGCGCAACCTCAACCGTCTGGAGAGCATTCCAGTCGTTGAAAAGGAACGCAACGACTTTGCGTCGGAAGTCGACCGCAATGCCGAGAAGGAAATCGTACGCGAGATCAAGCGCGCCTTCCCGAAGCATGCGTTCCTGGCCGAGGAGTCGGGTGCAGCTGGCCAGGGACGCCACGTCTGGGTGATCGACCCGCTCGACGGCACCAGCAACTATCTACGCAGCGTTCCGCATTTTTCGGTGTCGATCGCGCTGGTCGAGGATGGCGAGGTGACGGTGGGTGTCGTGTTCGATCCGCTGCGCTCCGAGCTCTTCACCGCGATCAAGGGGGGCGGCGCGTTTCTCAACGACAAGCGCATGCGGGTTGCACAGCGCAAGGACCTCGACGGAGCGCTCGTCGCCACGGGATTTCCGTTCCGGCAGCACCAGCATCTCGACGCGCACTGGGCGATGACCCGGTCCGTGCTGCTCGCCGCGCACGACGTTCGTCGCAGCGGATCCGCCGCGCTCGACCTCGCCTACGTCGCCTGCGGGCGCTTCGATGCGTATTTCGAGGCGGGAGTGAAGCCATGGGACGTGGCTGCCGGCAGCCTGCTGTTGCGCGAAGCCGGGGGACGCTGCACCGATTTTTCAGGCGGCGAGAAATTCATCACCACCGGCAACATCGTCGCCGCCAACATCAAGGTCGGCGATTCGCTGCTGGCAGCCATCGCGCCGCATCGGGGCGAAGCGCTCAAGGCTTGAGGCTTGAGGCGTAAGGCGCGTCTTGGACGCGCCGAAAACGTTTCGAAAATCAACAGCCCGTAGGGCGCGTCTCGGACGCGCCGAAAACGTTTCGAAAATCAACAGCCCGTAGGGCGCGTCTCGGACGCGCCGAAAACATCGCGCAAGTCGAGAGCGGCGGGTCCGAGACCCGCCCTACGGGCGGCGCAGCAGCTCGGGATCCTCGCGCGTGACCTTGATCAGGTCCTTCTTCGAGACGCCGAGCCAGTAGAGGATCGGGTTGGCGAAGAACACCGAGGAGAAGGTGCCAACCCAGAGTCCGACCAGCATGATGATCCCGAAGCCCTCGACCGCGGGACCTCCGAAGAGATACAGCGCGCCCACCGCCAGCGAGGTCGTGACGCCGGTCATGATGGTGCGCGACAACGTGTTGTTGACGGCCTTGTTGATGACTTCCGCAGGTTCGAGCTTGCGCGCGCTGCGGAAGATTTCCCGCACCCGGTCGAACACGACGACCTTGTCGTTGATCGAGTAGCCGATCACCGACAGCAGCGCCGCCAGCGCCGTGAGATCGAAATCGCGTTGCGTCAGCGCGAAGAATCCGAGCGTCAGCAGGGCATCGTGCAGTTCCGCCGCGATCGCGGCGACGGCGAAGCGCCACTCGAAACGCATGCCGATGTACACGACGATGCCGATCATCACGAAGATGGCAGCGACCAGGCCCTGCGTACGCAACTCCGCGCCAACCTGCGGCCCGACGAAGTCGCTCGGCTTGACCTCGACGCCCGGAAATTTCGCGGACAGCAACGCGCGCAGCTGGTCACCCACTTCATCCTTGTCGGTCACCGCTCCGCCTACCGGGGGAAGCCGGATGGCAACCTCGCGGGCGCCGCCAAGGGCCTGCACCATCGCGCCCTTGAAGCCGCCGGTCTCGAGCGTGCTGCGCACATCCGCCACCGGCACCGGCTCCGCGAACTCCACCTCGATCAAGGTGCCGCCCGTGAAATCGATGCCGTAATTGAGCCCCCGGGTCGCCAGCAGCGCGATCGACGCCAGCATCAGCACGATCGAGATGGCCACCGAGACCCGGCGCCAGCCCATGAAATCGAATCGGGTTTCCTTGCGGAAAAACTCCATCGCTACAACCCTCTAGACCGGAAGCGACTTCAGGCGGCGACCGCTGAAGACGAGATTGATGATCGCGTGCGTGACCATGACCGACGTGAACATCGACGTCAGGATGCCGATCGCAAGCGTAAGTGCGAAGCCGAAGATGGGTCCCGAGCCGAAGAGCATCAGCCCCACAGCAGCGATCATCGTGGTGAGGTTGGCGTCGAGAATGGTCGCCCAGGCCTTGTCGAAACCGGCACGGATCGCCGCCAGCGGTGTCAGGCCATTGCGCAGCTCCTCGCGTACGCGTTCGCAGATCAGCACGTTGGAGTCGATCGCCATGCCGAGCGTCAACACGATGCCGGCGATGCCGGGCATGGTCAGGGTCGCACCGATCGCCGACAGCACCGCCACCAGCAGCACCAGGTTGAGCAGCAGCGCGAAGTCGGCGATGAGGCCGAACACCTTGTAGTAGAGGGCCACGAAGATGAGGATCGCCGCGAGACCGATCAATACGGCGCGAAAGCCCCGCGAGATGTTGTCCTGCCCAAGGCTCGGACCCACCACGCGTTCGCGAACGATATCCACGGGCGCCGCCAGCGAACCGGCGCGCAACAGCAACGCCGTCGAACTCGCCTCCTCGGAAGACTCAAGACCGGTTGTCTGGAAGTTCTTGCCGAACGGCTCGCGCACGTTGGCGATGCTGATCACCTCTTCGGTCACTCGCGTCGACCGCACTTCCTTGCCGTCGACGAGCTTCACCACGGGAGTGCGCTCGATGAACACCACCGCCATGCCCTTGCCCACATTGGCGTTGGTGAAGTCCTGCATGCGCCGCGCACCGGCGTTGTTGAGCGTGACGCTCACCATCGGCTCCCCGGTCTGCTGGTCGAACCCGCTGGACGCGTTCACCAGCTGGTCGCCCGAGACGATCAGGCGCTTCTTCAGGATCACCGGCACGGGTTTGCCGTCGAAGCCCATGTCGCGCTGGTAGTAGAGGCGCGAGTCGGGCGGGATGCGCCCGGTCGCGGCAGCCTCCATGGGATTCAGCACGCTGGTGTCGACCGCGCGGTATTCCAGCGTCGCCGTCGCGCC
>JBBSLL010000032.1:0-34141 GCA_038255255.1 Lysobacterales bacterium
CCCATCGCCGCTGGCATGTCCGACGATGGCGTACGGACAGCGTTCGCGCTGGCACAGCAACTCGAGTCGCGGCAGGTCTTCGGGTGCGACGCCGATCACGTAGCGTTCCTGCGCCTCGTTGCACCAGAGTTGCATCGGCGACAGTGACGGGTCGTCGCTGGGGATTGCCCGCAATTCGATGCGGCCGCCCAGGCCGGAATCGTTGAGGATCTCGGGTATCGCATTGGATAGACCCCCGGCCCCGACGTCGTGGATGCTGGCGATGGGATTGGCCGCGCCTAGAGCCATGCAGCGATCGATCACTTCCTGGCAACGACGCTGCATCTCGGGGTTGTCGCGCTGCACGGATGCGAAGTCGATCCCTGCAGCTGCGGTGCCGCCGGTGAGGGAGGACGCTGCGCCGCCACCAAGGCCGATCAGCATTGCGGGCCCGCCCAGCACCACGATGACATGGCCGGCAGCGAGGCCGAGTTTGGCGACGTGCTCGCGGCGAACGTTGCCGATGCCGCCGGCGAGCATGATCGGTTTGTCGTAGCCACGCATCACGTGCTCGCCGTCCGCTGCCTGCTCGAACGTCCTGAAATATCCGCACACCGCCGGGCGGCCGAACTCGTTGTTGAATGCGGCCGCGCCGATCGGGCCATCGCGCATGATCTCGAACGCCGATGCGAGCCTCGGCGACAACTCGCGCGGCTGCTCCCACGGGCGGGCGAGACCGGGAACGCGCAGGTGCGACGACGTGAATCCCGTCAATCCCGCTTTCGGCTTGCCACCGCGTCCGGTTGCGCCCTCGTCGCGGATCTCGCCCCCGGCACCGGTTGCCGCTCCGGGGAAAGGAGCAATGGCGGTCGGGTGATTGTGCGTCTCGACCTTGATCGCGTAGTCGAGCTGCGCTTCCTGCACCCGAAAGCGCCGGGTGAGCGGGTCCACGCCAAGCACCTGCGCGACGCTGCCCTCGATGACCGCCGCATTGTCGTGATAGGCACTGAGTGTATGCAGTGGTGTTGCGGCGTGCGTGTTCTTGATCATTGCAAACAGCGACTGCGGCTGGACAACGCCGTCGATCGACCACTCCGCGTTGAAGACCTTGTGGCGGCAATGCTCCGAGTTCGCCTGCGCGAACATCATGAGTTCCGCATCGGTCGGATCACGTCCCAGGGACGCATAGCGCGCGCCGAGATACTCGATCTCGCCCTTCGAAAGCGCGAGCCCGAGGCTGGCGTTGGCGCGTTCCAGGCTTGCCACAGGATCCGCGCCCAGCGGGACATGCGCCAGGCCTGCGGGAGCTCCGCCAACGAATACGGCGGAGAGGTCCTGGTGGTCGCGGAACAGGGACTGGGTCATGGGATCGTGCAGGAGCCGGCCCGCGGCGGAATCCAGGCGCGGCAGCTCGCCCTCGACCTGCAGTAGTTGGCCGCGCTCGACACGCGCGACCGGGTGGCCGCAGGCACGCAGGAGGTCGGTGGATTTGCTCGACCACGGCGATCGCGTTCCCAGCCGGGGCACCACCCAGGCCAGAGACGGCTGGTCGTTCGACCCGAATCGCGGATCGCCCGCCGGATCGGCAAGCGGTGTGGCATCGGCTTGCAGGACCGCCGCGAGCCGTGTCAAGTCAAGGGGCTGCCCCGATCCCGGCGCGATCAGGTAAATCCAGCGCACGCGTCGCACGCAGCAAGCCGCGCCCGCGCCTGACAGTGCGTCATTGATGCGCCGCAGGCGGAATGGGGACAGGGCATCGTGCCCCAGCAGCAGCATCATTCGATCGGCGCCGTGGTGAGCGCGTGCATCTTACCCGCGGGCTTGGGTCGATTCGCGACGCGCGCCTGCATCCGCGCGCGATGCGTTACCGCGCGCCGCCGGCTGCCGGTTTGGCGGGTTTGGCGGGCACCTGCAGGGCGGCCAGCGCGGTCGCCATTTCCTGGGGAGGCTTGTAGCCGCGCATGTCGACGCCATTGCTGGCGTAGATCGAGGGCGTGCCACTGACACCGAGGCGCATGCCGAGGTTGAACTGGTCGGCGACAGGGTTCTTGCAGGTCGCCGGCGTGGTGAGCTTCTGGCCGGCCTTCGCCTGCGTCATCGCCGCGCGCTTGTCCTTGGAGCACCACACTGCCACGGCCTGCGTGTAGGCATCGCCCTGCAGGCCCGCGCGCGGGAAAAACAGGTAATCGACCGTGATCCCCGCACTGTTGTACTCGCCGATCTGCTGGTGCATCTTGCGGCACCAGCCGCAATCGATGTCGGTGAATACCGTGACCTTGTACTTCTCGTTCTTGGCGGGGAACGAGATGCGCTGGTTGGGTGGCACCTTCGCGAGAGCGATCTGGCGCGCCTTGACCTTGCGCGCCTCGGTGAGATCGGTCTTGGTCGTCATGTCGAGCACGCTACCCTGCAAGAGATAACGGCCGTCGTTGCTTACGTACACGACTTGTCCGTTCACCAGCACTTCCTGGTAGCCGGGCATCGCCGCGGGACCCACCGATTCGACGACCATGGTCGGCGCGATGGACTTGATCGCGGCGCGCGCGTTGGCCTCGGGGGAAGTAGCGGCCCCGGCCTGCATGCTGGCGACGAGTGCGATTGGAGCGAGACCGCGAACGGCCAGGGCAAAGAACTTCGACATCGGAGATTCCTCGGGAGAACGAAGGCGCGGCGCGGCCAGCCAACAATGACCACGCGGGCGGGGTTTGGTTCAGAAGTCCCTAGTTTCGCAGATGGTTGGAAGCGGCGCATCCACAGCCGACCGGAGGGCCTGGTCGTCGGCTCGGGGGTCGAGGCCCCGGCAGATGCACGCGCTTCGCGGCGCGCATCGTCGGGCAGCGTACACTCTGCGCCCTGATCGAGCGGGAGTCGTCATGGGTGCCAACGCTAGCCCCCTGCAGGAGCCGGACGACGCGCCAAGGCATGGCGTCCGCCGCATCCATCGGCTGCTCGGCGACTATTCGCACGATCACCAGCATCCGACCAACCGCCTGATCCACTGGCTGTGCGTGCCGCCCATCGTCTGGTCCGTCATGGCTGCCCTGTGGACTATTCCGGTGCCCGCCGTGATCGGGCGCCCGGGGCTCTGGGCCTTCGCCGTCACGTTCGTCGCATGGGTCTGGTACTGGCGCCAGTCGCGGGCCATCGGCCTCACCCTGCTCGCGGTGTTCGCGGCATTCGGCCTGAGTTGCCACCTGCTTCTGGAGTCAATCGGGCCGCGCGCGCTGCTCATCCTCGCAGGCATCGTTTTCGCGGCGGCCTGGATCGGACAATTCATCGGGCACGAGATCGAGGGTAAACGTCCTTCTTTCCTCAAGGACCTGACTTACCTGCTGATCGGGCCTGCGTGGCTGGTGCAGAAAGCGCTGCGCCGCATCGGGATCGCGATTTGATCCGCGCGCGGGGGCCGCGCGCGCTGCACTTGTGCCACAGGCGGTAGCCGGTCGATGCCTCTGGCGCATTACGGCCTGGTGCTGCTGATCTGCCTCGCGTGGGGCGGCAACTTCCTGGCGTCCGCATACGCGCTACAGCACTTCCCGCCTTATCTGTTCACGGTCCTGCGCCTCGTGCTCCTGCTGCTGTTCCTGTTTCCCTTCCTGCGCCCGGTTGCGCGCAGACAGCGCGCGCGCCTGGTCGCGGTCGCGGTGCTCAATGGCGCGCTGCACTTCGGATTCAACTTCTGGGCGCTCAAACGCGCCGGCGACATTTCGTCGACCGCTATCGCATTGCAGTGCTACATCCCGATGAGCGCGCTGCTCGCGGTGTGGTGGCTGGGCGAACGCATCGGCTGGCGCACGGCTTCGGGTATCGCGCTGGCGTTCGCCGGCATCGTGGTGCTCGGGTTCGACCCGCTCGTGCTTGATGCCCCTGATGCGCTTGCGATGACGCTGATCGCCGCCCTTGCGCTGGCCATCGGCACCATCCTGATGCGTGGCATCGACGGCATCGGCATGGTGGAGATGCAGGGATGGACTGCGCTCATCGGCGTCCCCGTACTGCTCGCCATCACGCTCACGATTGAAACCGGTCACTGGAACGCGATCGCAACGGCCGGCTGGAGGGATTGGGCGGGCGTTGCCTACACCGCTTTCATCGCGTCGCTGGTCGGACACGGCCTGCTGTATTTCCTCGTGCAGCGGCATCCCGTTTCGGAAGTGACGCCTTATCTCCTGCTCACGCCAGTGGTAGCGGTGAGCCTCGGAATTCTGGTGTGGGGCGACAAGCCTGGCCCGAAACTCATTGTCGGCGGTGCCATGGTGCTGGGCGGAGTGCTGGTCGTGGCACTACGCGCGATCACGCGGAGGCGCACTGCTGTCCTTGCGCCCTGAGACGTTGTGGGGATTTCCGGAGTCCGGAACCGACAACGCCCGCTCGAGGCGGGCGCTGCGGCAGATCAATCCGGCGCTACCTGCGCCGGATTGCGCGGACTCAGGCCTGGCGCTGGCGCAGTGCCAGCATACCCAGCGCAGAGACCAGGCCGAGCAGCACCAGGATCGACTTGAGGTCGAGGGCCGGTACCGCCGTCTGGGTCACGCCACCGCCGGTCGCACCGATCTGCGCCGTGGTGGTGTTGTTGCCAGCAGTTGGATCAGTCGGCGTGGAGGCGGTGATCGACGCGGTGTTCACGATCGTTCCCGGGGACGCAATGCGCACCGTCAGCACGCAGCTGTTGGTGGCGCCGTTCGCGAGGGTCGGAATCGTGTAGGTCACCACCTGGCCGGCAGCAGTCGCGCCGCAGTTGCTGCTGACGAAGGTCAATTGCGCCGGAAGGGTGTCGGTCACGGTGATGTTGGTCGCGGCCGACGGTCCGTTGTTGGTGACCGTCAAGGTCTTCTGGAACGTGTTGCCGACCAGCAGCGCGCCGGTTGCGTTGTTGCTCTGGGTCAGTGCGAGATCCGCCGCCACCACGCCGCAGGTGTTGCGGATCGCGCCTTCATATTCGCCGGACGGCGTATTGGTGTTGAGCGGAGTAATGGCGCCCGTCGCCAGGTTGAAGGTGCCGTACGTGTAGGTGCCGCCGCCGGTGTAGACCCAGGCGTACAGCTGCCCGTCCTGGTTGTCGAAGTCCATGCCCTGCGCGAAGCTCGCCGCCAGGCCGTGCCCGCCGATGCGCGTGGCCAAACCCGTGGTCGTGTTCACCGAATACAGCGAATCGTCGGTGATGTTGTGGCCGAACATCTGCCCCTGGCAGTTGATCGCGAGGTCGATCATCACCTGACCGGCCGGCACCATGTTGCCGACCAGCGCCGTCACGCCCGTGGTGAGGTTGATCGTGTAGAGGTCGGTTGCGGTGGAGATGAAGGCGGTCCCGGTCTGCGGGTTGATGACGAGGTCCGTGGGGGTCGAGGTTGCCGGAAAAGCACCCGTCACTGGAGCGATGACGGTCGGCGCGCCATTGGTGAGGCTGAGTGTCGCGAGATTGACGCTCGTCTGCGGAGCGCCGACCGGATAGACCGCGAACAGCGTGTCGGCCGCCGGGTTGAAGTCTATTCCGAAGGGACTGATCGCCGGCGTCGGACTGCCCAGGTTGGTCAGTCCGGGCATGTTGTTGAGCGCGTGCGTGCTCAAGCCCGGATTGGGCGTGCGGAAATTCCAGACATAGGCGATATCGGTCGGCGCGCTGGGGGCCGGTGCGCCCATGTTGGCCGAAGGCGTGAATGAGCACTGCTGGGCGTACCCAGCCGGCTCGGTGCCGGCGCTGTTGGCCAGCGCGGCGCAATCGAGTGACTGTGCGAGGGCGGTCGGCGCGCCGATCACGGCGAGGATGCCAACGAAAATCGAATTGAGCTTGTTCATGGTGTCCCCAAGGGTGATCAGAGCGGGTTGTGATCCGGAGCCGCCGCGGAGCGGAAAGGCACAGAACTGCGGCAGATTACGCAGTTCAGTCCCTCCCGGCAAGAAGAGACTGTTTTCCGGGTGCGCCGGGAGGGCAGTCACAGTTGCGGCACGAAGCGGTCGTCCTCACGGGGTCGGAGCAGCCACCGGGCCAGTGCCGGCAGGAAAATGATCGCGGCAATCATGTTTACCACGAACATGAAGGTCAGCATGAGCCCCATGTCGGCCTGGAACTTGAGTTCGGAGAAGATCCAGGTCGCCACACCGGCCGCCAGCGTCAGCGCCGTGTAGAAGATGGCGATGCCGGTGGTCTTGAGTGCGATGAAATAGCTCTCCGACAGGCTGCGACCCTGGTTCATCGACTCGCGCATGCGCGCGAAGATGTAGATCGCGTAGTCGACGCCGATGCCGACACCGAGCGCAACGACAGTCAGCGTATTGACCTTCATGCCGATGCCGAGGTGCACCATCAGCGCGTGGCCGAGTTCGGTGACCAGCACCAGCGGCAGCACGATACATACGGCAGCCAGGGGACTGCGGAAGCTCACGAGGCACATCAGGAACACGGCGGCATACAGCAGCCACAGGATCCAGTGCTCCACCTCGCGCACGGTGTCGTTGATCGCGGCGAGCACGCCGACATTGCCGGTCGCGAGCCGGAAGTTGACGGCGTCGCTCCGGTAGTCCTCGCCCGCCTCCGTAGCTTTTTTCACCGCCGCATCGCGGGTGCTGGCGAAGTCTTCGCGGTATTCGGTGTTGGCCTCGCGGAAATCCTTCACGGCGCCGACCACCCGATCGATGGTGTCGGCTTTGTGGTCGCTCAGGAAGGCGAGCACGGGTATCGCCGAGCAGTCGGCATTGAGCAGGCCGGAATCCGTTTCGAAGCCCTGCGTCGCGAGGCGCAGCGAGTCTGGATTGCGCGGCAGTGCGCGCCAGCGGATGTTGCCTTCGTTCCACCCCGCGTTGACGATCTTGGCGGCCATCGGCAGGGTCATGACCTGCTCGACGCCCTCCACGTTGCTGAGGTGCCAGGCGAAGCGGTCGATCGTTTCCATCGCGGAATAGCTGGTGGTGCAGGCCGAGGGTGCCGCCTCGGCGATGATGTTCACCATGTCGACCGACAACGCGAACTTGTTGCTGATCAGCACCGCATCGCGGTTGTAGCGCGCCTCGGGTCGGAGTTCGGCAACACCGGCTTCGGCGTCGCCGATCATCACCTGGTCGCCGCGGCGCTCGGCCACGAACCAGGTCGCGAGCCCGATCAGGATGATGATGGCCGCCGGCACCGGGCGGCTGAAGCGGGTCAGTGCCGCCCAGATCCTGTCGAAACGCGTGAGCTGGCGCAGGCGGAATTCGCGTTTGCGTTCGAGGTTGCGCAGCTTCGTATACGAAAGCAGCACCGGCAACAGGATGAGGTCGGTGAGGATGGTGATCGCAACGCCCACGGTCGCAGTGATCGCCAGTTCGAAGATGATGCGGATCGGAATGATCAGGATCGCCGCAAAACCGATGCAGCCCGCGATCAGCGCCACCGCGCCCGGGACCAGCAACATGCGGAACGCCAGCCGCGCAGCCTCGAGCGGCGGCACGCCCTGCCGCCTGCGCAGTTCTTCGACGGTGCCTTCCTCGAGACCGCCGAAGAAGATCTCGCCGCGGAAGCGGTTGATCATCTGTTCGCCGTGGCTGACCGCGATCGCAAAGATCAGGAACGGCGTCAGCATGTTCATGGGGTCGATGCCGAACCCCATCAGCCGCAGCGCGCCGAGCATCCAGACCACGGCGACCAGCGCCGCGAGCACCGTCAGCGATGCGAGCTTCACCGACGTCGAGTACAGGTAGAGCAGCAGCCAGGTCATCCCGATCGTGACCAGGAAGAAATAGATCACCGACTTGGCGCCGTCGGTGATGTCGCCGACCATCTTGGCGAAGCCGATGATATGGACGGTGTGGTTTTCGTCCTCGTACTTGGCGCGGATCGCCTCGAGTTCGGCGGCGACCTTCTGGTAATCGACCTTGTTCTCCGCGGTCTCCGGGATGAGGTCGGCCCAGACCATGGCACCTGAATAGTCCTTCGCGACCAGGCGCCCAAGGATGTTGGCCTTGACGATGTTGCTGCGGACCGTCTCGAAGTCTGCGGGCGTGGCCTCGAAGCCCTCGACGTTCGGCGTGAAGGTGTCGGGAATGACATTGCCGCCTGCGAATCCGTCCTCGACCACCTCGACGAAGCGAACGTTGGGCGTGAACAGCGAACGCGCGCGCGCGTCCTCGACCTCCTCGATCGCCACCACGTCGCGGCTGACATTTTCGAGCGTCGCGAAATACTCGCGATCGAACATGTCGCCGTCTTTCGCCATGACCGCGACCAGCACGCGGTTCGCGCCGCCGAAATCCGCCTCGTAGTCGAGGAAGGTGCGCATGTACTCGTGGCCGAGCGGGATCTGCTTCTTGAACCCGGCGTCGACTCGCAGCTGGCTGGCGAAGAAGGCCATCGCCACCGTCACCAGCGCGAACAGGATGAGGACCACCGGCCGGCTGCCGAACACTACTTTTTCGGCGAACCGGACCACCGGTCCCGGCGGCGTCATGGACGTCGGATGGCTCATGCAGCGCGCCTCGAAGTAGGGGTCGGCATCAGTTGCGGAAAGGCGCGATGCCGCGCTCGCCGAATACGATGATGCCGCCATCGGAGTCGATCACGGCACCGGCGAGGATGGGCGATTCGCCCTCGGCGGTGCGGAAACGGCTGACGTTAAAAGCGCTCTCGGCGTCGTCGCGCCGCAGCAGCACGCCGTTCGCGCCCACCAGCAGCGCACCACCCGTTCCGATCGGGCTGCCCCCCATCAGGCTGGCCTCCACTCCGGACTCGACCTCCTGCCACGTGTCGCCGAGGTCGAATGTCTCGAGCACGTTGCCGCGCAGGCCGAACAGCAGCGCATGGTTATTGTCGAAGCCGATCGCGCCGAACATCGAGCCCGCGTACGGGAGCTTGAGCCGCGACCAGGTCGCTCCCTGGTCGCGAGAGCGGAAAGCCGTGCCGCGCTCGCTCGCAATGATGAGAGCA
The DNA here is from genome assembly GCA_038255255.1 of Lysobacterales bacterium. Lineage (GTDB taxonomy): Bacteria > Pseudomonadota > Gammaproteobacteria > Xanthomonadales > Ahniellaceae > JBBQNY01. The sequence continues at coordinate 8,876 of JBBSLL010000032.1, forward strand.
CCCGAACCCGTGCGTGCGATCGCATTGAGATGCGGGTCGCTCTCCTCGTCGAGGTCGAGCTCGTCTGCGCTGAAATTCCATGATTCGTTGCCTGCTTCGACCGCGTCTTCGGCCGTGTCTTCGGCCGGATCGGTCGCCGCCTCCTCCGGAGACTGGGCGGGCTCCGCAGCGCCGCCGAGCAACGGACGCGCTGTCCAGGTCGCGCCTCCGTCGCGGGTCTCGAGCAACAGGCTGTAAGCACCGACGGCGAAGCCATGCCTGGCGTCGAGGAAGAGCACGTCGAGCAACGGCACGCCGCTTTGCGGATCACCCGATTGCGGATTCCACGCGTCGACGCGTTGCCGGGCCCAGGTCCTGCCCGCATCGGCCGAATGCAGGATCACGCCATCGTGTCCCACCGCCCAGGCTGCGTCGCCGACTGCGTGGATCGCGGTCAGCGTCGCGCGGGTGGGGACGCCGACCACCTGTTGCCACTGGTCCCCGGCGCCCCGCACGATGGCCCCACGCTCGCCAACCGCGACGATCTCTTCGCCGATGCGCACGCTGTCGAGCAGTATTCCCTTCGACGCGAGCCGTGCAGCTTCGCTGGGGGCGACGCTTGAGTCTCCGCCTCGATTTCCAGGCGCCGAAGCTGCGGTCGCGGGAGCAGCGGCTGTGTCGCTGTCCTGGCCTGCCGCCGCGACTGTGAGTCCCGCGAGGAGCACCGCAATCGTCAACTTCAACGACAGGCTTTGCCGCATCGCTCGCTCCAGGGTCGACAGGGGAAGCCGGTCGCCGCGCATGGCGGCGACCGGTTGCTGCTTTAGCGGACGCCCTTGGTCCGCAGCGCCTGCGGCGAATAGTTCGCCGGGGTGCTGAGGTGGCCGAAGTCGCGCGGCTCGTCTTCGTTGTCGAGCAGCTGCGAGATGTAGCGTCCGGACTTCACGTCGTGATGGGTCTCGAGAGTGGTCCACACCGTCGGCACTTCGTAGTAGTTGATCGGCGCAGCCTCGGAGTAGCGCCACATGGCGCCCTGCCCGTCGTAGTGATCGATCTGCACGATCTGCCAGCTGTCTTCGTCGAGGAAGAACGTGCGACGCTTGTTGATGTGGCGTTTGCCAGGCTTCAGCGTGGCCTCGACGACCCATACGCGATGCAGCTCGTAACGGAGCTTGTCGGGATTGATGTGGCCCGGCCGGATGAGGTCGCGGACTTTGGTGCCGCGCGCTTTGGTCTGGTAGGAATTGTATGGAATGTACATTTCCTTCTTGCCGACCAGTTTCCAGTCGAAGCGGTCCATGGCGCCGTTGAACATGTCGGTCATGTCGTTGGTGCGCAGGCCGTCGGCCGCGGTGCCCGGGTTGTCGTAGGCAACATTCGGCGCGCGACGTACCCGGCGCTGGCCGGGGTTGTAGACCCACGCCTGCCGCGGCGCCGCCTTGGCATCGAGGGTTTCATGCACGAGCAATACCTGGCCGGCGAGGCGCGCGGGCGACAGCACTTCCTGCTTGAAGTACAGCAGGATGTTGTTGATGTTCTCCGAAGTGTTGCCTTCCTTGTAGTAAAGGCCCAGAACTTCCTCGCGCAGCTTGACCAGGTTGAACGCACCGCCGGCAGTGACGGGCGCCTGGTTCGAATAGCTGACCACCGAAACGCCCTTGTACTTGAGCTTGTGGTTCCAGATCGCCTCGTAGCCGTCGTTGACAACCGGGAATGGCAGTCCCTCGGCGCAGTTCTCGACGCCATCTCCGTTCGCCACGAGCTTGCACCGCGTTGCATTGGTCCTGGTGAACTCGTAAGTCCGAGCCGGGAAAGAGGCGGAGCGCCGTGTCGGATACACGTTCATCTTGAACGTACGGTAGCGCCCGAACATGGCCTGGAGACCGGGCGAGAGTCGTTCCGCGTGCTGCTTGTAGTTGGCCGGCGTGATGGTCAGCGTCGGCCGGTCGGCGGCGAAGGGATCCACATGGAAGGATCCGCGCCGGTATCCGGCCGGCGGCCTGGTGATACCGCCGTCCCACGCGGGAATCGATCCGTCCGCATTGCCGGCCTTTTCCGCGCCGACCGGAGTCAGCGTGGTGCCGAGCGCCGCCGCCTTCTCCGCGCTGGTCGCGGCCAATGCAAGAGTGGAACCCAGGGCCAGCGTTGCAGCCAGCAAAGTGCGCGTCATCGAAGCCATCGTAGAGTTCCTCGTTCGGCTGCGTTCAGAACGAATAACGCAGCGTGAGCGCCACGAAATCGCGGTCATGGATCAAGTTGAGCGGTGCGTCGCCGAGCTCTTCACGGCCAGCCGCTCCGAAGAATCTCGTGTAGCTGAAATCCGCCGCCCAGGAGTTGAGGTACAGCGCTTCCGCGCCCAGCGTGAGCGATTTCCGGTCTTCCAGGAAGTTGCCGCCCGGACCCGGCGTGATGCCGTTGACATCGTGGTTGAACGCCACGCGCGGCGAAAGGTTGACTGCAGTTCCGAAAACGCTGCTGTAGTCCGCCCTCGCAGCAAGCCGGTAGCCCCACGAGTATTTCGTCGGGAATCCGTTGGTCTGGGTGATGGGATTGCGCGCGAATCCGCCGAGGATATCGCCTCCGCCACCGGTGTCGGTCCCATCGCCCTGGAAGCGCAAAACGCTCGGCGGCGGCAGGTCCGACACGTATGTGCCGCCGAACTCGGCGACCGCGGCGATCTGGTCGGCGCCCATCACTTCGGCAAACAGCTTCGTCGCGGTCACCTGCCACTGGGACACGCTGAAGCGGTCCCACCCGCGGATGTCCTGACCCGGACCGAACTGCCCGAGCTGGCTCGAGAAGCGCAGCGAAGGCTGGGGCAACAACGGATTGAGTGGCGACAAAGCCGCGAACAACAGCTCCACGTCGTCGATCTGCAGCGGCGCATTCGGGCGATACGAGATTTCGCCCTGCAGCGCGACGCCGACGCTCGTCAGTGTCGTGTTGAAGCTTGCGCCAAAGAGATCGATGTCTTCGGGGTACTCGACGAAGTAGCGGCCCGACGTCGGCGACGAGTTGGTGATGGTCGTGCCGCTGATGAGCGGCAGCCGGCTGTGGTAGTTGAGGTAGAAGAACGCGAATTCGGTGTCGTTGAGGTCCGGCGCGAAGATCCGCACGGCTGCGCCGTACTGGCCACTGTCGCCCGGATACCGGTCCGGGGAACGCAGCACCGCGGCGCCGCAACCGGTGCGCACGATCGCGATCGGAAGCCCGGTGTCGCCTGCGCCGCCGCCGAAGCAGGTGTCGTAGATAAGTTCCGGATTGTTGACCGGCTGCGGCACCACGCCGAAGCCCAGCATCACGTACGTTCCGCCCAGCGTGGCGAAGTCGTTGCTGCTGAAGTACGTGCCGGCGGGCTCGGGTTCGGTCTGCTCGAATTCGAACATGTAGAGGGCCTCGACCGAGACGTTCTCGTCGAGGTTCCACGAACCCCAGATCATGTTGACCGGCAGGAATGCTTCCTTGAGCTCGGAGCCCGCGACGCGCAGCTTCGACACGTCGATCGGGTTGATGACGTTGATGCCGTTCTGGATGAAGGTGCTTTCGCCCCAGCTCACGACCTGGTGGCCGAGCCGGACCGAACCGTCGCGGCCGAGCAGGTTGAAATTGTGGAACACGAACGCGTCAAGCAGCTTGAGGTCCGAGCCGACCTTTTCCTGCGCCAGCTCGGTCAGGTCGTCACGCCCTTCGTTCTCGAAGTCGTAGAAGTAGCTGCCGCGCACGAAGGCGCCCCAGTTCTCGCCCCAGTTGAGGCTGAGCTCGCTGGTGACCTTGACCGCGTTCGAAATGATGTCGCCATCTTCGTACTTGGGGTTGCCGTCGTCGGAGTTGACCGACCAGCGGCCTGGCAGGGTGCGCTGCTGCGCATTGGGCAAGGCGAACGCGGTCGGCAGGAGGTTGCCCTTGCCGATCAGGTTCGGGTCGATGTCCTCGACGCGCATCTGCACGCCGTAGGACACCGTGGTGTCGAATGTGCCCGTCAGGTTTTCGCCCCAGGTGAACTCGATGGCGAGTGCCTGTCCACTTAATCCCAGGGCGATCGCCGCCACTAGTGCCGGTCGGCGCAGCGAAGGCTTGCGGCGACTGTCGAAATTGTTGCGGCTCATGTTGGTCCCCTGTTCCCTGATCACTGCGTACGGATGACGGACGGATTGGCGACCTGCACCAGCGTGCCGTTGGACACGATCATGCTCGCCATCTGGCCCTGCATCTCGGTGGTCACGTCGAGGAAGCCGACCGGATCCGCAGGCGGATGGATGGCGCTGCGCGCCGGACTCAACAAGGATCCGTGCTCGCCCTTGATGAAGCGGACCACGCCGCGGATGCCCGCCGCATTCTGCGTCGTCGAAGTGATGGTCGCCAGGTTGAGCACGCGGATGAGCGGTTCGGTACCGGACAGCGGCGCGCCAGGCACCGAGTTCGGAATCACCTGGTCGGGCAGGTTGGTCACGCCTCCGGAAAGGAGCGCGCCGCCCACCACTTCATGCAGCAGTATCCGTTCCGCGCCGGCCAGCGGCGCGAAGTTGATCGGATCGGCCGAATCGACCACGGTCTGCGCCACGACCATGAACTGGTCGAAGCTCGGCGTATTCGGCTGCAATCCCGCGGCGGCCTGTAGGCCCGCGCGGATGCGCGGCCCGAACGTCGCGGAACCGTCGAGCAGCCGCGCGATGCCGCCGCCCGGCGCACTGAGCACGCTCACGTTGACGGCCGGATCGAGCGCCACGAAGTTGAGGCCGACGATGCCGCCCAGCGACTGACCGACGAACTCGATGCGCGACGCATCGAGATCGGCGCCCTCCACTCCGTCGAAATTGACACCCGCCGTGATCGACTTCGACAGGGTGAACAAATCAGACACGGACTGGCGCAGGTTGTCGCGCGAGGTCAGCAGGCTGCCGAGGTTGATGAAGTGCGTGCCCGACGCATCGATGACGCCGTCTCCGCCTGGAGCGCCGGTCGAATCGTTGACCAGGTCGACGTCGAACGTCCGTTCGCTGGAGATCGCGCCGAAAGGCGTGTTCTCGATGTTGAAGGGATTGGCGCGAGGCAGTCCGTGCAGCGGCTGGTCGATGCCGATGACCGCGAATCCCTGGCCGGCGAGCGTGGCGGAGATCGCGATTGCGTCGGTGCGGTTGCGCGTGATGCCGTGCTGGAAGATCACGACGGGCCACCCGTTCGCCGGACGCGTCCGGCCGGAGGCCGCGTTCGGCACGGTCAGGATGAGCGGGATGGTCTGCGTGCTGCGCAGCACCGGCCGCGGATTGGCGAAAGTCAGGTTGGTCGAGGTCGGATCGAGGCCGAAGGTGTTGAACGGCGCGATGTAGGCACCCGGCGCCGCCTGCCAGAACGTCGACAGGATCACCGGCGCGGTCGCTGCCGAAGTCGGCGCGGCGAGGTAATACGGCACGTCGAGGGTGCCGATATAGATATCGGCGACCGGCGGCAGCCCCACCGCCGCACTGGTGAGTCCGGTCGGAGCCGTACGCACAGGGGCGGATTGGTTCTGAGCACGCACTGCGGCCAGCACAGGGCTGATGCTCTGGGTGGTGAACACCCAGCTCAGGACCACGTCGCCGCGCGGCACACCGGCGCCAGCCGCGGCCGCCAGTTGCGACTGGGTGAGCAGGCGGATTGGCTCCAGCGCGCAGGCATTCGCCGTCGGGACGAGCGGATCGGTCGTGACCCCGTTGACGCACAGCGGCGAGGTGCGGGTGGCGAGGAAGAAAGTCGTGTCAGGCGTCGCGTCGTTGCCGAGCGCATCACGCAGGTCGTCGGTGACGACCACGAGATACGAGGTCAACTGCTTGAGCGGCGTGAGCGGAAGAATGGCGATCGTGCGCTGCAAGGGATCGCTCGGCGCGAGTGCGATCGCGTATTCGCTGGCGGCGAGCTGCCGCGTCACACCGGTGACGCCGCCACCGGGGCCGCTGAGCGTGACTTCAAAGATGCGGATGCTGTTCGAAGTCAACGTGGCCGCGTTGGGCGTTGCCGACGTCTGGAAGCTCAGCGGCGCAACGGTTGAGAAGCCGTCGAGCGCGTTCAGCGCGACGGTCGGGTCGCCGAAGTTGGCCGGATTGACCGCCGGCGCATTGATCGTCAGATCGCGAGTTCCCGCCAGCAACAGATTGTTGGGAAAGGGAATCGTGGAGGTCGCCGGATCGAAACGCGCGGTGATGACCGAGCTGATCGCGGAGCCGTCATCGTTGACCGGCGTGGGAGTGGGCACGGCACGCGGGCTGTCGCCACCGCTGCTGCAACCTGCGATCAGCGCCGCGCAGAAGGCGGCGGCAAAAAGATTGCGGACGTACATGTGAGCGGGTCTCCCGGGACGTACTGCGTCGTATTGAGGCCGGTATCATAGGCAGACGGATCACGCAGCCGCAACGCTTTCCTCACAAATTTTTAAGACGCATCAGCATGTTGCAGCGCAGCACGGAGTGGCCTTGAGTTCATCTGCGACTTCTCTCGTGACGACGCTGCCCGAACTATGCGCGGTCGTTCCGTGCTTCAACGAAGCCGACGCCCTGCCCTTGCTGCATCCCCGACTGGTCAATGCGCTCGACTCCCTCGGCATGACGTGGCGAATCCTTTACGTCGATGACGGTTCCGCCGACGGGACATTCGCGGCCCTCGAGTTGCTAGTTGCCAGCGACTCGCGCATCACGGCGATGAGGCTGGCGCGCAACTTCGGCAAGGAACTGGCGCTGACCGCGGCACTCGACCATGCCGACGCGGAAGCGGTCGTCGTGCTGGATGCCGACCTCCAGGATCCGCCCGAACTCATCGGGGAACTCGTGGCCCGTTTTCGCCAAGGCCACGACATGGTCTACGGCGTGCGCCGCTCGCGGGCCGGCGAATCCTGGCTGAAGCGCACCACGGCGCACGCGTTCTACCGGTTGATGTCCTGGCTGTCGGCGACACCGCTGCCCCGCGACACCGGAGACTTCCGGCTGCTCAGCCGGCGCACGGTCCTGGCGCTGCGGCAGTTGCGCGAGCGCCACCGATTCATGAAGGGGCTCTTCACCTGGGTCGGCTTCCGGCAGATCGGCGTCGAGTACGACCGCGACCCGCGTGCGGCGGGCAAGTCCAAGTTCAACTACTGGCGCCTGTGGAACTTCGCGCTCGAAGGCGTGACGTCGTTTTCGACCGTACCGCTGCGCGCCGCGACCTATATCGGGTTTGTGACCGCGCTGCTCGCGTTCGGATACGGCGTGTGGACGATCGCCAAGACGCTGCTCTGGGGCGAACCCGTGCGCGGCTATCCGTCGCTGATGGCCGTGGTGCTGATGCTCGGCGGCGTGCAGCTCATCGCTCTGGGACTCATCGGCGAATACCTCGGCCGGCTTTACGCCGAGAGCAAGCAGCGCCCGCTGTACCTCATCGAACGGATCGTGGGCACCGAGGCAGCGGCCAACCGCACAGCGCCGGCCGAGGTGGAGCGGTTGTAGGTCAGGTCGGCATGCCGACCTGACATCGTGTTCGCTCGGCGCTTGTCAGGTCGCTGCGCGACCTGACCTACAGGTCCCCAGACGTAGCGAAAACGTCCGGGCGAAACGGGCCCGGGGCGTGCCCAAGCGTGCGGCGAGCTTCTGAATCGTCGACGACCAGATCTTCGCGCATGCGCGCGACCATTGCCGCGGAGAGCCCATGCAACGCGCCGACGCGATGCGCGCCGCCGAGCGCGAGCCGGAACATCGCATCGGGTATGCGCAACATGCGCGCGGAGGCTGCGCGCGATCGCAATGCTCGCTCCAGCATGGCGTCGTAGGGCAGGATTTCACCACCGCCCACGTTGAAAACGCCCTGCGCGCCACTGTGATCGAGAGCCTTGAGCATGGTGGCGGCGAGGTCGTCGGCATGGATGGGCATGCGCAACCCGTGCGCGCCGCTCGGCAGCACGATGAATCCCAGGCGCCTCGCGAGCCCCGCCATCGCGCCGAAGTGGCCCACGTCGTCGCCGCCGTAGATCAATGTAGGCCTCAGGACGACGCAACGCGCACCGCGCGCGCGGCACAGCTCCTGCAACGAGTCTTCGCTGCCCTGCAGCCTCGCGGCGACTGCCCGCTCGCTCTCGTCCGTTGAGCCGCGCTTGAATACCGCACTGCTGGACGACAAGGCGACGACGAGTCGCGGCGTGCACGACCCCGATCGTGAGAACGCCGAGACCAGCCCATCGATCGGACCCGCAGAAAAGATCAACTCTGTGTCCGGCAGGATGTCGTTGAACAGCTCGCGGCACTGCCACGCAACTCCGGGCTCTTCCCTTGCCGAGCGCGACCACGCGACCACCACGGCACCACGCGAGCCCAGCCCGCGCAGCAACGCTCTGCCCACGGCCCCGCTCGCGCCGACGACCAGGGCAGTCCGCATCGTGGAAATCCTTGCGATGAGTTGCCGCATTCTCGTCAACATACCCCGCCCTGCGCCAGCGTTGCCGGCACGCGGTTAGAATCCCGGCGGTCGACAAAGGCACAGCGGCGCTTGCCGACACCTTCACCGGATCAGGTGGCCCGGGACTTCGGTCGCACGCCGGCGCGTTCCACCGTTTTCTACGCCGCCGCACGGGTCACGATATTTCGCGGACGGCACCGAGGGTGGTCCCGATCAGTCGTTCCCATACGCGGGATTGAGTGAGTCAACCGAAATGCGGTGCAGGAACGAGGAGCCCTGAGTGCGAAACATCGTGGGATCGGAGGAACCGCAAATCCACGGCTCATGGCCTGCGACCATTTTCCGGCTGTTCCTCGGGCATTCGCCCCGCTGGTACAAGATCGCCCTGATCGCGGCGCTGCTGATCAACCCGGTCGTGCTCGCGGTTGCGGGCCCGGTGGTCTGCGGCTGGCTGGTTCTCCTCGAGTTCATCGGCGCGCTCGCACTGGCGCTGAAGTGTTACCCGCTGCAGCCGGCCGGCCTGCTGGCGATCGAGGCCGTGCTGATGGGGCTGACGTCGGCCGAGCAAGTGGCGCACGAGGTCGACGCGAATTTCTCGATCATCCTGCTGCTCATGTTCATGGTGGCCGGCATCTACTTCCTGCGGGACCTGTTGCTCTACATCTTCACCGGCCTGCTGGTGCGCGTGCGCTCGAAAGCGGCCCTGTCGGTCGTGTTCTGCGGCGTGGCTGCGGTTCTCTCGGCATTCCTTGACGCGCTGACCGTGGTCGCCGTGGTGGTCACGGTGGCGACGGGTTTCTACGGGCTCTACCACCGCGTGGCCTCGGGTCGCGCGCCGGACGACGACCACGACGCGGACAACGATTCAGAGATCGACACGGCTCGCGCCGAGGAGCTGGCGCAGTTCCGGCACTTCCTGCAGAACCTGGTGATGCACGCGGCGATCGGCACCGCACTCGGCGGCGTGTGTACGCTCGTTGGAGAACCCCAGAACATTCTCATTGGCGAAGCGGCTGGCTGGGGCTTCATCGAGTTCGTGCAGCGCATGGCCCCGGTGACCCTCCCGGTGCTGGCGGTGGGTCTTCTGACCTGTTTCGTCGTCGAGCGCTTCCGCCTGTTCGGATACGGTGCGCAGCTGCCCGAGCCGGTGCGGGACATCATCGCGAATCACGCCGAGCGGCAGCGCGCCAGCCACTCGCGCACCCACTGGGTCAAGCTCGGCGCCCAGGGCGTCGCGGCGCTGTTCCTGGTGGTGGGGCTGTTGTTCCACCTTGCCGAGATCGGACTCATCGGCCTCACCGTCATCATCCTGGCCACCGCGCTGTGCGGCGTGGTCGAGGAGAGCCGCATTGGACCCGCGTTCGAGGAAGCCCTGCCTTTCACCGCGCTGCTGGTGACTTTCTTCGCCATCGTGTCGGTGATCCAGGAACAGGGCCTGTTCCAGCCCCTGATCAAGTACGTGCTGTCCGCGGACGAAGCTTCCCAGTTGACGCTCATGTTCCTGGCGAACGGCGCGCTGTCCGCGATCAGCGACAACGTGTTCGTGGCCACCGTCTACGTCAAGGAACTGAAGTCGGCGCTTGCGGCAGGAACGGTGACGCGCGAGCAATTCGAGCTGCTCATGGTGGCCGTCAACACCGGCACGAACATCCCGAGCGTGGCGACGCCAAACGGCCAGGCCGCCTTCCTCTTCCTGCTCACCTCCGCGCTCGCGCCGCTGATCCGCCTGGGCTACGGACGCATGATGTGGATGGCGTTGCCGTACACGGTCACGATGACCGCGACCGGCTTGCTCGCGGTGTCCCTGCTTACCTAGGGATCGCCTTGGTGAACGCGACTTCGGTGATCGCATTCCTCGCCGCGCTTGGCGTCGTTCTGCTTGGCGCCTACTGCGTCGCACTTGGGGCAATCGCGCTGCTGCGGCCCGCGAGCGCGAAGCGGTTCCTGCTCGGCTTTGCCAGCTCGCCGACGGCCCATTACGCGGAACTCGTGGCGCGACTGCTTGCAGGAGGTGCGCTCGTCACGCAAGCACCCAGGATGGCTTTCCCCGCTGCCTTCAGCGGGTTCGGCTACTTGCTACTGGCCACGACTTCGCTCCTTCTTCTCGTGCCGTGGCGATGGCACCGCCAATTCGCGCAGCACGCAGTGCCGCGCGCGCTGCGCCATCTGGGACTACTCGGCATCTCATCGCTGGTGCTGGGCGCCACCATTCTCGCCGCCTTGGCCCGTGGCTCGTCCGTTTGAGCTGCATCGTCCGCCATCCGGCTCATGGGCATTGGATGCGTCCGCTGGCCGAGGAGCTTGCCCGCAACTTCCATAAACTGCGCGTTCCCTGTCACTGGAGTTCCCCGATGCGTTTCCTGTCGATTGCCGCATTGTGGATTTGCGCTGCGGTCCCGTTGTTCGTGGGTGCCCAGGATGCCGCGGCCCCCAGTGCAGCAGCCGCCGTGCAGCGGATAGTCGCTGGAAGCCGAACCACCGAGGGCATACCGGCGCTCGATCCCGCGCTCGCCGAAAGACTCTCGCGCTACCAGAACACGCGAGGCGCCGCATTCGCGGGCTGGCTCGACGACGGCGCAATGTTGATCGCGACCCGCTTCGGCGAAACCGAACAGGTGCATCGCGTAGCGCAACCGCTCGGCATGCGTGAGCAGCTGACGTTCTTCAATGAGCCGGTGATGGCGGCCAGGGCTGCGCCGATCGGGGGGCCTGACGGGTTCGTCTTCGGCAAGGACGTGGGTGGTTCCGAGTTCTGGCAACTGCACTTTTTCGACCTCGAGACGCGCGAGATCGAGCTCCTCACCGACGGCAAGCGCTCGCGCAACGACCAGGCGGTTTTCTCGCGCGACGGAAAGTCCATCGCCTACTCGCGCACGGCGCGCAATGGCAACGATTCCGACGTCTGGCTGCGTCCCCTCGACGGCGGGGAGGCGAAGCTGCTGGCATCCCCAGGCGGCACCTGGCGACCAATGGATTTTTCGCCCGATGGCAAGCGCCTGCTGGTCGCGCAGTATGTGTCGATCGAAGACGTGCGCCCGGGTGTAGTCGACATTTCCACGGGAAAACTGGAACGCTTCCCGGTGGATGGCGGCACAGCCGGGTTCCGCGCCTTCAAGTTCGCACCCGATGGGCGAGCCGTGTATTTCATCTCGAATGAGGAAAGCGAGTTCCAAACGCTGCGGCATCACGATCCGGAAGCCGGGGCCGCACCGAAGACTCTGACCGGCGACATCGCATGGGATATCGAGTCCTTCCAGATCTCCGACGATGGCCGGCATCTCGCTTTTGCAAGCAACGAGGACGGCATCGGCAAGCTCAACGTGGTGCGCCTGCCCTCGCACGAACGCGTGGCGCTACCGGAATTGCCGATCGGCGCAATCGGGAACTTTGCATTCTCACCGGATGGCAAACGGCTCGCCGTGACGCTCAATACGGCGACTTCGCCGAATGACGTCTATGTTGTGGATATCGGAAGCAGGGCCCTGGTTCGCTGGACGAAAAGCGAGGTCGGCGGCCTCGACGAAACGGACTTCGTGGCGCCAACGCTGATCAGGTATCCGACATTCGATGAAGTCGACGGCAAGCTGCGCACGATCCCTGCGTTCCATTACCAGCCCCGGCGCGCGGTCGGGAACGTGCGGTTCCCCGTGGTGATCCAGATCCACGGCGGTCCCGAAGGCCAGGCGCAGCCGGTTTTCGATCCCGTCGCCCAGTTCATGGCGAATGATCTCGGCATTGCGGTCCTGGTGCCCAACGTGCGCGGTTCGTCAGGTTACGGCAAGACCTACCTCGGCCTCGACAACGGTCTCCAGCGCGAGGATTCGGTGAAGGACATCGGTGCGCTGCTCGACTGGATCGCAACCCAGCCGGAACTCGACGCCACCCGCGTCGGCGTCTACGGCGGCAGCTACGGCGGCTACATGGTCCTTGCGTCCATGGTGCATTACGGCGACCGCCTGCGCGCAGGCGTCGACGTCGTCGGCATCTCGGACTTCCGCACCTTCCTCGCCAACACCGAGTCCTACCGCCGTGACCTGCGCCGGGCCGAATATGGCGATGAACGCGATCCGGAGATGGCGAAGTATTTCGCGAAGATCGCGCCGCTCGGGAATGCGGGAAAGATCCGCAAGCCGCTCTTCGTTGCACAGGGCGCCAACGATCCGCGCGTGCCCGCCTCCGAAGCGGCGCAGATCGTCAAGGCGGTACGCGGGAACGGCACCGAAGTCTGGTACCTCGAATTCAGCGACGAGGGCCATGGCTTCCGCAAGAAGGCCAACCGCGACTATTTCTCCACGGCGGCGATGGCCTTCTGGATGAAGCACCTCACGAATCCTTCGGAGGACTGAGGCACCGGCAGCTCGGTAGGCCAGGTCGGCTGCGCCGACCTGGCGGCTCCGTGGCTACAGCGTCAGGTCGGCAAGCCGACCTGACCTACAGTGCTCCTACATCACATGCGACGCCGACGGACACCCGGGCAAGAACGGTCTTCAGCGCGCCTTTGCGCGGGTGCGCGATACTCGCCCCATGCAGGAACTCTCACGGTACGGCGCGCGTTGGCGCAATTTGCGGGCGATGCTGCGCAATCCAGGCAAGGCCGCCGATGTCGATCCCGATGAGGCCCCGCTGCGCTCGCAGCCCTTCAGCGCCGACCAGATGGAACTGCTCGGCGTGCGCCTCGGCCGCACCCATCGCCTGAGCCCCGAACGCGGTCCCGATCTACTGCTGCCCCGCTTGCGGGACAACCAGCGCATGCTTGCCGAGCATGGCGCGCGGCTGGCCTCGGCCGTGCGCGCTACGCGGAGGTTGACGCCCGCTTGCGAGTGGCTGCTCGACAACACGCACCTCATCGAGGAGCAGATGCAGATCGCCCGGCGCCACCTTCCGCGCGATTACAGCCGGGAGCTGCCGCGGCTCGAGAACGGCAGTTCGATCGGACTGCCGCGCGTCTACGATCTCGCGCTTGAAGCCATTTCGCACGGCGACGGCCAGGTGGACGCAGGAAGCCTGCATCGTTTCGTCGCGGCCTACCAGACCATCGTGCCGCTCAAGCTCGGCGAGTTGTGGGCCATTCCCATCATGCTGCGCCTGGCGCTGATCGAGAACCTGCGCCGGGTCAGCGCGCGCGTTGCCCAGGACAGGATCGATCGCGACCTCGCCGACGACTGGGCGGATCGCATGATCGCGATCAGCGAGACCGCGCCCAGGAATCTCGTGCTCGAGATCGCCGACATGGCGCGCTCGAATCCGCCGCTGTCGAGTTCCTTCGTGGCAGAGCTTGCGCGTCGCCTGCAGGGACAGAGTTCCGCGCTCGCGGCGCCCCTCAGCTGGATCGAGCAGTGGCTCGCGGAGGAAGGCCAGAGCATCGAGCTCATGGTGCAGGAGGAGAACCAGCGGCAGGCCGCAGACCAGGTCTCGATCAGCAACAGCATCGGCAGCTTGCGTTTCCTGTCGACCATGGACTGGCGGGTGTTCGTCGAAACGCAGAGTGCGGTCGAACGCGTTCTGGAACGCGATCCGCAGGGCGCGTACCGCAACATGGACTTCGCGACACGCGACTCTTACCGGCACGCCGTCGAAACGCTCGCCAGGCGCGGCCGCCAGGATGAAACCACTGTGGCCGACGCGGCGCTTGCACTCGCGCAAGCGGGTGCGAAGGTCCCGGGGGGCACGGATAGCAATCCCGTGGCCGCGCATATCGGCTACTGGCTCGTGGACACCGGACGGGCACGACTCGAACAGGTCATCGGACTGGGTCGTGGGCTGCGCGCTCGCGATGTACGGGGCCGGGTGCCACTGGCGTACTTCCTGTTGCCCATCGCGTTCTTCACCGCCGCGTTGAGCGCGGCGCTGCTGACGCTCGCGCCGCTGGACACGCCGCACGCTGGATGGTGGATCGCGGCGGCGGCATTGGCCGTCGTCGCCTTCGGCGAAACCGCCGCTGCACTGACCAACTGGACGGCGACGCGGCTCGCATCGCCGCGGCCCCTGCCGCGCATGGACTTCACGCGCGGCCTGCCGACGTCGGCGCGGACGCTGGTGGTCGTGCCCACCCTCCTGTCCAGCGTGGAATCGATCGCCAGCCTGGCAGAACTGCTCGAAGTCCGGTTCCTGGCGAATCGCGACGTGCACCTGCACTATGCGCTCCTCACCGATTTCCTCGACGCGGCCGTCGAGCACGCACCGGACGACGCGGAACTGCTGCACTGCGCGCAGTCCGCGATCGAGGCACTGAATCGCAAGTACCCCGGTGCCGGCAGCGGCGACAACTTCTATCTGTTCCACCGTCCGCGGCGCTTCAACCCACGCCAGGACCGCTGGATGGGGCACGAGCGCAAGCGCGGCAAGCTGGCGGATCTCAATGCCTTCCTGCGCGACCCGGAGGGCGCGGGCGCACGCTTCGAGCGCATCGTGGGCGATGTCGCGGCGCTTGCCGGGGTCGAATATGTCATCACTCTCGACAGCGACACGCAGTTGCCGCGCGACTCCGCGCGCGAATTCGTGGCCACGCTCGCCCACCCGCTCAACCGCCCGTGCTTCGAGCCGCAGGGCGACCGTGTCGCGCGCGGCTATTCGATCCTGCAACCCCGCGTGGGCGTCAGTCTCGCCGGCGGTCAACGCTCGCGCTATGCCGAGCTCTACGGCAGCGAGCCTGGCATCGATCCCTACACGCGCGCTGTGTCGGACGTGTACCAGGACCTGTTCGGGGAAGGCTCGTTCGTGGGCAAGGGCATCTACGTCGTCGATGCTTTCGAGCGCGCGCTAGGCGGACGCTGCCCCGACAACAGCGTATTGAGCCACGACCTGCTCGAAGGCTGCTTTGCCCGCGCGGGTCTGGTCAGCGACGTGCAGTTGTACGAAGACTATCCCTCGAGTTACGCCCTCGACGTCAACCGCCGCCACCGCTGGATCCGCGGCGACTGGCAGCTGCTGCCCTGGTTGCTGCCCTGGGCGCCGCACGAAGACGGGCAGTGGAAGCGCAATCCGCTCGGGGCATTGTCGCGATGGAAGTTGCTGGACAACCTTCGCCGCAGCCTGACTGCGCCGGCGGCCGTTGCGCTGCTGGTGGTGGGCTGGGCGTTTTCGGCACAACCCGCGACGTGGATGGCGCTGGTGCTGGCCACCCTGTTGCTGCAGCCGATGCTCTCCGCATTCACCGAATTTTTCGCAAAGCCTGCGGAGACGCCTTTCGCGGCCCACGTCGCCGCATGGTGGAGGAATACCGCGAGCGCTGCGCAACGGGGACTGTTGACGATCGCGTGCCTCCCTTTCGAGGCCGCATTCAGTCTCGACGCAGTCGTGCGTACCCTGTGGCGACTGCTCATCACACGCAGGAACCTCCTCGAATGGCAACCCTCGAGCGAGGCGCAACGCAGCACGACGCGATCCTGGAGTGCGATGGCGCGCCGCATGGCGAGCGCGCCCGTCGTCGCCATCGCGGTCGCCGCCCTGCTCTGGGTGGTGCGGCCCCTTGCGCTGCCAATCGCCACGCCGGTACTGCTGCTGTGGATCGCCGCACCCACGCTGATGTGGCGAATCAGCCGCGACACAACGAGGACGAGAGCGGAACTCGCACCCGCCAGCCGGCAGTTCCTGCGACGGCTCGCGCGGCGCACCTGGCTGTTCTTCGAGTCCTGGGTGGGTGCGGACAACAATCACCTGCCGCCGGACAACGTGCAGCACCGCCCACAGACCAAGGTCGCGCACCGGACCTCGCCAACCAACATCGGGCTCGCCCTGCTGGCGAACCTCGCAGCGCATGACTTCGGGTACCTGACGACGCGCGAACTGCTGGCGCGTACTGCCGCCACGCTCGACACCCTCGACAAGCTGCCGCGCCATCGGGGTCACTTTCTCAACTGGTATGACACGCAGACGCTCGCGCCACTTTTGCCCGAGTATGTGTCGACGGTCGACAGCGGCAACCTCGCGGGCCACCTGCTGACGTTGCGCCAAGGGCTCATGGAGCTCGCGACCCGCCCCTGGGCCAATCCGATGCTGGCTTGCGGGCTCGCGGACACGCTCGCGGTCTTGATCGAATCTGCCGGGCCCGCGGTCGGCGCGCGGACGCGCGAACTCGAAGCGGACCTGACGGCGCTGGTCGGCACGGCAGGACTCGAGCCCGAGGGCGTGGTCCCGCGATTGCGCGAGATCCGTGCACGTGTCTCAACAGTAGTCGCCGAGCTGGCAGGAGCGAGCGAGGAAACAGCCGACTGGCTGGTGGCGTTGCGGCGCGATCTCGACGCGGCGCTGGCGGAATTTGAAGCCGCCCTGACGGTTTCCACCCTGGGGCTTGAGGCAACGCAGGCGCGCGCTGAGGAAATCGCGGGACTTGCGGAGCGCGTCGCCGCCTTCGCACGCATGGAGTTCGATTTTCTTTACGACCCTGAGCGCCACCTCCTCGCCATCGGGTACCACGTGGCCGAGCGCCGGCTCGATTCGGGCTGCTACGACCTGCTCGCTTCAGAAGCCCGCCTCGCAAGTTACGTCGCGATCGCGCAGGGCCAGCTGCCGCAGGAGACCTGGTTCGCGCTCAGTCGCCTGCTCAACGGCAGCGAAGGTCCGCCGGTGCTGTTGTCGTGGAGCGGCTCGATGTTCGAGTACCTGATGCCGCAGCTCGTCATGCCGAGCTACCCCGGCACGCTGCTCGACGAGACATCGCGCGCGGCAGTGGCGCGCCAGATCGACTACGGCCGGCAGCGCGGCGTGGCCTGGGGAATCTCGGAATGCGGCTACAACACGGTCGACGCGCAGATGAATTACCAGTACCGCGCGTTCGGCGTTCCGAGCCTCGGCTTGCAGCGCGGGCTCGCGCAGGAGCTGGTGATCGCGCCTTACGCATCGATGCTCGCAGTGATGGTCGATCCCCTGGCCGCGTGTACGAATCTCGAGCGTCTGGTCGCCGAAGGCATCGGCGGACCGTTCGGGATGTTCGAGGCCATCGACTACACGCCGGCGCGACTGCCTCCAGGTGATTCGCGCGCCATCGTCTATTCGCACATGGCCCACCACCAGGGCATGGCACTGCTGTCGCTCGCATACGCCCTGCTCGACCAGCCCATGCAGCGGCGCTTCGTCGCCGATCCCGCGTTGCAGTCCGCGCTCCTGCTCCTGCAGGAACGCGTGCCGCGCACCGCAGCATTCCACACCCACGCGGCGGAGTTGCCGGGCTCCGACGTGCGGCCCGACCACGATGAGACCCGTCTGCGCGTGTTCGCCGCTGCCGACGCAGGCCTGCCGGCCGTGCAGATGCTCTCCAACGGCCGTTACCACGTCATGGTGTCGAGCGCCGGGGGCGGTTACAGCCGTTTGCGCGAGATGGCGATCACGAGGTGGCGGGAGGACTCGACCCGGGATCACTGGGGCGCGCATTGCTTCCTGCGGGATGTCGCCACGGGCAACTACTGGTCGACTGCGCTGCAGCCGACCGGCGTAGTGGTGGACGGCTATGAGGCGATCTTCTCGGATGCGAAAGCGGAATTCCGCGGCAGGCGCGAGCTCTACGACATGCACCTCGAGATCGCGGTGTCGCCCGAGGACGACATCGAATTGCGACGACTGCACGTCACCAATCGCGCGCGAACGCGCCGCACGATCGAAATCACGACCTACGCCGAGGTCGTGCTGGCGCCGGCGATCGCCGACGAGCTGCATCCGGCCTTCAGCAACCTGTTCGTGCAGACCGCGCTGGTTCCCGAGAAGCAGGCCATCACCTGCACGCGACGACCACGCGGCAACGACGAGGCACCGCTCTTCATGCTGCACCTGGTAGCCGTCCACGATGCGGATATCACGGACATTTCCTACGAAACGGATCGTGCACGCTTCATCGGGCGCGGCAACACGCTCACCAACCCGGTCGCGCTGTCCGATCCACAGGCGCGCCTGTCGAATTCGCAAGGTTCGGTGCTCGATCCGATCGTCGCCATCCGCTGCCGCATCGCGCTGGCGCCGGAGCAGACCGTCACATTCGACATGGTCACCGGGGTCAGCGAGGACGCGGCCGGCTGCCATGGCCTCATCGAGCGCTATCGCGACCGCCGCCTCGCGGATCGCGTTTTCGATCTCGCCTGGACGCACAACCAGGTCGTGCGCCGCCAGCTCAACGCATCGCAGGCCGATGCGCAGCTCTTCGAGCGGCTGGCCGGGCTGGTGCTCTACAGCCATCCGGCGCTGCGGGCAGAAAAGCGGCTGCAACTCCTCAATCGCCGCGGACAATCCGGCCTCTGGGCGCATGCGATCTCGGGAGACTTCCCGATCGTGCTGCTCAAGATCGCCTCCACCACGCACATCGATCTCGTTCGACAGATGGTGCAGGCACACGCCTACTGGAGACTCAAAGGCCTCGCAGTCGATCTGGTCATCTGGAACGAGGATCAGGCGGGCTATCGCCAGCAATTGCACGACCAGATCATGGGGCTGATCGCCGCCGGCCTCGAAGCGCATGTCGTCGATCGTCCGGGCGGTATCTTCGTGCGTCCCGCGCACCAGATGTCGAACGAGGATCGCATCCTGCTGCAGGTCGTTGCGCGCCTCATCATCGACGATTCCCGCGGCAGTCTCGCCGAACAGGTGGGGCGTCGACGGCCACCCGATCCGCCGTTGCCGCGTGCAGCGGTGCCGCTGCGTCGCGATGCCCAGCTCGCGCTCGACATCGCGCCGCGCATGGGCGACGCCCTGCCCGTGCCCGCACCGCCCGAACGCGTGTTCGACAACGGCCTGGGCGGATTCTCGGCGGACGGTCGCGAGTATGTGATCACCACCAGCGCGCTGCATCGCACGCCGGCGCCGTGGAGCAACGTGCTCGCCAACCCGGGTTTCGGCACTGTGCTCAGCGAAAGTGCCCTGGGATACACCTGGAGCGAGAACGCGCACGAATTCCGCCTCACCCCGTGGCTCGACGATCCGGTCATCGACCAGGGCGGCGAAGCGTTCTACCTGCGCGACGAGGATTCGGGACGGCTATGGTCGCCGACTGCGCTGCCTTGTCGCGGTACCGGCGAGTACCGCACGCGGCATGGATTCGGCTACAGCGTCTTCGAGCACACCGAGGACGACATCGCGAGCGAGCTCACCGTGTTCGTCGCGGTGGACGAACCCGTCAAGTTCTCGGTGCTGAAGCTTCGCAATGACTCTGCGCGACCCAGAAGACTTTCTGCTGTCGGTTACGTCGAATGGGTGCTCGGCGATCTGCGCGCCAGGACGCAGATGCACGTCGTGACGGAACTGGATGCCGAAAGCGGCGCGGTGCTGGCACGCAATGCCTACAACACCGAGTTCGAGGAGCGGGTGGGATTCTTCGACGTGGATTCCTCGATCGACGCACGCAGCGTGACCTGCGATCGCGGCGAATTCATCGGACGCAACAACAGCCTGGCCCGCCCCGCGGCGATGGCCCGGGTCAAGCTCTCGGGCCGGGTCGGCGCGGGCTTCGATCCCTGCGCCGCCTTCGGGGTGACCTTCGACCTTGAACCCGGCGAAGAACGCGAAGTGGTGTTCCGCCTCGGTTGTGGAAAGAGCATGGGCGAGGCCGCGCATACCGCGCGGAGGCTGCGCGGCCGCGCGGTCGCGGCGCAAGCCCTCGACGCCGTGCACGCGTTCTGGCGCCATGCACTCGGCGCGATCCAGGTGCATACGCCAGACCGTGCCGTCGACATGCTCGCCAACGGATGGCTGATGTACCAGACCATCGCCTGCCGCTTCATGGCGCGCAGCGGCTACTACCAGTCCGGCGGAGCCATCGGATACCGCGACCAGCTGCAGGATGCCATGGCGATGCTGCACGCCGATCCCGCGCGCGTGCGCGCACACCTGCTGCTCTGCGCCGCGCACCAGTTTCCGGAGGGCGACGTCCAGCACTGGTGGCATCCGCCGCAGGATCGCGGCGTGCGCACGCGCTGTTCCGACGACTTCCTCTGGCTGCCGCTCGCCGCGAGTCGCTATGCGACCGTCACCGGCGACTTCGGCGTGTTCGAGGAACACGTGCGATACATCGAAGGCCGCGCGCTCAACTTCCAGGAAGAGTCGTACTACGACCAGCCGGTGCGCTCGAGCTTCAGCGAAACGCTGTACCAGCACTGCCAGCGCGCGCTCGAGCGCGGGATGAGCCTGCTCGGCGCGCGCGGCCTGCCTCTGATCGCAAGCGGCGACTGGAACGATGGCATGAACCGCGTCGGCATAGAGGGGCGTGGCGAAAGCGTGTGGCTGGGATTCTTCCTCTGCGACGTCCTCGGGCGTTTCAGCGAAATCGCTACCGCACGCGAGGACTGGGCGTTCGCCGGCCGCTGCCTCGATGCGGCCGAGCAGCTGCGCAAGCGACTGGAAGAGCATGCGTGGGATGGCGCGTGGTACCGCCGCGCATGGTTCGACAATGGGTCGCCGCTCGGATCAACAGCCAGCGACGAATGCCGCATCGATTCCATTTCGCAGAGCTGGTCGGTGCTGTCTGGCGCCGCGGACCAGCAGCGTGCCAGCCAGGCCATGGCCTCGCTCGACCAGCACCTGGTGCGGCGCGACGCAGGCCTCGTCAAGTTGCTCGATCCGCCGTTCGACCTGACGGCGCAGGACCCGGGTTACATCCGCGGCTACGTGCCCGGCGTTCGCGAGAATGGAGGGCAGTACACGCACGCGGCGATCTGGGCGACGATGGCCTTTGCGCGCATGGGCAACCCGGAGCGCGCGTGGGAGCTGCTGCGCATGATCACGCCCGTCGCGCATGGCATGACGCCGCAGGACGTCGCGACCTACAAGGTGGAGCCGTATGTTGTCGCAGCGGATGTCTACGCGGTCGAGCCGCATGTCGGTCGCGGTGGCTGGACCTGGTACACCGGCTCCGCCGGATGGATGTACCGGCTGATCGTCGAATCGCTGCTCGGCGTCTCGCGGCGCGGAAGCGAACTGACCATCACGCCCTGCATCCCGCGCGACTGGCCGTCGTATCGCATCGACTACCGCTACGGCTCCGCGCTCTATCGCATCGAAGTCGTGCAGTCCGATGCAGCCGCAGCTGCCAAGCTCACGGTCGACGGCATCGCCCAGCCGGATAACGCCATTGCACTGGTCGACGATGGAAACGAACACGCGGCTTTGCTGACTCTCGCCCCGTTGCCGCGAGCCGATCTCAGCTTTTCGCCGCCGGCTGGTTGACGAGTGCGAGTTTGCGCTCGGTGGCGAGCCGCGCGCGGAGCTCGGCGCGCCGTGCCTCGAGCCATGGCGCGGCACGGAACTCGCGCCAGATGAAGTCGGTGTCGAACGCCACGTCATCAAGCCAGCCGCGCGCGATCGCGCGGCCGAGCCGCGCGTCTGCGTCGACAGCATCGCCCGCAATGGCCGCTGCCACCGCGCGGTGATAGTCGAACGCCGGGGAATCGACGCCGCCTTCGGCGAAATCCGCCATGTCGCTCTTCAGTGCCGCGAGCTCGGCCTCGTAGGTCGCGCCGGCCTCGCGCCGCAGCACGACCCAGTTGGCCACCTGTCCGATGCCGATGCGGGTGGGAAACCAGCTGTGAGTCAGCAACGCACGGTTGGCAGGATCGGCAAGCATCCGGTCATAGTCTCGCAATCCCGCAGCCCGGTCTCCTGACAGCACCCGCGCCTGCGCGATCCAGATCGTGCGCCACGGCTCCTGCGTCAACCCGGCGCCCACGTTCTGTCCCCACTGCAGCGCCTCGCGCCACTGCGCCTTTCGCCAGAACGCATCCAGATAGACGGCCATGTGCAATGGGCCTGCGGAGATCGGCGCCCGAATCCCGTTGAGAATCCGCTTCGCCTCGCCATGGAAGCCCAGCATCGACCAGGCCTGTGCCCGATGCAGTTCGGCGTAGGTCGAGGGCACCACGTGCGCGTCGGTGTCCGGCAACGTCAGCACGGAAATGCGACCGAAGGCCAGACCCATGCGCAACTGCATCGGGTCGATCTGGGGTTGGCTGGACAGCAGCCGCGCCTTTTGGAAATGCTCGCGTGCCTTTTCCTCATCGCCGAGGGCCATGTAGTCCTGGCCGAGCCGCGTCACGGAATGTGACGAGAGCGGATCGCCTGCCTGCGCCCTCTGGTGCAATGCAACCGCCGCGCGTGGACGTCCCAGGTAGTTCTCGATATTGCCGTTGATCCACAGCACATCGGGGTGGTTCGGGGCGAGCTCCATCGCGCGGCGGGCGGCATCGCGGCCTTCGATGGCGCGCCACTGCATGGTTGAAGCGAGGGCTTTCTCCACGTAGGCCTCCGCCAGATTAGGGTCGATTGCCAGCGCGCGCTCCACTGCCGCGAGCGAGAGCCGCGCACTCTCTTCCAGGGGTTGCTCCCCGGAGATTGCCAGTGCACGATGCACCCGCGACACGCCGGTCAATGGCAGCGCGTAGGTGGGATCGATGCGCGCTGCATCCTCGAACAGCGCGAGGGCGCGGCGCCAGGAAGCAACGTCGCCACGACCAAGGTGCTGGCGCCCGAGCCAGTACAGGTCCTGTGCGTCGAGCGCTGCGTCGAAAGCTGGATCGATCGACTTGGCGCGTGACTGCCCCAGCGGCCCGTCCGCGATGGCGTCGAGGGCAGGCCCCAGCAGGCGGAACGGCTGCGCGCGGGCGTTGCGCACGACGTGAGTCCAGATCGGTCCGGCCCGCGCGGCATCGTGCAGCGTGAGCTCCAGTTCCAGTATCGCGGCGTCCACCGAACGCAACTTGCCGCCGAGTGCGTGCTGCACGGACAAGGCCCGCACCACCGCGCGGGGCTGAGCGTCCGCAGACACCGCGATCGCAGTCGACTCGGCACTCGTCACGCGCAGGTCTGCGACGCGCGCCAGGGATTCCGAAAAGCTGTCCGTGAGACCCGACGCCAGCTCGCGCAATTCGGCATCGTTCCCTTCGATGTCGAATGGCAGTACCGCGAGAGTCATGGGCTGCGACGCTGCGTCGCCAACAGGCGCATTCGTGGCGGCCGGCGCGGGCATGCGCTGCCGAGTGCTCGACCACCACGACCACGACACGAATACCGCCACCGCGGCCAGGACGAGGCCCGTGCCGATCCACCATCGACTGGACGCGCGCTCCGGTGCAGCAGCAGGGAGCGATGGTGCGACGCCGCGCGAAGCGACTGACACTGGCTGAGCCGGTGCAGGCTCCTGCGTCGAGGGCGCATCGCGATTTTCCGCGGCAGCAGCTTCGCTGACCGGCACGTCGGCGACGGCCGGCACTTCCACTGCGTCGGACTCGGTCGCCGCGGCCGTGGCCACGGTCGCGATCAGTGAATACCCGACGCCGTGGACCGTGCGGATGATCGTCGGATGATCGGCATGGTCACCGAGCTCCCTCCGCAACATCGCGATCACCCTGTTCAGCACCGCGGGCGTCACGTGCCGGTGGCCCCACACCGCGTCGAGCAGCTCGTCGCGTTCGAATACAGCACCAGGGCGCCCGAGCAGCTGCAGTAGTACCGCGTAGGCCTTGGGCTCGAGCTGCAGTTCCACGCCCGCACGCGTCACCGAGTGTCCGCGAGTATCGACGCGCACATCGTTGAAGCGGTACTCGACGTCTTCGCCTTGCGCGAGCGGCATCGCCCGCCCTCTGCCGACAGGAAGAAATCAAGCCTAGCGTGATTTGCGCGCCCGCAAGTGATTGTCCGCAAAGGAACATCACAAACCTCACGAGCCCCGTGCGAGGCCCTCAGCGTTCCCGCGCGAATCCCTCAAGCATGGGCGGCGACCCACGGCGCAACCTTGCTCCACACCGGGCATGAGCAAACGCCAGTCCGGACCCACCACCCAGAGGACCACACCATGAACGCCATTCGCACACTGACCATCGCCGCGCTGTTGTCCGCTTCCTCCCTTGCGCACTCCACCGACGAAGCACCTGGCCTACGCTGGGATTGCAACCGCGGCGGCGCACCCAGCCATGGCGAGATCGCCAACGCATTCGGCTTCGACAACTATGCACTGGCACGCGAAGCCCAGCCGCGCCTCTACACCGAAGTGCGCCGGGCTTGCCAGCGCGGCGCCGCGGCGGTGCTGCTGGTGGCACGGCCGGGCCGCGGGATCGAAGTGCGGGTGTTCGCCGCACGCTGAAGGGTCCACGATGGGCGGAGCGGCCCCGCGCGCCGCCCGCTTCCCGGACCCGCTGTCACATATCCGCCCGTTTCTCGTATGGATTGTATGAGGGGCAGAGTTGCCTCCGACACACCGTTGCTTCGCGCGGGGCCTGGCGCGGCGATATGAGCCCCGACCGCTGCTCCACGCTCATCGCGTTTGATTGACGACCCCGGTATTCGTCAAGCCGCACCCTTGTTCCTGATTACCCATTCGATCCCAGGAGGAAGTCACACATGCACGCAATCCAGGTTCGTTCGCACCGTCTCAAGGTTTCGCTGATCGCGACCGCGATCTTCAGCTCCGGCGTGGCCACCGCCGCCAACCACGACATCCGTCTGGTGAATTTCCAAGGGTTCGTGCCGAATACACTCACGATCAACGTAGGCGACACGGTGACATTCATCAACGAGGGCGGCGACCACAACGTCGTCGCCGACGATGGGTCGTTCCGCTGCGCTCGCGGCTGTGACGGTATCGGCACCGGCAACGGCAATTCGAGCGCGACAGTCTGGAGCAACACGATCACTTTCAACACTCCGGGCAATTTCGGTTTCCACTGCCAGACGCACGGCGCGCCCAACGTCGGAATGTTCGGCACTTTGCTGGTGCAGGGCACCGCACCTCCGCCGCCACCGCCCGCAAACCTCGGTCCCGGCTACACCGGCGCCTGGTTCAACCCGGCCCAGGACGGGCATGGCATCTTCATCGAGATCCTGCCGAACAACATCATGGTCGCCGCGTGGTACGTGTTCGCACCCGGCGGCGGGCAGTCGTGGATCGTCGCCAACGGCCCCATCTCCGGCAACACGGCCAACCTC
>JBBSLL010000033.1:0-33151 GCA_038255255.1 Lysobacterales bacterium
ACTCCGTGGGGGGCGCTGAACTTCACGTTCTCCGACTGCAACACCGGCCGGCTCGACTACTCCTCGACCCTCGCAGGTTACGGATCGGGCAGCATTCCGCTCAGTCGCCTGACGCTGCCCGCGGGTTCGGCGTGCGCGCCCGCAGCGACAGCAAGCCAGTAGGAAATGTGCACGGCACGGGCCACGCACACCAGGGGTCGGGCGCAGTCGCGGATTGGACGAAGCGTGTTGCAGATCGCGTTGCTCCTGCTCCTCGCGACGGCGCCGGCCTTGGCCCAGCAGGTGCTGGGGCAGGTCCCGGTGCCGCCCGAAAACCCCCTCACCGCGGCCAAGGTCGCGCTGGGCAAGGCGCTGTTCTGGGAGGAGCAGCTGTCCCTGACGGGAACGGTGGCCTGCGGTACCTGCCACAGTCCGGGCGCGGGCCATTCGGATCCGCGCACGGCGTTGCCGGGCAGCCACGCCCGGCACCCGGGGCCGGATGGCGTGTTCGAAGCCGGCGATGACGACATCTTCGCCTCGCCAGGTGTGCCGCTCCATGCGGCGGATGGGTCTTATCGGAGCAGTCCGATCTTCGGAGTGTCGCCGCAAGTGGGGGGACGCAAGTCACCACCTGTCACCAGTGCCGCGTTCTCACCATCGCTCTTCTGGGATGGCCGCGCGAGTTCGACCTTCAGGGATCCACTGACAGGAAACGTGCTCATTGCCAACGGCGGTGCGCTCGAGAGCCAGTCGCTCGGCCCGTTCCTCGACACCAGCGAAATGGGCCACGTGGGAAATACCATCGACGGGGTACCCGGCCGCCTTGCCGGCAGGTTGCCGCTGGCACTGGCCCAGGACATCCCCGTGGACCTCGCCGCGTGGATCCGCGGCCGCACCTATCCGGAACTTTTCGCGGAAGCCTTCGGCACACCGCAACTCACCCCCGCGCGCATTGCCTTTGCAATCGCGAGTTACCAGCGGACATTGAACGCGACACAGACTCGCTCAGACATGGAACTGGCGGGTACCCCTGCGCTGACGGCGCAGGAGCGTCTTGGGCGCCAGGTGTTCGTCAACCTCGAGTGCGACGTCTGCCACGCGGGCGCGCTGCACAGCGACAACACGTTCCGCAATATCGGCGTCAGGCCCGACAGCGAGGACCCGGGTCGCTTCAGCCAAACCGAAATTGCCCGGCATCGTGGCCAGTTCCGCGTGCCCAGCCTGCGCAATGTCGGCGCGCGCGCGCCGTACATGCACAATGGCGGCCTTGCCACGCTCGAGGACGTGGTGGACTTTTATCTGCGCGGCGGCGACTTTTCGAGCCCCAACAAGGATCCTCTCATGGTGCCGCGCTCGGCGACCGCCACCGAGCGCGCCGCGCTGGTTGCCTACATGCGCGACGCACTGACCGATCCGCGCATCGTCGCCGAACTGGCGCCATTCGATCGGCCGACCCTGTTCGCCGAGTCATCGCGCGTGCCGCAATTGCTGGGCAGCGGCGCCGGGGCGACCGGAAAGGTGCCGGTGCTCGGAGCTGTCGAGCCCGCGCAAATCGACCGGAGGTTCACCGTGAGCCTGTCCAACGCGCGCCCGGGCGCTGCGGCGACGCTGGTGGTCGGGCGCGCCGATCCCGGTGTGCAGCGCGCCCTTCCGGTCGGCGACATTGCGAACGTGACCGTGATCGTGCAGGCGGGCAACGCGGTGAGCGGCGGATACGCATCCGCCCAGGTCGACCTGTCGCGGCATCGTTCGCTGGTCGGCCAGGCGATGTACGGACGGTTCTATGTCGTGGATCCCGACGCACCGAATGGCCTTGCGGTCACGCGCGCGTTCCGTGCGGACGCGTTCCTGACCGGAGGCTACTCCGAGCCGCTGCTTCGGCAACCGCGCGACGAGCGGGTCCGTCCCTCGTTGCGCTGACCGGAGTTGCCGTGAGTAGCCGGGCCCAGGAGTCGTTGGAACCTGGCAACGCCACCCGGGGGGAATGCACCGCATCCCGGTGTTTGTTAGCGTGCGAGTCGGTTCGATCCTCCTGGATTCTCGTGACCGACTTCCCGAGCACCCAGTGGAGCCTGATACGACTGAGCGGCGAATCGCCCTCCGCGCGCCGCGCCGCGTTCGGCGAGCTGTCCCTCGCGTACCGCAGCGCGATCCTGGCTTACTTCAGGGCCCGGCTCGGACCGGATGCAGCCGAAGATGCAACGCAGTCTTTCCTTTCCGACAGTTTCGAACACGCGTGGTGGGCCAGGGCCGATGCCACGGTCGGAAGTTTCAGGGGCTTTCTCCTCCTGCTGTTGCGGCGGCGCGTGGGACACCTGCGCGAAACCCGGCGGCTCGACTGCGCGTCGCTCGACGATGCAGCCAAAGTGGCCGACGCCGCGCGCACCGCGGAGCAGTCTTTCGATGTGCGCTTCACGCTCGTGCTGACCGCCCGCGCCATCGAGGGATTGCGCGACGTTTACGCGACGCGCGGTCGTACTCCGGTTTTCGACGCCCTCCTGCCGGTGCTGACCTCACCGCCGGAACACGGAGAGCTCAAGCAGGTCGCGGCGCAGTTGGGCATGCCTGCCAACACCCTCACGATCGAGTTGCGCCGCCTGCGGGCGCGCCTGCGGGAACGCGTGGATGAAGAGTTGCGCGGCTTGTGCATCGACGAGCCGGCCTATCAGGCCGATCGTGCCGCGTTGCACGAAGCCATCGGAGGTTCCGGATGAACCGGGTCGCGGCAAGCGAAGCCGCATGAACCGCGGAGCGTCGTGACAGTGGGCGACGCGGCCGCCGGCGTAGTCCTGTCTACCCCAGGTCCGTCCGAGGCCATGCTGCTCGCACTCGCGCGAACTGCCCTGGCGTCGGAAGCGGAAGTAACCGGAGCGGCGTGGCCCGCGCTCGATCTCGACGACCCCGCGCAATGCGCGTTCGGCGAGTACGAATTGCTCGAGGAACTCGGTCGTGGCGGCATGGGCGTCGTTTACCGCGCGCGCCAGCCGAGTCTTGATCGCGACGTGGCGATCAAGCTGATTGCCGCAGGCAAGGCCGACGGGCTGAACGTGGCACGCTTCCGCGACGAGGCGCGCGCGGCCGCGCGACTGTTCCACCCCAACATCGTGCCGGTGCACGAGTTCGGGACGCACGACGGCGTCCACTACTTTTCCATGCCGCTCATCAGCGGCCGTTCGCTCGGCCAACTGCTTGAAGCCGGGCCCTTGTCGAGTTCCGCCGCCATCGCACTGTTGCTCAAGCTGTGCGATGCCATGGACTATGCGCACCGCCTCGGGCTGCTGCATCTCGACCTCAAACCCTCGAATATCCTCATCGACTCGCGCGGCGAGCCGCTCATCGCCGACTTCGGCCTGGCCCGGCACGTCGACGCGCAGGGGGGAGTGGATGCACAGGAGGTTTCAGGCACGCCCTCGTTCATGGCGCCGGAACAGATCCTGATCAAGCAGTACCGCCTCACGCCTGCCACCGATACCTATTCGCTCGGCGCCATCCTGTACTGGTGCGTCACCGGCGCTTCGCCCCACGGCGAGGGCACGCCCGACGAGCTGATCCGGCGCGCTGCCGCGGGCCGCATCTCCCCACCGCGCGATCTCTCCTCGTCGATATCGCGCGACCTCGCGGCGGTGTGCATGAAGTGCATGGAGCTGCAACCGTCCGATCGCTACGCCGGCGTATCGGAGTTTGCCGATGAGCTGCGCCGCATTCGCGATGGTTTGCCGGTCAGCGTGCGCCGGATGGGCTGGTTCGAGCGTTCCGGGCGCTGGCTCCGGCGGGAGCCGGCACTCGCGTCTGCCCTGGCCCTTGCGTTGGCGGCACTGGGAATCGGCATGGCGGCCACGCTCTGGCAGATGCGCGGCGCCGAAACTGCACGGCGCGAGGCGCTACAGCAGCGCGATACCGCGCAACGCGCCGAGCGCACCGCCACGTCGGAACGCGATCGCGCCGAGGTCGCCACGGAGCTGGGCGCGTTTCTGTACGTTCGCTACGACGACACCGACAGTCGCAATGTCGGCTTGCGTTTGATTGAGTGGCTGGGTCGACGCCTGCCCGGCGACGAACAGGCGCAAGGCGAGGCGCTATCGGCGTTTGCGAATCACGTCGATTCCTTTGGACGCAAACGGATGCTCGAACTGTCGTTCTCGATCGTCGAGGCGCTGGGTGCGGACTATCGGGCGCAAGTGATCGCGGCGCTCGGCGCGGGTTCCGATCCAAACCGCCACCTGTATTCCGCGATGCTCGCGTGGGCGGATGAGACTCCACCGACGGCCTCGCCGGCGTACAGGAAATTCATGGACGCCGCGCTGTCACTCCAGCCGGACGATCCGATGACCCTGCAGGTCGCCGCGGCGCTGGTGCCATCCGGCGCGGTGCAGTCGCCCTACCCTGAAGCGGCGCGAAGGCTCGTTCAGCTGGAGCCCGACAACATGTTCCACTGGCTGCTGCTGCACGCCGCGCCCGACAACCCCGAGCCTGCCGACGCGCTGCGTGAAGCAGCGAAAAGAACCTGGTTCGACGACTACGTGAGTGAAGGCCACTCGGCCTATCGGCAGGCGATTGCGACAAGCGGAGTCGCGGCGCCGACCCTCCTTGCGGGTCCACTGCGCTTTCTGGCACCTGGCGTGCGGTCCGAAGACTGGATCGCGCGGATGCATGCACAGATCATCGCCGAGTCTGTGAGATTCCCGATCGACGATTACTGCAAACCAGAGAACGGCAACATCTCGACTGCTTCCGCAAGAGCGGACTGCGTGGCAATCGGAACCGTGATGGCGAGGTCACCGGTCGGGTTGCGTTCGCGCATGATCGGCGCCGCAATCGTGCGCAGGCTGAGTCAGGGCACGACCCTGGCCCATGAGATGTTCGCGCTTCGTCGCGACTTCGTTTACGTCAAGGAGCGCATGTGGAAACTCACACGTGCGCAACGCGCAGCCGCCTCGCAACACCCCATGTTCGAGGACCATCGACGCTACGGCGAGCTTGCGGCAATGCAGCGTTACCTCGAGCGGCTCGGCATCCCGGGCAAGCCACCTCCGGATTGGAAACCAGATGCTCCCGATGACCTGCTGCTGCCGGAGCACCGCACGCGGCGCCCCTGACCCAGGCATTCCTGTGGCATCCGGAAGAGCCGGCAATGTGAGATGCTGCACTCCCGCGTCAGCGGGCCAGGCACTCGGGGGGGATGCGTGGTATTCAACACATTGACGTTTGCGCTGTTCTTCGCGCTGGTGCTGCTTTTGCACTCGATGCCCTTCAGCTGGAAGACCCGCAAGGTCAACCTGCTGATTGCGAGCTACGTGTTCTACGCAGCGTGGAACCCGCCCTTCATCATCCTGCTGTGGGTCTCCACGGTGGTCGACTGGTGGGCGGCCAAGCGCATTCACACGGCGTCGAACCCGTGGCGCCGACGCGCGTGGCTGATGGCGTCGCTCACCGCCAACCTCGGCATGCTCGGCTGGTTCAAATACGGCGAGTTCTTCCTGCGCAATTTCCAGGTGCTCGCGGCGAGCGCCGGCATCGAGTACGTGCCGCCCGACTGGGACATCGTGTTGCCCGTTGGCATCTCGTTCTACACCTTTGCGACGATGTCCTACACGCTCGACGTGTACCTGAAGCGCGCGCAGCCGACCAGCTCGGTGCTCGACTTCAGCCTGTTCGTCACATTTTTCCCGCATCTCGTCGCGGGCCCGATCATGCGCCCAACGGAGCTCGTACCGCAGTTCGAACAGCCGCGGCGCGCAACGGGCGACCAGATCCGCTTCGGACTGGCGCTCATGACCCTCGGGCTCTTTGAAAAAGTCGTGCTGGCCGATGGGTTCCTGGCCAAGCCTTCGGAACTCATGTTCGACGCCACAACCGCGCCAGGCATGCTCGATGCCTGGATCGGCACGCTTGCTTTCAGCGGCCAGATCTTCTGCGACTTCGCGGGTTACTCGACCACGGCCATCGGCGCCGCGCTGTGCCTCGGATTCAGGATGCCAGACAACTTCCGCTTCCCGTATGGGGCAGTGGGTTTCTCCGATTTCTGGCGGCGCTGGCACATCACGCTTTCATCGTGGCTGCGCGATTACCTCTACATCCCGCTCGGCGGCAATCGGCACGGCGAAGCGCGCACCTACTTCGCGCTGATGACGACGATGCTGCTCGGCGGACTCTGGCACGGCGCGAACTGGACGTTCGTGGTGTGGGGTGGCCTGCATGGACTTTATCTGGCGGTGGAGCGCGTGCTGCGGCAGCGCTGCGCGGGTTACGTGCCGGGACCGTTCGCGATCTTTGGCCTCGGCCTGCTCACGTATTTTCTGGTCAATGTGACGTGGGTATTCTTTCGCGCGCCGACGTTCGAAAAAGCATGGAGCGTGCTGCGCGGCATGTTCGGCTTCAACGCCGATGCCGCACCGCTCATCGCCGGCGTATACGTCGCGAGCGCGGCGATCATCGTCGCCGGCATTTTCACCACGCACTGGCTGATGCGCCGTCGCACGCTGGAATCCCTCGTCGCCTCCACGCCCGCGCCACTCATCGCGCTGGTGTGGTGCCTCATGGCGTTTGCCATCCTCATCGAACAGGGAACCGGAAATGCCTTCATCTACTTCCAGTTCTAGCCACGAAGATTCCGATCCGCTCAGCACGGAGCTGGCCAGCGCCGAGCGGCTGACCGCGAGCGATCGACCCGGCGTCGCGCAGCCGGTACCCGAGCGCCCGGTCCCTGCGAAGCCGTGGGGCCCGATGCTCTGGTTCGTTGCAATCGCCGTGGCGGTACTGATGCTCGCGTGGGAGTGGAACGCACGTCGGCTCGGGCTGCTGCCGGGCGACGTCGACGACAGCGCCTCGGCGTGGGTGGAACAGCGCCGGCGCGTAAGCAGCGACACGTCGGTCGTGGCGATCGTTGGCGACTCGCGCATCCTGTTCGACACCGATCTCGATCACTTCGAAAAGCTTACTGGCGCGCGGCCATTGCAGCTCGCCCTGCCCGGCACGAACGGACGTCCCTTCCTCGAGAACCTGGCCGAGGATCCGGACTTCAGGGGCCTCGCCATCGTCGGCATCACCGAGGGCTCCTACTTCCGCGACGGCATCGGCCTCATGGGAAATGCGCTCGAACGCTACGCGTTCGAATCGCCGTCGGAACGCAGCTCCTTCGAGCTGCATCGCGTGCTCTCCCAGGTGTTCGGTTTCCTCGACGATGCCTACCGGCTGAGCAGTCTCGTGCATCGCCTCGATCCCGGCTGGCGTCCGGGCACGCGTGGTCCGTACAACGACGTGTGGAAGATCTCGGTGCGGGAGGCGCAGCGCCAGACATGGCTCTGGTCCCGCATCGAGACCGATGCGCGGCTGCGCGAGCACGCGCGCAACGTCTGGGTGAAGGGTCCGTTCCGTGCGCCCGGTCCGGACGATGCGACGATCGCGAAGACCCTCGAGGTCACGCGCGCGGCCGTGGAGAAGATCCGCGCGCGCGGTGGCGAGGTCGTGTTCCTCAGGCCACCTTCCAACGGCGCGCTGCGCGCGCTCGAGATCGAGCGCTTGCCAAGGGCGAAGGTCTGGGACGGCCTGCTCGCGGCCGCCCGTGTCGAAGGCGTCCACTTCGAGGATCACGCGGCGATGCAGGGCCTCGAGGTCCCGGAGTTCTCGCACCTCTCGCGTGCCTGCGCCACCGTGTACACCGACGCCTACGTGCGCGCACTGGCGTTGCGCACGACTCGCCTTTCATTGCGCACAGATGCGCCCGCGCCGCTCGGTCCGGACGACTGCTGAAGTCGACCGCGCACTCCGGAGCACCGCCTCCGCTGATGCGCCCCACGCGGCTGCCGCGTCGCGGACGGGTGCACGCCCTCTCAAGCCGGGCGCCAGCCTCCTTGCGACTTGAGGTACCGCGTTGTGCCTGCGCTCGTGAACGCCCGATCCTTCCAGACGACGTTTTCGATCTCGATCGCCTGTTTGTTCGCGCGGATGCGGTTGAAGCTGTTGGGTTCGCCCTTCAGTCGACTTGAGAGCGACGTGCCGGTCTGCGCCACTACGACACCGCCCACGACGCCCGAATAGGCGAGATGCACATGACCGCCGAGCAGGAGGTCGACGTTGGCGCCGAGCAGCCGCGGCAGGGCAACGTGCGCGCGCGAGATCGTCTTTCTGTGTTCGCTCGCATCGGTCAGCAGGAAGGGATGGTGCGCCACGACAACGTGCAGCGACTTCGAGCACTCGGCAAACAGCGCCTCGGTGCGCTCGAGCTGCTCGACGCTGATCCGCCCGCGCGACCAGTCGAGATACGGCCCCCAACGCCGCGCACTGTTCACACCCACTGCGCAGAACCCGTCCGCGCGCACGACCGGCTCGAGATCGGGCGACACCCAGCGCTTCCAGCGCCGCCAGGGTGCGGCAAATCGCAGCGTCAGGGGGTAGGCCGGCACGTCATGGTTGCCGGGCACCACCAGCTGTGGCGTCGGCAGGCGGGCGAAGAAGGCACTCGCCGCCTGGAACTCGCGGACCTTCGCGCGTTGCGTCAGGTCACCGGAGACCGCGACAAGATCGGGACGCTCGGCGTTCAACTCGGCAACCAGTGCCTCGACGACCTCGGGCACCTCGCGACCGAAGTGCAGGTCGGAGATATGCGCGATGCGGATCATGCCGAAGGCGCAGCAGGAACGATCACGTGGAGCGCGCCTGGCCGGATCCTGTAATGCAAGGGGGTCTGGAATTGCGAGGGCTCGCCATCGTTCATCACGGACAGCGGACGCGCGCGGTCGAGGGACAAGATGGCCGACGTCGCAGAGAACTTCTCCATCGCCAGGTCGCCTTGCCACGTGCCGGCCAGCATGCGCAGCGCGATGCGCAGCAGGGCCCACCGAGATGTCTCACACGCGACGTAGAAACCGAGCACGCCTGCGTCGAGAGAGTCGCGCGCGGGAATCGGGCCCCGCGTATCGCTCATCAGGTTGTTGGATACCGCGAGTGCGCGCGTGCGGAAGCGCCGGGTCCGCCCGTCGACTTCGATGGCCACGCGCAACCTCGGGTACTTGCGCATCAAGGTGAAGAACTCCGAGAGCACGCGTGGCCACTTGCGCCATAACGGCAGGTCGCGCATGTGCTCGCGGCTGCGCGCGAGATGCGGCATGAGGCCGATCGCGGAGTTGCACAGGAACGGCTTGCCGTTTATCTCGGCGACGTCTATCGCCCGCACCCGGCCTTGCGCGATGACGTCCGCCGCCTCTGCGAGGTCGACGGGCAGGCCGATATCCCGCGCGAGGATGTTCATCGTGCCTCCGGGCAGGAGACCCAGCGGCAGTTTGCGGTCGCCGAGGGCCGCCACCACCGCGAGGATGCTGCCGTCCCCGCCGCAGACCACCACCGCGTCGGTGGCATCCTGCTCAGCGAAGTCGAGCCAGCCTCCCAGAGCGTCGGGATCGAAGGCATGCAGGTTCGCCTCGACGCCACGCTCGGTGAAAAGCGTACGCAGCAGGCCTTCGGGGTCTTCCTCATCGCCACGCAGCAAGGTTCCCGATCGCGGGTTGTAGACCACGAGCACCTTGCGGATCGCTGCGGGTTGCGTCTCGGGCATCGGGCTGGGGCTCCGCGTCAGCCCGGCATTACGCCGCAGCACGCATGTCTCTCCGCTGACCCGCTCCAGAACACGGTCACACGACCGACGCAGGGGCTCATGGCTGGGGCTAGTCTTGAATGCGCCTACGGCGCGGGTGCCTCGCCGGATAACGCCACCACGCCGCCAGGACCAGCAGCCCGAACAGCGTGTAGCCGATCGCAAACACCTGCGGCGGAAAGTCGTAGAACAGCAGGCGCGAGAACCAGTATTCGATGAAGCCCGTGGAATGCGTGTCGAGCCCTGCTTGCGCGCGCAGCCACATCTCCAGCGTGGTCAGTGGGCAAACCAGTCCAAGCCAGGCCTCCGCCACGACGAATGCGATGGCCGCAAGGTGCGCGACGCGAAACGCGATGGTGTTGACCCAGCTCCAGCCCCTCAGGTTGCCGACGATGATGAGGAGCAGGCCTCCGACCACGAACGCGACTACCGCAACATGCACGGTGAGCACTACATCGGCGAGCAGTTGCCACGGCATCGCGTCAGTTTCCAGCATGTACCCGTCACGCGCCGGGCAGGGAGAGCCATTGCTCGATCCGCCGTGTGACTTCGGGGCTGCCGAGCAGCTGCATGTGGTTGGTGCGATACGCGATCCACTGCGAAGCAGGTGCGAAACCCAGCGTGCGTCGTGCGTCCTCGTGCTCGCCAAGCGCGCTGTGGATCGGCACCAGGCCGTCGCCGATCACGCGATCCACGGCCGGGCTGCGTTTGGGCGCCACGCTCGCCGCCACGGCGTGGCACGCCACGCCTGCGGGCAGCGGCACGACCTGCCGGCGATCGACTTTGCTCTCGAAGCGGTCGTGTCCTTGCCAGTCTTGTTCCACCACGTGCCCATGGCGAAGGTCGGTGATGCCCGCACTGCGCAGTTTTCCCAGCATCGCGAAGGGTGCCGTGTAGCGCATGCCACCCAGCACCTGATCGACCCAGTTGCCGGCGCGCTCGAGCGGCGCGCCGTGATGCGGCGTGCCGAGGAACACTATGTGCTTGAGCAGTCCCCGCCAGCTTAGTTCTTGACGCTCCGCGTGTAGGCAGGCGCTGCGCGCGACCAGCCCGCCCATGCTGTGCGCGAGCACCGTGAGTTCCTCGACCGGCACGGGCCACTGACGGACCAGTTGTTCCAGGAGTCCGGAGAGATCGTTGCCGTTCTGCGACGTGTGCAGGCCGGTGTTGTAACGCAGATGCACGGGCGTGTAGTCGAGTGACGCAGCCAGCGCCGCGCCATGATCGACAACCTGTCCTTCATGCTGCGACTGCCAGTGACCTTCGTTGAGGCAAAGCCCGTGGACCAGCAGCAGCACCTTGCCGGTCGGCTCGGGCATGTGAGCGGTTGCGCGATCACCGAGGACTTCTCCGCGGTACCGCAGCGTCATGCCTGTTGCGAGCGGATTGCGCGTGGTGACGAGGTGGTCGCCCAGTACGCCGTTCAACATCGCCATGACATCCGCGCGAGCAGCCGTGCTGTCGTCTGAATCCGCGGCCGCGATTGCCCTTCGCTCGAGCGTCGAGAGCACTGCTTCCGCGCCCTCTCCGAGGATTCTCGCCGTACCCCGCACGCTGTCGTAGACGAGACCCGTGAAACCGCCGGTCCGA
This sequence comes from Lysobacterales bacterium, assembly GCA_038255255.1. Lineage (GTDB taxonomy): Bacteria > Pseudomonadota > Gammaproteobacteria > Xanthomonadales > Ahniellaceae > JBBQNY01. Next base: position 11,159 of record JBBSLL010000033.1, read on the forward strand.
CCGGGCGTCGCGCCCCCGCGCACGCCGAGTGTGTCCCATACGGACTGATGCACGCCTTCGACCAGTAGCGTCACGTTCTCCGTGGCTTGCGTCGCGAGGCGCGCGAGGCCCCGCAGGTCGGAGGCGCGCAGGTGCCGGCGGGCAGTCATCGCTGCTTCGCGCGCCAGGCCCAGTGCATTTCGCAGCGGATCGGCGACTGACCCGCAGCGTCGGTGACCGTTACCGGCACGAGCAGCTCGCCGCGCGCATCGGCGTGCAGGCGCGCGACCTCTGCGTCGGGAATCCGTGCTTCCGCGCGCATCGCGCCTTGCGCGCGCTTCTCGTAGTGCACCGTCATGCGCTGGATCACCGGGACGGCGTCGTCGCGCACGTGCATGCCGAGCGCGAGCCCGCTCGCAGTTTCCGCCAGCAGCGCCATCGCCGCCGCGTGCAGGGTGCCGATGTGGTTGCGCACGTGGCGCCGGTTCGCGACGAAAACCACCACGCCATGCTCATCGAGCCGCTCGATGCGCAGGCTCGCTGTTCCCACGAAAGGAATTGTGCGGCCGATCAGGAATGAGCGCAGCGGGGCCTGCACGACCGCCGGCATGCGCGCCAGCGGTCGCAAGGTGCGGCGCAGGCGATTGTCGAACGGTGCATCAGTCACAGGGCAATCCTCTCGACAGGGGTGGTCTATCGATGCGCATTGGAGCGAACGACGCGGCCGTCGGCCAAAATTACGGCAATCGCGTCGCGGCCCGCAAGGGCGTGCCCGACGCTGGGCGCAGGGCACCACGAAAAGGGACAGCGGGCTTGACCCGCACCCCCGCGCGTGAACCAATGACCGGACACCAGACGGAAGACTCCATGTTCGACCGACTTCCTGCGTACCGCGTGCTGCTGGCGCTGTGCCTGTCTTACGCAACAGGCACAGCGGCTGCGTTGAATGACGCGACGCGGGATGCGGAGCAGCTCGTCTCCTTGCGCGTGGAATCCGACGGACCCAAGCGTACCTACTTCGCCACTCCGAAGCGCCCAGGCCACATCCAGATCGAGTTGCGACTGGTCGATCCGCGCAACGTGCATGCGATTCCGGCGCTGCCTGTGCGCGTCGTGCTGGCCGACAAGCATGCCCGGCAGGTCGTTGCGCTGCTTCCGGCCGATCCGACTCTCGAATCCTCCTACGGACTCGGTCTCAAGGCATTGCCGGGCCGTCCGCTCGTACGCGCCGCGGTGGCCCCCTTCGCCTACCGCAGGCCGCTGCCCGCGCATGTGCGCGCGGCGATCGGACAAGGGCCCGGCGGGCCAACGCATCGCCAGCCACAGTCGTTGCATGCGATGGACTTCGAGGTCCCGGACGGCACCACCGTGGTGGCTGCGCGCGAAGGCCTGGTGATCGACGTCGTGATGGGATTCGTGGGGGGGGGTCTGCGTCCGGAATTCGACGGCAAGGCCAACCTCGTGCGCATCGAGCATGCCGACGGCACCATGGCGCTGTACGTGCACCTCGCGCCGCGCAGCGCGATGGTGCGCATCGGCGACCGCGTGTCAGCCGGCCAGCCGCTGGCAAAGTCCGGCCACACCGGTTATGCGACGGGTCCCCACCTGCACTTCGCGGTGCAGATCAACCAGAACTTTTCGCTGGTGTCGATTCCGTTCGAACTGGAACGTCCGGTCCGGCGCTAGCGACGCCAGCAGTTGTTGGTGTCGGGGGTCGGGCGGCGTGTAGTCACACCGGCGTTGAATTCGATTTCGAACAACGGACAGTTCGTATCGCGGAGTTGCGCTCCTGCTGCGTTCGCGCGCACCACATATCGGGTGGCCGTCGCGGTCGGGATGGAGAAGGTGTAAAACGTTGACGTCGGCAAGGGCAGCGCAGCGCTGAACGTCGGGTTGTTGGTGCGGAATTGTTCCTGCCGCAACTGCAGGTCGTTGATTCCGGTCATTGCCTCGGTGCGTCGTCCGCGCAGCACGTAGTCCTGATACGCAGGAACGGCGATGGCCACCAGGATCGCGACGATCGCGATCACAATGACGAGTTCGATAAGGGTGAATCCGCGTGGGCGGGACATGTTGCTTCCCCGGGGTGGTGAGTCGCCGAGAATAACCCACCGGGGCGGGCCGCGGGACGGGAATGAGGCGCAGGTCACGCCACACCTGCCACCGGGACCGCAAACACGCCCGGTCATCCGGATCGGTATGCAAGTTGCTACCTATTGGCGTATTCCTGCTTTTCGGGCAACGGGCGTAAATCGTGACAACCAGAACCGCGCCGGCTTTCCGGCTTTCGGGCTTCACACTCATCGAGCTGATGGTGACGATCGCCGTGCTGGCGATCTTCGTGGCCATCGCCGTGCCGTCCTTCAATGACTTCCGGGAGCGCGCCGCGGTGCGCGGCGCCTCGGAGCAGTTCGTAGGGCTCCTGGCCCAGGCCAGGTTCGAGTCGGCACGACGCAATCAGCCAGTAAGTGTCGTTGTACGGCAGGACGGAGCCGCCTGGTGCGCGGGCGCCATCCTCGGCAACGCCACCAACTGCAACTGCTTCCTGCCTGATCCGACCGCGGCCGGCTACTGCGCCCTCGGCCAGGCGCCCGAACAGGATTCGGCCAGCGACGTGTCCGGGGTCGAGCAGGCTGTGCGGGGCAACAAGCGCACACGACTGCTCGCCGCACCGAATTTCAATGGTGACGGGATCGTGACCTTCGATCCCAAGCTCGGTTTGCTGAACGACGCTGCCGATGCCGGCGTCCTGGTGCTGCGCTCGCCGAGCGACGCCTTTGATTACCGTCTCCAGCTCGCCATCACCCCCGCCGGCCGCACCTGGGCATGCGTGCCTGCTGCTGCGCGCGCGGTCGCCGGCTACCGGAGCTGCACATGAACCGATTTCCGACCCGCCGCCCGCAAGGCTTCTCTCTCGTCGAGCTGATGATTGCCCTCGTGGTCGGAATGATCGTCATCGCCGGCGTGGTCGCCTTCACCGTCTCCACGGTCGGCAGCGTGGGCCGCAGCATCGGCGCGACGCGCGTCATGCAGGAGCTTCGCGGAGCGATGAGTGTGATGACGCGCGAGATCAAGCGTTCGGGATACGACCGCGATGCCCTCGACGGCATCGCACGTGGCGTGTTCCCGTCCGGCTATGCTGCGTTGACCATCAATTCGGCAGGCGACTGTCTGCTTATGTCGTACGACCGCGTCGGCGTCAACGACGGGGGGAACACGCCCGGCGCCGGCGAGTGGAAGGGATTCCGGCGCAATGTGGTCGACGGCCGCGGCATCCTCCAGATCAATACCCAAGCCAATCCTCCGAGTTGCACGGCTGATGCTGGGTGGATAGACCTCACCAGTCCCCAGGATGTCTCGGTGACCGATTTCCGCCTTACCCAGACAGCACTGGCACCGATTCCGGCGGGCGCGACGCCGGCGGGCCCCATTTTCGTGGCGCTGCGCGAGGTACAGATCCAGATGCGCGCCTCCCTCGTTTCCGACGCCGGCACGCAACGCGGCCTCGACGAACGCGTCCGCGTTCGCACTGACATTGTGACCTTCCCATGAAAAATATCAGGCACTTCCCGTTCCCCCAGTCGCAACGCGGCATGGCGACGCTGCTCATCGCCATGCTCCTGCTGGGCATCCTGACCGTCGTTACCTTCCTCGCGCTTCAGGTGGGGATCTTCGAACAGCGCACCGTAGGTGCCGAGAACCGCCAGCGCATGGTCGAGCAGGTTGCCGATGCCGGTCTCAGCCAGGCGGCCGAGTTCATCAAGGCGCAGACGCGCCCGCTGACGCGCGACTGGATGTCTGCTGACGCTGCGACGCGTCGCTGGGCGCTCTGCGATCGAGGCGACACGACGTGGCCGTGCGGCGCGGAAACGAGCCCGAATCGTCGCGAGCGCCTGTTTCGGTACCAGTTCGGGACCGACAACGCGGGCACTCCGAATCTCGACGAGCGCCTGGTCTTCGTGTCCCAGACCGCCGCCGGCGGTGTTACGGGGATCGGGGGCTTCACCTCGAACTACGCGGTGGGCGGCTTGCTGTGCATGGTCGACAACACCGACCCGATCAACCCCGCTTGCGCCACGGTCGTCGATCCGGCGCGCGGCTGGACGGGCCCCGTGGCCGTGACGCTCGTTTCGCGTTCCACCATCCCGGGCGAATCAGCCGCAGGAACTGCCAAGGTTACCGTCGGTTCGTTCCGCGCGATCAATGGACCGCCGAATGTGCCGATCATCGCCTCGGCCGGGATCGGCGGGCTGGGCAGCGGGGAAATTGTCGCCTCGCCCAACGCCGGCGGTTTCGGCGTGCCGCTCTCGATCTGGGCCAACACAGACGTCGACATCACCACGGGGGGCACGATGCAGAGTTGCCACCTCGGTGAGTTCCTGACCAATTTCACCGCAAGCGGTCCTCGCCCCTACGACGGCATCACGGTTTGCGACACCTGTCGCTGCAACGGGCTCGAAATCGATCGTGGCTTGTTGTCGGGCAAGGTTACGGGCGGCGGGCTGGGCAGCGCCCAGTACGAAGGCATCGATGTGCTCGACGTCGACAACAGCACCGCAGCGTCGCCGAACGGCTCGCTGCCGGACACTACCTATTTCCCCTTCCACCCGCTCGACAATCCTGCCAATTCACTGGACGACTCGCTGTTCGAGTACATCTTCGGGCAGGAGAACTCCAGCGAGGACTCGAGCGCGCTCGTCGATGCGGACGGCAACGGAAAGGATGACGGCCGCGATTTCATGGAGCGCTCGGCGATCATTCTGAATGGCGGCAGCTGCGCCAACCTCAACGCCACATCGACAGGGCTGTATTACGTGCCGCCCGGTGTGTCGTGCCGGCTTGGCGGCCAGATCGGCACGCCTTCCGAGCCCATCGCCCTTGTGGTGGAGGGGTCGTTGGACATCCAGGCCAGTACCGTCATTTACGGCATGGTGTTCGTAAAGCGCGGCATCGGGACGACGCCGATCGTCGACGTCCGCGGTGGCATGCAGCTCTACGGCGCGCTGGTGACCGAGGGCGCATTGGAAATCCGCGGCAGTCCGCAATTCATTTACGACGAGCGCGTCCTCACCAACATGGCATTCGCGCCCGGCTTCCAGCGTTTTGGTGTACTGCCGGGCTCCTGGTCCGACGCAGACAGCTTCTAGGAATTGCACATGAAGACTTTCCGACGATCCTCCGGCTTCAGCCTGATCGAAGCGATGGTGGCCATCATCATCCTGTCGGTCGGCCTGCTTGCTCTGGCGACCCTGCAAGTGCGCCTGATGCGATCCAGCGCCGACGGGAAGATGCAGTCGGCTGCCCTCGCGATGGCGAAGGCGGAGATCGAACGGCAGCGCACCTTCAGGGATGCGGCGAGCTGGCGCAACGACATCGTCGATGCACCCGCCGCGACCGTGAACGTTTCCATCGGCGGGCAGGCATTCGCGTTTACCCGTTCGATGGTCGTGGACCGTTTCCAGTGGAATCCTGCAGCAGCGACGCCCCGCTTCGTGCCCGTCGCTGATGCGGTCGCGTTGAACGGCCAACCCGACTTCAAGCGGGTTGTCGTAGCCGTGACATGGACCAACGAAAGCGCCGAGACTCGTCGCGTGACGCTGTCCGATGTCCTGGGCTCCATCATGCCTGCCGACTCTGCTTCGTTGATCGCGAGTCCCAACGGTTCGCGCAGCAACCCGCTCGTGCGCATCTTCGCGCCGAGTGCGGAAGGCATCATCCCCATCGCAATCGGCAGCGGCATGGCCTCGGCCAGCTCGAATCCGAAGCCCGTGCAGTTCGACGACGCCGGTGGCGCCACGCTGACGCGTTTCAACGTGCAGAATTACCTGAGCGACGGCGGCAATCCGCTGCTGCAGCGGCGCCTCGAGTTCGCGTATGCGTCGTGCAAGTGCACGCTCGAAACCACGACGAGCACGACCGACATTCCCGCATACGAGCCGACCGTGTGGACCGGCGAGCGCTACACCGCGCCGCGGCCCATCGTGGGACGCGCGGTCTCGCGAGCAATCAGTCAGGTCAATGACCAGCAGGACGTCAACCGCTTCGACGATCTCTGCACGTCATGCTGCCGTGACCACCAGGATGACTCCGGGTCGGTTACCGAGCGGCCGACGGGTGACATCGATCCCGCCCTCCAGCCCCGGTACAAGGTGGATCCGTTCCGCCCGACTGACGTCGACCTGGATGGCTCCAACGAGTACGTCAACGGTAAGCACAAGCATTACGTGAACGCCTCGCCGACCCTGTTCGTCAATCCGCCGCTGACCGAGGCTCGGGCCCGCGACGAGTACTTCGAAACCTGCCGGCTGGTGCGCGTCGACGGCATCAACCGCGTATCGGTGGACAGCCGGCTCGAGAACCTGGTCTCGCTCAATCTCTCGCCCGCGAGCCGTACCGATCCCGACAGCGCGCTGGCGACGCTGCCGTCGACCCTGGTGTCGAACTACGCATCATTCGCCAAGCGCTACGTGGAACAGGCGCTCGGCCTCGATACGTCTACGTCGCCGCCCGACTCCTCGCTCGCGCTTCCCGCCCGCTATCCGGTGGGGGGGCTCAGCGACCAGATACTTACCAGCCCCGGTGACCCGACGGCGGAGCCGCCGGTGCCGCCGACCTACTCCGCACTGGCTCGTGAATTCGATTCGCCGTTCCTCGACCTCGACGAGGATGACCGCGTCGAGTTGCCCATGGATCAGTACCACAACCTCAGTGGGCGTGGAATTTATATCGACTTCCTCACTTCCGAGACGCGCAACGCGATTGCATGCATCGGCAGCACCGCACGCAATTGCGCCGCGTTCCGCAACCGGAATCCGCTTGAGCTCGTGCCGTTCTTCGCAGTCAACCTGACCAACCTCAATTACTTCCGCAAGGCGGATTCGCAGCCGGTCCTGCAATTGGAGCCCAACGGCTTCCCGCAGACGTACGGACAGGACTTCGTGCGCGGCCGCGTGCGCGCGACTGGTAACGGCGACTCGCTGATCTTGGCGTCGAGCCGCCGGGGCAATGCCGGGCTGACAGACCAGATTCCCGTCTACCCAGACTCGAACCAGATCATCAACGAGGGCGAACCTTTCCGCGTCGGCGGCAACCAGTCCAACCACCGCGCGCTCATCAGTCTCACCTGCCCGACTTGTGCGAGGGACAGCGTGTTCTTCACCAAGATGGGCCAGAAGCAGCTCAACATGACTCCTGATGGCAGCGCATGTGGCTACGGTGCCAACGACAACAGTCTGCGCGAATGCACGACGGGCACCGATACTTCAATCACCGCAGTGAGCGCCGTGTTCAGCACCTACGTCTTCCCGACTTGCAATGATGGGCGCTACACGTACAACCCGGCGACGAACCTGTGCGAGCGCCGGCAGGGCCAGAACCTGCTGACGGAGCCTGCCGTGATCGCCGACTTCACCCTGTGCCGCCTCTCCAATCTACCAACAGGAGTCACGGCCAGCGTGGGCCTGCCAACGTCACCGGGCGTGCCTGCCGAGACCACCCCCGCCATGCTCAGCGGCAACGGTCTCGCACTCCTGCTGGACACCACACTGCCGAACTCGCCGATCGAGGCGGTGTTCGTCCCGTCCACCGGCACTTGCCCGTGATCCCCCGTCCACCGCGGGCAGCCATGCCCGCGGTGGATTGGCCGAATCCCGAGTTCCAATAGAATTCCCGGCGTCGCGGTCAACATAATCCTTTGCGCGCCGGGCAACGTCGCGTGGCTGTCCTGTTCGATTCCCGTTGCATTCATGGCTTCAGAGCCAACGTGGCGGCTGGTCCACTTGGGGGTAACGCCATGCGTCGTTTCGTTGGGACTTTCCTTGTCGGCATCATGGCCTTGTGCGCGACGGGAGCAGGTGCGCAGTCGGACACAGCGTCCGCGGCCGGCGGCACGCTGCTGCAGGTTTCCGCGCAGGGCGAAGTGCGACGCGCTCCCGACGTCGCCGAGATCGGCGTGGGCGTGGTGACGCAGGCAGCTGACGCGCAGGCCGCGCTCAAAGCCAACGCCGAGCAGATGAATCGCGTGGTGGCCGCGGTGCGCCGTGCCGGCATCGAGGACAAGGACGTGCAGACCAGCGGCGTCAACCTGCAACCGCAGTACCAGTACGGCGAGAACCAGCCGCCGAAGCTCAATGGCTACCAGGCGCAGAACCGGGTGAGCGTCAAGGTGCGCGATATCGGCGACGTCGGCAAGGTGCTCGATGCGCTGGTCGCGCAGGGTGCCAACCAGATCGACGGTCCGTCATTCACGCTGGACAAACCGGAAACCGCGCTGGACGAAGCGCGCCGCGCCGCGCTCGCGAAAGCGCAGGCGCGCGCGAAGATGTATGCGGACGCGATCAGCCTGCGCGTGATGCGCATCGTCAGCATCGACGAGTCCGGCGCGGGCTTCCAGCCGCCGCGCCCGATGATGATGGCGAAAACGGAAATGGTGATGGACTCGAGCACCACGCCCGTCATGCCGGGCGAGCAGACTCACTCGGTGTCGATCAACGTGGTGTTCGAACTCCGGTAGGAGCCTTGTCAGCGCTGCTGCTTCGTCGCCAGCCGCATCAGCAGTGCCACGCCGAAGCCCCAGGCGCCGTTGAGCAGCAGCGCGCCGATCCAGATCGCTGGATCCCAGCCCGCGCCCACGGCGAGTCCCTTGAGCGGGAATACGACGAACAGCGCGACCAGTGTCGGCAGGACGGCGCCGAGCAGCACCGCGGCCGCCCAGTACCTGGCCCCCACCTGCGCGCGGATCATCCACCAGAGCGCCACGCCCCAGAGCCCGCCGAAGAATGCGAGCGAGAGCACCGACGGCACGCCGAGCGGCGCCACCGCCGTCATGTCCCAGGCGGCTCTTGTTGTCACGCCGGCGCGGTGGAGCGCGAACAGCAGGCCCTGGTGAAACGTCAGTGTCGACGCGAATCCCGCAAGCCAGGCAGCTACGAGTTTTTTCACTGCACCCCTCCAGCGAACACGCGCTGGCATTTTGCACTGTCGTTGGCCGCCTGTGGGACAGGCCCGCGTAGCTCGCTGACGGTTCACCGGGCCCGGAACGACAACGAGCCCATGCAGCCCGGGGCCACGGAATCGCGCGCTATGCTCCGCAACGGGCGGGGGGAGTGCTCATGCGGCGCGATTCGGGCAGTACTACACCATGACCCAGCGCGAGGGAGGGCGGCTATGCGCCAGCCTCGTGGTGGGAGTCACCGGGCACCGCGACCTTCGCGAGGGCGACATTCCCGCGCTGCGCGAACAGATTCGCGCGTTTTTCGCTGACCTCCAGGCGCGCTATCCCGAGCTGCCGCTCATGCTCCTGTCTTCGCTGGCGCAAGGCAGCGACCAGCTGGCCGCCGAGGTGGCCTTTGAGCTTGGGCTGCGCGTGGTTGCGCCGCTGCCGATGCCTGCGGATCTCTACCGGGTGGATTTCGAAGACGCGCGTGCCCGCGCACTGTTCGACCGGCAGATAGAGCGGGCCGAGCTCCTGCAGATCCCCGTACAGGGCGGCAACACGCGCGCCAGCGTCGAGGGGCCCGGACCCGCGCGCGACCACCAGTACGCACTCGCGGGAATCTTCGTCTCGAGCCATTGCCACATCCTGCTCGCGCTGTGGGATGGACGCGACTCCGAGCTGCTGGGTGGCACTGCCCAGGTCGTGCGCTATCACCTGCACGGCACCATGCCCGGATGGATCGATCGTCGACAGGCTCCGCTGTCCCTGCTCGGCCTCGACGAGGAGACGCTGGTCTACCACCTGCCCACCGGGCGCCAGGGGAACGCAACGGAACTTCCGGCGCTGGATCGCTGGCTGACTGCCGGCACTGAGCTGGTCCGCAATGCGCAGATGCCGCGCACATTCGACCAGATGTTTCGACGGCAGGCGATGTTCAATGTCGACGCGCTCAAGTACGCGGACCGCATCTCGCCGCAACCTGCAGCGTCGCCCGGAGCATCGAGCTGCGCCGTATACCAGCTGTTCGAGGTCGCCGATGCCCTCGCGCGCATGCACCAGGCGCGGGTGAACCGCGTGCTGCGCGCAACCTATGTGCTGGCGGCGGCCATGGGGTTCGCATTGATCATGTACTCGGACCTGTTCGCGCAGGACACGCTGATCTATCTGTTCCTCGCCATGTTCCTTTCGGGCGTGGTGCTGGCCGGCATCGCCAAGCGCCGCGAATGGCACCGCAAGTATCTCGACTACCGGGCCCTCGCCGAAGGCTTGCGCGTGCAGTCTTTCTGGCGGCGCGCCGGCATTCCCGACATCGACAGCCCGTCGTTCGCGCATGACAACTTCCTGCAGAAGCAGGACGTGGAACTCGGCTGGATCCGCAATGCCATGCGCGGCGCGAGCGTCGAAGGCATGCTGCAGCCGGCCGAGTCGGGAGAGGACGAGCTTGACGCCGTGATCCAGGAGTGGCTCGGGACCGAGGAGTCGGACGGGCAGTTGCGCTACTACTCCGTGACCGCCGCGAAGCGCGAACGGTTGCACCGCCGCTCGGAATTGCTCGGCGACTGCTGCCTGTGGCTCGGGCTCGGCATCAGCGTGATGCTGGCCGTCTTCGCGCAAAAGCTGGAGGGGGGCACGCAGAACGTGCTGGTTGCGATGATGGGCGTGCTCTCGGTGGCGGCCGCAGTGCACGAGGCCTATGCCTACAAGAAGGCCGACAAGGAACTGATCAAGCAGTACCGCTTCATGCTGCGCATCTTCGAAGCCGCGCGCCGCCGCCTCGAGGGCTGCACCGGTGCGCGCGAAAAGCGCCAGCTGCTGCATGCGCTGGGCGAGGCGGCCCTGGCCGAGCACGCGGAGTGGACGCTGATGCACCGGGAGCGGCCGCTGGAGCACTCGCGCATCTGACCGCCAATCAGCACCCGCCGGATGTATCCGCGCTCGCGGCTTCGGCTTATGCTTGCGCTTCCGGGGGTAATCGATGCGCTATCGCGCCTTCATCAGCTACAGCCACGCCGACGCCAGGTGGGCGCGCTGGCTGATGCGTCGCCTGGAATCCTATCGAGTGCCCGCGCGCCTGGTCGGGACACGTGGCACTTACGGTCCGATCGGTGCGCGACTCGGCGCATTCTTCCGCGACCGCGAGGAACTGCCCAGCGCCGGTGATCTCGGCGCCACCATTCGCGCCGCGATGGCGGAATCCGAGTCGCTCGTCGTGATCTGCTCGCCGACGGCCGCAAAGTCGCGCTGGGTCAACGCCGAGGTCGCTGCGTTTCGCGAAAGTGGCCGCGGCGATCGCGTGCTGTGTTTCGTCATCGCGGGCATGCCGGGTGCGGATGGCCCGGGGGAAGCATGCTTCCCACCCGCCCTGCTCGCAACCGACGCGGACGGCTGTCCCATCGAACCCCTCGCGGCCGACGCAAGGCCGGAGGGCGACGGGCGCGAGCGCGCATTCCTCAAGCTGGTGGCAGGCCTGCTCGGCGTCGGCTACGACACGCTGGCGCAGCGCGACGCGCAGCGCCGCAACCGGACTCTTGCCGTGGTTGCGTTTGCGTCGCTCGTCGGCATGTCGATCGCGATCGGGCTTGCAGCCGCCGCCTATGCCGCGCGCAACGACGCGCAGAGACGGCAGGCGCAGGCGGAGGACATCCTCGGCTTCATGCTCGGCGATCTGCGCAAGAAGCTGACCACCGTCGGCCGGCTCGACCTCATGCGCGCAGTCGACGACAAGGCGATCGGTTACTTCGCCACGCTCGATGCACGCGACTTGAGCGACCGCAGCCTGGAGGAACAGGCAAGATCACTCACCGGCATTGGCGAAGTGCGGCTCGCCGAGGGCAACCACGATGCGGCGATGAAGGCATTCCGCGAAGCGCATGCACGCAGCACCGCGCTGCGCGAACGCGCGCCTGCCAACGGCCAGCGCCTGTTCGACCTCGCCCAGGCCGAATACTGGATCGGATTCGTGGCGTGGAGGCAGGGTCGTCTCGACGACGCCGAAAAGTGGCTGAGCAGATATCGCGACAGCGCGATCGAGCTGGCGGCCATGGATCGCAACAAATTCGACTGGCAGAAGGAAGTGGCCTATGGCCACCAGAGCCTTGCTGTACTCAGCGAGGCCCGAGGGCGTTACGCCGAAGCCGAGCGGGCGATGCGCTCGCAGCTCAACCTGTATCGCATTTGGGTCGACCGGAGGCCGACGGATCTCGAGCTGCGCTTCGAAGCTACCAATATCGAGTCCTGGCTGGGAAGCCTCGCAATGCGGCAAGGTCGATTGGCGGAAGCGGAGTCATTCTTCTTCGAAGAGGTGCGCGGCCTGGCACGCAATCACGCGATGGACCCGTTGAACGTGCGATGGAAGCAGGAACGCGTCGAGGCGCAGGTGCTGCTTGCTGAAGCGCAGGTACAGCGGGGCCGTCTCCCGGAAGCGCGGGCCAGCATCGAGTTCGCAACGCCGCTGGCACTCGAGTTGCTGGAGAGAGATGCCGCCGACAACACCCGGCATGTGTCCCTCGGCATTTGCCGATGGTGGCAGGCGCAGCTGGCCAGCGTGCAGAGTCCGGACGACGCCCGTCAGGCTGCCGACGTCGCGGTTGCGTTGCTGACGCACGCGCATCGCGCCGAGCCACGCAACGATCGGATCGTGGGTTGGCTGGCCCGCGCCCGTGTCCAGCAGGCGCAACTCGCGCTGATCCGGGATCAGCGCGAAGCGACTCGCCTGTACCTGGCAGCCGCGCGCGCCCTGATCAATACCGCGTGGAAAACCGGACAGGGCGAAGACCTCAGGCTCTGGCTGGCCCGGATCAATCTTCTTGAGGGCGAGTTGGCCCAGCGATCGGGCAACAGCGCCGTCGCAACACAGTCCTGGAACGAAGCACGTCGACTGCTGCTGGAGAACGCGACGGCTCCGCTCGCCTTTGGGCGACTCGATCCCCTCGTACGGGCACTGCATCTGCTCGGTCAGACCGGTGAAGCCGAAGCACATGCGCAGCGCCTCGACGCCGCTGGCTTCAAGCCGCTGCAGCCGTGGCCGGCGATTCCCACCATGGCTGCCCGATGACTGGGACCCTTTTCAACGCAGCAACCGCGCATTTGTACAGTCGGCCTTGATGGCCATCACTCGAGGAGCTTTATCGTGGCAAACACCAATGTAGGCCTTGATGTCCGCAACACTCCGTCCAGTGGCTCGGACGGATACACAAACACCACCGCCACCAACGGCGCTGTCTACAGCTATCAGTACACCGGCGGTAGCGATTCCCATGGCAACACCGGCGAAGTCGTCGGCACGGGAAGCGCCACCATCACCGTCAATCTGCACAGCGATGCGCGCTACCAGATCAGCGGCGTCCTGTTCAGCGGCGATGCCGCGCGTGACCTGTCAACGCAACCGGCCGCGAACACAACCACCTCGCTCATTATCACCGACCTCGATGTGACGACAGGCAGCAGCTACTACAAGATCACCGTGACCGATACCGCGGCCAACTGCAGTTTCGACTGCGATCCGGTGATCTCCAACGAGCCGAAGTAATGAAATCGCCGACGCTGCTGGCCTGCGCCGTGCGTGCAGGCTTTACCGAAGCAATGGAAGGACTTACCCACCTGGCCCGGAGTGGCCTCTCACCGCAGAGGAGTCAGTCATGTCCAACACGAACGTAGGCCTGGATGTCCGCAACTTTCCGTCCACCGGAAAAGATGGCTACACCGACACCACCGCCAGCAACAGGGCTGTCTACAGTTACAAATACAGCGGTGGCAGCGACGGCAACGGCAACATGGTCGAAACGGCCGACGGCGTCACCGGCACCATCACCATCACCCTGCACAGCGACCCGCGTTATCAGGCCACTGGCGTCAACATCAGCGGCGACATCGAGGACCAGCTCTCCTGGAAGATGGCACCCAATTCCACGACGAGCGTCATCATCACCGACAAGGACACCGCATGCGGAAGCGGCTACTACAGCGTGGTGGTTTCCGACACGTCGGCGAACTGTACATTCGGCTGCGATCCGGCCATCTCCAACGTGCCCAAGGTGAACTGATACCAGGTTGATCGGCTAAATCAGCCAGGTCCCGCCAACGCGCCGGCGCTCAATTGACGGAACAAATCCGCGAGCGGCGCACCTGCGCCGCCGTCCGGCCGGGCCTGCGTTCAAATGCCGGCCCGGTCCCGGGCGCCGGACCGGTTACGCGTCTTCGCGCCAGTAGCGGTCCATCTGCAGGAAGGTGAAGGATGCCGACCAGGTGATCAGCACGAGGCCCACCAGCGCCTCCGTTGATGCGAGCAGGCGCACGTGTCCCTGCGGCAGCAGATCACCGTAGCCGAGCGTGGTGTACGAGACCGAAGAAAAATAGACGCGGTCGAACCAGTCGACCGCGCCCGATGCCATGGCGATCTGGCCCGTGTCGGGGAACTGGCTGAGCACCGCGTACGCGAACGCGAAAATCCAGATTTCTGCGACGTGCATGCCGAGCATGGCGAAGATGGCGGTCAGCACATGCCAGCGTCCCAGCTCGCCGCTTCGGGCGCGGTGCTGGCGCGACAACAGGCTCAAGCCCTCGTAGTGCAGCGCAACGCAGATCCCCACCGTGACCAGCGTGACGCTGAGCACGATTGCACTGGATACCGCAGGGGAAACATCAATGGACATGCGTGCAAACTTTCCCGGTGCCCCATCCTGCCGGCACCGCGGGCGCGGCGTCACGCAAGCAGGCCATCATTCCGACAACTCCCGGCGACATGCCGCGTCCTGAACCGGCAGGCGAGCCTGGCGACCCCGCTAGAGGTTGCGGACCTGCACGGCGACCAGCAGGAGTCCGAAGCCGATGATCCACGACCAGTCGGCGATGTTGGCGTCGATCTTGAGCCCACCAAAATGCGCGAGCAGCGCCACCACATACAGGATGAGGCAGATGACCCAGGTGATCTGTCGTGGCGCGCTAGCCTTGTTGACTGCCATGGTCGCTTGTCCTGTTTGTGGTGGGTACTGCGAGCTGTGTCGCGAGGCCTGGTCCGCGTGGCGGACGGCTCGAAATCAGCGTACCACGCGACAAGCTGCACGCCGGGTCGATTACAGCGCCGCAAGCTCCAGTTGCAGCGCGCTGGCTGCGGGCGCCGGCATCAGCCAGTGGTCCACGAGGAGGAATGCGAACAGTGCCATGAGGTACACGATCGAATAGCGAAACACCTCCAGCGCGAACTGCTCGTTGGGTGGCTTGAGCAGACGCACGGCGTACCACACGAAACCGAGTCCCAGCACCAGCGCGCCACCGAGATAAATGAGCCCGCTCATGCCCGTCACCCAGGGCAGCATCGTCACCACCAGCAGCAGCACCGTGTAGAACAGCACGTGCCAGCGCGTGTAGGTGACGCCATACACGACCGGCAGCATCGGAATGGCGGCGCGCGCGTAATCCTCGCGACGGAAGATCGCCAGCGCCCAGAAATGCGGCGGCGTCCACACGAATACAATCAGTACCAGCAGCAGCGCATACGCATGCAGTTCGCCGGTCACGGCAGTCCAGCCAAGTGCCGGAGGGGCGGCGCCCGCGAGGCCGCCGATGACGATGTTCTGCGGCGTCGCGCGCTTGAGCCACGCGGTGTAGATCACCGCGTATCCGATCAACGACGCAAACGTGAGCACGGCGGTCAGCGTGTTGACCCATGCGACCAGCACGGTCATGGACAGGACCGCGAGCAGCAGCGCAAAGACCATCGCCGCCCGTGTCGACACGACGCCGCGCACCATCGGACGATGCACGGTGCGCGCCATGAGCGCATCGATGCGCTGGTCGAGCACATGATTGATCGCAGCAGCCGACGCAGCGGCGAGCCAGATGCCGAGCAGGCCCGCGATGGACTCGCGCCACGGCGGCAGGCCCGGCACGGCCATGAACATGCCGACCACCGCGGTGAACGCGATGAGCGCCACCACACGCGGTTTGGTCAGGGCAACAAGATCGGAGAACTGCGGAATCACGCCGCTCCCTTGCGCCGCGGTGCGATGCGCGCCAGCATCCACACCAGCAGCGCCAACAGCAGCGCGGCGCCCGCGTTGTGCAGCGTGGCGACGGTCAGCGGCAAACCGAGACGTACGTTGCCGATCCCGAGCAGCACCTGCACGACCACCAGCACGATCAGTGCCCACCCCGCCGCGCGCCAGGCCTGCGTGCGCACGAGCTTCGCGCCGAGCGCGAGCAGGTGACCGGCCACGAGGATCGCGAACAACCGGTGCACGACCTGGATCGCCGCGCGGGCCGGTCCATCGAGGACCCCGCCCTCGTAATCGACGCCGACGCCCCGCCACAATACAAACGCATTGCTGAAATCCATTGCGGGCCACCACTGGCCGAGGCATTTGGGGAAATCGACCCCGCAAGCCAACGCGGCGTAGTTGGCCGACGTCCAGCCGCCCAGCGCGATCTGCAGGGCCACGAGCACGATGCCGACGATCACCGCCGCGCGCTTCGGAGCCTCGTAGGGCAAATCACCGCGCAAACTTTTACGTTCGTCATCCCCGCGAAAGCGGGGATCCAGTGACTCTGAAACAGCTCGAAAGTCACTGGATTCCCGCCTGCGCGGGAATGACGAATCTGAAGATGTGCCGCGCGGGTGCAGGCGCGTTGCGATCCAGACCAGCAGCGCGAACGTCGCCATTCCACCCATCAGGTGCGCCATCACGATGACGGGCTTGAGCTTGAGCGTGACGGTCCACATGCCGAGCAGCGCCTGGAACACGATCAGGATCGACACGAAAAATGCCGCGCGATGCGGCACGAGGGCTCCACGTCGGTGCGCACGCCAGGCACCCCACGCCATCGCGAACGTGGCCAGCATCAGCGCGCCGGCGATCATGCGGTGGAACTGTTCCCGCCACGCCTTGCCGACTTCGACCGGGCGCTCGAACTCCGCGTTCGCCAATGCAATCTCGCCGGGCGCGCTGGGCCACGTCAGCTTGCCGTAGCAGGTCGGCCAGTCCGGGCACGAGAGCCCGGCATTGGACAGTCGCACGTACGCTCCGAACACCACGACGCAGAGACAAAGCGCGACAGCGAACGCGGCGAGGCGACGCAGCCCGCCCAATGCGACCGTGGAACTCACCGCAGCAGTCGCTGCAGGTCGCGACGCAGGCCGCCGGGCTCGAAGCCTGCGTCGAATCGCATGACCAGGTAGCCGTGCGGATCGATCAGGTACACGGGCAGTCCCGCGCCGCCGGGCAGTGCCGGAGGAAGTGGGCTGCCCTGCAAGGTGACGGTATCGAATGGACTGCCGGGCACGAGGAGGGCCGAGGCGCCTGCGTCAGGCTGGCCGACAAAAAGGAGGTCGACATTGCCGGCGTGTCGACCGAGGCCCACCCACACCCGACGCACCGTGTCGAGCATCTGCGCACACCGCGCATCGCAGGCCGGCGGCGCGATCAGCAGAAGATGCCAGCGACGCTCGCGGTTCTCCCACACGATCGGCTCGCCGCTCGAGGTCTGCGCTTGAACCCCACGGAAATCCTGCGCCGGCGCGTACAGAAAGCCGTGATTCCGCGATGCGGAGGGACGCCAGCCGCTGGCGAACAACGCGTATGCGATGACCAGCGGCGCCGCGAACAGCGCAGCGATGAGCAGCAGCCACGTACGAGATCGATTGGTTTTCATGTGCGCCGGAAGGCTAGCAGCCCCCATGTCAAGACGACGGTGGCGGACAACGCAAACCATTGCAGCGCGTACCCGCGATGTCGCGCGGGCGGCATGGCCGCGGGCACTGGTTCGTAAGCCCGCAGGAAGCCGCCAGGCAGGTCAGGGTCGAGTCTGAGAACCCCGTCGACGAGTCCTTCGCCCAGCGCCTCGTGCAGCGATGACCGGTCAAGATAAGCCAGCAAGGGCGGGCCGCCGTCGAACTCGATGGCGCCGTCGCCCATGCGCACGCCAACCCCGGGCAACGCCGTGAGCAGGCCACGGATTTCGGTTGGACCGACTACCGGAGGCGCGATGGCCGACGGCCTGCGCGTGCCGGGATCGATCGCGAGCCAGCCGCGATCCACCAGCACGTGCGACCCGGATCCGGCGATGCGAAAGGGCGTCAGCACCCGCAGCCCGGCCCGCCCTTCATGGGACTGGTTGTCGAGCAGCAGTTCGCGCGCGGCGTCGAAGTGTCCACTCGCGACGATATTCACCGGTCGCTGCGGCCCCGGGACGGCGTCGCCCGAGAGACGCAGCGGGGCCGCACTCTGCGCCCCTTCCGCGGCTTTGAGCATCGCTTCCTTTTCACCCGCTCGCCCGAGTTGCCATTGGCCCAGCGCCGCGAAAATCGCAGCGAGCGCAAGTGCGGGCACGGCCCAGCCGAGTGCGCCCTTTTTCACGCGGAGACGCACTGGGGCTGGCCTATACTCCGCGCCCACTCTCGGTACATCGGTTCGGAATTCGCCATGGGCTGGCAGAAAATACTCATCGTGGTGGCGTTTCTCGCGGTGCTCTACAACCTCGGCGCCGCGCTCTTCTACATGATGACCGACAAGGGTCAGACCGGGAACATGGCGCGCTCGCTCACGTGGCGCATCGGCCTCTCATTCGGCCTGATCCTGCTGGTGATTCTTGGCATCTTTACCGGGCTCATCGAGCCGCACGGCGTCATCGTCGGGCAATAGCGGGCCAGACCCGGTAGGTCAGGTCGCGCAGCGACCTGACGAAAGTCGCAGTCAATGTCAGGTCGGCGCAGCCGACCTGACCTACAGCACGTAGACGAACAGGAACAAGCCGAGCCACACCACGTCGACGAAGTGCCAGTACCACGCCACTGCCTCGAAGCCGAAGTGCTGGTCGCGGGTGAAGTGCCCCTTCGCGCAGCGGAACCAGATCACGGTGAGCATGATCGCACCGAGCGTCACGTGCATGCCGTGGAAGCCGGTGAGCATGAAGAACGTCGAGCCGTAGACGCCCGAACCGAGCGTGAGGTTGAGGTCGCGATACGCGTGGATGTATTCCTCGGCCTGGAAGAACAGGAAGGCCGCGCCGAGGGCGATGGTGGCACCCAGCCAGATCAGCAGGTTGCGGCGATGCCCCGCGCGCAATGCGTGGTGCGCGAGGGTGATGGTGACGCCGGAAGAGAGCAGCAGCAGCGTGTTGAGCAATGGCAGGCCCCAGGCCGGAATCGTCTCGAAACGCCCGCCCACGCCGGCAGGGCCGCCCGTCGGCCAGGCCGATGAGAACAACGACCAGAGAAACTCGTTCGTTGCAACGCCATCGCCCGCGCCGCCCAGCCAGGGGATCGAGAACGCTCGCGCGTAGAACAGCGCACCGAAGAACGCCGCAAAGAACATCACTTCGGAAAAAATGAACCACAACATGCCCATGCGGAAGGACACGTCGACCTGGTTGTTGTAATTGCCCGCCAGGCTTTCATTGATGACATCGCCGAACCAGCGGAACAGCATGAAGAGCATCGCGGCGACCCCCGCCAGCAGCAGCCATCGCCCGGCATCGATCCCGCTGACCCACGACGCGGCACCCAGCATGGTGACGAACAGCGCAACCGAGCCAACGATCGGCCAGCGGCTGGCACTCGGCACGAAATAGATGTTCGGATTGTGGGAAACAGCGGCGTGCGCCATGGGGTTCACCAGAAAGGAAGGATTGCGATCAGCTTTAAAGGGGTCAGATCCCTTTATCCGCGGATGATTGTCGTTCGTTCACTCTCGCTGCCGGGATAAAGGGATCTGACCCCTTTGACGCGGATAATTGACTCTGACCCCTTTAAGGCGACGCGCTCGGTGGCAATTTCGTTACGATAGAAAGTGTACGACAGAGTGAGCGTCTGCACGTCGCGCGGCAATGCCGGATCGACGATGAAACGCACCGGCATCGCGCGCGATTCACCCGGCTCGAGGCGCTGCTCCGTGAAACAGAAACACTCGGTCTTGTTGAAATACCTGGAGTTGGCGGCGGGCGCTACGCTCGGCACCGCGTTACCGACGATGGCGATGCCGGCCCGGTTGCTCGCAGTGAAGTTGGCGAGCGTCGGCACGCCCGGATGCACCTGCATCTCAACCACGTCGGGTGCGAACTGCCACGCCAGATCCGACTGGACATTGGCGACGAACTGCACGGTCACCAACCTGTCCATGTCTGGCTTCTGCGATTCGACTGCGCTTGCGGTGGCCGCACTGTCGTCGAGCTTGATGCCGAATACACGTTCGCAGGCGATGCGGTATAGCGGCACGATCGAGAAGCAAAGCAGGAACGTGGCGCCGCACGCCAACGCTCCGCGACGCAGCAGGCGAACGCTCTGGTCTTCGCGCCCGGTCATGCCCGGCCCCATCCCACAAGGACCAGGAAGCCGGCGTACACCGCCATGGCCAGCGCGCCCACGACCAGTGCCGTGCGGCGCGCCGCGCGGCGGCGGGCGAGGTCAGTGGGTGACATCGCCGTGGGCCAGCATGCTGTCTTCGATCACCGGCGGCGTAGTGAAGCTGTGGTGCGGCGGCGGGCTGGGAAGTGTCCACTCGAGTCCGTGCGCGCCTTCCCAGACCTGCGCGGACGCGGGAACGCCGCCGCGGATCGTCCGGAACACGATATAAGCGAACAGCAGTTGCGAGAGGCCGAAGCCGAAGCCGCCGATGGACGACCACATGTTGAAATCCGCGAAGGCCACGTTGTAGTCCGGCACTCGCCGCTGCATGCCCGCCAGCCCGAGGAAGTGCTGCGGGAAGAACAGCAGGTTCACGAAGAACGTCGACAGCCAGAAATGCCACTTGCCCAGCGTCTCGTTGTACATGTGGCCGGTCCATTTCGGCAGCCAGTAATAGCAGCCCGCCATGATGCCGTAGATGGCGCCGGTGACCAGCACGTAGTGGAAGTGCGCGACCACGAAGTATGTATCGTGGTACTGGAAGTCGGCAGGGACGATGGCGAGCATCAGTCCCGAGAATCCGCCGATCGTGAACATGATGATGAAGCCGAGCGCGAACAGCATCGGCGTCTCGAAGGTCATCGAACTCTTGTACATGGTGCTGACCCAGTTGAAGACCTTCACCCCGGTCGGCACCGCGATCAGCATCGTCGCGTACATGAAATAGAGCTCGCCGCCGACCGGCATGCCCACGGTGAACATGTGGTGGGCCCACACGATGAAGGACAGGAACGCGATCGACGCCACTGCGTACACCATCGCCTGGTAGCCGAACAACGGCTTGCGCGCAAAGGTCGGGATGATCTCCGACACGATCCCGAAGGCCGGCAGGATCATGATGTAGACCTCGGGATGCCCGAAGAACCAGAAGATGTGCTGGAACATCACCGGGTCGCCGCCGCCGCCGGCGAAGAAGAAGGTGGTGCCGAAGAACTTGTCGGTCAGCAGCATGGTCACCGCACCGGCCAGCACCGGCATCACCGCGATGAGCAGGAACGCGGTGATGAGCCACGACCACACGAACAGCGGCATCTTGAGGAGATCCATCCCCGGTGCGCGCATGTTGAGGATCGTCGCGATGACGTTGATGGCGCCCATGATCGAACTCACGCCCATCATGTGGATCGCGAAGATCACGAAGGCGACGTTGTAGCCGCCCTGCAGGCTGAGCGGCGGATACAGCGTCCAGCCGCCGGCGGGACCACCGCCCGGCAGGAACAGCGTCATCAACAGCAGCGTGAACGCGAACGGCAGGATCCAGAACGACCAGTTGTTCATGCGCGGCAGCGCCATGTCCGGCGCACCGATCTGCAGCGGGATCATCCAGTTGGCAAGGCCCACGAACGCCGGCATGACCGCGCCGAAGATCATCACCAGCGCATGGATGGTGGTCATCTGGTTGAAGAATTCGGGATGCACGAGTTGCAGCCCGGGCTGGAACAGCTCGGCGCGGATGATCATCGCCATCCCGCCGCCGATGAAGAACATCACCAGCGAGAACAGCAAGTACAGCGTGCCGATGTCCTTGTGGTTGGTCGACATGAACCAACGCTCGAAGAACCCCTGGTGGTGGTCGTGCTCGTGTACGTGCGGATCGGTCGCGGCCACGGTGCCGTGCGAATCGTAGGTGCTGACGTTGGCCATGATTCTCTCGCTGGGGCCTGTACTAGCGCGCGGCTTCAGG
>JBBSLL010000034.1:0-33053 GCA_038255255.1 Lysobacterales bacterium
CGAATGGCTGCGCATCAAGCGAAGCGGCAAGGGGGAATTCGCGGAACGCACCAATCGCGGCGGCGGCGCGGTGATCGTCATCGCCGAGACCTCCGATGGCAAGGTCGTGTTCGTGGAGCAGTTCCGCGTTCCGATCGATGCCCGTACGATCGAGATGCCGGCCGGCCTCGTCGGCGACGAGGATGCCTCGGGCGACGACGACCTCATCGCCACCGCGCGCCGTGAACTCATCGAGGAAACAGGATACGACGGCGATTCGTTCGAGCACATCCTGACCGGCCCGACTTCTGCGGGCATGTCCAACGAGATGGTGGCGTTCGTGCTGGCGCGCGGGCTGCGGCGGGTTGGACCCGGCGGCGGCGTCGACGGAGAAAACATCACGGTGCACGAAGTCCCGCGCGACGAGGCGGCCGACTGGCTCATGCGCAAGCACGCGGACGGTTTCGGCATCGACCTCAAGCTGTTCGCCGGCCTCTGGTTCCTTGAGCGCTCGCGCTAGCAATTGCCAGTGAGGCGCTCTGATCGGCCTCGATGCCCGCGTAGAGCGGAGCTGCGCTCCGCTCGGATATGGCTCCTGCACGTGCAGCCGAGCGCGGCTCGGCTCTACAACCGCTCGTAACTCCCACGAACCGGCAGGCTACGAACAACTCGAGACGTTGATGCGCTGCCCGGGTCGGATCGTGTAGTGCGGTGCCTGGAGGCCGTTCGCGTGCGCAAGTTTCCTGGGATTGCCGCAGTCGTACTTGCGCGCGATTCCGGCCAATGTCTCGCCACGCCGCACGGTATGCGAGCGCGCGCCGGAACCCGCGGCAGGCTTCGAAGCGCCACTGTTCACGATCGCGATGCCCGGAGTGAAACCCGTGACGGAAGGCTTGCGCGCCCGTGAGATGTCCACGGCCACGCGCGCACGTTCGCCGTCCAGGCAGTGCGCGCGGTAGTGACCGGCGAGCTGCGGGGGCATGCGCAGCGATGTTCCCTGCGCGAGCACCAGGGTCGGGTCGTGGCGTGGATTGAGATTGCGCAAGGTGCGGAACCAGCCGCCGCGGATGCCCTTGTTGCCGACGCAGATGGCCAGTTCATTGAGTGACGCGGGCCGGGCGAGCGCCACGATGACGGGCTCGCCGCGATCCACTCGCGGAAATTCGAGGCCGTACTCGCGCGGGTGCAGGAACAGCCACGCGGCGGCGAGCACCATCGGCACGTAGTCGCGCGTTTCGGGCGGCAGCTGCGCATACACCGCAGGATCGTAGAACCCGCGGCCCGGATTGTTGCGGTGCAGGCGCCCCACCCTGCCTTCGCCACCGTTGTAGGCAGCGAGCGTCAGTTCGAGATCATTGGCCAGCTCCCCGAACCGCTCGTTCAAATACGCGACGTTGGCGCGCGTGGAGAGCTGTGGATCGAAGCGCGTGTCGAATCCGGACGAACCGGTGAGCCCGAAACGCAGACCGGTCGCGGGCATGAACTGGAGGGGCCCCGCGGCGCCCGAGCGCGACACGGCATGCACCTTGCCCGCAGATTCCTTCGCGAGGATGCCGAACAACAGGGCTTCCGGCAGTCCCGCGCGCTCGTACTCCGGCCACATCTGCCAGCGCAGGTACTGATAGTTCTCCCAGGAGTCGATGAGCATCGGCCGCATCCACGTCAGCCACTCGTTGAGCGCCGCCTGGAGCGGCTCGTTGAGCTTGATGAGTTCACGCAGGTCGCGGCCCTTGAGCAGCGTGATGGACCGTCCAGCGGCGGGAAGGTTGCTGACGATCGGGGACTCGCCTGATATTTCCGGCGATTCCTCGAACGTCGCAAAGCCTTCGTCGTCACCCTGCGCCCGGCGCGTCAGCAGTGCGTCATAGACCGCCACGACGCGGGCATGGTCGCAACCAGTGTCCATCTGGCATCGGGTGGCCGCGTCGAGCAGTGCCGCCGATGCGGCCGCGATTTCCGCGCTTCCCGCCTCGCCATCGCCGTTCGCGACCTTGGAAAGCGCCTCGCGATAACGGTCTCCGGCAGCGTCCACCCGCTCGTTGAGCGCGCTGGTTGCGGACTTTCCGCCGGGTTGCGCTTTGGCATTGCGTGTTGCAGCGCCGGGGGCGGCGCAACCCGCGGCTGCGGCGATCAGCACTGACATCAACGCGACCTCGAGCGCCTTCCGTCGATGATTGTTCACGTTCGCTTCCAGAAACCGGGATGCCTGAAAGGTAGCCGCCCACGCGCCGCACGGCAAACCGCCGGGCGCCATGCACCACGGGTTGCGTGCGCGCTTGCGACGGTCCGGATACTTCCGCGGCGCCACGGCTAGAATCGGTCGCAGGCAGGCGCGTAGAGGTGCACGTGGGCGACATCTTGATCGGCAAGGGCGAGGCGCAGGTCCACCTGCTCGGAAAGTACGGCAACCGGCATGGGCTCGTGGCGGGCGCAACCGGCACCGGCAAGACGGTTTCGCTGATGGTGCTCGCGGAAGGCTTCTCGCGACTCGGCGTGCCGGTATTCATGGCCGACGTGAAGGGCGACGTTGCTGGTCTCGCCATGGCGGCCGTGGTCAATCCGAAGATCACCGAGCGTGTCGCGGCAATCGGCATCGAGGACTACACGCCCGCCGCCAGCCCGGTGGTTTTCTGGGATCTCTACGGCGCGAACGGTCACCCGGTTCGCGCCACCGTCAGCGAGATTGGCCCGACCCTGCTCGCGCGCATGCTGGAGCTGAACGACACTCAGGCCGGCGTGCTCGACATCGCCTTCAAGCTGGCCGACGACCAGGGACTGCTGCTGCTCGATCTCGCCGACCTGCGCGCCGTGCTCGGTTTCGTGGCTGCGTCCCGCAAGGAGATCTCCACCACGTATGGCCTGGTGAGCACACCGTCGATCGGCGCGATCCAGCGCGCATTGCTCAGGCTCGAAACCGACGGCGGCGAACAGTTTTTTGGCGAGCCTGCGCTGGCGCTCGAGGACCTGATGCGCACGGATCCGAGCGGACGCGGCGTCATCAACATACTCGCCGCCGAGCGGCTCATCCTCAAGCCCCGCCTCTATTCGACCTTCCTCCTCTGGCTGCTTTCGGAATTGTTCGAATCCCTGCCCGAAGTCGGCGACCTGGACCAGCCCAAGCTCGTTTTCATGTTCGACGAAGCGCACCTGTTGTTCGACGATGCGCCGCCCGCGCTGTTGCAGCGCGTCGAGCAGGTGGTGCGCATCATCCGCTCCAAGGGCGTGGGCGTGTACTTCTGTTCGCAGTATCCGGATGACGTTCCGGATGCGATCCTCGGCCAGCTCGGCAATCGCATCCAGCATGCGCTGCGCGCTTTCACGCCGCGCGACCAGAAGGCCGTGCGCGTTGCGGCGGAGACTTTCCGCGCCAACCCGAAACTCGACGTGGCGGACACCATCTCGCAACTCGGCGTGGGCGAGGCACTGGTATCCACACTGATGGACAAGGGCATCCCGATGCCCGTCGAGCGCACCCTGGTCGCGCCGCCACGTGCGCGCATCGGGTCCATCACCGCAGCCGAGCGGCTCGCGGTACGCGCACGCTCTCCCGTGGGCACCCGCTACGACACCTTGCTCGATCGCGACTCGGCGCACGAACAATTGACGGAGCGTGCGAAGGCTGCCTCCGATCCGGATCAGGAACCCGGGTCTGCGGCGCCATCGCGCGCGGGCACCACTTCCGCGCCGGCGAAGACACCGCCCGCAAAGGAAGGCGGTGGCAAGCTCAAGGAATGGCTGTTCGGTACCACGCGACGCCAGGGCGCGATCGAAACCATGGCCAAGCAGACCGCGCGCACCGTGGGGAGCCAGCTGGGACGCCAGATCCTGCGCGGCGTGCTCGGCACCCGCCGCCGCTGAGTCGACCATCATGAGCAACGCGAGTCCCCGGAACCGCGGGCGCGCGGGTGACGCGAGCTTCGACGGTCTCCTGCGCGCATTCGCCTACCCGCTGCAGTCGGCTGCGCTGACCTCGATCCTCGCGTTTTCGCTGGCATTGATGCTGGGCTCCTTGCCGGTCGTGGGCACGGCGTTGTCGCTGGTGGTGTGGGCATCCGCGTACCGGTACGCCATCGAGGTGCTCGACCGCAGTGCTGCGGGTGCGATGGCAGCTCCGGATCACGTACTCGATGTGCGTGCGGGCGGCGGCATTGCGATGCTGGTCCTCCAGCTCACGTTCCTGGCCCTGTACTTCGTCATCGAGCTTTGGGTAGTGGATCCGGGTCGGCGCTTCGCCTGGTGGCTGCTGCTCGCGGTCATCCACCCTGCCGCAACGCTCAACCTCGTGCTCATCGGCAACGTCGAAGGCGCGCTCAATCCTCTGCGCTGGCTGCAACTGATCGGTCGAGTCGGTTTCGGTTACGGGCTGCTGGTCGTCGTCGGCGCCGCCTGTCATTTCCTGCGGAGCGAAGCGCAGGAGTTCCTGTACGCATGGCTGCCGACCATCGTGGCGCGCGTGCTGGCCGGATTCATCGCGCTCTATCTGCTGGTGTTCAACTTCCATCTGATGGGCCGGATCGTTTACGCCCGCCGCGGCGCGATTGGCCATGACCTCGCCGAAGTGCCGACGCGACTCGATCCGACGGACCGCCACCGCGGCTTCATGCGCGAGATGGAAATCATGATCGCCGAAGACAACGGCAAGCAGGCCGCAGCGTCGATCCGGCGTCACCTCGAGAGCGAGCCTCACACCACGGATGCCATGCACCAGCGATATCGGCGACTGCTGGAACAGCTCGGCGACGTTGCTGCACTCGGCGAGCACGCGCAGACCTATGTATCGCGCCTTCTCGGCGAAAAGCGGGAACGCGATGCGCTGGCGGCCGTCCGTTCGATGCTGCAGCACGATCCCTCGTTCCGGGTGCGCGATGTGGAACAGCGCGTGCGGCTGGCGCGCAGTGCCATGAATTGCGCCATGGCGGACGTGGCGCAGGCCCTCGCCGCCGACTTCCATGCCGCGAATCCCCGGAACGCCGCGGTTCCGGAGATGGCGCTGCTCGGCGCCCGGCTGCTGGTCGACCGTGACTCGAACCTGCGCGCGGCCCGGGATCTGCTCCAGTTCGCCGCAGACCGGTTTCCCGACGACTCGAGGCAGCCCGAGATTTTCCTCAAGATCGAGCAGGTCGACGCGCTGCAGGCGCGCCTCGCCCCTTGAGCCGACGCGCACCCGCAGTCCCGCCGTCCACCGCGCTGATCACGCGCGAGGGGTTCGAGCGGCTGCGCGCGGAACTCGATGACCTGTGGCGCGTACAACGCCCGGAGGTGGTACGCGCACTCTCCGCGGCGGCGGCAGAGGGCGATCGCTCGGAGAATGCGGAATACATCTATCGCAAGAAGCAGCTGGGCGGCATCGACCGCCGGGTTCGCTTCCTCAGCAAGCGCATCCCGGCACTGCGCGTGATCGAAGCCCCACCGACCGACCGGACGGCGGTGTTCTTCGGCGCACGGATTTCGGTGGAGCGCGGCGACAACGGCGAACGGGCGGATTACCGGATCGTGGGGCCGGACGAAACAGATGCGCCGCGCGGCTACATCAGCATCGACTCGCCGCTGGCGCGCGCATTGCTCAAGCGGCGTGCAGGCGATGAGGTATCGGCGCTGCTGCCGGGCGGCGCCGTCAGTTTCGAAGTGTTGAGCGTTTCCTACGATCCGTAGCTCACTCAGCCAGTAATCCTGTCGAAGAACCACCACGCGCCAAGCAGCGCAATCAACAGCGAAAGTGGAATCATCAGCCAGCGCACGTAGTGGCGCCAGCCGCTCAGAGCATGGATGACCGGCAGGGCCACCGCGGCCACCGCCAGCTGGCCGAGTTCGACACCGACGTTGAAAGCGAAGAGGGCGGTGAGTCGCGCGTCGCGCGGTATGCCCAATTCTCCGAGTGCGCCGGCAAAGCCGAATCCGTGCACCAGTCCGAAACCCATGGCGAGCAACCACAGGCGACGCACGACGACCGGGAACACGTTGTTCAGCGCGGCGAGCACGACGCTGAGCGCGATGAGCGCTTCCACCGCCCGCCCTGCGGGTGACACCAGCCCGAGCGCAGCCAGCGACAGCGTGACGGAGTGCGCGACCGTGAAGGCGGTCACGATGATGGCCGCGCGCCTGAAGCTCTGCCAGAGGGAACCGGCCCTTTGCCAGCGGCCGTCGCGGCGAACGAATGCCACGGCAAGGAGCAGCGACGCGAGGAAGGCCAGATGATCGTAGCCGATGAGGATATGGTGCACGCCTTCGCGCGCGAACGATTCGAAGGTGCCGCGCGGTGCCGCCAGGTTGGCGGTCCTGTGATTCGCATCGAGCACGCTCGTGGTGGTCTTGCCATCGCGCCCGATCACCAGAATCGCCCGATGCTGCGCATCCCGATCGAGCAGGAGGTCATACGCGAGCGTGACGTCGTCCGACGAGCAGGCGGCGATCAAGGGCTGGTGCGCGTACATGCCGTCTGCGTATTCCCGAACCGCCAACGCCCCCGCGCTCACGCGACAGGGCGACCCGCCGGCCTCGATCTTCAATCCGCTCCGTATGAACTCCGCCACGTCAGCCGAGCGACCGCGCAACTCACCCCACGTGATCGCGCCGTTGCCGTCCGCGTCGATGCCGAGTTCGAGCTCCAGGTCCGCGAGGGCAACGTCGAGCGTCAGGGTGGCCCCGTTCGACCCGGATGCCTGGTCGACATGCAGGTAAGCAACGCTGAGCGAATGCGCTGCAGAGTGCGGCGCCAGCGCGCACAGCAGCAGGAACAGCGCGTGCAGGAAACGCGAATCAGCCACCGGCGGGCTGCCGCACGCCTTCCAGGCGTTCCCATTCCCTCAGCATCACGAGCGCGTCGGGTCGTTGCGCCACAGCCGCAGCACGCTCGAGTAGCTCCACGTCTTCCATGTCGCGCTGCGTTGCGAAATTTTCCTTCGCAAGTTCGAGCGCCCGGACGGAATCACCGGCAAGCAAGGCCAGCTCCGACTCGTCGCGCGACTCAGGGTTGGCGCCCGCTTGCCGGGCGGCCGCGTATCGCGCGACCAGTCTCGACAGCAGCCGCTGCGCATCGGGTGCCTTCACCGCGGCGGCGGCCATTGCGCGCTCGAGGGCAAGGCCGTCGTGCGTGGAGTCCTGCGGCAGAATCGCCAGCGCATCGGAGGCTCGACCATTCCGCCTCAGCCATCTTGCGTGGGCAAGCAACGGGCGCCAGTCACCGGGCGCTGCCGCTCGCGCCGCCGTGAATCTCTCGCCCGCGACTGCGTCGCCTCGTGCACCGGCCAGTTCCGCCGACAGCAGCCGTGCGTCTCGCGCGACCGCGTCGTCGCCGACTTGCAGTCGCGACAGCACGCGTTCGGCAGCGTCCCAATCGCCTCGTCGACCAGCGAGCCTGCCCGCACACAACGTGGCCTGGCGCGGTTCGATGAAGAGTAGCGCCGCACAATCCTTTTGCGCGTCGCGCAGCCGGCCTTGCGTCAGGCTGAGATGCGCCCGCATGGCGAGGGCATTGTCGTTGCCTGGCTGTCCAGCCAGCAGTCGATCCAGTTGCTGGCGGGAGTCATCGAAGCGGTGCTGGTGTTGCGCGAGCCATGCGCGGGCAAGGATCACGTCGGCATCCATGGTGTCGGCAGGCAACCCATCCAGATGTTTCTGCAATCGTCCCGCCAGACGGGCATCTCCGCTGCGGGAAACCTGCGCCATGGCGGCGCTGAGGGCGCCAGGCGCCCCGCTCGTCAGTTGATCCTGTTGCCAACCCCCGAACGACTGCGGAACGCGCGCAAGCACGACGCTGTCGTCGGCCGGAACGAAAATCGGCGGAGCCGTCGCGTGTGCGAGGCTCGCGCCGAGGAGCAACAGTGCTGCAATTGACGCCGCTGTCTTACGGACCGCCCAGCACGCTGTTGAACGCATTGGCATCTTCGGTGAAGGTGAACTCGGTTCCATTGATATCCACCGGGCTGGCAGTTTCGTTGGTCTGACCAAGCAGGCCCAGGACGAATGCGGTGAAAGCAGTAGGCGCAGCGGGCGGCGGGGTGGCTGGAGGCGTAGCTGGCGGCGGTGCGGGTGGCATCATCGGTGGCGGCGACGAGTTGCTACTACCGCCGCAGGCACCGAGCATCAATGCCACTGCGCTTCCCAGTATCGCGATTCGCGTATTCGTTTTCATCACTTATGGAGTCCTTGATCGGCTTTGAAGCCTCTACGGTCTCCGTCTGGACGGAGACCGCAGCTCGACTTCAGGGGGCGGGAAACTGGATCAGATGATTCGATCGGGTTGTCCGGTCGTGATCAGCCCTTGCCGGGAAGTGGCGTGTTGAGGTACGGGAAGGTGGTGCGGAACAGGCCAGGCGCAGCCCTCACGCCATCGGTGAATGGCAGCTGGCCCGACGGAGCCGCGGCGGCCGGGAGCAGGACGCCCATGGCTGCGCGGAGCGTGATGTCCACCACGTCGTCGCCAGGACGGCGACCGTTCGGGTACCCGGCATTATCGCCGCCGATCACACCGAGGTCATTTTGCGATCCGGCGGCGACGGGAGCCGTGCCGGTGTTGAGTCGCAACATTTCAGATGCCGCTACGCCGGTTGGCATGTTCAAGCCCGCGACGCCGGTCAGGAAGACCGAGACCAGGTCGGTGCGCGGGAACTGGTTCGGTGCGGTGACCGCCGGAAACAGGATCTCGAGGAGCTCCGGAAACGTCGGACTCGTCACATAGGCACCAAACTGCGCGTCGTTGCGCGGCTCGGATGCATTGAAGCGATCCTTGTCCGGCAGGCCAATGACGACCTCGTTGACCAGAGGCGCGCCGAGCCGCGAAATCTGCGTCCAGGCCCCGCCCTCGATCGAAGGACCGACACCGGTGGCACCGGTCGGCGTGAGGGTGGCCGAACCACGCGGACGCGAATTGAGCACGCGCGCCTGCCGCAGGCTGGACGTCGTCCACGCGCCCACGATGGGACTGCCCTGAGCGGCAAGACATGCGATCGGGACTTCGAGTGCGAGGGTCGTCACGTTCTTGTCCAACAGCTGGTTCGGCCCGCCTTCGCGCGGCCCCAGCGGGTTGAGGTTCACGAGATCGAATGTGCCGCCCAGATCGATGAAGAATCCTTCCCGGCGCTGCCCGACGAACACCCGGCCTTCAGCGCACCCCGGAATCGCGAGGCGGAAAATGTGATTGTCCGCATACTGCTGATACGCCGGAATCGACTTTGTGCCGATGTAATCGAAGGGCTTGCGGAAATTGTTGGTACCCGCGCTGGCGTTGGTCGCCGGCTGCACAGTCCCGGTGCGGCGATTGCCGCGCACCACGTTGACGGTATACGTCTCGATCAGGTTCTTGTTCGCGTCGTTCGCTTCTGGCGTCGGTCCAAACGGTCCGATGTTGATCAGCGGCACCGGTACGCTGGTTCCATTGACCGGGATGGCTCGCGACTGGAAGGCATTGTTGAAGCGGAACTGGAATGTCAGGTCTTCCTGCGCATCGCCATTGTTGTCGACGTGGATTTCATACAGCGCTTCCTGATCCATGAAGAAGTAGTTCGGACCACCGTACGGATCCTGCAGCGGGAGATAGTTGGCGAGGATGGTGACGAAACCCTCGCGGCCCGTTTCGTAGCTGCGGAACATGTAGAAGTCGGTACCGTCAGACTTCGGCAGCTCGGTAATGAACGGGGCTTCGCGGTGACTCGACGCAAATACCGTCGCCGATGCCAGAACCGCGGTGATTACAGCAGACAGAATCTTTAGCGACATGGGTGGGTTGCCTTGCGTGCGAGAAGTGCATTCGATACTCCCCGGTGCGCGATGAGGCAGCCGTGCACTGCGCAATTCATATCGTGCAGAAAAAGCATCACATCGTATGGTTTGATCCGACCTTCATACGAAAGTCACACCGGCATCACTCTGCGTGTACGAAATCGTGACCGTCGTGAAGACATTGCGAGCATCACCGGTAGCCGGCAGCCTGCAACTCGAACAGTTCGGCGTAGCGGCCGCGCTGCTCCAGGAGCTCGGCGTGCGTGCCCGAGGCCTCGATGCGACCATGCGCCAGCACGAGGATGCGATCCGCCATGCGCACGCTCGAGAAACGGTGCGAGATGAGCACCGCGGTACGTGCATGCGCGAGTTCGCGGAAGCGCTGGAAGACCTCGAACTCGGCGCGCGCGTCGAGCGCGGCCGTTGGCTCGTCCAGGATCATGACCTGCGCGTCGCGCATATAGGCACGCGCGATCGCGATCTTCTGCCACTGTCCGCCCGACAAATCGACTCCCGTCTGGAAGCGGCGTCCGATCATCTGGTCGAATCGAAGGGGCAAGGACTCGATCACCTCGTCGGCAGCCGCACGTTGCGCCGCGCGTTCGATGCGGGCCCGATCGCCGAGCGCTTCGATCGCGCCGACGCCGATGTTCTCCGCCGCAGTGAGGTGATAGCGAACGAAGTCCTGGAATACGACGCCGATATTGGCGCGCACGTCCTCGAGGTCGTAGTCACGCAGGTCGCGTCCATCGAGGAGTATGCGTCCTTCGTCGGGGTCGTAGAGCCGCGCAAGCAGCTTCACGAGCGTCGTCTTGCCGGCCCCGTTCTCGCCGACGAACGCCAGCACCTCGCCTGCGCGCAATTCGAAATCGAGTCCGCGAAGCACCCAGTTCGGAGCCTCCGGATAGCGGAATCCGACGCCCTCGAACGCGAAACCTTTTGCAATCGGCTGGGGGACCACGATCGCGTCGGGCCTGGACACGATCTCGGGTTCGATATCGAAGAAGGAATAGAGGTCGTCGAGGTAGAGGGCCTGCCCGGCCACCTGGGAGAACCCAACGAGCAGCCCTTCGAGCAACTGCCGCAGGCGCAGGAAACTTCCGGCAAGAAACGTCAGGTCACCGATGGAAAAGTCGCCGCGCACGGTACGCCACGCGATGTAGGCGTAGGCCGCGTAGTAGCCGAGGCTCCCCAGCGTCGCCAGGAGCGTGCCCCACAGCGCGCGTTGTCGTGCGAGCTTGCGGTTGGCCAGGAAAAACTTTTCGGCGAGTTGCCGGTAGCGCGCAATGAAGAAATGGTGCAGGCCGAAGATCTTGACCTCTTTCGCCGTCTCCACGCTGGCGCCGGTCTGACGCAGGTACTCGAGCTGGCGGCGTTCCGGCGTCCACTGGAAATTGAGCGTGTAGCCGAGCGCATTGAAGTGCGCCTCCCCAATGAAAGCCGGCACCAGCGCCAGTAGCAGCAGCACGATCAGCCATGGCGCGTAGACGATCAGTGCTGCCGCGAGGCTGATGACGGTGATCGAGTCCTGTACCTGCCCGAACAGCTGGCTCAGCAGGTTCATGCGGCCCATCGTCTGCCGGCGCGCCCGATCGAGCTTGTCCTGTTGTTCGGGGCTCTCGAAGTCTTCGAGGTCAAGCTTCGCGGCATGCTCCATGAGGCGCACGCTGCTGGCATTGGTGAAGAGCTCCGACAACAGGGTGTCGGCGTAACTGACCATTCGACCGAGCAGGTCGGACGCCACCGCCAGCGCAAGTTCGAGGGCGAGCAGAAGCGCGAGGGAATCCAGCAGCCCGATCCGCCACGCCTCCTCCAGCGATGCGAACTGCACGTCCAGCGCGATCAGGCGCACGACCTCATCAATGATGAGCTTGCCGATATACAGCGCCACAACCGGCAGCAACGCGCGCACCACGCGCAGGCCCAGGCTCGCCAGTGTCAGCGGCGGTGACGTTTCCCAGATCTGCCGGAGAAACGGCGGCAGGTTGCGCAGCGCGCCCACGCGCTCGCGCAGGCTGGGATTCGCGCGCCGCCGCCTGGGATCGCCGGCAGAAGGTGCTTCAGCTGTTGTCGGCTGGGCCATGCGCGCGCATTTGCAGAAGAGTGGCGCGCAGGCTATCGGCTGCCAGCTGCCCGGACGGTGAAGGCAGGAAAAAGGGCGACGGATAGCGCCTGCCGGCGGCAATCGGCCGAAAGCACTCGCCGCTCTGCAGGAACTGCGCACGTCCCTCCGCGTCGAGTGAGGAGCGATGCCAGCCCTCGAGGCCGCTTACGGGAAAAGCGCGCAGTTCCTTCGGATCAAGCAACAACCTGCCCTCGGCGATCCGGTCGGCGAGCGCGGCGAGGGCATCGCGTTCAACTCCCGGAGAGTGTGGATCTGCCGTCGTGGCGATCGCCAGCGCCTTGCCAACCAGCAGGTGTTCCGGGTCGAGCGCGTGCTCGAGCAGCGCGTGCCCGAAGACGAGTACGCGCGTTTGCTCGCGCCATGCGGCACCGCAGGTGCCGAACAGTTCCGGCCAGTCATGCCGGTCCCATGCATCGAGCAGGCGCAGGTCGCGCGCAATCACCACGAGCCCGCCCTCGTCGAACAAGGTGAGCGCGCACTGGCCGAGCGTGCGCTCGCGCGGACCGACACGAGCGAGGTCGCTGACCTGTCGTGCGTTCAACGCGTGCTTGAGCACGGGATAACGCAACCAGACCAGCGAATTCAGCAGGTCATGCCAATTGTCTTCCCGCGTGGCGATCCGATGCATTTGTGCTATTCGGGCTTCATAGTGAAGGCCGTCCGCCAGAAGCGCGGGCGTCTGCGCGACGAAAACCGGCGATGCGGCGCTCCGCCTGGCATTCAACTCCTCGAGAGCCGGCCATCGAGTGGCCTCGAGCAGGTCGCGAAACGCCGCATAGTCGGCGAACACGGGATGCGCGAATGTGCCGGGCGCGATCTCCCCGCGGGCCGGCGCCACGAAGCGCAGGCGACGCGGCATCGCTCCCGACTCCAGCCGGGATGACTTCAGGACCCTAACGATCGCACTTCACCTTTTCCTCCAGCGCGTCGCGTGGCGCTCACGCCTCTCGTCGAATCCTGGCAGGGCAGCGGCGGCCGACGCTGCGCCGGGTGGCGTCGCCATGGCGTCCGCCAATGCGGATTGTAGACTTGCAATGGAAATATCGGCGCCACGGACAATTCCCACGCAGTGACTCCATTCGAACTCGATCCCCGGTTGCAGCGCGACACGCACGCGGTCTGCGAGCTTGCGCTCTGCAGGGTGCGGCTGATGGATGACGCGCGGTTTCCCTGGCTGGTGCTGGTGCCACGCGTCGCAGGAATACGCGAACTGATCGACCTCGATGAGGGCAGCCGCGCCCGGCTCTGGGGGGAAGTGGCCCTCGCCAGCGAGGCCTTGCGCGCGCTGTGCTCGCCGCACAAGCTCAATGTCGCCGCCCTCGGCAACGTCGTGGAACAGCTGCACGTGCACGTCATCGCCCGCTTCCGCGACGACGCCGCCTGGCCGCGCCCGGTCTGGGGCGCCGGTATCGCCGAACCCTACACCCCGGCCCGACTCGCCGAACTCCTGCCGAAACTACGCACCGCATTGCCGAACTAACGAGCGGGTCCGCGTTGCTTCCCTCTCCCCAGCCCCTCTCCCGGGGGGAGAGGGGCTGCCTCGCCTTGCGGCGCGGCCGCAAACGGTTCGCCTGTTTCAGGTGCGGGGCAGCGTCACGCCGCGTTGGCCCTGGTACTTGCCGCCCCGGTCGGCGTAGCTGGTCTCGCAGACCTCGTCGGATTCGAAGAACAGCATTTGCGCCACGCCTTCGTTGGCGTAGATGCGCGCGGGCAACGGCGTGGTGTTGGAGAACTCGAGCGTCACATGGCCTTCCCACTCCGGCTCGAGCGGAGTCACGTTGACGATGATGCCGCAGCGCGCGTATGTGCTCTTTCCCAGGCACACCACCAGCGTCGAACGCGGGATGCGGAAATACTCCACAGTGCGCGCGAGCGCGAAGGAGTTGGGAGGGATGATGCAGATATCCGCCTCGATGTCGACGAAGCTCGACGGATCGAATGCCTTGGGATCGACGATGGTCGAGTTGATGTTGGTGAAGATTTTGAACTCGCGCGCGCAGCGCACGTCGTAGCCATAGCTCGAGGTGCCGTAGCTGACGATGCGATGTCCGTCCGCGGCCTGCTTCACCTGGCCTGGCTCGAACGGTTCGATCATGCCCTGCGTCTGCGCCATGCGGCGGATCCAGCGGTCGCTCTTGATGCTCATGAAACCTCGGTGTCGGTTTTTGTCGATTCTGTAGGTCAGGTCGCGACAGCGACCTGACGGATGTTCGCCAGACCATGTCAGGTCGGACGAGCCGACCTGACCTACATGCACATGAAACCTCGTTGTGCGTGAACGCGTTTTTGTAGGTCAGGTCGCGACAGCGACCTGACGGAAATGCGCCAGATCATGTCAGGTCGCTGTCGCGACCTGACCTACGTGTTCTGCATGACGATCTTCGGCAGCGCGATCGACTTGTCGCGCGCGCGCAGCGACAACAGCGCCCCGGTGCGCCGCGCGATCTCCCGATACGCCTCCGCGACATCCGAATCGGGCGCAGCTTCCACCGTCGGGACGCCCTGGTCGCCATCTTCGCGAATGCGGATATCGAGCGGCAGCGAACCGAGCAGCGGCACGCCGTATTGTGATGCCATCCGTTCGCCGCCGCCCGCGCCGAACACGTGTTCGGCGTGGCCGCACTTCGAGCAGACGTGCACCGCCATGTTCTCGATGATGCCCAGTACTGGCACCGACACTTTCTCGAACATCTTGAGGGCCTTGCGGGCATCGAGGAGGGCGATGTCCTGCGGCGTGGTAACGATCACCGCGCCCGACACGGGAATTTTCTGGCACAGCGTCAACTGGATGTCCCCGGTCCCCGGCGGCAGGTCGATGACGAGATAGTCGAGGTCGTCCCAGCGCGTCTCGGACAGCATCTGCTGCAGCGCCTGGGTCACCATCGGGCCGCGCCAGATCATGGGCGTGTCCTCGTCGATCATGAGGCCGATCGACATGGCCTGGATTCCGTGCGAGAGCTTTGGTTCCAGATGCTGTCCGTCGGCGCTTTCCGGCTTTCCCGACAGCGACAGCATGCGGGGGATACTGGGTCCGTAGATGTCGGCATCGAGCACGCCGACGCTGGCACCCTCGTCGCGCAAGGCCAGCGCGAGATTCACCGCGGTCGTGGACTTGCCCACTCCGCCCTTGCCCGACGCAACCGCGATCACGTTGCGGATGCCCGGCAATGGCGTGAGCCCCTGCTGCACCTTCTGCGCGTGCACCTTGAACCCGGAGTTGACGTCGACCTGCGAGATCGCGCCCTCGGCCGCGAGCGCCTGCCGTACCAGCGTCGCGAGCTGGGGCAGGTAGCGCACTGCAGGATAGGCGAGCCGGAGGTCGACGGTGACCCGATCGGCATCGATGGCCACGCTGCGCAGGCTCCCCTGGCCCACGATGTCGCGTTGCGTGTATTTGTCGACGACATTGCTTAGCAGTTCGCGAACACGCGCCTCGGTGATTGCCACGTCTGGATATTCCTCGTTCAGGCTGACCTGCGATTCTAGTGGGCGGCGGGACGACCGCTC
This sequence comes from Lysobacterales bacterium, assembly GCA_038255255.1. Lineage (GTDB taxonomy): Bacteria > Pseudomonadota > Gammaproteobacteria > Xanthomonadales > Ahniellaceae > JBBQNY01. The sequence goes on from JBBSLL010000034.1 coordinate 15,329, forward strand.
CTGCCGCCATTGAATGGCTCCGGGCTGGACCACTGGGGAACCTGATGAAAGTCATGCATATAGGCGGCGCCGCTGCCCTGTTTACAGCTTTGGTGCTTGCTGGTTGCGCCCAACCCGTGCGACGCGACGCGCCGCAACGGCTTCCGCCGGACTCGCGCAGCGAAACGGAGGCCAAGAGGCCTGCCGACACCCGGCGCAGAAGAGCGGCCGCCCCGCCCCAGAGAACGCAGCCACCTGCAGGGAGCGAGGAATTGCCCGTGACCCCGCTCGAGCCCGAGCGCGTCGCAGTGCCCCCAGGCCGCCCTGCGGGATCGCTCACCGGCGTACCGGTTTGCGACCAGTACCTGGCGTCGTACCGGCAATGCCACACGACCATCGGCCAGGCCACTCCCGCAGCAATCGACGCGAACTTCGAACGCCTGCGCGACAGCATGGTGCGCCAGTCGGGAACTCCCGAAGGGCGTGCCCAGATTTCTGGCCAGTGCAAAGGTCTCGCTGCACTCGTGCAGGAATCACTCGGAGGCCGCAAGTGCGGCGATCCGCCGCGCTGACCCCGATTCGCGATGCGTGAAATAATCGCTCCATCTCTGGGTGGAGCATTGAATGTCGCAGACCCCTGCGCTGGTTTCGTGTGCGCTGCCGTACGCCAATGGCCCGCTCCATATCGGCCATCTGGTCGGCTACGTGCAGGGCGATATCTGGGTACGCGCGCAACGCATGCAGGGCCGCATCGTGCATTTCGTATGCGCCGACGACACGCACGGCACGCCGATCATGCTGGCGGCCGAGCAGGCGGGTGTCACCCCTGAAGGCTGGATCGCCTCGATCCAGGCGGACCATGAAAGCGACTTCGCAGACTTCGGCGTCGCGTTCGACCACTTCGATTCGACCCACTCGGATCGCAACCGCGAGCTGACCGAATCCATCTTTGCGACGCTCGACGCGAGCGGTCACATCGCGAGGCGGTCGGTCGAGCAGTTCTACGATCCGGTCAAGAACATGTTCCTGCCCGACCGGTACGTGCGCGGCGAATGCCCGAAGTGCGGGACCGCAGACCAGTACGGGGACAATTGCGAGCAGTGTGGCGCGACCTACGCGCCCACCGACCTCAAGAACCCCCGCTCGGTCGTGTCGGGATCCGCCCCGGAACTGCGCAGTTCCGAACACCTGTTTTTCCAGGTCGGACATTTCGACAAGGCACTGCGCGACTGGCTCGCAGGCGACGTCGCAGTCAGCGGAGTCAAGGCAAAGCTTCGCGAATGGCTCGACTCTGAGAGCGGCCTGCGCGACTGGGACATCTCGCGCGACGCACCCTACTTCGGCTTCGCGGTACCGGGCGCGCCGGGGAAATTTTTCTACGTGTGGCTCGACGCGCCCATCGGCTATTTGTCGAGCTTTGCGGCCCACTGCGCTTCGGGTGCCGATGCGTCCCTGTCGCCGGACTATTTCCACCATCTGCTGGCGCCCGGAGAACATGCGGAACTGGTGCATTTCATCGGCAAGGACATCGTCAACTTCCATGGACTGTTCTGGCCCGCCGTCCTGCATGGTGCCGGGTATCGCATGCCCTCGAGGCTGCACGTCAACGGCTACCTCACCGTCAACGGCGCCAAGATGTCGAAATCGCGCGGTACTTTCATCCAGGCTCGCACCTATCTCGACGCGGGACTCAATCCCGAATACCTGCGCTACTACTTCGCCGCCAAGTCCTCGGGAGGCGTGGACGATCTCGATCTCAACCTCGAGGACTTCGTCCAGCGCGTGAACTCCGACCTGGTCGGCAAGTTCGTCAACATCGCCAGTCGCTGCGCGGGCTTCATCAATTCAAGATTCGATGGCCGCCTCAGCGCGCGGCCGTCGTCGGAATCGCTGGAGATCTACACGGCCGCGTATCGGCGCCTCGCCGATGCCTGCCTCGGGGACGGCGGAGGCTATGCGCGCGTGAACTACAACTCGGTGCTGCAGGCCGTGATGCGCGAGGCCGACCTGGCGAACGAGCGCATCGCGGCAGCGGCGCCCTGGTTGATGGCGAAAGATCCGGATCGCAATGCGGAACTCCAGGATGTGTGTTCGCTCGCGCTCAATCAGTTCCGCCTGCTTGCCGGATTTCTCGCCCCCGTGCTGCCGGCTACAGCCGCCCGTACCGGTGCCTTCATGAATGCGCCGATCGGCAGCTTCGAATCGCTCGCGCAACCGCTGCGCGATCACCCGATCCAGCCGTATTCCCCTCTCCTGACCCGCGTCGACCCGAAGCAGATCGCATACATGACCGAAGCCAGTACAGACTCGATGCAGCCCGCCGCAAAACCACCAGGTTCCCTCATCGCGTCAGCGCCGGGGGCCGCGACAGACACCCGACCGGCAGCCACGAATCACGGCGACAGCCAGGCTTCGGCGAAGTGGGTCGACATCGGCGATTTCGCGAAGCTCGACCTGCGCGTCGCGCGCGTCGTCGAATGCGAGCTGGTCGAGGGTTCGGACAAGCTACTTCGCTTCCGCCTCGACGCGGGCGCCCTGGGTGAGCGACAGATTTTCTCGGGCATCCGCGCGAGTTACGGAGAGCCAGGGCAACTGGTCGGGCGCAATGTCGTTTTCATCGCCAACCTCGCGCCACGCAAAATGCGGTTCGGCGTCAGCGAAGGGATGATCCTGTCGGCGGGCGAGGATGGCGGTGCGTTGCACCTGCTGGCCGTCGATCAGGGCGCGCTGCCCGGCATGCCGGTCCGGTAAGGTCTGGCCGCGCAGATCGATACGCAGGGTCCGACGTGGAGTTGACCGCCTCCGTCCCACTGGTCGAGTTGCTCGAGTCGGTGCTCCCGCAGACCCAATGCGGACAGTGCGGGTACGAGGGCTGCACGCCTTATGCGGAAGCACTCGCAGCCGGAGCTGCCGACTGCGACCGGTGCCCACCCGGCGGTGACCTTGTCGCCGCCGCACTCGCCGACCTGCTTGGCGTTCCCGTGCGCGCGTACGACCGCACGCGTGGCGATCACCTGCCGCCGCAGCTCGCGGCCATTCGCGAAGACGAATGCATCGGTTGCACCAAGTGCATCCAGGCCTGTCCGATCGACGCGATCATCGGCGCCGCCGAGCGCATGCACACGGTCATTCCGGACGCGTGTAGTGGTTGCGGTCTGTGCCTGCCGGTATGTCCGGTGGATTGCATCGATCTGGTGCCGGGCGCTTCGCTGCCGCAGGGCGTCCCGGTGGATTTCGTGGCAGCGGCGCGGGCGCAACGCCATCCGCACGCCGAGGCCTGGCGCGGTCGCCACGACGCGAAGTCGAGTCGGCTGGACGCCAGTCGGCTCAAACGCAACACCCGTCTCGCCGCCCAGTCCGTGCAGGCCACGGCCGGTGCAGCGCTGCCGCCCGCGGTTGCTGCCGCGCTCGCCCGCGCTCGCGAAAAAACCGAGCAGGTCGGCATTTCGCCGAGCGGAGAAGATGGGACCGGGCCTGCAACGGATGCATTGGAATTGCAGCCTGACCCGGGCTTTCGCGAGCCATGAATGATGCGCAGCGCCGGGAGATGTTCCAGCGCTTCGCGGCGGTATCTCCCTCGCCGACCACCGAGCTGGAGTACGTGACGCCGTTCCAGCTGCTGATCGCGGTGATCCTTTCGGCGCAGGCGACGGACGCCAGCGTCAATCGCGCCACGCGGCGCCTGTTTGCGGTCGCACCCACGCCGGCGTCCATGTCGGAACTGGGTGTCGAACGGCTGAAGCCTTACATCGCGAGCATCGGGCTGTTCAACACGAAGGCAGTCAATGTCGTGGCGACGAGCGCTGCGTTGGTCGAGCATCATGGCGGCGAGGTGCCGCGCACGCGCGAGGGCCTGGAGGCGCTGCCCGGCGTGGGGCGCAAGACGGCCAATGTCGTGCTCAATACCGTATTCGGTGAGCCCACCATCGCCGTCGACACGCATATTTTCCGGGTGTCCAACCGGACGGGTCTCGCGCGCGGCAGCACGCCGCGCGCCGTGGAGGACCGCCTGCTCAAGGCGGTACCCAGGGCGTATCGCCTGCACGCCCACCACTGGCTGATTCTGCACGGGCGCTACACCTGCGTGGCCCGAAAGCCCGCCTGCGAGCGATGCGTAATTGCGGATCTATGCGACTACGGTCGCGCCCTGGCCAAGGTTTGAATTCCGGCGTCCGAAACTAGTGCAACGCGCGGCACGCGCAGCTAACCGGCAACGCATTTTCCCGGCGACGTGCCGACCCGTCGGGCAAAGGCGCGCACGAAGGCCGCTGTGTTGGTGTAGCCGACCAGGCCCGCCACCACCTTCACGGGTCGGCCGCGCTTGAGCAGCGACTGGGCAACGCTCATCCGGAACTCCGTCAGGTACTCCATCGCCGGCGAACCCACCACCTCGCGGAATCGCGCGGCGAACCGGGCCCGCGACATGTCGGCGCTGGTGGCGAGTTGTTCCAGGGTCCAGGGCTGGGCGGGATCGTCATGCATGGCGTTGATCGCCTTCGCGAGTCGGGCGTCGCCCAATGCTGCGAACACTCCACCGTTCACCAGGCCGTGCTCGATGGCGTAGCGCAGCATCAGGACGACAACGTATTCCATGAGACGGTCGACGGCGGCGTCGCGACCTGCCCGCTGCGCAAACGCCTCCTCGAAAAGCAGCCCCAGTGTGGCGTCGATGGCCCGGTTCGCCGCAGTCGGCAGCACCAGCGGGTCGGGCATTCCACGAATCAACGGGTTCCCGCTGCCGCCGCCGAAGCGGACGAAGGCACACATGAGGTCGGCACCATGGGACTCGGTCACTTCCAGGCGATGCTGGCCGGGCTGCAGATGGAAAATCACGGAGGGCTCGGAGATCTCGATGGCCGTCTGGCGCGGCCGGTGAACGACTGCGCATCCGCTACGCAGCACGTGCAGGATGCCGGCGCTGGTACCCGTTTCGAAGTCGACGCTGCCGCACAGCGGACCCGCATAGAAGATGCGCGCGCTGAGGGCCAGACGTGAGAACACGGGGGAAAGTGCATCCACGGAGTACCTGGGCCAAGCCGGTTCCGACAATCCCCGATCATACGATGTGGGTCAGCACCGATCGTCTCGGATGGGCGCCCTGGCCTGGGGGCCTCTGCCCGTTCCAGAGTCGACGTGACGCTGAGCGGATGCGCCCTTCATCAGGTCCCGGCGGAACTCGCCGGAGCAGGTTGCTGTCCAAGAAGCCTTGCAGCGTCCGGTTTCGCGGGCACGCAGACCAACCCGTCGCAGGGTCGGGTCCGGGCGCGCCTAGCCGGTGGCGCATTCGCCCCCGGTGCAGCACGACGCCTGAAACAGGGGCGGGTGTAAGCTGGAGTCGAGACGCCAGGCACATCGAATGCGACGATCGGTGCGCAACCAGTTGGCACTCGCCGGCACAGTAGCGTTCCAACGAGTTGCCCTCGAACGCTGCTGGCAAGGCCTCGTCGCAATGGTCTTCCAGACACGTGGCTGCATCGCGGCGTCGAGCACGGCAATCACCAACTTTTCAAACACCAACCAGGAGCACTTCCATGTCGCAGAACAACATCAAGCCGATTTCATTTGCTGTCGGTGCCGCCTTCATCGGTTCCCTTGCGATCGCCTCCACGGGCTTCGCGATGGCCGACCTCGGCGCCGGCTCCCAGCTGGCCACCGCCTCGGTCGCCTCCATCGGAGAAGGCAAGTGCGGCGAGGGCAAATGCGGGATGACCGCAATGGACGCGAACAAGGACGGCAACGTGACCATGGCCGAACACGACGCCGCCGCGCGCAAGATGTTCATGGACGCCGACGCGAACAAGGACGGCATGGTCAACCAGGCCGAGTTCGATGCAGCCAAAGCCAAGGGTCACGAAGGGAAATGTGGCGAAGGCAAATGCGGCGAAGGCAAGAAGGCCGAGGGCAAGTGCGGTGAAGGCAAGTGCGGCGGCGAGAAGAAGGCTGCCGAGGGCAAGTGCGGCGAAGGCAAGTGTGGCGGCGAGAAGAAGGCTACCGAAGGCAAGTGCGGCGAAGGCAAGTGCGGCGGCGACAAGAAGTAATTTCGGAACTCGCAAGCGCATGACTTCGACCCGTCAGCTCGATGCTGATGCTGCAGGTCTGGGACTGCGGCGGGCCCTGATGGGCTCGCTGCAGTCGGTTGAAGCCGATGCCATCGATTTCCTCGAATGCGCCCCGGAAAACTGGATCGGCGTTGGTGGCCGTCTTGGCGACTCCTTCCGCGATCTGCTGGAGCGTTTTCCACTCGCCTGCCACGGCCTGTCCCTTTCACTGGGCGGCGTGGCTCCGTTCGACCAGACCTACCTCGCGCGTTTGCGCCGCTTTCTCGACGCTCACCAGGTGCGCATCTACAGCGAGCACCTGAGCTATTGCGCGGATGATGGCCAGCTGTACGACCTGATGCCACTGCCCTTCACCGATGCCTGCGTGCGCCATGTCGTCGCGCGCATCGACGAGGTGCAACAGGCGCTCGGCCGCCGCATGGCGATCGAGAACGTTTCCTACTACGCGGCGCCGTACCAGGTGCTGGCGGAGACCGACTTCATCAACGAAGTCCTGTCGCGCAGCGACTGCGATCTATTGCTCGACGTCAACAACATCGTGGTGAACAGCATCAATCACCGCTACGACCCCTTCGAGTTCCTGCACGCCATGCCGGCATCGCGCGTTGCCTACATCCACGTGGCCGGCCACTTCGACGAGGCGGACGACCTCAAGGTCGATACGCACGGCGCCCCCGTGAAGCAACAGGTCTGGGATCTGCTCGAGGCGGCGTACCGCCACTGCGGGCCGCGACCCACACTGCTCGAACGCGACTTCAATTTTCCACCCATGGCCGATCTGCTGGCGGAGGTTGCCGAGATCCGCAGGCGTCTCGCGGCTGCCGGCGCAGACCCGTCGCGCGCCGCGTGGGCGCAGGATGGACGCGCCGCAGCGCAAACTGCACAGCGGGTGCACCCGGAGATCGACAGCCGGCGCGCGGTCGGCTGATGAGCGCCACCGCCTCCGGAAGCAGCAGCTTCGAAACACTTCGCGAACAGCAATTCGCGTTTGCCGCGCACCTGCGGGATCCGCAGGGTGCGCCTGCGCCTGCAGGTCTCGAAGATCGGCGCCTGGCGATCTATCGCGACCTTTTCTACAACAGCCTTGAATGCCTGCTCGCGGGCAACTTCCCGGTGCTCCGCAGATTGCTGGGCGACAGCCTCTGGCATGCGACGGTTCGCGCGTTCTATCGCGACTTCCGCTGCCGCACTCCCCTGTTCACCGAGATCGGCCGGGAGTTCATGCAGTACCTCGAGGCACGACTGGCGGACGGGGGAACCCCCGCGCTACCGCCGTGGGCGCTCGAGCTAGCACACTACGAATGGGTGGAGCTTGCGATCGACATCGCCGAGTCGCCCGATCCAGTCGACGTGGATCCCGCAGGCGACCTGATGGCGAGTGCCCCGGTACGCAATCCCCTGGCCTGGCCCCTGGCCTATCGTTGGCCGGTGCACGCACTGGGCGGCGACGCCGACCTCGACACGGAACCGCTGCAGCCGACACTGCTGCTGGTGTTGCGCGATGAAGAGGGCAAGGTGCGCTTCAAGGCGCTGAGCGGGGTCACGTTTCGGCTGCTGCAATGCATTGATTCGGATCCGCTCACCAGCGGCCGCGAGCATTTGCTGGCGCTGGCTGCAGAGGCAGTTACCGGCGATGTCGAGCAATTCGTCCACGAGGGTGCCGACATGCTCCTGGCACTGCGCAGGACAGGTGCGTTGCTTGGCACCAGAATCGCCTGACAAACGGGGAGAACGCACGCGATGGGCAGGGGGAATGTCGTCGAATGGTGGACCACGCTGACCGAACGATTGTCGGGCGTTGGCCAATGGCTCGCCCCGCTGGGGCTGCGCATCATCCTCGCCTGGGAATTTTTCGAAGCAGGCCGCGAAAAGCTCCACGGCGAGAACTGGTTTGCGTCGATCCAGACGGATTTTCCCTTTCCCTTCAACATCGTGCCCGCGTCGCTGAGCTGGACGATGGCCACGTGGTCGGAATTGCTGCTCGGTATCGCCCTGCTCGTCGGGCTCGGCACGCGCTTTGCGGCATTCGGCCTGTTCGTGCTCACTGTGGTCGCAACCGCCGCGGTGCACTGGCCGGACAACTGGATGGGCGTTTCGCAGCTGCTTCAGGGTTACGCCATCAGCGACATGGGGCGCGGCAACTACAAGTTGCCGGTGATTTTCCTCGCCATGCTGCTGCCGCTCATCCTGCTCGGGCCCGGCAAATTAAGCCTCGATGCCGCGCTTGCCCGCTCCCTGCGCGTGGGTGAAACGCGTCCCTTCGTGGACATGATCGGGTGGGGCATCGTGCTGTTGGCACTGGGCCTGCCCCTGGCGATGCTGTTGCCATTGCCTGGTCTCGCCATGGCGGGACTCGGCATGGCGCTGCTGCTGTTGCGCGGAATCGTGTTGCGTTGAGGCGCGGAGCGGAGCGGCGCATCCGAGATGCGCCCTACGTCGCTCCTCTCCCGAAAGAGGGACGGAAGTAATTCTTCGCAGTTAATTGCCTCCGTCCCCTTTATCCTGCCGCCATGGAAGAAGCGCCCACGCCGCACACGATCGCCGCCAGGTTCCGCGGATACCTGCCGGTCGTGGTCGACGTCGAAACCGGCGGCTTCGACCCCGTGCGCCACGCGTTGCTGGAAATGGCAGCGGTCGTCATCGAGATGGACACCGAGGGATTCGTGCGGCGCGGCGCCACCCACACGACGCATGTAGTGCCGTTTCCCGGCGCCCTGCTCGATCCCAAGTCGCTGGAGATCACCGGCATCATCGTCGATCATCCCTTGCGCTTCGCCCTCGAAGAGCGCGCCGCGCTCGACCATGTGTTCGCCCCCGTGCGTGCGGCGGCCAAGGCCGCGGGTTGCCAGCGCGCGATCCTGGTCGGACACAACGCCGCCTTCGACATGGCGGTGCTCAATGCGGCGATCGCGCGCACCGGGCACAAGCGCAGCCCGTTCCATCCGTTCTCGACGTTCGACACGGTGTCCCTTGCGGGGCTCGCCTTCGGCCAGACCGTGCTGAGCCGCGCCCTCGCCGCTGCGGGGCTCGAGTGGGACTCCTCGCAGGCGCATGGCGCCGTGTACGACGCCGAGCGGACCGCCGACCTGTTCTGCCAGATCGTCAACCGCTGGCATACGCTCACCCGCACGAATGCTCCCGCCGGGGCGGAGCCTTAGCAGTGCTGCGAGGTGCTAACAGCCATCCGCCGGGAAACCATCGCGACTTGCGTCACTCCTACAATGTGCTGCGCTCCTATCGGGGAAGAAAATGATCCACGACAGCATTCTGGGCACCATCGGCCGCACGCCGATCGTGCGCATCAACCGGCTCGCGCCGATCCATGTCGAGATGTACGCGAAGCTCGAGGCCTTCAATCCGATGTCGTCGGTGAAGGATCGCCTCGCGCTGGCGATCATCCTCGACGCCGAGCAGAGCGGCGCGATCAAGCCCGGGCAGACCGTGGTCGAGGCGACGTCCGGCAACACGGGCATTGCCCTGGCCATGGTGTGTGCGGCGCGCGGCTATCCCTTCGTGGCCTTCATGTCCGAGACGTTCTCGATAGAGCGGCGCAAGCTGATGCGCGCGATGGGCGCCAGGGTGATCCTGACGCCCGCAGCCGAGCGGGGCTCCGGCATGGTGCGTCACGCAGCGGCGTTCGCCGAAAAGCACGGCGCTTTCCTCGCTCGGCAATTCGACAACCCCGCAAACCCCGCGTTCCATCGGAGCACGACGGGCCCGGAAATCCTTCAGGACTTCGCAGGCCTGCGGCTCGACTGGTTCGTCACCGGATGGGGCACCGGCGGCACGCTGACGGGAGCCGGCGAAATGCTCAAGCTGGCGCGCCCCGACCTGCGCATCGCGGTCACCGAGCCCGCAGGCGCGCCGCTTCTCGCGGGCGGGGAATGGAAGCCGCACAAGATCCAGGGCTGGACGCCGGATTTCATACCCTCCGTGCTCAATCGCGAAATCGCCGACCGCAATGTCCCGATCGACGAAACCGTGGCGCGGGACACCGCCAGGGCGCTCGCCCAAAGTGAGGGGATCTTCTGCGGCATTTCCGCGGGGGGCACATTCGCGGCGGCGCTCGAAGTCGCGCGGGATGCGCCGCAAGGCACGGTGATCCTCGCGATGCTGCCGGATACCGGGGAGCGCTATCTCTCGACCTTCTTGTTCGAAGGCATCAACGAGGGCTCGGATGACGAGTGGCTCGCGAGCCTCGGGTGATCGCGCCTGCCTCACAGCACACGTAGGTCAGGTCGCGGACGCGACCTGACAACTTTTGCCCGAGCCAGGCTTGCTGTACTTGCCTATGCGCGCGTTGCCGCTTTGCGCGCGCGCAAGCCGCGCGCGATGCCGTACAGGCTGACTAGCACCCACGCGGTCTCCATCAGCACGGCGGACAGGTTGAACTCGTATACCAGCGACACCAGGACAGCCAGCGCCCCGAACAGGTTGAGCAACTGGTAGTTCAGGGAGTCGCCCCGGACCTTGCCTCCCTGCAGCAAGGCATATGCGAGCAGGATCAGGGCCACTCCCACGATGCCCACCGCGTCATACCAAGCCACGCCGAGTCCTGCCATCTCCGCTCCCGCCAGTTGCGCCCCGCAATTCAGGTCGTGCGGCCAGCGACGGCCACTCACGCACACAAGACTACCGTCTCAAGACGCGAGGAACGCGTTGTAACAAATCCGCAACCTTGCCGTCATACGCTGCGCGCCTTCGACGCTCCCGGCCCCCTTCCATGCACCTTCCACGACGCACCGTCACCCTTGCCCTTCTGACTGCGCTTGCCGTGCCTGCGGTGCGAGCGGAAATCGCCATTGACATGATCGCGGACTCGGAAGTTGCCATCGAGGGGCTCTTCCAAGCCGACGCGAGCTGGTTCGACAATGATTTTTCGGACCTGAACGCGATCGGCGGCAACGGCGAGAACAGCGAGTTCGCGGTCCGCCGCGCAGAGATGGTCATCAAGGGCAAGGGACCCGGAAACTTCGAATGGGTGCTGGGCTACGATGCCAGCACGCAAAAGAGCAACGTGGTCAGCAACAGTCCAGGCCCCGGCACCACCACGGTGAACAGCCAGGGCAAGTGGCTCGACGCCAACGTCAAATACAAGATCGGCGGCAATCCGAACCACTTCGTGCAGGTCGGGCAGTACAAGCAGCCCAACAGCCTCGAAGAGCTGGGTTCCACCCGCCACAACGACTTCATCTCCAAGGCCCTGGTCACCAATACCTTCGGCGTGGCGCGCCGCGTCGGCGTGGCGCATCGCATCGGAGACAACAACTGGGGTATCACGTCCAGCGTCTTCGGCCGCGAGCTGACGCGCAACCTGGGTCAGGGCCAGGGGTTCGGTCTTCGGGGCAACTGGGCACCGATAAACGACACGGGCAAACTCCTGCACTTCGGCCTGTCTTACGTCGACTTCGACTCGAACATGGATACGCTGCGCCTGCGCGCGCGCCCTGGTGCGGATCTCAGCGCCGTCCGACTGGTCGACACCGGCAATCTCACCAACACCGATCGCCAGACGACCATTGGCGCCGAGGCCATGTGGGTCACCGGCCCCTTCAAGCTGCAGGCCGAATACATGCAGTCCGAGGTCGACCGCTACAACAACGGCAATCCGCGCCAGTCGAACGACTTCTCGGGTTCGAGCGGCTACGTCAGCGCCCTCTGGAACGTGACCGGCGAGACCTGGACATACAAGGAAGGGGTGCACGTCGCCTCGCTGCCCAACCAGCCCGCGAGCGGGATGTGGCAGCTGGGCCTACGCTACGACACGATCGACCTTGACGACGGCAGCGCGAGCTCCGGACCGACCGCTGCCAGCCCCTTCCTGATCGATGGTGTGCTGGGTGGTCAGATGGATACTTTCACTGTCGGCGTCAACTGGTACTGGCGTTCGAACTTCAAGTTCATGGCCAATTACGTCAAAGTCGACAGCGCTCGCTTCTTCGGTCGGACACCTGCCTTCCCGTATGCAGACGATCCAGCTGGCAACAACCAGCTCGTCAACGGCGAAGTCGACGACAACCCCAACATTTTCGAGCTTCGCGTTCAGTTTTATTTCTGAATGAGGGGCACGGCCGGCGCACTAAGATCTGCAATTCCCGATCGCATGTAACCGTCCTGTCATTCCTTTGCCATCCAATGCGAACGTGCAGCCGCGTGAGCAGCTGAAATCCAGATCCAGGAGCAATGCCATGTTGAACAAGATCAAGCTGCGAGCCGTCGCCCTCGCACTGGCCGCCAGCTTCACCGGCAGCCTGCTGGCCGCCGATGTGACGGGTGCAGGTGCGTCCTTTGTTTACCCGGTCATGTCGAAGTGGTCGGCGGATTACGCGAAAACCACCAAGAAGCGGGTCAACTACCAGTCAATCGGTTCCGGCGGCGGCATTGCCCAGATCAAGGCGGCGACGGTCGACTTCGGTTCGAGCGACGCGCCCCTCAAACCGGAGGAACTCGCGCAGTTCGGACTCGGCCAGTTTCCGTCGGTGATCGGTGGAGTGGTGCCGGTGGTCAACGTGCCGGGCCTCAAGGCCGGCGCGATGAAGCTCGACGGCAACGTGCTGGCTGACATTTTCCTCGGCAAGATCACGATGTGGAACGATCCGCGCATCGTCGCGGCGAACGGCGGCGTCAAGCTGCCCGCCAAGAAGATCACCGTCGTGCATCGCTCGGATGGTTCGGGCACCACGTTCAATTTCGTCAACTACCTCTCCAAAGTCAGCCCAGCATGGAAGTCTTCGGTCGGCGAAGGCACGGCCGTGAAGTGGCCGGTCGGCATCGGCGGCAAGGGCAACGAGGGCGTCGCCGCCTACGTCAAGCAGATCAACGGCAGCATCGGCTACGTCGAGCTTTCGTACGCACTGCAGAACAAGATGGCGTTCACGCGCCTCAAGAATGCTGCCGGCAAGTACGTCGCGCCGAATGCCGAGACCTTTTCTGCAGCTGCGGCCAGCGCCGACTGGGCCAACTCCAAGGACTTTCACCTGGTGATGACCAATGCACCGGGCGAAAATTCGTGGCCAATCACCGCCACCAACTTCATCCTGATGTACAAACAGCCCAAGAAGGCCGCGAGCGCGAAGGACGCGCGGGATTTCTTCCGCTGGGTTTACGCCAACGGCGATGCGCAGGCGATGGCGCTCGACTATGTTCCGCTTCCGGACGCGCTGGTCCAGCAGGTCGAGGCCTACTGGAAGGCGAACATGAAGTTCTAGAGAACATGACGTCCTAGAATCACGAACTCCGTTGGGCGCGCAAAACTGGCCGACACGAAACGCATGAACTCGATCGCCCTGCCCGCGCGCGCGGGACCTCCCCTGCCCGCGGAAGATGCGCGGGACGCGCGCGACCTGCGCGCGGACCGCATTTTCCGCTGGATCGTAGCCGGGGCGGGCATGTTCGTGCTCGTCTCGCTCACTGCCGCCGCGTTGTCGATGCTGTGGGGCGGCAAGGAGGCGTTCCAGACCTTCGGCTGGGGATTCTTTACTTCCAGTGACTGGGATCCCGTGCAGCGGAAGTTCGGCGCGTTCGTGCCGATCGTGGGCACCTTGGTCTCGGCGTCGATCGCGATGCTCATTGCGGTGCCGGTGAGTTTCGGCATCGCGCTGTTCCTGACCGAGGTCGCTCCCGCCTGGATGCGCACGCCCGTAGGCGCGGCAGTCGAACTGCTCGCGGGCATACCTTCGATCATCTACGGCATGTGGGGACTCTTCGTGCTCGCGCCCTTCCTCGCCGAGAATGTGTACCCCTGGGTGGACGAGAACATGGGCCAGTGGCCCCTGGTGGGGGCCTTGTTCTCGGGCCCTCCGTTGGGCCTCGGAATGCTGACCGCTGGGCTGGTGCTCGGGATCATGGTGATCCCGTTTATTTCCTCGGTGATGCGCGAAGTCTTCCTGACCGTGCCGACGCCACTCAAGGAATCGGCGTACGCGCTCGGCGCCACCACTTCGGAAGTCGCATGGGATGTGGTGCTGCCTTACACGCGCTCGGCGGTCATCGGCGGAATCTTCCTCGGCCTGGGACGCGCACTCGGCGAGACGATGGCGGTCACGTTCGTGCTCGGCAATGCGCATGAACTCAGCACGTCGCTGCTGATGCCCGGCAATTCCATTGCCGCCGCCATCGCCAACGAGTTCAGCGAGGCCGACTCGCCAATCTATCTCTCGTCGTTGATTGCACTTGGCTTCACTCTCTTCCTCGTGACCTTCGTGGTCTTGTCGATCGCGAAGTTCATGTTGATGCAGCTGCAACGCAAGGAAGGACGATAGTGTCGTCCGCAGCCAATCGCCTCTACCGGCGCCGCAAGGTCAGGAACGCCGCAGTCATGGTGTTTGCAACTTTGGCTACGGTGTTCGGCCTGTTCTGGCTGGCCTGGATCCTCTGGACCACGGTCAGCTTCGGCGTCGCCAATCTCAACTGGGCGCTGTTCACGCAGATGACGCCGCCGCCCGGCGACACCGGCGGCATGCTCAATGCGTTCTTCGGCAGTTTCATCATGTGCATGCTCGCGATCGCCATGGGCACGCCGATCGGCATCGCCGCCGGCACCTACCTCGCCGAGTACGCCAATTTCCAGAAAATCGGCACCGTCATCCGCTTCGTCAACGACATCCTGCTGTCGGCGCCGTCGATCGTGCTCGGCCTGTTCGTCTACACCGTCGTGGTCGCGCAAATGGGGCATTTCTCTGCCCTGGCAGGTGCGATCGCGCTGGCGTTCATCGTATTGCCGGTCGTGGTGCGCACCACCGACGAAATGCTGCGTCTGGTGCCCACCCAGATGCGCGAGGCCGCGCTGTCTCTCGGCGTGCCGCAGTGGAAGGTCACGTTCCAGGTGCTCTACAAGGCCGCACTGTCCGGAATACTCACGGGCGTGCTGCTTGCGCTGGCGCGCATCTCGGGCGAGACCGCGCCGCTGTTGTTCACAGCGCTCAACAACCAGTACTGGACCACGAACCTGCTGCAGCCGATGGCCAACGTGCCCGTCGTGATCTTCCAGTACGCGCTCAGCCCCTACGATTCCTGGCGGTCGCTGGGTTGGGCCGGCGCTTTCGTCATGACCATGTTCGTACTGGTCCTCGCGGTCATCGCGCGGCTCGTCCTGCTGCGCAACAAGCTTGGAACTCCCTAGCAACCATGAATGACTCCCGCGCTACCGTCGCTCCCACCGCGCGCAACCAGGGCACGCCCGAAGTAGGCACGCTGCCCGTCAAGATGTCAGCGCGAGGGCTGGGCTTCCGTTACGGAAGCTTCGAGGCGTTGAAGAACATCAACCTCGATATTCCCGAAAAGCGGGTCACCGCGCTGATCGGTCCTTCCGGCTGCGGCAAGTCGACGCTGCTGCGGGTCTTCAACCGGATCTATTCGATTTACCCGAAGCAGGTCGCGGATGGCGTGGTGCTGCTGGACGGGCAGAACGTGCTGGACCCGAAGTTTCCCCTCAACAGCCTGCGCAGCAAGGTTGGCATGGTGTTCCAGAAACCCGTGCCCTTCCCCATGTCCATCTATGACAACGTCGCGTACGGGATCTCGCACCACGAGAACCTGCCGCGCAAGCAGATGGAGCAGCGAGTCGAAGAGGCGCTAACGCAGGCAGCGCTCTGGGACGAGGTCAAGGACAAGCTCAAGCAGAACGGGCTCGGGCTGTCCGGTGGACAGCAGCAGCGTCTGTGCATTGCGCGCGCGATCGCGCTCAAGCCCGACGTGATCCTGCTCGACGAACCCACCTCCGCCCTCGACCCGATCGCCACCGGCAAGATCGAACAGCTGATCGCCGAACTCAAGCACGACTTCACGATCATGATCGTGACGCACAATATGCAACAAGCCGCGCGCGTCTCCGACTACACCGCGTTCATGTACCTGGGCGAGCTGGTGGAACACGGCACCACCGAAACGATATTCTCCAATCCCACGAAGCAGCAGACAGAGGATTACATCACCGGCCGCTTCGGCTGAGGATCAGTTCGCCGCTGTTTTTTTCGACCACCTGACCAACTTCTGGATTCCGATTCGATGCATTCGCCACCGCACGACCACATCGTCAAGAGCTACGACGAAGAGCAGCGATTCCTTCTCGAGGAGTTATTGCGTATGGGCGCAATGGCCGTGTCGCAGCTCGAGGCGGCGCTCGACGTGGTGGAACGCCGCGACGATTCCTTCGCCGAACGCATCGTGCACAACGACTCGGCCATCGATGCACTCGAGCAGGAAATCAGCCACGGTGTCATGAAGCTCGCGCTGCGCGGGCCCATGGCGCGCGACCTGCGCCAGATCCTGGCGTCGCTGCGCATCGCGGCC
Organism: Lysobacterales bacterium; assembly: GCA_038255255.1. Taxonomy (GTDB): domain Bacteria; phylum Pseudomonadota; class Gammaproteobacteria; order Xanthomonadales; family Ahniellaceae; genus JBBQNY01. Next base: position 31,657 of record JBBSLL010000034.1, read on the forward strand.
GACATCGAGCGCATCGGGGACTACGCAGCCAACCTCGCCAAGCGTTCGATGATCCTCAATACTTCACCGCCGCTGCCCCACACGAGTGGCCTGCGCACGCTCGGAGTGCTCGCCGTGCAGCAGGTGCGGGACGTGCTGGCGGCGTATCGCGACGGCGATGCCGACGGTGCGCAGCGGGTGCGCGCGCGCGACGCCGATCTCGATATCGCCTACACGGGCCTGTTCCGGGAACTGCTGACCTACATGATGGAAGATGCGCGGGCGATCACGCCCTGCGCGCACCTGTTGTTCATGGCCAAGAACATCGAGCGCATTGGCGACCACGCCACCAACATCGCGGAGAATGTGTGGTTCCTCGTGCGCGGGGCGGACGACCTCCCGCCGCGCGACAAGCGCGACGACACCAACACTCCGGACTGAGCCGGCGCAGCCTGGGCCCGGCCGTCAGCGTTTGCCGCGCTGGCGCACCGCTTCGAAGAGCGCCACGCCCGCCGCGACCGAAACGTTGAGGCTTTCCGCACCGTCGTGCATCGGGATGTGCGCGAGATGGTCGCAGCGTTCGGCGGTCAGCCGGCGCATCCCCTCGCCTTCGCTGCCCATCACCAGCGCGACCCGTCCGCGCAGGTCCACGTCGAACAGGCTCTGCGGCGAGTCGCCGGCCAGTCCCGTCAGCCACACGCCGGCTTCCTTGAGGGTATCGAGCGCACGCGCGAGGTTGGTGGCGCGTACCAGCGGCAATCGCTCTGCGGCACCCGCCGCCGCGCGCCGCACCACCGGAGTCATCGCCGCGGAGCGATCCTTGGGGATCAGCACCGCGCAGGCACCCGCCGCATGCGCGGAACGCAGGCACGCGCCGAGGTTGTGGGGATCCGTCACGCCATCGAGAACCAGCAGCAAGGCCTTGTCGCCCGCCGCCTCCACGAGGTCGCCGAGCGAGCGCTCGTCGATCACCTGCGCGGAGCGGCAACGCGCGGCGATGCCCTGATGGCGAACGTCGTGGGCGATGCGGGCGAACCCGTCCTTACCGACCTGCTGCACGGCGATGCCGTGGCCGCGCGCCGCCTCGGCGAGTTCGAGCACACGCGGATTGCGCGTGCCCTTCTCGATCCAGAGCTCGATCACCTGCGACGCGCCAACTTCCAGCGCGGACTCGACCGCATGGATGCCCAGGCGCCAGTCGTCGCTCATCGGCGACGCCCGACCGCCTGCTTGCGCGGGGGCGCGGAGAAGTCGTGCGGCCCGGGAACCGGCGCACCTTCGGCAGCCACGAGGCGGAAATCGATCTTGCGATCCTCGAGGCTCGCGCGCAGCACCTGCACGCGTACCGGCTGGCCGATCCGGAACGTCAGGCCACGTCGCTCGCCGGTGAGCAGATGCCGCTTGGGATCGAAGTGGTA
>JBBSLL010000035.1:0-33040 GCA_038255255.1 Lysobacterales bacterium
CATGCCGAGCGTCAACACGATGCCGGCGATGCCGGGCATGGTCAGGGTCGCACCGATCGCCGACAGCACCGCCACCAGCAGCACCAGGTTGAGCAGCAGAGCGAAGTCGGCGATGAGGCCGAACACCCTGTAGTAAAGCGCCACGAAGATGAGGATCGCCGCGAGGCCGATCAATACCGCGCGGAAGCCCCGCGAGATGTTGTCCTGCCCGAGGCTCGGACCGACCACGCGTTCGCGAACGATGTCCACCGGCGCCGCCAGCGAACCGGCGCGCAGCAGCAGCGCCGTCGAACTCGCCTCTTCAGAGGACTCGAGACCGGTTGTCTGGAAGTTCTTGCCGAACGGCTCGCGCACGTTGGCGATGCTGATCACCTCTTCGGTTACTCGCGTCGACCGCACTTCCTTGCCGTCGACGACCTTTACGACAGGGGTGCGCTCGATGAAGACCACGGCCATGCCCTTGCCCACATTGGCGTTGGTGAAGTCCTGCATGCGCCGCGCACCGGCGTTGTTGAGGGTGACCGAGACCATCGGCTCTCCGGTCTGCTGGTCGAACCCGCTCGACGCGTTCACCAGCTGGTCGCCGGATACGATGAGGCGCTTCTTGAGGATCACCGGCACGGGCTTGCCGTCGAGGCCCATGTCGCGCTGGTAGTAGAGGCGCGAGTCGGGCGGGATGCGCCCGGTCGCGGCAGCCTCCATGGGATTCAGCACGCTGGTGTCGACCGCGCGGTATTCCAGCGTCGCCGTCGCGCCAAGGATCTTTTTGGCGGCCACAGTGTCCTGCACGCCAGGCAGCTGCACCACGATGCGCGAAGCACCCTGCTGCTGCACTATCGGTTCGGCGACGCCGAGTTCGTTCACGCGGTTGCGCAGCGTCGCAAGGTTCTGTTCGATGGATTTGTCCTGCTCTGCCTGCACGGCAGTCGGGCGCACGGTCGCGATCAGCGCATAGCCATCGGCGGAACCCTCTCCCTCACGAATTTCCAGATCGGGAATCTCGGTCGGCAGCGCCTCTGCCGCCTTGCGCCGGTCCTCTTCGCCGCGCAGCACCATGACGATGCCTTCCGGCGTGCGCGTCACGGACCGGTAGCGGATCTTCTGGCTGCGCAGGAAGCCGCGCAGGTCGTCGACATAGCGCTCGGTCTGCTTGAGGACCACGCTCCTCTGGTCGACCTCCATCAGGAAGTGCACGCCCCCGCGGAGATCGAGGCCGAGCGTCATGGCGTTGGCGCCGACGGCGCGCAGCCAGCCCGGCACCGTGGACGCGGAATTGAGCGCCACTACGTAGCTTTCGCCGAGCGCCTCGCGCAACGTCTCGGCGGCGACCAGCTGCTGGTCCGGATTAGACAGGCGCAGCAGCAGCCGCTTGTCGGCGATGTCGGCACCCACTGGAACGATCTTGCGCTCCCCGAGCAGGCCGAGGGCGCGCTCCTTGAACGCATCGTCAACCAGGGACCCGCGGTTTGCCGACACCTGCACCGCCGGATCCTGCGGAAACACATTGGGCAGGGCGTACAGGAGACCCGCGAGGATCACCACCACGATCAGGATGTACTTCCAGCGCGGAAAGTCGTTCATGCATTAACCTGGGAAAGAACTTCGAAACGGATGCCAGGCATCCGGAGTGGGACCTGTTCAGCTGGCTTTCAAGGTGCCCTTGGGCAGAACGGCACTGATCGCGTGCTTCTGCAGGCGAGCCTCGACGCCGCGCGCGATCTCGAGCGACACGAACGAATCCTCGATTGCCGAGATCCGACCCATCAGCCCGCCGTTGGTCAGTACCTCATCGCCGACGGCCAGCGACTCGATCAGGGACTTGTGCTCCTTGGCGCGCTTCATCTGCGGCCTGATCATGAAGAACCACATGATCAGAAAAACCACACCCATCATGATCAGGGGTGAGAAAGGCGAGCCCTGTGCGGGTGCGCCCGCGGCCTGCGCCATCGCCGGCGCGATGAAAAAATCGAGATTCACGTGCGATCACCTATCGTGTGGAGGGCCGATCCGGCCGCGGTGGCGACCGTAGGAACGCGGCCCGGCCAAAGGGGCGCGATTATGCCACGCCACCCAGCCGGGCGTGGAATGCCGCCGCAAACACCGCAAGCCGCCCCTCCGCGATGGCTGCGCGCAGGTCGGCCATCAGCGTCTGGTAGTGGTGCAGGTTGTGGATGGTGCCCAGCATCGGCCCGAGCATCTCGCCGCAGCGATCCAGGTGGCGGAGGTATGCGCGGGTGAAACCGCCCACGCACGCCGCGCAGAGGCAGCCCTCCTCGATCGGCCCCAGGTCGGCTTCGTAGCGGGCATTGCGGATGCGCACCACGCCGTCGCGCGTGAAGAAGTGACCGTTGCGCGCATTCCGCGTCGGCATCACGCAGTCGAACAGGTCGATGCCGCGGCGCACGGCCTCCACGATGTCCTGCGGACGGCCGACGCCCATGAGATAACGCGCCTGCGCTTCGGGCAGCAGCGCGCAGGTGTGGTCCAGCATCGCGTTGCGTTCCGCCTCCGGCTCGCCCACCGCAAGGCCGCCGACCGCGTAACCGTCGAAGCCGATATCGCGCAGCGCCGCGGCGGAGCGGGTGCGCAAGTCCGGATATACCCCGCCCTGCACGATGCCGAACAAGGCATTCGGATTGCCCACGTGCGCGCGCCGGCTGCGCTCGGCCCAGCGCAGCGAGAGTTCCATCGAATCGCACGCCTGCGCTTCGGTGGCGGGATAGGCCGTGCACTCGTCGAAGACCATGACCACGTCGGAGTCCAGCACGCGCTGGATGCGCATGCTTTCCTCTGGCGACAGGAACACCTTGTCTCCGTTGACCGGCGAGGCGAACGTCACGCCCTGCTCTGTGATCGTGCGCCGCGACGCCAACGAGAAGACCTGGAAGCCGCCCGAGTCGGTGAGTATCGGCCCCGGCCACTGCATGAACCCGTGCAGCCCGCCATGCGCCTCGATGATGTCGAGCCCCGGCCGCAGGAACAGGTGGAACGTATTGCCGAGGATCATCTCTGACCCCGTCGCGCGCAGCGAATCGGGTGTCATGGCCTTGACGGAACCGTAGGTTCCCACCGGCATGAATGCGGGCGTCTCGACGCTGCCCCGTCGCAGCGTCAGGCGACCGCGCCGCGCCGCGCCGTCGCGCCCCAGCAATTCGAAGCGTGCCGGCTCGCTCATGCCGCCAGTGCGCCGTGCATCGGATGGATCAACATCGCGTCGCCGTACGAAAAGAAGCGGTAGCGCTGCTCGACGGCGTGCGCGTACGCATCCAGCATCCGGGCGTGGCCACCGAATGCGCAGACGAGCATCAGCAATGTCGATTGCGGCAGGTGGAAATTGGTGAGCAGCAGGTCAACCGCGCGGAAGCGGTAACCGGGGGTGATGAAGATGCTCGTCTCCCCATCGAATGACCGCAAGCTGCCGTCGACAGCCGCGGACTCGAGTGCGCGCACAACGGTGGTTCCAACCGCGACCACGCGCCCGCCCCGGCTGCGGGTGGCGATGATCTTGTCGACCAGTTGCTGATCCACCACGCAGCGTTCAGCGTGCATGCGATGTTCGCTGATGTCCTCTACGCGCAGCGGCTGGAAGGTGCCTGCCCCGACGTGCAGGGTCAGCGTTGCTCTCTCGATGCCTCTTGCCCCCAACTCCGCCAGCAACGGCTCGTCGAAGTGCAGGCCCGCGGTCGGCGCGGCAACCGCCCCGGGACTGCGGGCGAACACGGTCTGGTAGCGCTCGCGGTCGGCAGCCTCGGGAGCACGCGAAATGTAGGGCGGCAAGGGAATCGCGCCAACGCGCTCGAGCATGTCGGTCGCGGCGTCCTCGCCCATGTAGCGCAGCCGCGTGAACTCGCCGTCGCGTTCGACGAATTCGAGCCTGCTGCCATCGGCCAGGGTGATGCTGCGCCCCTTGCGCATCGGCTTGCTGGCACGCACCTGGGCGAGCAAGGTGCGCGCGTCCTCCACGCGCTCCAGCAGGATCTCGACCGCGCCGCCCGAATCCTTGTGGCCGAGCAGGCGCGCGGGAAGCACGCGAGTGTCGTTGAATACCAGCAGATCTCCGGCGCGCAGGACCTCCGGCAGTTCACGCACGGTGGAATCGACGAACGCGCCCTCGCGCGGCACGATCAACAGCCGCGACGCCGTGCGCTCTCCAAGCGGCTGCTGCGCAATCAGTTCGGGCGGCAACTCGTAGTTGAATTCGGACTTGAGCAAGATCGATCCGCACGCAAATGGCGCGCATTGTACGTCCCGCGGCTTCCTTTCTTTCCCGAGCAACGAGTTGGCGTCGCGAGCGACTGCAAGCGGTGGCGCCTCGCTTCCGCAGGAGCCCTTTATGCTGCAGCGAGACGCCACCGCTCACAGCCGCTCTCCGAACCATTCGTGCAGCCGTCCAAAAGCGCGCCTGGCATTTTGGCGATGCGAAATTCGGAACTGGCCTGAGGGATAAGGCCGGAATTTCGCAGCATGCTGATACGGGCTGGGCTGACCCTCGAACAGTGCAATACCAATCTGACACTGTGTTGGTCTGGCGAGGAGGTGGGCCGGAAGGGGTAGCGCCTCGCTGCAGAAAAAGGGGCTCTCGCGGAAGCCAGGCGCTACCGCTTTCGGCCCGCCGAGCCTGGCGTTCGAGGCGCTACTGCTTTGGGCTCGCCGAGCACGGCGAGCGAGGCTGGCGCCAGCCTCGAGCGCACGGGGCTAGGGGAGTATGCGTTGTGCTTTGCGCAACCCAGTTGTCTGATGGGAGCGGGGGTTACGCCGGCGAAACCCGCGTGATAGCATGCGCATTCTCGTAAGCGCTTGATTTGCAAGCGCAATTGTCCGGTTACGCGGCCTCTGCCCGCGAACCCGTCGGAGTTTCGCCATGTCCGTGCTCGATACCCTCAAATTCCTGCGTTCAAGCGCAGGCAACCGCCTGACGGATGGTCTCGACGACCGCCAGATCGAGTCGTTCGCGGCAAGCGATCCTGCCCTGGTACGCGCGGTCGATGCCGCGCACGCCGCGCAGACACAGTTGCGCCGCTCGCAACCGGAGTGGCTCGATCTCGATGAAGCCGAACAGCTCGCCAGCGCACAGGCGGACTTCCTCAACTTCTATGCCGAAGACGCGATCAACCATTACGTACCGCTCGCGGCGTGTGGCCCATGGATCATCACGGCCAAGGGCGCGGTGATTTACGACTGTGGCGGGTACGGCATGCTCGGATTCGGGCACAACCCGCCAGAGGTGCTCAAGGCGCTGGCGAAGCCACAGGTGATGGCCAACGTGATGACGCCGAGCCTTGCGCATGTGGAACTGGGCGCAGCGTTGCGCGCCGAGATCGGCCACACCCGCGGCGGCTGCCCCTATTCGAAATTCCTGTGCCTCAATTCCGGATCGGAGTCGGTGTCTCTTGCAGGCCGCTTCGCGGACGTCAACGCCAAGATGCTCACCGAGCCGGGCGCACGGCATGCCGGCAGGAAGATCACGCGTCTCGCGATCGCGGGTGGATTCCACGGCCGCACCGAGCTTCCGGCGCGTTATTCGGACTCGACACGCCAGAACTACATCAAGCACCTCGCGAGTTACGCGCGCGAAACGCCGCCGCTGGTCACCGTCGCGCCATACGATATCGAGCAGCTGCGTCGCGCGTTCGCCGACGCGGAGCGCGACAACCGTTTCATCGAGGCGCTTTTCCTCGAGCCCGTCATGGGCGAAGGCAATCCCGGCTTGGCGCTGACGCCGGAGTTCTATGCGGAAGCACGTCGCCTCACGCGCGAGCACGGCGCGCTGTTGCTGATCGATTCCATCCAGGCAGGACTGCGGGCGCACGGCGTGCTGTCGATTGTCGACTATCCGGGTTTCGAGGGCCTCGAAGCGCCCGACATGGAAACGTATTCGAAGGCGCTCAACGCGGGACAGTTCCCGCTGTCCGTGTTGGCGGTAACGCCCACCACCGCGGCGCTCTACCGCAAGGGCATCTACGGCAACACCATGTCGGCCAATCCCCGCGGCGCGGACATCGCCTGCGCGGTGCTGGCCACGCTGACGCCGGCGTTGCGCGCCAACGTGCGCGAGCGCGGCGCCGAGTTCGTGGCCAAGCTCAATGCACTCGCGAGCGAAATGCCCGGATACATCACGGGCACGCAGGGCACCGGCCTGCTGTTCTCATGCGAGCTCGCGCCCGAATTCAAGTGCTACGGCAACGGCAGTACCGAGGAGTACATGCGCCAGCGAGGCTTCGGCGTCATCCACGGCGGCGTCAATTCGTTGCGCTTCACCCCGCACTTTGCTGTCACGAGCGCCGAGGTCGACCTCATCATCGACGGAGTCCGCGATGCGCTCTGCAACGGTCCGCGCATGCATGCCATGTCCGCTGCCGTGGCAAAACAGTCGGGCGAGTTGTCTGCGGTAGAGAGCTGACTCGCGGAAGATCGTGCGCTTTGCGGACAGCTAGCCGAGGACGGGATTCGCTTCGGCCTGGTGCGAAGGCTGTTGCCTTTACAGCTATTCAACGGGCGGGGCTGCGCTTCGCTTCGGGCTGATGCGAAGGCTGGTGTTTCCACAGCCATTCAACGGTCGGGGCTCTTCGCCGCCTCTGGCTCTATCGTTATCTAATGGTCGGGGCGGCGAGATTCGAACTCGCGACCACCACACCCCCAGCGTGGTGCGCTACCAGGCTGCGCTACGCCCCGACGGTTGACGGCTGAAGCATTCGAGCGTTGCCGCGAGGCGGCCCCGCTCCGGGAGTGAACCGGCGATTGTACGGGAGCCCGTCGAGCGGCGCGAGCGCTGCTTTCGCGCTCAGCGAGTGGGCTCTTCATGGATGAACGCCTGCATCTCGGACTCGATTCCTTCGCGGAGGTGCATCAGTCGTTGCGCGTAGTCGCACAGCTGGCGCTGTTCGTCGGTTTGCGGGGTCCATTTCGGCACCGCGGTGGGTTTCCCTGAATCGTCCAGCGCCACGAACACGATCACGCAGTGAGTGGTCTGCACGCGTGTTTCCGCCATCGAATCAATGGCCCATACATCGACCGCCAGATGCAGGGATGTATTGCCGGTGTGGATGACCTTGGCGTGCACTTCGACGATGTTGCCGATGAGGATCGGTGCCAGGAACCGGATGCCCCCGACATACACGGTGACGCAGTAGCGCCCGCTCCACCCGACCGCCGCGGCCCATCCGGCCTGGTCGATCCACTTCATCACCATGCCGCCGTGCACCTTCCCGCCGAAATTCACATCGGAAGGTTCGGCGAGGAAACGCAGCGTGACATCGGCTTTGCCGGGCATGGCGCGAATTCTAGACGTTGAACAGGAAGTGCAGGACGTCGCCTTCCTTGACCACGTAATTCTTCCCCTCGAGACGAAGGCGGCCGGCATCGCGGGCGGCGGACTCTCCCTGGTACTTGATGTAATCGTCGTAACTGATGGTCTCCGCGCGGATGAAGCCGCGCTCGAAGTCGGTGTGGATGACGCCCGCCGCCTGTGGCGCGGTCGAACCGGCCTTGACCGTCCAGGCACGGACCTCCTTGGGGCCAACCGTGAAATAGGTCTGCAGTCCGAGCAGGCGATAGCCCGCGTGGATCACCCGATCGAGGCCTGGCTCGTCGAGACCCATGTCCTCGAGGAATACCGCCCGCTCCTCTTCGTCGAGCTTGGTCAGCTCGTCCTCGATTGCTGCGCACACCGGCACCACTTCCGCGCCTTCCGCCGCCGCATGTTCGCGCACGCGGTCAAGGTACGGGTTGTTGGTGAAGCCATCCTCGCGGACGTTGGCGATGTACATCACGGGCTTGAGCGTCAGCAGGAACATGTCACGCAGCAGCCCACGCTCCGCCGCATCGAGGTCGAGTGAGCGCGCCGACTTTCCCTCGTTGAGCGCTGCCTGCACGCGCAAAAGCACATCGCGCTTCGCGGCCGCCTCCTTGTCGCCGGCGCGCGCCGAACGTTCCGCGCGGTTGAGCGCCTTCTCCACGGCGTCGAGGTCCGCAAGCTGCAGCTCCGTGTCGATCGTCTCGATGTCGGAGATCGGATCGATCTTGCCCGCAACATGCACGATGTCGGCGTGCTCGAAGCAGCGCACCACGTGCGCGATCGCATCGACCTCGCGGATGTGCGCGAGGAACTGGTTACCGAGGCCCTCGCCTTTCGATGCGCCGGCCACCAGGCCCGCGATATCGACGAATTCCATCGCGGTGGGAATGGTCTTCTGGGGCTTCGCGATCGAGACCAGTTCCCTGATGCGCTTGTCCGGCACCGCCACGATGCCTTTGTTCGGTTCGATGGTGCAGAAAGGATAATTCGCGGCTTCGATGCCGGCGCTCGTGAGCGCGTTGAACAGGGTCGATTTGCCGACATTCGGCAAGCCCACGATGCCGCATTGGATTCCCATAATTCTGCTTCTTCGTGGTGTTCGGTTATTTTGGCGGAGGCGCCGTGTGCAGGCGCTTCATCGCTTCGTTGAAATCCCCGGCCAGTGCCAGGGGCAACACTGCAAGCGCGTCGTCGATGGCATTGCCGATGGCCTTGTCGTCATCGCGCGACGCGCGGCCCAGCACCCACGGCGTCACGCGATCCTTGTGTCCCGGATGGCCGATGCCGATGCGCAGGCGATGGAAACGGCCGTGCCCCAGCACTTCGATGGTGTCGCGCAGCCCGTTCTGCCCGCCATGCCCACCATCGAACTTGAGCCTCGCCACGCCGGGTGGGAGGTCGAGTTCGTCGTGTGCAACCAGCATTTCCTCCGGCTCGATCTTGAAGTAGCGCAGCGCCGCACCGACCGACAGGCCGATGCGGTTCATGTAGGTGGAGGGCTTGAGCAGGCGCACGACATGGCCGCCCAGTTCGAACTGGGCGGCGCTGCCATGCAGCTTGGCATCGGGACGCAGCGTGACCCGATGCGCGGAAGCCAGCGCATCGAGACAGCGAAAGCCGGCGTTGTGCCGATCATCCGCGTGCTCCGCACCCGGATTGCCGAAGCCCACGATGAGGCGAAGAGAAAAGGGGGTCAGAGTCATTTTTCGGGAGGTGGGCGTTCGCGCCAGCGACGATGTTCGCGCCGAAAAGTGACTCTGACCCCCTTTTCCTTCGCCGCTTACTTCTTGTCGCCTTCCTTCTTGTCGCCCTTCGCAGCGGCAGCCGCAGCAGTAGCAGTAGCAGCTGCAGCGTCCGCGCCTTCCTCGGCGGCCGGCTCGTCGACGATTTCTTCGCGGCCCTCATGCGCCGTCACCACCGCGTCGTCGTGTTCCTTGCCGAGCTTGAGCTCGGGGATCTCGACGCCCTTCGGCAGCTTGATGTCGGACAGATGCACGATGTCGTCCATCTGAAGATTGGCGAGGTCGACCTCGATGAACGCCGGCAGGTCCTTCGGCAGGCACGAGATCTCGACATCGTTGAGGTTGTGGCTGATCACCACGCCCTTGATCTTGCCGGCCGGGCTCTCTTTTTCGTTGAGGAAGTGCAGCGGCACGCGCACGCGGATCGCCTCATTGGCCTTAACGCGCTGGAAGTCCAGGTGCATGAGTTGCGGCTTGAACGGGTGACGGTGCATGTCGCGGAGCAGTACCTGCTCGGACTTGCCCTCGACATCGAGTTCCAGCAACGCCGAGAAAAACCACTCGTTCTCGGCGTAGCGCAAGGTCTGCAGCTGGTTCATCTGGATCATCTTCGGTTCGGAACCACCGCCATAGACGATGCCCGGGACCTTGCCCGCACGACGCAGGCGGCGGCTCGCACCTTTCCCCTGGTCAGTACGGCTTTCGGCCGTGATATTGCGCTGTTCTGCCATGTTCTTTGCCTCGGTTGAAGACCGCCATGCGGTCGGTGATCCCCGCTTCGCGACCAAAGCGGGGTGAATTCTCGGGTGTCAGGTTTCGATGCAGGAGCGACTTGAGCCGCAGTGGACACTGCCATCGGGGTCGCGACTTTAGTCGCTCTGCCCGGCCCGCGCAAATTGCGGGGTTCGGCGCCGCTGTCTCGGGCGGGACCGTTTTGATGAAGTTCCGCCCGATCGACAGGGTCGACACGGACGTCTGCGGCGAGGGCCGAGGGACCGCCGTCCACGCTTTTCAGCGAGAGGCAACCGCCGTCCACGCTTTTCGGCGAATCGAACGGGGGTACATATTCGCAAACCGTTGGATGTCGACGACCGGCTCGAGGCCGGTCGCCGACGGCACTTCAATCGTCTTTCGAGTTCCGAACTTCGTCGGCAGCCTCGCCGACATTTCGCTGCGCCTTGCCGACAGTTTTCTCGACCTTGCCGGCCATCTCCTTGGAGGTATTGCCGGTCAGCTTGCCGGTCAGTTCTTTCGCGGTGCCCTTCAGCTCGCGCGCGGCGCCCTTGCTGCGGTTGTCGTCCATAAGGATCTCCTCAGTTCGTGGTGATTGCCATTTCAGCAAACCGCGAGTGACGCCGATGCAAATGGGCGCAACCACGCCTGAATGTTGCGTAAGGCTTCTTCAGGCGTTGTCCTGTGATCGGACGATCTCCAGTTCAAATCGCGACAGGCCAATCCAACAACCTTCGTTGGAGCGCTTCAGCCTGTTGCGGCACCTTGCCCAGGTCGAATCCAGTCAACTTTTTTTGCGGCGAGTGCCCGGATCGATCTCTCGACCCGGGCACCAGAATGCGATCAGTTCGCGTATTTCACCGAACACCCGTACGGTCGCGTCAGCGAATCGCTGACGGGCTGTCCGGCCGCGAGCTGCGTCAGCGCCTGCGGCACGTATTGCGTCGCCTTTGCGATGTCGTCCGTGTCGGCGCTCGGGATGCTGTCGATCGCACCGGCGTAGCGCAGCATTCCTTTTGGATCGATGACGTACATGTGCGGCGTGGTCTTCGCGCCGTACGCACGGCCAGCCGCGCCATCAGCATCGAGCAGATACGCGGTTTGCACGGCCTTTGCATCGGCGCGGATGCCTTCGGCTGCAGCTCCGTCGACATGCCCTTGCTGGCCCCTGGCCGAGGAGTTGACAGTCAGCCAGACCACACCGTCAGCGGTCGCGTCACGCTGCTGCGCCTGCATGTTGTTGGCGCCGTAATGCTTCTTGACGAACGGGCACTCGTGATTGGTCCACTCGAGCACCACGGTCTTGCCGGCGAAGTCGGACAGGGAGTGCGTCTTGCCGGTCGAATCCACGAGCTTGAAGGCTGGTGCAGGCTCGCCGACCTTGGCGGCGGATGCAGCCTCGCTCGAATCGGACGCATGGGTGGTCGTGCCGAAGGTCAATACGGCGCCGACCGCCAGTGCGGCGGCAAATGTCAGTGCGGCGACAAGCGGTTTGGCTTTCATCGGTCGTTCTCCTGGGGTGGGGAAGATCACATCGAACGGATCGCGTCGGCAACGCCGTCCGCGGTCAGCAACTGCGGCAACACGCGGGGCGCGCCACCGCCGGGTGGATAGAGCACGTACAACGGCACGCCACTTCGGTCGAAGCGTCGCAGGTAACGCGTGATCGCCTCGTCGCTGCGCGTCCAGTCGCCCTTGAGATAAGCGACATCGTGCGCGGCAAGCGCGTCGCGCACAGTGTCTGTCGACAGCGCGACGCGTTCGTTGGCGAGGCAGGTGATGCACCACGCGGCCGTCATGTTGACCAGCACCGGTTGCCCGGACGCGCGCAGCTCGGCTAGGCGCTGCTCGCTCCACGGTTCGGCGTCGGCAGTGCTTGTCGTTCGCGGATCTTCGGCTGCAGGCGCGCGCGCCGACAGTGGTAGTGCGAGCGCGAGTACCAGTGCGACTACGGCGAACACGGCCGCCGTCGCACGAAGTCCCGGTGAGCGCATCGCGGGCCGGCGCCTGAGCAGCCATAGCGCGAATGCCAGTGCGGTCAGCGCGGCGAGCATCCAGGCCATGCCGAGCGGAGAAGTCTGTTCGCCGTACACCCACAGCAACCAGACGACGGTCAAGTACAGGGGGAACGCGAGCAGCTGGCGGAAGCCATCCATCCACGGACCGGGCCGCGGCAACAAGCGGGCGAGCCCAGGTACCAGTCCGAGCAGCAGCATCGGTGAAGCGAGTCCGATACCGAGCGCGGCAAACACGGCCAGCGCCGCGGGCGCCGGTTGCGCCAGTGCCCAACCGAGCGCGGTGCCCATGAATGGCGCGGTGCACGGGCTCGCGACCACTACGGCAAGCGCGCCCGTGAAGAACGACGCACGCGCACCCTGCCCTTCCGTCAGCCGCTGGCCGGCACCGGCGAAACCACCACGGAAATCCCAGACGCCGGAGAACGACAGCGCCATCGCGAACAACAGCAATGCGACGCCGGCGACGAAGCGCGGTTCCTGCAGCTGGAATCCCCAGCCGAGTTGTTCGCCGCCCGCACGCAGCACGAGCAGCAAGCCTGCGAGCAGCAGGAACGTTGCGACGACGCCGAGCGTGTACCAGCCGCCGTGCCGGCGCAGTTCGGCGCGATTGTCGGAAGACTCCAGCGCGCCCATTGCCTTGATCGACAGCACCGGGAACACGCACGGCATCAGGTTGAGGATCAAACCGCCGAGAAGCGCGAACAGCAGGGCCGGCAGCAAACCGGGTGAAGACGAATCCGCAGCCTGGCCTGCCGGCGGCGACGCCGCAACGGACGGCGCCGCAGCAGTCCCCGGCGCAGCGGCCACTGCATTGGCGGCAACAAATCGCCGCGCAGTGCCGCTGCTATCGACGGAGACCAGTGCGATGTTTGTGGGCAGCGCAGTGAAGTACTCGCTTTTCTGCCAACTCGCCTGCCAACCATCCGTCGAGCGTTGCCACTTGGGCTGCGCGCCGTTGGCGAAGACCTCGGGAGTTTCCGGAAACCACTGCCACTGCGCGGGTTCTGCCGCAGCCTCGAGACCGTCGAGAGTCAAGGTTATGGCATCGGAATTTTCGGCTAGCGCGAGCGTCGCTGCCGTGGCGCGCGGAAGGTCGGCGCGCGCCGCGGCGAAATCGTTACTCCATCGCGAATCGACCCCGCTCGTCCACGCGACCGGCAATTCGAACGCGTACTCGGTCTTGCCCGGGATGCATTCGCCACCCTCTTCGCAAATCAGCCAGCGCGCCGCCGCGCGCACCGGGAGCCTCGGCGCGGCATAGCCGGCCGGAATCATGATCGTGATCGGCAGCAGTCGGCGCTCGCCGTAGCCGAAGTTGACGATATCGGCGAGTTCGAAGCGCTGCGGATGCGGCCACGCGATGGGTTCGGCGATGATGCCGTCCGGCAGCGTGAGCTCGACTTCGGTCGGCAGCCCCGAATCGCCAGGATTGCGCCAGTACGTATGCCAGTGCGGATCGTGTTCGAGCAGCAGTCCCAGCGTCAGCCGCGTGCCCGGCACAGCGGCGGTCGCTTCTGCGACAAGCCTCGACTGCAGGTGATCGGTTCGCACTGGTTGCGACGCCGCCAAGGCGGTGCCCGCCGTCGCAAGCAGCGCGGTCGACAGGAGCAGCAGGACAAGCGGGCGGATCATCCGGTCAGTGGTCCACATCGGGCTGCTGGCGGTGTGCGTGGGGTGCGTCGCGCGGTGCGCATGCACGGTATGCGGTATGCGCTTCAGAATATGCGGCCGAGAAACGGCGGCATCAAAGTATTACCGCCCTCATGCTAATCGGGCCGACGCCATTCACCCCCTGCCGAAGGTCAGGGGCACGGGTGGTGGCAGGCCCCCATTGCCATGGTCCCCTGCGCGGCGTCTAATGTAGAAAATCTCGGGGAGATGACCCATGCGCTGGCTACTGACGACGGTCTTGCTGCTGTCTGCCCTCCCTGCTTTGGCGCAGGACGTCCTGTCCGAACGCGCCGGCACCGGCGATACCAACGCTTCCGCGCCCGCGGCGACGTTGACCCCGGATCCCGCGGCGCGCGCAGTCGCCCTTGGCGGAATTCCCGCTGGTGGCGTGCTGCTGGTGGTCGAATCCACCAATCGACGGGTGATGGCGCTGAGCAGCCAGACGGGAGATGTGATCGATCCAAACTTCGTTCCCGCGAACGCGGCCAACCTGACGACACCCATCGAGGCGCTAATCCACTCCGACGGGCAGCGCATACTGGTTTCGGACCAGGTACGCGATGTGGTCCAGTCCTTCGACATCAACACGGGCGCATTCCTCGGCACGTTCGCGCCGGCCGGCGGCGCCAACACCGCAATTCTCGACAACATCCGCGGAATCGCCTTGCGTCCGAACGGCAACCTGCTGGTGTCGCAGTCCAGCGGCACGGTGCAGGAGTTCAGCACCAGCGGCGTGCACATCGGACCGTTCATCGCTGCGGGTAGCGGAGGCCTGGACGATTCGTTCGACGTATTCCGCGTCAGGCAATCCGCGGCACCGCTGGTGGCGGGCGATTTCCTGGTATCCGACATCACCCTGGACGACGTGCTGCGCTATGACGCGAATGGGGCGCCGCTGCCCCCGGTGGTGACGACCGGCATCGATTTTCCAGAGCAGGTCGAGCAAGCAGCCAACGGCAACGTGCTGGTTGCTGTATTCAGCGGCGCCAGTGTCGAGGGAGTGGTCGAGTTCACGCCCTCCGGCGCGCTGGTCGGCCGTTACGACCCCGCTACGCTGGGTGGGTACCGCGGCGCCTTCGAGCTCGGCAACGGCAATATCCTGACCACGACCGGCACCGGAGTGCACGAAATCTCGCGCGCCAATGCGCTGGTGAGAACGGTGGTTCCAGGTGTCAGTGGTCGCTTCATTCACCCCGCGGGGGCAGGCGGCGGCGACCTGAGCATCACCAAGGTGGCGCAAACCGCGCAAGTCAGTCCCGGCGGGACCGGTACGTTTACCTTGACGGCGAGTAACGCGGGTCCTGGCGCCGTCAGTGACGTCGTAGTCACCGACCCCTTGCCGAGTGGGCTCGTCTTCGTCTCGGCGAGCTGCAACGGCACGGTGAACGCCGCAGGAGTGTTCACGTGGAATGTCGGCACGCTCGCAGCGGGGCAATCGGCAAGCTGCACCCTGACAGTGCGACCCGCTTTCGGCGGCTCGTTCGCCAACGTCGCCACCATCTCCGGGACCGGGGATACCACGCCCGGCAACAATACGAGCGGAGTTGCCACGCTCAATGGCGTGGTCGCCCAGGTGCCGGCAGGAACCGTTCTCGGCTGGCTGCTGCTCGGGCTGCTGTTCGCGTCCGCCGGATGGATCACGTTGCGTCGCTGAGGCGGCGGATCAATCCACGTAGAGGCTGGACACCGACTGGCCGAAGGCGATGCGGCGGATGGTTTCGGCGAGTAGCTCGGCGACGCTGAGCTGGCGGATGCGCTTGCAGGCGCGGGCTTCCGCGGTCAGCGGGATCGTGTCGGTGACAACCATTTCGTCGAGCAGCGAGCGTTCGATGTTGGTGATGGCCGGGCCCGAGAGCACGGGGTGCGTGCAGTAGGCAACGACCTTGCGCGCGCCGCGTGCCTTCAGCGCCGCGGCAGCGGCGCACAACGTGCCTGCGGTGTCGACGATGTCGTCGACCAGCACGCAGATCTTGCCATCGACGTCGCCGATGATGTTCATCACCACCGACTCGTTGGCGCGCGGTCGCCGTTTGTCGATGATCGCCAGCTCCGCATCGTCGAGCCGTTTCGCAATGGCGCGCGCGCGGACCACGCCGCCGACATCGGGCGACACCACGATCAAGCCATCGGTGCCCTGCGTGCGCCAGATGTCGGCCAACAGCAATGGCGACGCGTAAACGTTATCGACCGGCACATCGAAAAAGCCCTGGATCTGGTCGGCGTGCAGGTCGACCGTCAACACCCGGTCGGTGCCCATGGTCGAAAGGATCTTGGCTGCGACTTTCGCGGTGATCGCCACGCGCGTCGAACGCGGACGACGGTCTTGGCGCGCGTAGCCGAAGTACGGGAGTACCGCAGTCACCGTGGCGGCGGACGCGCGCTTCATCGCGTCGATCAGCACCACCAGCTCCATGAAATTCTCGGCCGTGGGCGCGCACGTCGGCTGGATGATGTACACCTCCTGCTTCCGGACGTTTTCCTCGATCTCGACCTGGGCTTCGCCGTCGGAGAATTTCCCGACCAGCGCCTTGCCCAACGGCAGGTTCAACTCGCGGCAGATGGCCTGGGCGAGGGGTCGGTTGGCATTGCCCGTAAAGATCAGGATGCCATCAGAGTCGCTGTTGGATGCCTGCGCCACCGGACGATCTCCAGCGATGTTGCGATTGCGGCAAGACTGCTGCGTTGCGCCGGCGCTTCGTGCTGGCGGCGCGGAGCGCGCAGTCTAGTGCACCGTCGGGTTGGTTGCCGGCTTCGGATTGATTCGGTGGCTGGGACGGAAGGATTCGAACCTTCGTATGCGGGAATCAAAATCCCGTGCCTTAACCGGACTTGGCGACGTCCCACCGGAAAACTGGTTGTTGCTGCATCTTGATTCTGACCATCTTTGCCGCGCCCGCTCATGTTTCGGCGGGCTCACCACGAACGGAGTCCGTCACCTCACCGCCTGCAAATCCCTGATGGCCTCGTGTAGCGGCGACTGCGCGACGCCACGCGCGACGTGTGCGCTCCACTGGCCCGGAACCCTCGCCGCGACGGCCTCGGCTCCCGTACGCGAGTCAAACGACGCAAATACGCAACTGCCGCTGCCGGTCATGCGCGCCGGGGAAAACCGGGAAAGCCACTCGAGCGCAGCGCCCACTTCCGGGGCGAGCCCGATGGCGACCCGCTCGAGATCATTACGCGTCGAACTGTTGTTCAAGAAGCCCGAAATTGTCACGGGCGGGGTGTTGCGTGTCAAACCAGGATCGCAAAACACTCCTGCGGTCGAGACCGGCACGCCGGGATGGATCACGAGGTACCAAAGCTCCGGGAGGTCGATCGGCACGAGGCAATCACCCACTCCTTCCGCCCAAGCGGAGTGTCCGTGCACGAAAACCGGCACGTCTGCGCCGAGTTCAAGGCCAATTGTTGCGAGGAAGTCGAACTCGAAGCACGATCCCGTGAGCGCATTCAGTCCAACCAGGATGGTTGCCGCATCGCTGCTCGCTCCGCCCAGTCCTCCGCCCATCGGGATGCGCTTGTCGATGTCGATGTCGACACCCCACCCGCCGCCGGTGACCGCCTTGAACGCGCGCGCGGCTCGCAGGGCAAGGTTGTCTTCGTCCACGACACCCGGTGTGGGTTGAACCATGCGCAGCACGCCGTCGTCGCGCAAGCGGAGCGAAACCCGGTCGCCCCAATCGAGCAACTGGAACACCGTCTGCAGCAGGTGGTAACCGTCGTCGCGGCGCCCGACGACGTGCAGGAACAGGTTGAGTTTTGCCGGCGCGGGCAGGACCCACGCGCCGTCGCCGCCCTGCGGGCCTATTCGACGCGCCATTCGGCGATCGCGAGGCGCACCTTGTGCGGCGCGCGGTCCGCACGCACGCGGGTCGCGAGTGGTGGCGTGCGGCTTTCGTCGTAGTCCACGTATTCGACTGTCCAGCCATCGGCGGAGCGCAGTCGCGCGGGCAATCCGTTCGCGCGCAGCTCCACGCGATCCGTGTCATCGAACGAGAGGCCAAACAGCCATCGACGGAGCGCGGAGAAGGGCAGCCGCCACCCGGTCTCGCGCAGAAGCAATGCTTCCGCGTCGTCGCCCCGGGCCCCTTCCGCGCGCGTGCCCAGCAGCGTCCAGCCCGACGCGTCGCCACCGTGCAGGCGCCAGGTCTGGCCGCTCACGGGCGCACGCAGCACGATATCGGCCTGCGCACCGCGCTGTTGCCACTCGATCTTCGCGGAACCGCCATCACGGCCATTTCCGACTGCCACCCGGCCTTCGAAGCTGAAGTCGTCGATGGCGGCGACCGCCGCGGCGCGATTGCCCTGCGTGGCGCCGACGACGTCGTCGGAACGCGACACCACGCGATTGCCAGCGCACCCGGCCAGCGCCGCCGCAATGAGCAGCAAGGGTGCGCTGAGCGCAACCCCCCGACACGAAACGGTTCGACTCACTTGTCGAGCCGCGCGCGGGTTTCGGCGAGCACCTTGTTGTCGGCGTCACGCTCCTCGGCGACCTTCCACACTTTGCGCGCGGCCTCTTTGTCCCCGGTGACCCAGAGTACTTCGCCGAGGTGCGCGCCGACTTCCGCGTCAGGCTGCATTGCCCACGCGCGTTGCAGGTGCTCCAGCGCCGCTGCGGTGTTGCCGAGCCGGAATTGCACCCAGCCCATGCTGTCGATGATCGCGGACTCATCAGGCTTCTGTTCGAGCGCACGCATGATGTAGCCGAGGGCTTCCTCGTGCTTGTCGGTGCGATCGGCCAGCGTGTAGCCGAGTGCATTGAGTGCATCGGGGTCATCGGGATTTTTGGCGAGAAGCGTGCGCAGGTCTGCGATCGCCTCGTCCACGCGGCCGATGGATTCGAGATACACGGCGCGCGAGTAACCGAGCTGGCTCTGCTCGGGCAGCAGCTCGATGGCGCGGTCATAAACCGCAATGACCTCCGCGGGGCTGCCGTCCTTGCGCAGGATCTCGGCTTCTAGCAGGTAGCTTTCGGCGAGCTTGGCCTGGTCAGGGATGCCCGCGGCACGCAGGTCGCGCAGCATTGCAAGCGCCTCCTTGCGCTGTCCGAGTTCGTTCTTCAGCACGGCGACGCGCATCTGCGAGGAGAGGTAACGCTCGTCGGTCGCACCGATGCCGCCGTACCAGCGCAGCGCATCCTGTTTTTCCTCCAGTAGCTCCGCGAGGTTCGCGAGCAACTCGAGACGCGCGGTCGGACGTGGCTCTTCGAGCCCCTGCAGCGCCACATAGACCTCGCGCAAACGCGAGTCGTCACCGGCGCGTGCGGCGTACGCGGCACGTGCGGCGAGCAAGGCGTCATCGACGGGTTGCCCGCGCAGGAGGGCATCGGCGTCGGCGTGCTCACCCGCGTTCGACAGCATCGACGCATAGTTGTAACGCAGAGTCTTGTCGTCCTTGCCCAGTGCAAGCGCACGATCCATGTCGGCGCGACCCTCCTTGATCTGCCGGGCGGCGAAGCGCAGGTGCGCGCGCCACACCCTTGCATCGGCGTCTTCCGGCGCCGCGGCGATCGCGGCATCGGCGAAGCGCCGCGCCCGGTCGAGGTCCTTGACCTGTTCGCTTACCTGGCTCAGCAGGACCAGCCCGTCGGCGCCACCGGGCACCTTCCCGGCCGCCAGCGCGTCGAGCGCAGCGCCGAGGTGCGGCTTCGATCCGGGCGCCAGCAGCGCCTGCACCAGCGCACGGCGATCGTCTTCGCTTCCGCCGATCAGCGGACGCAAATCCCGAACCGCAACGTCAATGTCGCCGCGCGCGAGTGCGAGCCCCGCCTCGGCGGCCCTGATGTCCGCGCCCGCCTGTGGCGCCAGAACGCGCCAGCGCCCCAGCGACTGAGCGGCGAGATCAGGCAGCCCGGCCTGCAGCGCGATCCGCGCGGCCTGCTCGGCGACCTTGGGATCGCTGCTCATCAGGGCGGCGCGTGCGTAGTGTTTCGCCGCGGATTCGATCCGCCCGTCCTGCAACGCAAACTCCGCGGCCATGAGCGCGGTGAAGAGCTCCCTGTCCGCACCGGACTCCGGCACCACCGTGTCCACGGTACCGGCGGCGTCCTCGGCCGCGCCGTCGCCTTCCGCCTCCACGCTTGGGGCCTGTGGAGTTTCTGCGTCAGTTTCAACGTCTGCGGCGCTGGATTTCCCATCGGGCACGGGCGCTTCGACTCCCGGTTGCGACGCACCCGGCATGGGATGGGTCTGCGCAAGGGCGACCGGGCTCGCGCACACGGCCAGCGCGCACATGGCACCCGCCAGCAGCATGCGCGACGACAACACCGGTTGAACCGTCCTGCTCAAGTGTTCGGCCTGCGCATGAATCATGCTCCGCTCCGTCTCGAAGTGTGTCCCGATGCCCAAGGGTGCCGCCGCCGGCGTGATCGTGCGGTCATTGCGCGCGGTTTTGGTGCGACGCGGGACCTATAATCTCCCAGCCTCAGACTCCGCGCCTGCGGGGTTCGTTCCCGCGGCGCTCGGCGTTCTTGCGCGTCGTCGGGCCGGTATCCGCATTCTGGCACGTCATGACTCTCATCGCGCTCGGCCTCAATCACCAGACTGCCCCACTCGAGCTGCGCGAACGCGTGGTGTTCCCGAGCCACGACCTTGGGCCCGCGTTGCGCGCGCTGCGCGCACAGCCGGGCGTGCGCGAGGCGGCGATCCTTTCGACCTGCAATCGCACCGAGCTTTACTGCCGCGTCGAGCCGAATGCCGAAGCCGTGCCGGGCGACTGGCTCAAGCAGCACCATCCCTCTGTGGGCGGAAGGCTCGACGAGTTCCTGTACCGGCACGACGATGCGCTTGCGGTCAGGCATGTATTCCGGGTGGCCACCGGCCTCGACTCGATGATCCTCGGCGAACCGCAGATCCTCGGCCAGGTGAAGCAGGCCTGGCAGATCGCACGCGAAGCGCGCACCCTCGACTCGACGCTCGATCGCATGTTCCAGCAGACCTTCGCGGTGGCCAAGCGCGTGCGCACCGAGACGCGCATCGGTGCGCATCCGGTGTCGGTGGCGTTCACGGCGGTGCGGCTCTCGCAACAGGTGTTCGCCGACCCGAAATCGATCACCGCACTGCTGATCGGGGCAGGCGACACGATCGAACTGGCAGCGCGCCACCTGCGCCAGGCTGGTACCGAACGGATCCTGATCGCGAACCGCACGCTGGCCAACGCGCAGTCCCTGGCCACATCGATCGACGCGCAGCCGGTCGCGCTCGAGCACCTCGACCGTCATCTTCCCGAAGCGGACCTGGTGCTGAGTTCGACCGCGAGCCCCGGGATACTGATCCATCGCGATGCCGTTGCGCTCGCGCTGCGGCAGCGCAAGCGCCGCCCCATGCTGCTGATCGATCTTGCGGTACCCCGCGACATCGATCCGGCGATCGCGGAGCTCGAGGACGCCTATCTCTATTCGATCGACGACCTCGGCCGCATGATCGAAGGCAACCTGAGTTCGAGGCGCGAGGCGGCGCAGGCGGCAGAGGCCATCATTGCGCTGCAGGTCGACCACTTCATGAGCTGGCGCCGCACGGTCGAGAGCCTGAGCCCCGTCCTCAAACTGCGCTCGCAAGGCGAGGCCGTGCGCGACGAATTGCTTGCCCAGGCCGTCGCCCAGGTCGCGGCCGGCCGCGATCCGGCCACCACGATGCAGTGGCTCGCGCATTCCCTGACCGCGCGGCTGCTGCACGCACCTACCGCGAGCCTGCGCGCAGCGGCGGCGCGCGGCGACGTCGACCTGCTCGCTGCCGCGGCTCGGTTGTTCGACGTTGCACCGGACGGCCCGGAGAAGAACGCGTCGTGACGCCTTCGATTCGCCGCAAGCTCGAAGCGCTCGCCGAGCGCCACGAGGAACTGGGCCGCATGCTGGCCGAGCCGGATGCCACGGTCGACAACGCGGTGTTCGCCGCCCGGTCGCGCGAGTATTCGCAGCTCGGCATCGTCGTGGACCTGCTCCAGCGCTACGAGCGCAATGCCGTTGCCATCGCCGATGCGAACCTGCTGGGCCAGAGCGCCGACGCGGAGATGGCGGAGCTGGCGCGCGAAGAGCTGGCGCCGCGCATGGCCGAGCAGGAACAGCTCGAGCGCGACCTCGAGCTGGCGCTGATACCGCCCGACCCTCGCGACGAGGCGAACGTGTTCCTCGAAGTGCGCGCGGGCACGGGCGGCGACGAAGCCGCGCTGTTCGCGGGCGACCTCCTGCGCATGTACCTGCGCTTCGCCGAAGCGCAGCGCTGGCAAACCGAGATCCTGTCCGCGCACCCGGGTGAGCACGGCGGGTACCGGGAAGCCGTGGCGCGCATCGAGGGACGCGGCGTCTTTTCGAAGCTCAAGTTCGAGTCCGGGACGCATCGCGTGCAGCGCGTGCCCGCGACCGAGTCGCAAGGCCGCATCCACACGTCAGCGGCTACCGTGGCGATCCTGCCGGAAGAAGACGAGATCGGCGAAATCGAGATTCGCGACGGGGACTTGCGTATCGATACGTTCCGCGCGTCAGGCGCGGGCGGCCAGCACGTCAACAAGACGGACTCCGCGATCCGCATTACGCACCTGCCGAGTGGCATGGTGATCGAGTGCCAGGACCAGCGCAGCCAGCACAAGAACAAGGCACAGGCGCTGAGCCTGCTCAAGGCCAGGCTGCTCGACGCAGAGCGCGCCAAGCAGACCAGCGCGCAGGCCGAGTCCCGGCGTCTGCAGGTCGGTTCGGGCGACCGCAGCCAGCGCATCCGCACGTACAACTTCCCGCAGGGCCGGCTGACCGATCACCGCATCAACCTCACGCTCTATTCGCTCGAGGAAGTGCTGGCTGGCGGTCTCGAGCCCGTGGTGGATGCATTGACGCGCGAGCACCAGGCGGACGCGCTGCAGTCGCTGGCTGACGTGGCGTGAGCCGCGGCGCGCCACTCCGGGCAGACGACAGCCGGCTCGCCAGCGTCACCGCACAGTTGACCCGCGCGCCGCGCGCCGCGCTCGTGGTCGCCAGCGGTCTGGCCGAGTCCTTTCCGCTCGACGATCGCGCGCAACGCCTGCATGGGCTGGCGCTGCTCGCGTGCAACGAGCCGCGTGCCGGATTCGAGGCGCTCACGCGCGCGGTGGCGATCGACACGCAGTCCGCGCCGAACTGGCTCGCGCTCGCGTCGCTGTATCGCTCGCTCGACCAGCGCGAAGACGTGATCGCAAGCCTGCGACGGGCGGCAGCCGTGGCCGGGCCCGATGCCGACGCATGGCAACAGATCGCGACGCTGGCCCTGACCGCCGGCGACGTCGATCTCGCGCAGTCGGCGCTCCGCGAGGTGATTCGCACGGACCCCGCGCGTCTTCGACCGCGGCTGGACCTCGCCAGCATCGAGCTCGAAGCCGGACAAGTCGCCGCGGCCGAAGCCAGCGCGCGCGCAGCGGTGGCGCTGGCTCCGGAAGACGCCGACGCCGCATTCGTGCTCGGCACCGTGCTCGGTTCGCAGAACAAGCACGCAGCGGCATCGGCCGCCTACGAGCAGGCGGTGGGCATCGCGCCGCAACACCTGCGCGCGTGGTTCAACCTCGGCGTGGCGCGTGACGAAGCGCGCGAATACACGCAGGCAGCGGTAGCGTTCGCGCGAGTGCTTGAGATCGATCCGGACCAGCACGCGGCCCGCGCGCATCTGCTTTTTCTCAAGCGGCGCCTCGCCGACTGGGAGGGACTCGAAGACCTTTCGGATCGGGTCCGCGCCGCGGCCGCCACTGGCGCAGCTGGCATCGAACCGTTCGGCTTCCTGGCCGAACCCGCGTCACCTGCCGAGCAGCTGCGTTGCGCCCGCACGCGCGCTGCAGAAGCCGGCCTCGCAGTCGGCGCGGTGCACCGCCCGCGCATCGTCTCCACGACCGGTCGCGCGCCGCTGCGGGTCGGATTCGTGTCGTCCGGCTTCAACCAGCATCCGACCGCGGCCCTGATCGTCGAACTGATCGAGCGGATGCGAAGCAGCGATGTCGTCACGCTGGGCTTCGCGACCAGCGCGGGCGACGGCGGCGAACTGCGGCGCCGGCTGCGCAGAGGTTTCCACGAATTCCGCGATGTGTCCGGGCTCTCGATGCCTGCGCTGGCGCGCGATCTCGCTGCAAGCGGCGCGGAAATCCTGATCGACCTTCGCGGTTACGGAGGAGGTGGCGTTCCGGAAGCATTTGCGCAGCGCCCCGCACCGATCCAGGTGAACTGGCTGGCCTATCCGGGCACGTCGGGCGCGCCGTTCATCGACTACATCATCGCGGACCGGTTCGTCGTCCCTGCGCACCTGCGTGAACACTACAGCGAGCAGGTGGCATGGCTTCCCTACTGTTTCCAGCCTTCGGATTCCACGCGCACCATCGACGCACCACCGTCGCGCGCCGTGTGCGGACTGCCTGCGACCGGGGTCGTCTTTGCGAGCTTCAACAACGGCTACAAGATCGGCCCCGAACCCTTCGCGGCCTGGCTGGAAATCCTCGCCGCCGTGCCGGGTAGCGTGCTCTGGCTGCTCGATGCACCGGAGCCCGTCTTCGCGGCCAATCTGCGCGGGCAGGCGAGCAAGGCAGGGCTCGACCCGCAGCGCCTGCGCTTCCAGCGCAAGCTGCCCCACTCCGATTACCTCGCGCGTTTTGCGCACGTCGATCTTTTCCTGGACACCTGGCCGTACAACGCGCACACCACCGCCAGCGACGCGCTGTGGGCGGGGTGCCCGTTGCTCAGCTGGCCCGGAGAGACGTTTGCGAGCCGCGTCGCAGGTTCGCTGCTGCGCACGCTGGGACTCGGCAGCCAGCTGGTCGTCGACTCCCGGGACGCGTACATCGAGCGCGCCGTGCAATTGGGCAACGAACCCGAGCAACTTCAGGCGCTGCGTGCGGAACTGACGCGGCGGCGCCGGATCGCACCTCTATTCGACATGGATCGCTTCGCGCAGCACTTCGCCGCCGCGTTGCGGCACATGTCCGAACGCCACCGCGCAGGCCAGGCGCCGGCGCACTTCGCGATCGGCGCAGACCACCGGATAATCCAGGACCCGTGAGGCACCCCGCCGCGCCATTCGCACCCAGGGCAGCTGCATGAAGGACAGCAAAGAGTTCGTGCCGCTGCGCATCGCGCTGCTTACCGTGTCGGATTCGCGCACGCCCGACAACGACGAATCCGGCGCGTGGCTGCAGGCGGCATTGCTCGAAGCCGGACACGCGCTGCACGCCCGCGAACTGGTGCGGGACGATCGCTACGCGATGCGCGCCATCGTGTCGCGCTGGATTGCGGAGCGCGACTGCGATGGTGTGATCGTGAGCGGTGGCACCGGGTTCACCGGACGCGATTCGACCCCCGAAGCCATCGCTCCACTGCTCGACAAGGAGATGCCGGGGTTTGGCGAATTGTTCCGCGCCATTTCGTTCAAGGAGATCGGCACCAGCGCGTTGCAGTCGCGTGCATTCGCAGGGCTTGCCAACGGGACCTTCGTATTCTGCCTGCCGGGCTCGACCTCCGCATGCCGCACGGCCTGGCGCGAGATCCTGCAGGCGCAGCTCGACGCGCGCACCCGTCCGTGCAACCTCGCCTCGCTGCGGCCCCGCCTGCACGAGCAATGATCAATAGCAGCCGAGTGCTGCACTCGGCGCCAGCTCGACCGGACCTTTCCGGATTCCAATGGCGCCGGACGTGTGCGAAACGCGTAGCGAAGCGGTAGCGCGGGCGTTTCCGCACTCCCCGCTGACGCGCAACGACAAGTCGCCGACCGGCGTTGTCGACGGCTTGCGCGGCTTGCAGGCTGGGCAGGCGCCGCGTACCGCGAGCAGTTGAAGGTCGACGTTGCCGCGCCTCCAGTCGCTCACTGCATACGCCCACCGGGATGCACCATCGCGATCGAAGTACGTCAGGAATGCGCCGATCCGCGCGCGCGGATCATGACCCTGCGTGGTCAGGGAAAGCTGCCAGGGTGCGGGTTCGTCGCGATGGCTCCAGACGCCGTCGGCGTCGACAGCGGGTCGTCCCGAAGGCGCGAGTCGCAAGGGCTCGATGCAGAATTCGCTGCGCGTCTCACCGATCACGAGGCTGGCCAGCGCCAGGGCCGAGGCACGCGGCCGGGCAGCCGCGCGGCATTCGCCGCCCTGCCCGCCTTCGGCGAACACCATCTCGAGCGCCTGCACGCTGCTGCGATCGATCTCGACCCTGTTGCTGCCCGGTGCGAGTCGATAGCTGAGCAGCCCGTCGTCGTCGGCTTGCCAGCGCCCCTCGCGGATATCGCCGTTGCCGCGATACCAGACCGGCATGCCGAGGCGGTCGAAGGTGAAGACCGTCACCTGCCATTCCTCGCCGCTGCGGCGAAGTTCGAAGCCATGGCCGGAACGCGTACGGTCCCACCAGAGCCCCGGCATGATGCTCGCGCGCTGCAGTCGTGCCGGAAACAGCAGGGTTCCCTCGCCGCTGCTGCCGAACAAGGCAAACCGGTTGCGCTGCAACGTGCCCGGCCAGGGCAGGATCGCTTTCAGGGCATGAGGCTGCACGCCGCGGGCGTCAGGCAAGCGCGCGATGCCGTAGCGGCCGTTCTGCTGCCGGATCAGCCATGACGGCGCCACCGCCTGGTGCCGACGAGTGCCGGACCAGGGCAACAATGCCAGCAGGGTTTCTCCCGTTTCGGGATGCAGCAACCAGCGTCCGGACGTCGACGTCTTGATGGCCGCGTTCGGGCCGCCTTCCCCCAGTGAGGCGATATCGAGTTCATCCTCCACGCAGATAGGCCGACATGTGAGGTCGATCGAGTGCAAGCGCCCCGCTCTCTCTCCCAACAGCGATGGTCGGGATGGCCCGCTCGCGTCGGGCGAGAGCGAGACGAGCGCATCCCATGGGGCGCCGCTGCTGCCGGGTACCAGCGTCCATGCGTCGTCGCGCGACCATCGCATCAATGACGCCATTCGCGCGCTGGAAGCGGAGGGCGCGTCGCCTGTGTCGGCGACGATCACGTCGTCCCCTGCGAAAGCGAGCGCACCCACGTTGCGCTCGACCATGCGGCTTCGCGCAATCCTCGGTACGTCACCCGACCATTCGATGCGCTGCAGCCAGGAACGTGTCGGGCCGCCCCGGGTCGTTTGCGACCACGCGAGCACCAGTCCGACGGAACCGCGCTGCGCCAGCGCGCGCGACCTGAGCCGCCCTGTCGGCGCCTGCAGCGGCAGCTCCTGCCAGTCGACCGCCCCTGCTCTGCTGAACGCCGCGTGCGGCCGGCCACCCGCATCGCTGCCGACGGCCATCAGGCCTGCGTCCAACTTCAGCAGCCTCGCATCGTCTCGCCATGGCCAGCGCCTGACTTCACGCAATGCACCCTGTTCGTCGATCGCGGAGAGCAGCACAGCTTTCGCTCGCCGATCCCGAAGCAGCGCCAGCAGGCCCGACTCCCCATCCACGGCATCGAGCAGATCGCCCGCGAGTGCGATCGGGGTATCGAACGCCAACTGGTCGAATCGTTGCACGCGCCGCACGTCGCTTGCCGCCAGCATCCCTGCGATTTGCGTCGAGAGTCCGGGCGATGCGGAAGCTGGCCCGCCTTGCACGGACGGCTCGGCGGCAATGCCCAGGTTGCGCAGCCGCAGGGCAGTGCGCCACAACGCGTCGCTGCGCCCGGGCGCATCCACGAGCAGCACGGGGAGATCGGGCCAATCGCGGTGACCGCGAAGGTTCGCTGGCGGTTCCACCAGCACCATCGCCCGAACGCCGCGCGGCGGTTCGGGCTGCGCGGCGCCCTGCTTCCAGAGATCCAGCACCGCCTGTGCTCCCGCGCCGCGCACGATGAGGATGGCGCGTTCCGGATCGCCTCCGTAGCCCGAAACAGACTGGGGCAGCCAGCTCATCAGCTGTGTGACGGCAGCTGTTCTTGCCGCGGCGCGCGGGGGCATCACCGCGCGGATCAGCACGGTATCCGTGGACCGCACTTCGCGGTCGGCCACGATCAGCGGGGATGCCCCGGGTTCGACCCATTCGACCCACACCGGAAACGGCCCAGGCTTGGCCGGCGTGCGCACATCGAGCAGCAGCTCGCTCTCGCCGTCGCGTCCGTATTCAATGCCGGCGAATACCGCCGCGTGCAGCGGCGCCGCAAGCAGACAGACTGCAAGCGACAGGCAACCGATGGAGAAGTTGCGCAGCATTCTCAACGCAGCACGAATCCCGCTTGCACCTCCGCTGCCGACATCGGCCGGGTTTCCACGAGCGCAACGACCGCGGACGGCGGGCCGTGCTGAAGCCATTCGCCGAGGCGCTCCAGCGCTGCGCGGTTGCCGGCCGCAACCACTTCGACGCTGCCGTCGGCGCAGTTGCTGGCCGATCCCTGCAGTCCGAGCGCGCGCGCCCTGCGCGCGGTACTTGCGCGAAAACCGACGCCCTGCACGCGGCCGGTGATCCGGAAAAACTGCGCTGCGTGTGCGGTCACGGGCGCGTGCTTTTGCCCTGGCTGCCGGTTGCGGGGGCCGCCGGCTTGCCTGAGTGTCGCGTGATGGCGCG
Organism: Lysobacterales bacterium; assembly: GCA_038255255.1. Lineage (GTDB taxonomy): Bacteria > Pseudomonadota > Gammaproteobacteria > Xanthomonadales > Ahniellaceae > JBBQNY01. The sequence goes on from JBBSLL010000035.1 coordinate 27,925, forward strand.
CGCGAGCAGCTTGCCGTCGACGGGGCCGATGATGCGCTCGGCGATGCGGCCATCCGGCGCGATCAGATAAGTCGTGGGGAGGCCTCGCGGCACGGCAAATCCCGCGAGCGGCGCATACGGATCGAGGTGGACGATGGGATAGCCCGCGGGATGCTTCTTGAGGAAGGCCCGGATGTCCGCGACTTCGCTGTCTTCGAACGCGAGGCCGATCACGTCGACATCCTTCCGCGATCCGTCGAACCGCGAGAGCTCGGGAATTTCCTTGATGCAGGGCGCACACCAGGTCGCCCAGAAATTCACTACCTGCCAGCGACCGCGACGCGCGGCAAGATCGATCCGGCTGCCATCGAGCGCAGTGGCAACGAACACGGGGATACTGCCGATTGCCCCCTGCTCGGCTTGCGCCTGCTTCGCCGGACTTTGCGCCGGGTTGGACGTGGCGGCCGCGGCCGCGCACGCGACGAAGCAAAGTGCGAACGACAACAGCGCGGTTCGCCCGGCCCTGCGTATTCGACTCAAGAGTCCGAAGTGCATCATGTTTTCTCCTGTGCGGACGGGACCACAATGGCACTGACCGGTGCGTCGATCACGGCGACACCAGGAGGACCCGCGCTGCCAGCGTCGGTTCCGCCGTCGCCGTCGCCGTCGCCGTCGCCGTCGGCGTCGGCTTCCGCTTCGTCTTCGGCTTCGGCTTCGGTGAGGATCGTCGCGACAGTCGGAGCACCCGGTTCCAGCGTCCCCGCCGCTGATTGACGCAGAGGTGGCGCCAACGCCGCGTGCAGATCCGTGACGAGGTCGACGAGGGCGTGGTCCTCGGGAGTCGCGATCGCGGCGAGCCTCGCCACATCATGACCGGTCGGCCACGCGTAGCGACCCCCCTCGAACAATTCCCGCAGCGTCACGTCGTCGGGCTCGCGCAACGGAGAGACGTCCTGCTTCGCGTCCACGTGTATCACGCGCTGCGCCTGCAGGTGTTCGAGCGAATGATCGAGCTGTTCATCGGTCAGGCCCGGTTGCAGCGCGAGCAGCTCACAGCGATTCAAGGTGCCCTCTTTGCGGTCGGCCTCGACGATGGCGCGCAGGGACTTGAGCATCGCGAAAAATTCGAGGCCGCGCGGAACACGCAAGGCCCGAGGCTGGAATCGCCACGACGAAAGGCTGGCGGCAAGGGAGGCCCCCAGCAACACGATCACCCACGCGAGGTAGATCCAGACCAGGAACAGCGGCAGCGCCGCGAGGGCCCCGTAGATCTGCTGGTAGGTCGTGGCGTTGCCGAGGTAAACGCTGAAAACACCCTGCGCGATGTTGAACAGTATCGACGCGACGAGGCCACCAGTCGCCGCATTGGTGAAACTCACGCGCGCGTGCGGGATCAGCAGGTAGCTCGCCGTGATGGCGCCCCACAACACGACCAGCGGCGCCAGTGCCAGCAGGAAGTTGCCGAGTCCGTACCAGGAACTCGCGGTGCGCACCGCAGGGAGGGTCCAGAGGTAACTGGTTACGACGACCACGCCGACGATCAGCAGCGGTCCGAGCGTGAGCGTCGTCCAGTAGGACTTGAAACGCGACAGGCCGCCACGCGATTTGGGTACGCGCCAGATGCGGTTGTACGCCTCCTCGACGCTCCACATCATCATGACCGCCGAAATCAGCACACCGGCGACGCCGATGCCGGTCAGTTTGGAGGCGTTGTCCGCGAACCCCGTCAGGTAATCCTGCACTACCAGCCCGGAGGACGGCACGAAGTTCTGGAAAATCCAGCTGGTCACCGACTCGACCCAGCCGTCGAAGAACGCAAAGGCCGACAGCAGGCCGAACGCGGCCACGACCAGCGGCACCAGCGCGAACAGCGTTGTATAGGCCAGCGCGCCGGCCGACTCGAGGCAATTGTCCGCAAGGAACCGCCTCCAGACGAATGCGCCGAACGCGCGCGCGCGCTCCTCGTCGATGCGCAATCGACGGGCACCTCTTCGCAGCGACGCCTGCCATCCCATGCGCGGAGTGTATCGGCAGCGTCGCAACGCTGACTGACGCCGTAACCGTGCGCCGCGGCCGGTAAACCAACCCGCCTGCCCTACGTTCAAACGAACATGGAAGGCCGCAGGCGTGTGAAAGCGCGCCGACCGTGCACGGAAGCCTGGCGATTCAAAAGGGATTCACCTGCTTCACGCGAAACTGCAACCCATCCACCGCGAGGTGTCAACTATGCGCAATGCCCTGTTCACCCTGCTGCTCGGTGTCGCTGGTGCTTTAGGCTTGGCGACGGTTCCGTCGAACGCCCAGGCATTCGACAACACGCGGATCTACGTCAACCTCGGCGACGTGGGCTTCTCGTATGGCCGGCCGTACTGGCGCTACGACAACACGCCGCTCTATGTCACGTACGACCGCCATCACCGCCCGCGCTACTACCGGCACGCGCCACGCCGTGTAGTCCGTCACTACGACCCGTACTACGACGCCCGTGTGGTCGTGCGCCCGCGCGTTGTATACCGGTCCTACGACTACCGTCCGCATCACCGCGTTCGTCACGTCCATGGCTATCGGGATCGTTACTGGGTCGATCGTTACGGTCGTCGGCACTACACCCGCTACTGATCGGAGGTTGGAAGTTCCAGCCGCGACGGCGCCTCCGGGCGCCGTCGCTTTTTGAGCGGTCACCACGCCGTCCGGTGCGGCTATAGTTTCGCCCAGCTTCGGGAACGCTAACAGTGAACCGCGAAATCCTCATCGTCTACTACTCGCTGCACGGCAAGACCGAAGCGCTGGCGCGCCAGGTCGCACGGGGCGTGGACGCGGTCGAGGGAATGCAGGCCCGGTTGCGCACGGTGCCACCGGTGCGGCCCGTCGGGTCACCGGATGTCGCCCCGGGCGACTCCGAAGGTCCGCCGCTCGCGACCGTCGCCGACCTGCGCGAATGCGCCGGTGTGATCATGGGCAGCCCCACGCGGTTCGGCAACATGGCGGCTCCGCTCAAGTATTTCCTCGATGGCACGGCTGCGGAATGGGCATCCGGTGCGCTGGTGGACAAGCCCGCCGCCGTATTCACCAGTACCGCGAGCATGCACGGCGGACAGGAAACCACGTTGATCTCGATGCTGCTGCCGCTGCTCCACCACGGCATGATCGCAGTGGGACTGCCATACACGGAAGCGGCTCTGGCGACGACCACCGGGGGTGGCACGCCGTACGGCGCGAGCCATGTCTCCGGTCAGCGCAACGAACGCGAACTCAGCGCGGACGAAGCGCAATTGGCGCGCGCGCTGGGCCAGCGCGTCGCAGCCCTGGCACGTCGACTGGCCGAGTCGGGCAGGTGACTGGCAATCGCGCGACCTGCCGCAACGTCCTGCTTCACGCTCACGCGTCGGGCTTGGACGAGTTGTCTTGAATTCTCCGCCTTCCGGGTCAACCGGCCTTCGTGCACAGCGGATCGCGCTGGTCGCCGCGGGCGCCATGGTCGTGCTGCAGCTCGCATGGCACGGATGGTTCGTGCCCCCGCTTCGATCGACTCCCCTTATTGCGGCAGGGCTGGCCACGTTGCCCTGGCTGCTGGTCCTCGCCGCGTCCGTCCGCAATCAGGCCCGCGGGGTGCTGTGGGGCGGGACCCTCGCACTGTTCTATTTCGCGCATGGCGTCGCAGTCGCGTGGAGCGGTGCGGGGATCCTGCGTGCGCTCGCGTGGGCGGAAATCGTCCTGAGCCTGCTCGTGATCCTTCCGCCCGGCATGTGGGCGTGGAGAGTGCGCCGCAAGCTGCGGTCCGCTGGGCGATAATTGTCGCCTGCCACGGAAACCCCAGCATGGAACGACTCTGCATCGTCGCCACCGGCGGCACCATCGACAAGACCTACTTCGACGAGAAGTCGGATTTCCAGGTCGGCGATCCGCAGATCGGGGAAATCCTCGAATCACTCGAGGTCGGTTTCCGCTTCCACGTGATTCCCTTGCTGCGCAAGGACAGTCTGCACATCGACGACGCCGACCGCGCGCTGATCCGCGACACCATCGCGGCGCAGGACGTGCGCCACGTGCTGGTGACGCACGGCACCGACTCCATGGTCGCCACCGCACACGCGCTCTCGAGCCTGACCGGCAAGGTGATCGTTCTGACCGGCGCGCTCAATCCGGCGCGCTTCAGCGGTTCCGACGCTGTGTTCAACATAGGTACCGCGGTGGGCGCCGTGCAGTCGTTGCCCGACGGGGTCTATATCGCGATGAACGGCCGCATCTGGGATCCGGCTCGCGTGCGCAAGAACGTCGACGCGAATCGCTTCGAGCCCGTCGCCTGAGCCTCGCGTCAACGCTGGTGCGGTAGTGAGCGCACGGCCTTGGGGCGGAATATCCAGACCAGCAACAGGAATCCGAACAGCACTGGCGTCGCAGACACGTTCATGACCCGCCACGCCGGGCGATAGACTCCGACCACGGCCAGCATGGCCGAGAGCGTGCGTTCATCGCCGGCAGCGGGTTGGTGATCCAGCGCTTCGAAGGCGGATGCATAGATGTCCTGCGCCGTCGAGCGCGCGCGATCCTCGAGCTTGAGCGCCGGCAACAATGCCCGGCCACCGGCGCTATAGGCCTGCACGAGCACGTTGTCGCGCATTGCGGCGCGGGCGAGGCGATCCCCGTGACGGGGGTGCAATGTGGCGCCGCCGAACTCCATGAAATTAGCTGCCAGGGATGCGAAGGCAGCAACGAACAGCAGTGCGAGAAACAGGCGGTACATCGTCGACCTTCCCCTTGTTCAAGAACCGCTGTCGAGTGGTCCGGGTGACATGGCCTACAGCATGCCCGTTTCGAGTCGGGCAGCCTCCGACATCAGGCCGTGATGCCACGGTGGCTCGAACACCAGCTCGACATCCGCCTCTGCCACCGTCGGCACCAGCTCGAGTTTGCTGCGCACGTCCTCGACGAGGACATCGCCCATGCCACATCCGGGCGCGGTCAGCGTCATCGTCACCATGACCTTGCGCTCGCCGTCTTCGCGGCGTCCGAGGTCGCAGGTGTACACGAGTCCGAGTTCCACGATGTTGATCGGAATCTCGGGATCGAAACACGTCCGCAACTGGGACCACACCAGTCTTTCGACATCGGCGTCGCTGGCATCGGCGGGAAGCTC
>JBBSLL010000036.1:0-28745 GCA_038255255.1 Lysobacterales bacterium
ACCGACAACGTCAACTCGATGGCGACCAACCTCACCACGCAGGTGCGCAACATCGCCGAAGTCGCGACCGCGGTCGCGCGCGGAGATCTCTCGCGCAAGATCCAGGTCAACGTCAAGGGCGAAATCCTCGAGCTCAAGAACACGCTCAACACGATGGTCGACCAGTTGAACGGCTTCGCGGCCGAGGTCACGCGCGTGGCGCGCGAAGTCGGTACCGAAGGCAAGCTCGGCGGCCAGGCGCAGGTGCCGGGTGTGGCGGGAACCTGGAAGGACCTCACTGACAACGTCAACTACATGGCGACCAACCTCACCACGCAGGTGCGCGGCATCGCCAAGGTGGTGACCGCGGTCGCGAACGGCGACCTGCACCAGAAGCTGATGGTGGAAGCGCAAGGCGAAATCGCGGCGCTGGCCGAAACCATCAACGGCATGACCGACACGCTCGCGATCTTCGCCGACCAGGTGACGACGGTGGCGCGCGAAGTCGGCGTGGATGGGCGCCTCGGCGGCCAGGCCAACGTGCCCGGTACCGCGGGCACCTGGAAGGATCTCACCGCAAACGTCAACCGTCTCGCCGCCAACCTCACCACGCAGGTGCGCGCAATCGCCGAAGTCGCCACCGCGGTGACGCAAGGCGACCTCACCCGCACCGTGCAGGTCGACGTGCGCGGAGAGGTGGCGGACCTGAAAGACAACATCAACGCGATGATCGGCAACCTGCGCGCCACCACCGAGCGCAACCGCGAGCAGGACTGGCTGAAGACCAACCTCGCCAAGTTCTCGGGAATGATGCAGGGCCAGCGCGACCTCGTGACCCTCGGCAACATGCTGCTGTCCGAACTGGCGCCCATGGTGGATGCGCAGCAGGGCCTCATGTACGTGGTCGAGACCGACCAGGGCCGGCCGTTCCTGCGCGAGCTCGCGGGTTACGCCACCGCCGGTAGCGGCGACGGCATGCAAACCGTGAAGTTCGGCGAAGGTCTGGTCGGGCAATGCGCCGCGCAACGCAAGCGCATCCTGCTCACCGACGTCCCGGATGTCGTGGTGCAGATCGAGTCGGGACTGGTCAAGACCGCGGCGCGCAGCGTGATGGTGCTGCCGGTGCTGTTCGAGGAAGAGGTCAAGGCCGTCATCGAGCTCGGCACGCTGGGCGAATTCACCGCCGCGCATCGGGCGCTGCTCGAACAACTGACCGGCACCATTGGCGTGGTGCTCAACACCATCGAGGCCGGCATGCGCACCGAGAGCCTGCTGGTGCAGTCCCAGCAGCTGGCCGGCGAACTTCAGTCGCAGCAGCGCGAGCTGCAGCAGACCAACGCCGAGATCGCGCAGAAGGCGATGCTGCTGGCCGAACAGAACGCCGAAGTGGAACGCAAGAACCGCGAGATCGAACAGGCGCGCGGGGCGCTGGAGGAAAAGGCCGCCGAGCTGGCGCTCACCTCGCGCTACAAGTCGGAATTCCTCGCCAACATGTCGCACGAGTTGCGCACGCCGCTCAACTCGATCCTGATACTGGGCCAGCAGCTCGGCGACAACCCCGACGAGAACCTCAACCCGCGCCAGGTCGAGTTCGCCAAGACCATCCACGCGGCCGGCACCGACCTGTTGCATCTCATCAGCGACATCCTCGATCTCTCCAAGATCGAGTCGGGCACCGTGACGGTCGACAGCGAGGACATCACCTTCGCGCACCTGCGCGAGACGGTCGAGCGCAGCTTCCGGCACGAAGCCGAACGCCGCAACCTGAGTTACACAGTTGATTTCGATTCCAAGCTCCCGCGCGTACTGCACACCGATCCCAAGCGTCTCCTGCAGATCCTCAAGAACCTGCTGTCGAACGCCTTCAAGTTCACCGAGAAAGGTGGCGTGGAAGTCAGTGCGCGCGTCGTGACGGATGGCTGGAACCCGGACAATGCGAACCTCAATGCCGCCAACGCGGTGATCGCGTTTTCGGTACGGGACTCCGGCATCGGAATTTCGGGCGACAAGCAGCGGATCGTGTTCGAGGCGTTCCAGCAGGCCGATGCCGGTACCGCCCGCAAATACGGCGGTACCGGCCTCGGGCTCGCGATCAGCCGTGAGATCGCGGGCTTGCTCGGAGGCGAAATTCGCCTCGCCAGCATGCCGGGTGAAGGCAGTACCTTCACGCTGTACCTGCCGCTCAACTTCGCGCGCATCGACATCGATCCGGCGCCCGCATCGGCGCATTCCTTCACGCCGCGCGAACACACGCACGCGCCGGCGCCAGTGCCCGCGGAGGAGATTGGCGACGACCGGCATCTCATCGTCGAAGGCGACCTCACCTTGCTGATCGTCGAGGACGATGCCCGCTACGCCACGGTGTTGCGCGACCTCGCGCGCGCGAGCGGCTTCAAGACCGTGGTGGCCAATCGAGGCGCCGATGCGTTGCGCCTGGTGCGCGACTACCAGCCCACCGCGATCACGCTCGACATCTTCCTGCCCGACATGCTCGGCTGGACGGTGCTGGCGCGGCTCAAGCAGGACTCGACCACGCGCCACATCCCGGTGCAGATCGTCACCGTGGAGGAGGAGCGCCACCAGAGCATCGAGCGTGGGGCGTTCTCGTATCTTGCCAAGCCGGCGACGCCGGAAACCATTGAGGCTGCGCTCGATCGCATCAAGGAGTTTTCGCTGCCGCGCGTGAAGCGGCTGCTGGTGGTGGAAGACGACGAGCATGAAAGGTTCAGCATCGAGGAGCTGATCCGCCACGAGGACGTGGCCATCGACACGGTCGGGAACGGCGAGGATGCCCTCGCTGCCCTGGCGAACTGCAAGTACGACTGCGTGGTGCTTGACCTGCGCCTGCCGGACATGACCGGCTTCGAATTGCTCGACCAGATCCAGACGCACCCGGAACTCAAGGACCTGCCCATCGTCGTCTTCACCGGCAAGGAGCTGACGGCCGACGAGAGCCAGCGCCTCAAGAAAGCCGCCAAGAGCGTGATCGTCAAGGGCGTCGAATCACCGGAGCGGCTGCTCGACGAAACCGCGCTGTTCCTGCATCGCGTGATCGCCGACCTGCCGGCGGCCAAGCAGAAGATGGTGCGCGGTCTGCACGAGTCCGACGCGCTGCTCACCGGCCGCAAGGTGCTGGTGGTCGACGATGACGTGCGCAATATCTTCGCGCTGTCCTCGGTGCTCGAGCGCCACGGCATGCAGGTCACCACCGCAGGAACCGGGCGCGAAGCCATTACCCAGGTCGAGAACGACGAGGAGATCGCGCTCGTGCTGATGGACATCATGATGCCCGGCATGGACGGCTACGAAACGACGCGCGCCATCCGCGAGAACCAGGATTTCCGCTCGCTGCCGATCGTGGCCCTCACCGCCAAGGCCATGAAAGGCGACCGCGAGAAATGCCTCGAGGCGGGAGCCAGCGACTATCTCGCGAAGCCGGTGAATACCGACCAGCTGCTCGGCGTGCTGCGGCAGTGGCTGCACCGATGAGTGCCTTGACGCCGTTCCCCGCAACGCGCGCGACGCTCAAGACGAACGTCGATCCCGTCAATATCCTGCTGGTCGACGACCAGCCCGCGCGGCTCATGAGCTATCGCGCCATCCTCGAACCGCTCGGCGAAAATCTCGTGGAGGCGTCGTCCGGAACCGAGGCGCTCAAGAAGCTCATGGACACCGAATTCGCGGTGATCCTGCTCGACGTCAACATGCCGATCATGGACGGCTTCGAAACGGCCGGGCTCATCCATCAGCATCCGCGTTTCGAGAAGACCCCGATCATCTTCGTGACCGCCGTCAACGTCACCGACATGGACCGCCTGCGCGGCTACGGTCTGGGCGCCGTTGACTACGTCATGGTGCCGGTGATCCCGGAGATCCTGCGCAGCAAGGTGGGCGTGCTGATCGAGCTGCATCGCAAGCGCCGCGAGCTGCAGGTGCTCAACGCCAGCCTCGCGAATGCCAACGCCGACCTGGCCGAAGCCAATGACGCGATCAAGGCGGAGCAGGCTCGCGAGGTCCACAAGCTCAACGAATACCTGCGCCAGGCCAACGCGGAGCTCGAGCGCACCAATGCCAACCTGAAGGCCGAGGTCGCGGAGCGTCATCGCGCCGAGAGCCGCCTGCGCGAGGCGGACCGGCGCAAGGACGAGTTCCTGGCTACGCTGGCGCACGAACTGCGCAATCCACTCGCCCCGATACAGGGCGCGCTGAATCTGCATCGGCTGTCCGACAACGTGGATGCGCCGTCGCGGAACCTGCAGGAAATCATGGAGCGCCAGCTCAAGCAGATGGTGCGGCTGATCGACGACCTGCTCGATGTCTCCCGGATCACGCGCGACAAGCTCAATCTCCGCGTCTCGACGGTCGACCTCGGCGAAGTGATCCGCACTGCGCTCGAGGCCTCCCAGCCGTTGCTGGACAGCGCCGGACACACGTTGGACGTGCAGGTCGAAACCGGGCAAATGCCGATCCAGGCCGACCCGCTTCGCCTTGCGCAGGTGTTCTCGAATCTGCTCAACAATGCGGGCAAGTACACCGATCACGGTGGGCGGATCACCATCGCCGCACGGCGCGTCGGCGACGAATACGCCATCAGCGTGCGTGACACCGGTCTCGGGCTCACGCCGCAGCAACTGAGCGAAGTGTTCGATCTGTTCGTGCAGGTCGATTCCTCGCTGGAACGGGCGCGCGGCGGGCTGGGCATCGGGCTGACCCTGGTGCGGCGCCTCGTCGAGATGCATCGTGGGCGCGTCGAGGCGCGCAGCGAAGGCTCCGGTCGAGGCAGCGAGTTCATCGTCTACCTGCCGGTCGACACCGGGCTCGAAACCAATGTCACGGCGGAGCACCCGGTGCTGTCGTTCGACGATGACCGGCCGAGGCCGGCGTCGCTGCGCATCCTGGTGGTCGACGACAATGTGGATGCCGGCGCCACGCTCGGCATGTCGCTGGAGATGCTTGGCCACGAAACCCTGGTGCTCGACAACCCGCTTGCCGTGATCGAGGCGGGGCGCGATTTCGCGCCGCAACTTGCGTTTTTCGACGTGGGTATGCCGGAGCTCAATGGTTTCGACCTCGCCGTGCGCGTGCGCGAGGAACCGTGGGGCAGTCTCGACCGCCTGTACCTCGTCGCGTTGACAGGCTGGGGTCAGGACCAGGACCGGCGCCGTTCGGCCCAGGCAGGGTTCGACAAGCATCTGGTCAAGCCCGTTGACCTCGCCACCATCGAGCGCGTCTGCCAGGAGGTGTCCGAACACCTCCCTGTGGCTGCCTCGTAGCAGCGCCCATGAACTCCACCCCGCATGGGGGCAAGGATGCAGGCGCGCCCGCGAAGGCCGCTGAAGCGGCCCCCGTGGCAGCTGATTGGCTGCCGCGCCTGGCGCACGACATGCGCAGCCCGCTCGTGGCAATCGGTTACGCCGCGCAGATGCTGCGCAGCGGCCGGGCGCCAGCGCAGAGGGTCGACGAGCTGTTCGCGACGATCGACCGGCAGACCGCGCAACTGGTGAAGCTGGCCGAGGAAGTGGGCGACATGCTGCAGCTCGGTCGCGGCCGATTTGCCGTGACGCCTGGCGAGTGCGACCTGCACGCCATCGTGCGCGAAGCTTTGCAGGACCCACTGTCCGGCGGCACCTTTGCTTCCTTCGCACCTGGCGATGCCGTAGGCGTGCGCTGCGACCGGGCGCGTCTCGTCCAGTTGTTGCGGCACCTCGTCCGGCTCACGGGCAAGCGCAAAGCGGGGAGCGCACAGCTCTCGATCACGATTGGCGCCGAGCCCGGCCATGCGAACCTGGCCATATGCGATCCGGGCGCCGCGATCTACGAGAGCGACGCGCTTCGGTATCTCGCCCACGGCATCGAACCCGTCGACCCGGGCGTGCTCAGCATGAGCGACATCATCGCGCGGCGGATCCTGCTGGCGCATGCCGCACTGCTGGTGCCCGGAGACTTCACGGACTCCCGCACCGGGCAGCTCACGCTGGTGCTGCCCGCGGGTTAGCGCGTTGACAGTTCGGGAACGTCGGAAAACGCCGGGCGCAACCTGTCATTCCGTGCGGTGCGCACGCTTACTGCAGGTTCATTCGGGCCCGGCAGAATGCCGGAAAGAATCTCCTGGAGTTTCCGATGAAAATGTCAGGCCGAAGCGTTATCGCCACCGTCCTTCTCGCGCTCTGTGGGGCGGGCAACGCACAGGATTACTACGATCCGGGCTACCGGCCCGACTACGCCTATGACTTCAACCCGGGCACCGGCGATGCGGTGCTCGATGCGCTGCTGCAATCGCTCAACGTCTATTACGCGCAGGATGTGGAGTGGTACGTGGACGACATCGTCTATTCCACGGGCGCCCCGCGCGGCTACGTCGAGACGATGATTGTCGAGCGCCACTACCCGCCCGCGGACGTGTATCTGATTGCGCAGACAGCCAGCATCACCGGTCGGCCCATTGCCTACATCCAGAGCGAATTCGATTCGAGTCGCGGTCAGGGCTGGGGTGTGGTGGCCAAACGTCTCGGCATCAAGCCGGGATCGCCCGAGTTCCATCGCCTGAAGAGCGGCGCGGATTCCTGGTCGACGCGTGCCAAGGTCAAGGTAAAGCAAAAGGGTGGCAAGGCGCGCCGCACGGTGATTACCGGAGGGCCCGCGTCCAATGTGATCGTCAGGGATCACCCGAAGCCGGCACAGTCTGGGAAGTCGCACGGCTCTGGCAAGGACAAGTCAAACGGCAAGAGCCAAGGCAAGGACAAGGGCCAGGGCAAGGAAAAGAAAAGCAAGTAAAGCGCCTGCTCCGAGGGTCGCCCGATTCGCGTGAGTGGGGGTGGGTCCGGTCGCCCGTGCCTTTTCCGTGGGCGCCTTCCGCGCGATTCGATGCACCGCCACGGCTGCAAGCGTCACGCGCAGTCGCCGGCCTCCCGGGCGAGCAGCTCGCGCTTGCGTTCGACGCCCCAGCGGTAGCCAGATAGCGCGCCGTCGAGGCGTACGACGCGGTGGCAGGGGATCGCGACCGCGATGCCGTTCGACGCGCACGCCTGCGCTACCGCGCGCGTCGCCCTGGGCGTGCCGATGCGCGCCGCGATCTCCGAATAGCTGGCGGTCTCGCCTGCGGGAATCGCCCGCAGCGCCTGCCATACGCGTTGCTGGAAAGCCGTGCCGCGCACGTCGAGCGGCAGATCGAGGCCTATTCGCGGAGCTTCTACCAGCCCCACCACCTGCGCGACCAGCGCTTCGAACGCAGCATCGTCGCCCGCGAGCACGGCGCGCGGGAAGAGATCCTGCAGCTCGCGCACGAGCGAATCGGGATCGTCGCCCATCAGGATCGCGCAGATGCCGCGCCCGCTCGCAGCGACCAGGATCGCACCGAGGGAGCTCTCGCCTACCGCGAAGCGCATGGACGTGTCCCGCCCACCTGCGCGAAATGCCGCCGGCTGCATGCCGAGCACGGCATCGGCTTCGGCATAGAAGCGTCCGCTCGAGTTGTAGCCCGCGTCGTACAGAGCGCCGGTCACGGTGCCCGAACGGGGCAATGCCTCGCGCACCCGAGCAACGCGATGTGCGTTCGTATACGCCTTCGGCGTAACACCCGTGACCGACTTGAACACGCGGTGGAAGTGATGGGGACTCAGGCCTGCCTGCCGCGCGAGATCGTCGAGCCGGATGGGAGCTTGCGCGGCCTGGATGCTCCGGCACGCGGCGGTGACGATCGCCGCATTCCGTTCAGCCACGCCAGGCTCGTCCGGTTTGCAGCGCAGGCACGGCCGGAATCCCGCCTGCACGGCGTCCTCGCGCGTCGTGTGGAACGCGACATTCTCGGGCCGCGGCTGTCGCGCCGCGCAGGACGGACGGCAATAGACTCCGGTCGTCCTGACCGAAAACACGAACTCACCGTCCGCGCGCGGGTCACCAGCCACGATCGCCGCCCAGCGTGGATCGCGCATGACCGCTTCGGCAAGACGGGCAGTCGTCGCGGTGGACTTCATGGGCGGCTCCGTTCCAAACATTGACACGCGTGCATTCTCGCTACTTGACCCGTGCACGACACCCCGTCCCTTGCTCTCGAATTCGACGGCCCCTTCGCCGAGCCGGATTGCGCGTGCGGACGGCGCCATTGTTTGTCACGATCCGCTCCGATGGAACACCTGTCCGAAAATCCCACCCGCCGCGCCGACGCGTTCGTCGCCGCAGCAACGCACCTGGATCGCCTGGAGGCGGAAAGCATCCACATCCTGCGCGAAGTGGCCGCGGAATTCCGCAATCCCGTACTGCTCTACTCGATCGGCAAGGACTCGTCGGTGCTCCTGCACCTTCTGCTCAAGGCCTTCGCACCCGCGCGGCCACCCATGCCACTGCTGCACGTCGACACGGGCTGGAAATTCCGCGAGATGATTGCGTTCCGCAACCGGCGCGTGCGGGAAGCCGGTGTCGTACTGCACGTGCACAGGAATCCCGAGGGCGTGGCGCGTGGCATCGGGCCGGTCAGCCATGGCGCCGGCGTGCATACGGATGTCATGAAAACGCAGGCCCTGAAGCAGGCGCTCGACGGCTTCGCCTTCGACGCGGCGGTGGGCGGCGCGCGTCGCGACGAGGAAAAATCGCGCGCCAAGGAACGCATCTTCTCGTTTCGCACTGCGAGCCACCGCTGGGATCCGAGACAGCAGCGCCCCGAGCTGTGGAACCTCTACAACACGCACATCGCCCGTGGCGAGTCGGTGCGCGTATTCCCGCTGTCGAACTGGACCGAACTCGACGTGTGGCTCTACATCCGCCGCGAAGGCATCGAAGTTCCTTCGCTGTATTACGCCGCCGAAAGGCCGGTGGTCGAGCGCGACGGGAGCCTCATCATGGTCGACGACGAGCGTCTGCCCCTGCGCGCCGGAGAATCGCCCCGCCTGCGCAAGGTGCGCTTCCGCACGCTCGGTTGCTTTCCGCTCACGGGCGCGATCGAATCCGAAGCCGACACCCTCGACAGCATCATCGCGGAGATGCTGTCGGCGACGACTTCGGAGCGACAGGGCAGGGTGATCGACTTCGACCCCGCCGCGTCCATGGAAAAGAAGAAGCGGGAGGGCTATTTCTGATGCCCAGAGATCCCAAAGCGCCACCAGGACTAGCCCCTCTCCCCCCGGGAGTTGCAACGCACCGAGCCCCTCTCCCATCGGGAGAGGGGTTGGGGAGAGGGTACGAGTCACGCGAAGAGGCGGAAGGTGCAGTGGCCGCCTATCTCACTCTCGATAAATCACGCGATCTGCTTCGCTTCATTACCTGCGGCAGCGTCGACGATGGCAAGAGCACCCTGATCGGCCGGCTGCTGCGCGACACCTCGGCACTCCACGAAGACCAGCTCGCGACGCTCGCATCCGACAGCCGCCGCCACGGCACCCAGGGCGACGCCATGGACTACGCGCTGCTGCTCGATGGCCTCGACGCCGAGCGCGAGCAGGGCATCACGATAGACGTCGCCTACCGCTACTTCGGCACCGCGCGCCGCCGCTTCATCGTCGCCGACTGCCCCGGGCACGCGCAGTACACGCGCAACATGGCAACCGGAGCCTCCACTGCAGACGTCGCGGTCGTGCTTGTCGATGCGCGCAAGGGCGTGCTTACGCAAACGCGCAGGCACAGCTACATCGTGTCGCTCCTCGGAATAAACCACGTGCTCCTCGCGGTGAACAAGATGGACCTTGTTGACCTGGACCAGGCGCGATTCGAATCCATCGAGGCTGAATACCGCGCGCTCGCCGCACAGCTCGGCATCGCCCACGTCAGCGCAGTTCCACTTTCGGCGCTGCACGGCGAAAACGTCGTGGAACGCTCGACCGCGATGGCCTGGTATGCCGGTCCGAGCGTACTCGACTATCTCGAAACCGTCGCGGCGAACCGCGCTGCATCGGCTGTCGGCTTCCGCATGCCGGTGCAGTGGGTGATCCGGCCCGACCGCACCGATGAGTCACGCGACTTCCGCGGATTCGCCGGCACCGTCGCCTCAGGCACGGTCCGCATCGGCGACGCGATCGTGGCACTGCCTGGGGGTCGCCACTCGAAAGTAGCGCGGATCCTGACACCCGCAGGCGAAGCGGGCGCGGCTACGGCGGGAGCCGCGATCACCTTGACGCTATGCGACGAGATCGACGTCAGTCGCGGTGACGTTCTCGCCGGCGCGGCACACCCGCCGCAGGTAGCAGACCAGTTCGCGGCGCACGTGCTGTGGATGGGCGAGGAACCATTGCTCCCGGGCCGCAGCTACCGGTTCAAATCGGGGGCGCGCACGGTCGGCGCGAGCGTCACTGAAATCAAGCACAGGGTCGACGTTGACACAAAGGAGCATCTGGCGGCACGCAACCTCGAGCTCAACGAAGTGGGTTTCTGCAACCTCCACCTCGACCAGCCGATCGCATTCGAGCGCTATGCCGACAACCGCGAACTTGGCGGCTTCATCCTCATCGACCGGCAAAGCCATGCGACGGTCGCCGCCGGAACACTCGATTTCGCGCTGCGCCGCGCCGGAAATATCCACTGGCAGCATCTCGACGTCGACCAGGCTGCGCGCGCTCGCGCCAAATCGCAGGTGCCGCGCTGCCTCTGGTTCACCGGGTTGTCGGGATCGGGGAAGTCCACGATCGCCAACCTGGTCGAGCAGCGCCTGCTCGCGCTCGGCCATCACACCTATCTGCTCGATGGCGACAACATTCGCCATGGCCTGAACAAGGACCTCGGATTCACCGACGCGGATCGCGTCGAGAACATCCGCCGCGTGGCCGAGGTCGCACGGCTGATGGTCGACGCGGGGCTGATCGTGCTGGTGAGCTTCATCTCGCCCTTCCGCGCCGAACGCCGCGCCGCGCGCGCGTTGTTCGCTGCCGACGATTTCATCGAGGTATTCGTGGACACGCCGCTCGCGGTGGCTGAAGCACGCGATACCAAGGGTCTTTACGCGAAAGCACGACGCGGCGAGCTGCCGAACTTCACCGGCATCGACTCCCCTTACGAAGAGCCAGAGTCTCCCGAGCTGCGGCTCGACACCACTGCGCAAACGCCGACTGCGCTGGCGGAGCAGATCGTCGCGCGGCTACGAGGTGGTTTGGGTTGAGGTGAGGGGCTGCGCCAGCGCCCACCAGAGGTCGCAACCACGCTTCGAGGCGAACATTCAGATGCCCGTCAGCGACCGTTGGATGGTGTCTGCCAAACTCGCCACCTTCCTTGTAAGCAGTCGAGTCCCGTGCCGATCCCGAGCACCAGCAAAGGTCCCCCGCGACTGGAGTCCGCCCTCCGGGATGCTCACGAGCACTACCTGATCGAGGGTCAGAAGCAGGCGCTTGAGCTTGCTCTGCAAGGAGCGCCTCTGCCCGAGATCCTGAACGTCATGGTCCGGGCGGTGGAAGCCAGTTCCGTAAATGGGGTGGTCGCGTCGTTCTTGCTGTTGGACGCCGACACTCAACGGCTGAGGCATGCTGCTGCACCGAGCTTGCCTCCGGAATACACGAAAGCGATCGATGGCATGAGCATCGGTCCTCGAGCAGGCTCATTCGGCACGGCAGCCTACACTCGCCAAACCGTGATCGTCGCGGACATCCAGCACGACCCGCTCTGGACGGACTTCAACGCGTTGGCGCTCGAGCACGGACTGCGCGCGTGCTGGTCGAAGCCGGTGCTGGCGTCGTCCGGGGAAGTGCTGGGCACGTTCGCGCTCTACCACCGTGGACCTACGACGCCATCCAAGCGCGACGTCGATACGGTAGAGCTCCTGGCGCAAACGGCGTCTCTGATCATCGAGTCGCAGCTCGAAAGTCACCGTCACACCGAGGCGGTGGACAAGTCACGCGCGGCGAGCGAACGCGAGGTAGCCCGACTGAGGGAAATGTTCGAGCACGCACCGGCCGCGATCGCCGTGGTCAGCGGACCCCGACATACGTTTCAGTACGCCAACGCGCTTCATCGAATCACCTCGGGTATCGAGGACATCGAGGGCCGAACTTTCCTGGAGGCCTTTCCAGAACTGGGGGATTTCATCGAGCTGCTCGATACCGTTCGCTCCACCGGAGTCGCCCGCAACGGTCGCGCCGTGCCAGCAATGTTGCGCCGCGGTGCAGAAGGCCGGCTCGAGGAGAGCTACTTCGACTTTGTTTACCAGCCGATCGAGGCAGGCCCGGACGGAGCGGACAGCATATTCATCATGGCTTTCGAAGTGACGGACCTCGTCAACGCGAGGCTCGCGGCGGAGGCTGCGCAAGTGCGCGCTGAGCAAAGCGAATGGAATCTCAAAGTCTTCATCGACAATCTTCCGGAGCTTGCGTGGACGGCCAGGCCGGACGGCCATATCGACTATTACAATCGTCGCTGGTACGAGTACACCGGCACCACGTTCGAGGAAATGAACGGGTGGGGCTGGGAAAAGGTCCACGATCCCGAACTGCTGCCCCTCGTGCTCCAGAACTGGAGACGCGCCATTGAAACCGGCGATCCGTTTGAAATGGAATTCACGCTGCGTGGCGCCGATGGCATTGCGCGCTGGTTCCTGACGCGCGTGGCGGCGACGCGGGACTCGCAGGGCAATGTCGTTCGATGGTTCGGTACCAATACCAATATCGACGACTCGCGTTCGAGGCATGCGATGGCTACTGCCGTGCTGCAGCAGAGCCGCGAAATGGAAGTCGTCGTGCAGGAGCTGCGCAACGGAAAAGATCAAGCGGAACGTCGCGTCAGGGAACTCGAATCCGAGTTGGCGCCGCGCTCCTTGTCTTCAGTCAAAAACCACACTCGGCCCACGACATGAATCAGCACCTCATTGAGTTCCAGCGAGAGCAAAACAGGCTTGGGGCGTTGCGGAAATACGAGATTCTCGATACGCCAGCCGACGGCAGTTTCGATGACCTCACTGCTCTGGCCGCCAAGGTATTCAACGTTCCCATCGCGATCGTGAGCCTGGTGGATGAGGACCGCATCTGGTTCAAGTCGCACCACGGCCTGGACGTCGACCAGATTGGTCGCGATCCGGGCCTATGCGCCTCGGCCATATTGTCGGACGATGTTTACCTGGTCGAAGACGCGAAGAACGATCCGCGTTGCCTTGCCAACCCGCTGGTAGCCGGGGCTTTCGGTCTGCAGTTCTACGCTGCGGCGCCTCTGCAAACCGCCGATGGGAACATCGGAACGTTCTGCATCCTGGACACGAGGCAGCGCTACATCAATTCAGATCAGCAGGACATGCTCAAGCAGATGGCGAAGATCGTCATGAAGGAAATAGAGCTGAGGCTGCAATCCCGCGCGTTGATCAGGGAGTACGAGCAAAAATTGGCGAAGCTGGAGCACGCGTGAGCAAAGCGTCCGGCGTGGGGCAATGGCTGGAGTGACGGGTCCGCGAGCGCGCCGGGACTAAGCGTCCTTTCGGCCGAGGATTTCGTGCGATGGCGCCGGCGAGTGGATGCCATAACCCTGGGCGAAATCAACGCCAAGAGCGTCGAGTTTGGCGCGGGTCGCGGGGGATTCGACGAATTCGGCAACGGTCTGGATACCCATGACGTGCCCGATTCGGTTGATGGCATCCACCATCGCCGCGTCGACATCGTCGTCCACCATGTTGCGCACGAAGCCTCCGTCGATCTTGAGGAAGTCGACGCCCAGTGTCTTGGGGTTCGCGAACGAGGACATTCCCGTGCCGAAATCATCCAGCGAAAACAGACAACCCCGCGCACTGATGCGCTTGATGAACTGCACGGCCTACTCGAGGTTGGATATCGCCGCACGGCTTAACGGGCGCAATCCTTGGCCGATGAACCGTTTCGGTGCGTCAAACGTTAAAACAGTGGGTCGGATCCGGATTTCAAATTGTTACGCGCCGCCGCAGCGATCCAGGCCATGGGGTGGAGCGGACAACCCCATTCGTCCATCGCGTTGACGTTGACGTCGCCTTTGCGCAAACCGTACTAGAGTGCACATATGTCCGTAGTTGCCATTCTGCTGCGCCTAGCGCTCAGCGCAACCCTGGTTCTCAATGGAGGATCGGGCTGGGCCATGTCGAGCAGTCACCCGGACCAAGATGGCGCGGGGCACGACGCGACGCCGATCGCGGAGTTTCCGCCGTCAGAAACGATCGTCCTGGAGTTGCCCTGTCATACGGGCGAAGAGTTGCCCGCCGTCACAGCGCTCGAGCCATCGAACGGAGGTTCCATCCTTTCCGATGACGGGCCGACCGATTCAGCGAACGACTGCTGCGAATTGGGCGTATGCGACTGCGGCTGCCTGCATCAGGGTGGTCTCGCCTTCGCTGCGGTGTTTGTCCGCCTGCCCGATACACACGATCCGCAGTCACCGGTGGCGTTCGCGCACGAACACGCCGCGCCGATGCTCGCGAACTTGATGCGGCCTCCCATTGCCTGATTGACGCGGGCGTCGTTGCGCCCATCGATCGCGTCCGCCGGAATGACCGGCGCGACTTGAGTGTTGCCCATGGCACGAGCCGCGGCGACGAATTGCAAGTACGGAGTTCCCATGTCAATCAATCCATTCGGGGCCCATCCGCCCGCAGCGGGTGCGCTCTCCCGCCGCCGTTTCGTGCAGGGTCTCACCGCCGGCGGCGCTGTGGCCGGTTTGGGCCTGCTGCCTCGCGAGTCATGGGCGCGCAAAGCGCCAGGCAACTCGAACGTGCTCGCCGGCACCGAGTTCGACCTGCACATCGGCGAGACGCCGATGAATTTCACCGGCGCAACGCGCCAGGCGATCACGATCAACGGTTCGGTGCCCGGGCCCATCTTGCGTTGGCGCGAAGGCACCACAGTCAATCTGCGGGTGTCGAACCGGCTGCCGCCGCGCTCCATCCACGGCCACCAGACATCGATCCACTGGCACGGCATCCTGCTGCCGGCGAACATGGATGGCGTGCCGGGGTTGAGCTTCAACGGCATCCATCGCGGCGAGATGTACCACTACCGTTTCGATGTCCACCAGGGTGGCACCTACTGGTACCACAGCCACTCGGCATTCCAGGAACAGGCGGGATGCTATGGCGCGATCATCATCGATCCGCTGCAGCCCGAACCCTTCCGATACGAGCGCGACTATGTGGTGATGCTCAACGACTGGACGGACCTGGACCCGACGGCGCTGTTCGCGCGCCTCAAGAAGATGCCCGACCACGACAACCTGTCGAAGCAGACAGTCGGCGATTTTCTCGCTGACGTCGAGCGCATGGGCCTGGATGCAACCGTCCAAGACCGCAAGCTGTGGGGCGAAATGCGCATGACGCCGACCGACCTTTCCGACGTCAACGCGAATACCTACACGTACCTCATGAACGGCACGACTTCGCTCGGCAACTGGACCGGGCTTTTCCGTTCGGGCGAGAAGGTCCGCCTGCGCTTCATCAACGGCTCGGCGATGACGCATTTCGACGTGCGCATTCCGGGCCTCAAGATGACCGTCGTGGCAGCGGACGGCCTGTATGTGCACCCGGTCTCCGTCGATGAATTCCGCATCGCGGTGGCGGAGACCTACGACGTGATCGTCGAACCGTCCGGGCAGGACGCATTCACGATCTTCGCGCAGGACATGGGCCGCACCGGCTACGTGAGCGGCACCCTCGCGGTTCGTGATGGACTGCGCGCGACGATTCCCGCGATCGACCCGCGGCCGATCCTGACCATGGACGACATGGGCCACGGCGGCATGGGGCACGCCGGGCACGACATGTCGAAGATGTCCGCGCCTCCCGCGCAGGGCATGGACCACTCGGGTCACGACATGTCCGCGATGGACGGCGCGCCTTCAAAAGCCGCCGGCGGCATGGACCATTCGCAGCACGACATGTCAGCCATGGCCCCGGCGGCGATGGCCGGCATGGACCACGGCGCGGCCGGCATGCAGGCCCATCCCGCGAGCGAAGCCGGCAATCCGCTGGTCGACATGCAGACCATGTCGCCGATGCCGAAACTCGCCGATCCCGGCATCGGACTGCGCGACAACGGCCGCACGGTGCTGACCTATGCGTCGCTGAAAAGCCTGTTCGAAGATCCAGACGGGAGGGACCCGTCCCGCACCATCGAGTTGCATCTGACCGGGCACATGGAACGCTTTGCGTGGTCCTTCAACGGCATCAAGTTCTCCGATGCGGAACCTCTGCGACTCAATTACGGCGAGCGCATGCGCATCGTGCTGGTCAACGACACGATGATGACCCATCCGATCCACCTGCATGGGATGTGGAGCGACCTCGAGGACGAGCAGGGCAACTTCCTCGTGCGCAAGCACACCATCGACATGCCGCCGGGCACGCGGCGCAGTTATCGCGTGCGCGCCGACGCACTTGGCAGATGGGCGTATCACTGCCATCTGCTCTATCACATGGAATCGGGAATGATGCGCGAAGTGAAGGTGTCGGAATGAGCACGCGCCTACGCTGTCGTTCCTGTTTGGATCTACGCGCGCTGGCCGTTGGCGCGCTGCTGGCGTGCGGCGGCGGTCCGGTGCTCGCACAGCAAATGGATCATTCGCAGCACATGCCGGCATCGACGCCCGCAGCGCGCGTGAAGGGCAACCACGCCCATATGGGAACGGCTTCCATCTTGTTGCCGCTCGCGCGGGCGTTTGAACACGAGCCGCCGTCGCCGGGCGCGGCCGCTGCGGACGCGCCGCGTGAACCGATTCCGGTGCTGACCGATGCGGATCGCGCGGCTGCGTTCCCCGATGTGGCAGGCCACGCCGCGCACGATAACCGCATTCATTCCTACTGGCTGCTGGACCGCCTCGAGGCCTGGGACGCCGATGAGGGCACCGGCATCGAATGGGAAGCGCTGAGCTGGATCGGCACCGATCTTGATCGTATATGGCTGCGTACCGAAGGCGAAAGGACGGGGGGCTCGACGGAGTCTGCTGATCTCGAAGTCCTGTACGGGCGCAACGTCGCACGCTGGTGGGACGCTGTCGTGGGCGTGAGGCAGGATTTCGGCGAGGGGCCTTCGCAGACTTTCATTGCGTTCGGCGTGATGGGCCTTGCGCCCTACAAGTTCGAGGTCGAAGCCACCGCCTACATCGGCCAATCCGGCCAGACGGCGCTCCGCCTGGAAGCCGAGTACGACACCCTGCTGACCAACCGCCTGATCCTGCAGTGGCTCGCCGAAGCGGAGCTGCATGGCCGCAACGACGAGCGGCGCGGGATCGGCTCGGGCCTCGGTACTGTCGAGGCCGGGCTGCGCCTGCGCTACGAGATCACCCGCCAGTTCGCACCTTATGTGGGTCTGGTCTGGGAGCGCGCGTTCGGTGATACGGCGGACTTCCGCCGCGCCGAAGGCGACGACACCAACGACGTCCGCCTCGTGGCGGGCGTGCGCATCTGGTTCTGACTCGAGGACGAGAACATGGCCATCGTGACCCGCCATTCCCTGCTCACCGTGCTCGTGCTGGCACTGGCGGCTGCAATCGCGGCAGGGCTCTTCATCTGGTTCGGCGTCTACAACGTCGGTGCCGACGATTCGCATACGCGGCCGGTGCACGCGATGCTGGAAACACTGCGCGAGCGCTCCATCCAGGCCCGCTCGAAGAGGCTGCATGCGCCCCCGGACTTGAATAATCCCGACCGCATCCGTAGCGGCGCCGGCAACTACGACTCCATGTGTACCGGTTGCCACCTGGGGCCGGGCATGGCCGAAACGGAACTCAGCCGTGGCCTCAATCCCGCACCACCAAACCTCAGCAGGAAACCCGTCGAGCCGGCCCAGGCCTTCTGGGTGATCAAACACGGCATCAAGGCTTCCGGGATGCCGGCGTGGGGCGGCAGCATGGCGGACGAATACATCTGGGGTATGGTCGCGTTCCTGCAGGAGTTGCCCAACCTCAGTGCCCAGCAGTATCAGTCGATGGTGGCGGCCAGCGGTGGACACTCGCACGGCGGCGGCGAGACCAGGCCACACGGACTCGGCGAAGCCACGGTCGACCACCATGGCGGCGACCCGATGCCCGCCCCCATCGATGCAACGAAGGCGGATGCCGGGGAGCCTCATGATCACGCGGCTGGTACGCCGGTCGATCAGCACGCGACAACGCCACCCATTCCATCAACAACTGATGCGGCGCCCCGGATGATCGAGCACCGCCACGCGGACGGCACGGTCGAATCGCACCCCGCGCCGTCGACCGCACCCGCGAAAGCCGACGACGGTCACGATCATACGCACTGAGTTTGACTCTTTTTGAGCCTCGTCCACAGGAGACATGCACATGAAGTCGTTACTACTATGCGCCGGCCTTTCCGGATTGCTCGCGCTGCCAGGCGGGATTGGCGCGCACGAACCGAAGGAACACGCTTCCGCAGCAACGGTCACACCCGTCGATCCCGCGACGGCGCAGGTGCTTGGCGTCGTCGAGCAGTTCGGGGCCGCACTCAAGGCCGGTGATCTCGATCGCAGTGGTGCGTTGCTGGCGGAGGACGTGCTCATTCTCGAAAGCGGCGGCGCCGAAACCTCGCGCCAGGAATATCTCGGCGACCACGCCAAGCATGATGCGGAATTTCTCAAGGGCGCTCGCATCGAAGTGAAACGCCGCACCGCTCGCGTCGACGGTGGCTTCGCATGGGTAGGCACCGAGAGCGAACTCGGAGCCACCAGTAACGGCAAACCACTCACCCTGCTCAGCACCGAGACTATGGTGTTGCGAAAAACCGGGCCCGACTGGCTGATCGTCCACATCCACTGGTCGTCACGACCGAAACCGTTGCGACCGACGCCATGAGCCGCGCGTCGAGTGTCACCTTCGCACTGGTGCTGGCAACAAGCCTGCTCGCGTCGGCATGCACGCCTGCGCCCGACCCGCACCGGGCGCCGGCCGAGTTGATGCGCGCCAGCACCACGGCGGCGTCGCAGCACGCGGTCAACACAAGCCCGGCGGAGGTATTGCCGCGGGCCATCGTGCACAAGAGCGCCAGCTGCGGCTGTTGTGCGCTCTGGGTCGAGCACCTGCGCAAAGAGGGCTTTGAGGTCGACGTGCGCAACACTGAAAACATGAGTCCAATCAAGGAACGCGTCGGGGTGCCGGTCGGGTTGGCCTCATGCCACACCGCCGAGGTCGGCGGCTACTTCGTCGAGGGCCACGTGCCGGCGTCGGACATCAAGCGGCTGCTGGCGGAACAGCCCGACGCCAGGGGTCTCGTCCTGCCGGGAATGCCTGCAGGCTCGCCAGGCATGGAGATGCCGGACGGGCGGCGCGATTCCTACACGGTGGGACTTGTCGCCAAAGACGGCACCACCTCCGAGTTCTCAAATCACTAAAGGCATTTCTGCCTCCATGCAGGGGCGGCGACGCGGGCGCGCCGCGTGAGCGTTCAGCGCAGCGCATGGAAAACGCTTGACTCTGGACCCGGGTCCAGAGCGCAGACTGCGGTACCGCGGACATCAGGAGTACCCACGCCATGCCGATGAAGATCGGAGAACTCGCCGCACGCGCCCATGTGGGAATCGACACCGTGCGCTACTACGAACGGCAGGGACTGCTGCCTGCACCGCAGCGGCAGGCGTCGGGTTATCGCCGTTACGAATCTGGCGATCTGGCGCGACTCCAGTTCGTGCGGCGAGCCAAGGCGCTCGGATTCAGCCTCGTGGAGATCACGGA
The DNA here is from genome assembly GCA_038255255.1 of Lysobacterales bacterium. Taxonomy (GTDB): domain Bacteria; phylum Pseudomonadota; class Gammaproteobacteria; order Xanthomonadales; family Ahniellaceae; genus JBBQNY01. The sequence goes on from JBBSLL010000036.1 coordinate 19,564, forward strand.
GCTCCTCGGACTTTCTGCATTGCGCGAAGCGGACATGGGCGCGATGAAACTCGCCGCCCTCGCGAAGCTCGCGGATGTCGAAGGCAGGCTCGCGGAAATGACACGAGTGCGCGACGGACTCAAGGATCTGATCGACGCCTGTCCGGGGCACGGTGCGCTCGCAAGCTGTCCGATACTTCACGCGCTGGCGGAGCAATCGCCATGACGATCGAAATCACCGACAGCAAAGTCATCGACCCGGTGTGCGGGATGAAGGTCGATCCTGTCGCGACTGCACATCACGCCACGCACGCCGGAACCGACCACCACTTCTGTTCCGCGCGCTGTCGCGAAAAGTTCGTCGCAGATCCCGACAGGTATCTATCCCCTGCGCCGATCGAGCCGGCTGTCGATCCGGCAGCAGTCGACGCGACCTACATCTGCCCGATGCATCCGCAAATCCGCCAGCAAGGCCCCGGCACGTGCCCGATCTGCGGCATGGCGCTCGAACCCGAGATGCCGAGCCTCGAGGACGAGGACAACCCGGAGCTGCGCGACTTCACCCGGCGCTTCTGGTGGACCCTGCCGCTCACGGTGATCGTCCTGGCGCTGGCCATGCTCGGTCACCGCGTCGCGTTCCTGTCGGTGGAAGCGCGCACGTGGATCGAACTGGTGCTGGCGACGCCGGTGGTGTTGTGGGCAGGCTGGCCGTTCTTCGTGCGCTGCGTCCAGTCGATCCGCAATCGCAGTCCCAATATGTGGACGCTGATCGGAATCGGCGTCGCCGCGGCGTTCGTCTACAGCGTGGTGGCGACGATCGCGCCGGATTTGTTCCCGGACTCGTTCCGCGAGCACGGGCGCGTGGGCGTCTATTTCGAGGCCGCTGCCGTGATCGTGTCGCTGACGCTGCTCGGCCAGTTGCTGGAACTGCGCGCGCGCTTCAAGACGTCCGCGGCGATCAAGTCGCTGCTGGGCCTGGCGCCGAAGACGGCGCGCCGTGTCAACGACGACGACAGCGAAGAGGATATTCCGCTGGACCACGTGCACGTGGGCTACCGCTTGCGCGTTCGCCCGGGCGAGAAGGTGCCGGTCGATGGCACGGTGCTCGACGGCCGTTCCAGCGTGGACGAGTCGATGCTCACGGGCGAGCCGATTCCGGTCGAGAAGTCCCCCGGCACGAAGGTCATCGGCTCCACCATCAACGGCACCGGCAGCTTGATCGTCCGCGCCGACCAGGTCGGTTCGGCCACCGTCCTGTCGCAGATCGTGCAGCTCGTTGCGCAGGCGCAGCGTTCGCGCGCGCCGATGCAGCGCATGGCCGACAAGGTCGCGTTCTGGTTCGTGCTGGCGGTGCTCGGCGTTGCGGTGCTGACGCTGCTGGGCTGGGGCCTGTTCGGGCCGGAACCCTCCTGGACCTACGCGGTGCTCAACGCGGTTTCGGTGCTTATCATCGCTTGCCCCTGCGCGCTCGGACTTGCAACGCCGATGTCGATCATGGTCGCGACCGGACGCGCCGCGCAGAACGGCGTGCTGTTTCGCGACGCCGAGGCGATCGAGCGGTTGCGCGAGATCGACACGCTGATCGTCGACAAGACCGGCACGCTCACGGAAGGCAAGCCTGCGTTCCGCGACGCGATCGTGGCGGAGGGCTTTAGCCCCGACCAGATCGTGCAGTTGTCGGCAAGTCTCGAGCAGGGCAGCGAACATCCACTCGCCGAAGCGATTCTCGCGGAAGCGAAACGACGCAACCTGCCACTGGATCGCGCGGAAGACTTCGACTCGATCACTGGCATGGGCGTGCGCGGTCGCGTGGCCGGCCAGGCACTGGCGTTGGGCAACAAGGCGCTGATGACGGAGGTCGGCGCGGATGTGACCGCGATGCTCGGCAGCGCGGAGCTGCTGCGAAAGGAGGGGGCGAGCGTCATGTTCCTCGCCGTCGAGGGACGCCTCGCAGGTGCCGTCGCCGTCGCGGATCCCATCAAGGCCACCACGCTGCCTGCGCTCGAGGCGCTGCGCGCCGCGGGTCTGCGCATCGTAATGGCCTCGGGTGACGCCCAGGGCACGGCGCAAGCGGTGGCGACCACGCTCGGGATTGAGGAAGCCTATGGCGAGGTCAAGCCGCAGGACAAGGTCGCGCTGGTGCAACGTCTGAAGTCGGAGGGCCGACGTGTCGCGATGGCCGGCGACGGCGTCAACGACGCACCCGCACTGGCCGCGGCGGACATTGGCATCGCGATGGGCACCGGCACCGACGTCGCGATGTCGACCGCGCAGGTCACGCTGGTGAAGGGCGACCTGCGCCGGATCGTCAATGCCCGCGCAATCTCGAATGCGACCGTGCGCAACATGAAGCAGAACCTCGGCTTCGCGTTCCTCTACAACGCGCTTGGCGTGCCCATAGCGGCAGGCGTGCTGTATCCGGTGTTCGGCCTGCTGCTCAGCCCCATGATCGCCGCTCTCGCCATGAGCCTGAGCTCGGTCTCCGTCGTCACCAACGCACTGCGGCTCGGTGCGCGCGCGCAGAGGCACTCCGAACCATGAGGCCGGCATTCTGGGCGCGACGCACGCACAAGTGGGTCGCCTGGGCGCTCGGAATCCAGGCGCTTCTCTGGATGGCGAGTGGTCTCTACATGACCGCGATCTCGATCGACACGATCCACGGCGATCATCTTGTGCGTCCGGCGGATACAACGGCACTGTCGCCGAGCGTTGCCTTGCTGAGCGCGGACGCGCTGGCCGCAAGGCATCCGGACATGCTGTCCTTCAAGCTCAAGCGCTTCATGGGCCGCGAGGTCTTCGAGGTGCGCGAGGCATCGGGCATCGCGATGCTGGTGGATGCGCAATCTGGCGCGCGCGTTGGACCTCTCGACATCGACGCAGCACGGCAGTTGGCGGTCTCGCACTATGTCGGTACCGCGCCGGTCGAGGCGGTCGAGTGGCTCGACCACGCGCCGCAGGAAGTCTCGACGCGCCCTGTGCCGCTGTGGCGGGTGTCGTTTGCCGACCGCAAGGAAACGACGCTGTACCTCTCGCCGCATACCGGAGAACTCCTCGCGAAGCGCCATGATCTGTGGCGCTGGTTCGACCTGTTCTGGATGCTGCACATCATGGATTACGACACGCGCGACGACATCAACAACTGGCTGCTGCAATTGGCCTCGTGGATCGGTGTCGCATTTTCCTTGACGGGTGTGTGGCTGCTGTTCTACAGCTTTCGCCGCCGGCGCGGCCGCGCATGACCGGCTGGATGCGCACGCTGCACAAGTGGACGGGCCTCATCCTCGCGATCCAGTTCGTGCTGTGGATGGGCAGCGGGCTCCTCATGAGCCTGCTCGACCACGACAAGGTGCAGGGCCATGAGTACCGTGCGCATGCGACGTCGAAAGCCACGCAGTGGCCAACGGGAAAGCTGGCGCCGTCGCGAGTGCTCTCGGCGGCGGAGTTGCCCGTGCAGTCGCTGGAAGCCATGTGGCTGCGCGATCGCCCGGTCTATCGGCTGAGCAACACCGCGAGCACGTGGCTGGTCGATGCGCGTGACGGACGCAATGTCACCATCGACGCGGCCACGGCGCTTGCGATCGCGCGCGAGGACTACACGGGGCCGGGTGAGGCTCTCACGCCCGAGTCGATGGCGGCGCCGAACCTGGAAGTCCGCGGCCACGCGGCCCCCATCTGGCGCATGTCCTTCGACGATGATGAAGCGACGACACTGTACGTATCCGGCCAGGACGGCCGCATCCTGGCGCGTCGCAACGACACGTGGCGCCTCTTCGACATCGCATGGATGCTGCACATCATGGATTACACGGAGCGCGCCGATTTCAACAACCCGCTGGTGGTGACCGCCGCCGCCGGTGGGTTGTGGATCGCACTCACCGGCGTGTGGCTGCTCGTCGCCAGCCTGCGCTTGCGCAAATCGTCGCGGGCGTTCGCACCCTCGTGAACCCGCACGCGTATCCTGCTCGCCATGAGAATTCCTGAACAGCCGTGCATCGCGGATCCGAAGTTCGGCACCTGCGGGCCCGATTCCACGGTGGAGGAACTCAATCGCGGCTGCTTCTGCCCCAGTGTCGATCCCGCGGCGCTGCACGAAAGGCTCGAAGCGGTACTGCAGGAACATGGACTGTCCGCGACGCTCGCGGGTTCGCACGCCAACCTGTTCGCGACGTTGCCTGTGTTTGTTTCGCGCCACCACATCGTGCAGATGCAAAGCGTCCTGGCTTCGATCGAGGAGGTGATCGCGACGGAGCACTACCGCACGGCATCGCTGTCGTGGGCGCCTGATATCGCACGCTTCGATCCGGGCTCGCCCGGGGGACTGCTCGGCTTCGACTTTCATCTCGGACCTGACGGACCGCGACTGATCGAGATCAACACGAACCCCGGCGGCGCGCTCATTAATGTGCTCGTCGCGCAGACACAGCAGGTCTGCATGCCGGAATCCATGGCGCCGGTGTCGGACCCGGATCGCGCGGAGTCGGCGGTCGTCGACGCCATGCTCGCGGAATGGACCCTGCAGCGCGGCTCCACGCCGCTGCAGTTCGTCGCGATCGTCGACGACTCGCCGGCCGAGCAGTATCTCTATCCCGAGTTCGCGCTGTATCGCGAACTGTTGCGCCGTCACGTCTTCCGCGCGGAGATCTGCGATCCGTCGGAACTGGTGCGCGAGGAGGGACGGCTGCGCTGGCACGGCCATGCGATCGATTTCGTCTACAACCGCCTGACCGATTTTGCGCTCGACGATCCGTTGCATGCCACGCTGCGCGAGGCATACCTCACTCGCGAGGTCGCGCTGAGTCCGCACCCGCGCGCCCACGCGCTTTACGCGGACAAGCGGAACCTGTCGCTGCTCGGCGATCGCGGGTTTCTCGAGACGGCGGGTATCGAAGGCACGACCATCGACACGTTGCTGGCCGCGATTCCCCACACCGAACTCGTCACCGCGGAGAATCGCGAGCGGTTGTGGGCGCACCGCCGCCAGGTGTTCTTCAAGCCCGCGGCAGGATTCGGCAGCAAGGCCAGCTATCGCGGTGACAAGCTGACCCGGCGCGTGTGGGAGGAGATAAGCGCGGGCACGTACGTGGCGCAGGAGATCGTCACACCCAGCGAGCGCCGCGCGGCGTCATCGGCCGAGCCTCTCAAGATCGACATCCGTTGCTACGCCTACCGCGGCGAACCGCTGCTTTACGCCGCCCGGATGTATCGCGGCCAGACCACCAACTTCCGCACGCCCGGCGGCGGCTTCGCGCCGGTACTGACGGGCATTCGCGGCGCATTCCCGCCGGGCACTGAGGCCGGTTGAACTCGACGCGCACGCGAGGGTCTCTCCTGTGGGAACCGTCCTGTTCCGGGCCCACTTGATCCAGGTCATTTCGCAGCTCGCCTTCCGGAGCGTAGTATCCAACCCATGTCCTCGCGCCGCCGCCGCCTCCGAATCGCCGTAACGGTGATCGTGTGCCTGCTGTTCCAGCAGGTCGCCATGGCGGCGTACGCGTGCACCATGGATCGCATGCCGGCAGTAGCGGTCGCGATGGCCGAGGACTGCGCCGCAATGGGGATGGAAGTCGAGGAAGAATCGCTGGCGCTTTGTGCCAAGCACTGTGCACCCGATCTGTCCACTGCGGCAGACCATGCGGCGCTGACCGTGCCGTCGCTCGCCCTACCGCCGGCCTTCGAACTCGTCCTGGCCGAGCCCGTGTCCCATCTGGCGATCAACGTAGACGTTGCAATCGATCGCTCCGATCCGCCGCCTCGATTGCGGTACTGCTCACTGCTGATCTAGGCCCCAGCGACATCGCTTTCTGCGCACGCCGGCAATCGCCGCGTGGCTTCGATGCTGTCGCTTGGAGGTTCCATGATGCTCTCAATGCGTTTTTCCCTGGCCGCGCGCGCCATCGCCCGCGCCGCCAGCGCGTGCGCGCTGTGTTTGCTGTTCGCTTCGCCCGCAGCCGTCGCAGGATCGTCAGGATTGACGCTCCACGACGCGACAAGGCTTGCGGTTGCACGCGCGCCCATGCTTGATGCCCGCAACGCGGGTGTCTCCGCGGCCCGCGAAGAAGCGGCGCGCGCCGGCGCCTTGCCCGATCCGATGCTCATGCTCGGCATCGACAATCTTCCCGTAACTGGCCCCGATGCCTTCGAGTTCGGGCCGGATGAGATGACGATGAAGCGTGTCGGGGTCCGCCAGGAAGTTCCCGCACGCGCCAAACGCGAAGCGCAGCGAACCTTGGCAGCGCGCAAGGTGGACGAAGCCCGGGCGCTGTCGGCTGCGACCGAGCTCGAGGTGCAACGAGCGACCGGGCAGGCGTGGGTCGACGTCTGGGCGGCGCAGCAGGAGTTGGACGCGTTGCGGGCCTTGCGGGAGCAGGCCGTGTCGGCGGCGGAGCTGACGAAGGCACGCCTGGGCGGCGGGACCGAAACGGCCGGTGATGCGTTGGCGACGGCATCGGCTGTTCTCGAAGTCGACAACCGGATCGAGGCGGCGCGGGCCACACGCGAATCGGCGCAGGCGACGCTGGCGCGTTGGCTGGGCGACGACATCGCCGACCTCTCGACCGACGCGCCCGACTTTGGCTTTCTGCGTATCCCCGAGGCGCGCTTGCTGGCCTCGATTGATCGGCTCGGCCCGTTGCTCCCCGCGACAGCACAAGTCCGTGCGGCCGAGGCAAGCATCGAGTTGGCTCGCGCGGAAAAAAAATCCGACTGGAGCGTGGGCGCGTCGTACGGCCAACGGGAGCGCGGGCGCAGCGACATGCTCATGGTCGAGATTGGATTCGGGCTGCCGCTATTCACGCGCAATCGGCAGGACCGCGGTGTTGCTGCACGCGAGGCGGACCATCAAGCGGCGGTCGCCACCCGCGAAGACTTACGACGCGAGGCCATCGCGCGCATCCGTAGCGAGCTGGCCCGCTGGCAGGGATTCAAGCGCCAGGTAGCCCTGCATGAGGATTCCTTGCTGCCGCTGGCGCGAGATCGCAGTGCCGCCGCATTGGCCGCATATGAAGCGGGCGGCGCAGTGCAGTCGTGGCTCGATGCCCAACGCGCCGAACTCGAGGTGCATCTGTCGCACGCGGAGCGCCTGGGCGAACTCGGGCGCGCGTGGGTCGCGCTCGCTTATCTGATTCCGACGGAGGCACGGCCATGACGCGCAACCATCGCCTCGCGTTTGTCCTCGGGTCTTTGGCTTTGCTCGCCGGCGCTCTCGCACTCGGCTACTGGTGGGGGCAAAGTCGTTCGGAGCAGCCTGCATCGCCCGATGCTGTTTCCGCGAGTGCGGAGCCCGAGGCGCTCTACTGGTACGACCCGATGGTGCCCGACCAGCACTTCGACAAGCCGGGCAAGTCGCCCTTCATGGACATGCAGCTCGTACCGAAGTATGCGGAGACAGGCGCATCGAGCGAAGGTGGCGTCACCATCCCCCCGGGTGTCCGCCAGAACCTCGGCATGCGCACAACCGTGGTATCGCGTGGCAGCCTTGCGAGCACGATCCGGGTGCCCGGCACGATCGGCTGGGATTTGCGGCAGGAACGCGTGGTGAGTGCGCGTGTCGATTCCATCGTCGAGCGGCTGTACGTCAAGGCACCGTACGAGACCGTGCGCGCCGGTCAACCGCTGGCGACCGTGCTTTCTTCCACGTGGAGCACGGCGCTGGCGGAAGCTCGCGCGTTGGGCAATGCGACTACGCCCGAGGCGCGAGCGCTGCGCTCCGCAGCGGAGCAGCGGTTGCGCGTACTGGGCTTGCCTGCTGGCGCCCCGTCAACACGTGGCGGCAGCATCACGCTGACTTCGCCGGTGAGCGGCGTGGTCAGCGAGATCGGCGTGCGCGAGGGCGAATCCGCGCCGATGGGGACCTTGTTGTTCCGCGTCAACGGCACCGGCACCGTGTGGTTGGAGGCCGCGGTGCCGCAGTCCGGCGCCGGCGGGATTGCCGCGGACACGCCGGTCGAGGCCACGGTCGACGCGATCCCGGGCGAGGTGTTCAGCGGTCGGGTCGAAGCGTTGTTGCCCCAGGTTGACACGGGCAACCGCACGCAGCAGGCCCGAATCGTGCTCGACAACACCAGTGGCTTGCTCGCCCCCGGCATGTTTGCGCAGATCACCCTCAAGCCCGACGGCGGGGCGGATCTTGCACTGGTGCCGTCCGAAGCGCTGATCGGCAGCGGCGCGCAAGCTCGCGTCATCGTGATGGGCGAGGGCAACAAGTTCCGTCCCGTGGCGGTCACGCCCGGCCGCAGCAGCGGCGGCATGACCGAGATCCTGTCGGGACTGGACGGTGGCGAACGTGTCGTGACGTCGGGTCAGTTCCTGATCGATTCGGAATCGAATCTTTCCGGTGCGCTGGAAAGGCTCGGGATGCAGGCGTCCGGCGCGGAGGAGTTGGCAAGGCCCGACGCGGATCGTGCAGCGGAAGCCGAGGCACCGCACATGAAAAGCATGGAGTCGGCGGTCGCCCCACCCACGCCGGAGAAGCGTGAGCGCAAGGCAATCTACTGGTACGACCCGATGGTGCCGGACCAGCACTTCGACAAGCCGGGCAAGTCGCCATTCATGGACATGCAGCTGGTGCCGAAGTATGCGGATGAGGATGGCGAGGCGGAATCACCACCATGATCGCCGCCATCATTCGTGCTTCGATCGCGAATCGGGTCTTCGTGCTCGTCGCCGCTCTGGCGCTCGCTGCGATGGGCGTGTGGTCGGTCCTGCGCACGCCGCTCGACGCCTTGCCGGATCTGTCCGACACGCAAGTGATCATCCGCACGGAGTGGCCCGGACAAACGCCGCGCATCGTCGAGGACCAGGTCACGTATCCGCTGACCACGACGATGCTGTCGGTGCCGGGCGTCAAGGCGGTGCGTGGATTCTCGTTCTTCGGCGACTCGTTCGTCTATGTGCTGTTCGATGACGACACCGATCTGTACTGGGCGCGCTCGCGCGTACTCGAATACCTGAGCCAGGTGCGCAACCGGCTACCCGCGCAGGTCAATCCTTCATTGGGGCCGGATGCCACGGGCCTTGGATGGATCTACGAATACGCGCTGGTCGATCGCACGGGCAAGCATGATCTCGGGCAACTGCGATCGATCCAGGACTGGTTCCTGCGTTACGAGCTCAAGACCGTGCCCGACGTGGCCGAAGTCGCGAGCATTGGCGGCATGGTGCAGGCGTGGCAGGTTGTGCCCGAACCGCAGGCGCTCGCCGCGCGG
>JBBSLL010000037.1:0-26818 GCA_038255255.1 Lysobacterales bacterium
CCTTGGCGATGCCGCGCACCTGCGTGGTGAGGTTGGTCGCCATGTAGTTGACGTTGTCGGTGAGGTCCTTCCAGGTTCCCGCGACGCCCGGCACCTGCGCCTGGCCGCCGAGCTTGCCCTCGGTGCCGACTTCGCGCGCCACGCGCGTGACCTCCGCCGCGAAGCCGTTGAGCTGGTCCACCATGGTGTTGAGGGTGTTCTTGAGCTCGAGGATTTCGCCCTTCACGTTCACCTGGATCTTGCGCGACAGATCTCCTCGCGCGACGGCGGTCGCGACTTCGGCGATGTTGCGCACCTGCGTGGTGAGGTTGGTCGCCATCGAGTTGACGTTGTCGGTGAGATCTTTCCACGTGCCCGCGACGCCCGGCACCACGGCCTGTCCGCCGAGCTTGCCTTCGGTACCGACCTCGCGCGCCACGCGCGTCACTTCGGCGGCGAAGGAGTTGAGCTGGTCCACCATCGTGTTGATGGTGTCCTTGAGCTCGAGGATCTCGCCCTTCACGTCGACCGCGATCTTGCGCGACAGGTCGCCCTTGGCCACCGCGGTGGTGACTTCCGCGATGTTGCGCACCTGCGTCGTCAGGTTGGTCGCCATCGAGTTGACGTTGTCGGTGAGTTCTTCCCACACGCCCGACACGCCCGTGACTTCCGCCTGGCCGCCGAGCTTGCCCTCGGTGCCGACCTCGCGCGCCACGCGCGTGACTTCGGCGGCGAAGCCGTTGAGCTGGTCGACCATGGTGTTGATGGTGTTCTTGAGCGCGAGGATCTCGCCCTTCACGTCCACCGTGATCTTGCGCGACAGGTCGCCACGCGCGACCGCGGTGGTCACCTCGGCGATGTTGCGCACCTGCGAGGTGAGGTTGGTCGCCATCGCGTTGACCGAGTCGGTCAAGTCCTTCCACGTACCCGCGACGCCCGGCACTACGGCCTGGCCGCCGAGTTCGCCCTCGGTACCGACTTCGCGCGCCACGCGCGTGACTTCCGCGGCGAAACCGTTGAGCTGGTCGACCATGGTGTTGATGGTGTTCTTGAGCGCGAGAATCTCGCCGCGCACGTCCACCGTGATCTTGCGCGAAAGGTCCCCTTTCGCCACCGCGGTGGTCACCTCGGCGATGTTGCGCACCTGGGTGGTGAGGTTGGTCGCCATCGAGTTGACGTTGTCGGTGAGCTCTTCCCATACGCCCGACACGCCCTTCACCTGCGCCTGGCCGCCGAGCTTGCCTTCGGTACCGACTTCGCGCGCGACGCGCGTGACTTCAGCCGCAAAGGAGTTGAGCTGGTCGACCATGGTGTTGATGGTGTTCTTGAGCTCGAGGATCTCGCCGCGCACGTCGACGGTAATTTTTCTCGACAAGTCGCCACGCGCCACCGCGGTCGTGACCTCGGCGATGTTGCGCACCTGCGAGGTGAGGTTGGAACCCAGCGCGTTGACCGAGTCGGTCAAGTCCTTCCACGTACCGGCGACGCCCGGCACCACCGCCTGGCCGCCGAGCTTGCCTTCGGTACCGACCTCGCGCGCGACGCGCGTCACTTCGGACGCGAACGAGCGCAGCTGGTCGACCATCGTATTGATGGCCTCCTTGAGCTGCAGGATCTCGCCGCGCACGTCCACCGTGATCTTGCGCGACAGGTCGCCGTTGGCGACCGCGATGGTCACCTCGGAGATGTTGCGCACCTGTCCCGTGAGGTTGTTGGCCATGCGGTTGACCGAGTCGGTCAATTCCTTCCACACGCCCGACACGCGCTTGACCTTGGCCTGCCCGCCGAGCTTGCCTTCGGTGCCGACTTCGAGCGCGACGCGCGTGACTTCGGACGCGAACTCGCTCATCTGCTCGAGCATCTTGTTGACGATGTTCGCCGAGCGCAGGAACTCGCCCTGCAACGGACGGCCGGCGACTTCGAGCGGGATGGTGCGTGTCAGGTCGCCCTTGGCGAGCGCCGCCATCGCGTCGGTCATCGACTCGGTGGGCCGCAGCAGGTCGTCGATCAGGTTATTGACCGCATATTCCATTTCAGCCCACGCGCCGCGTCGAGCCGCGGGCGCCACGCGCTGGCGGGTGAGTCCTTCACGTCCAACCTTCTGTCCGACCTTCTCGAGCTCGGCCGCGAGACGGGCATTGGCGTACACGATCTCGTTGAAGGCGTCCGCGAGCTTGCCGTCGATGCCATCGAGGTCCGTGGGAAGCCGCACGCCGAAGTCGCCGTCGCGTACCGACTGCATTGCGGCGAGCAGGGCACGCGTCGCGCGCGGATCGGTGGTGCCGGTGTTGCCGTCGCGCGCTTCGCGCGGATCCACGGCAGGCACGACCACCAGGCGTGTGGGCACTGCGGAAAAAGCCGAGGGGCGGCGGGCTTTTCCGGCAGTCTTGCGCGGACTCGCGGAAACCGGAGGTGGCGTCGCAGCGGGGGATTTACCCGATTTTCTCGCGGAGGGCGTGGCTGCCGAGCCGGAGTTCTTGCGCGCAGTGGGCTTGCTGGCAGAACGCGTCTTTACGGACCCGGCCGGCGTCGACGATGCACCAGCCGCGCGCCGCGCGGCCGTAGATTTGCTGCGTGCTGGCATTGAAGTTTTCCGTGGCAACCGACAACGAACCGGGTGTCGGGCGAGCATACCCATCGACCGACAGAACACAATGCGTAGCGACCCGGGCTGCCTTCGCTCAGTTCACGTTGGCTTCACACACCTCTGACTTGTCGTCCAGCGGCGCGGCTCGCGCGCCGGGTGCGCAGACGCCGCGCTCGGTCGAGCGCGGCGTCGGGGGAACGGAACTTGATGGATCAGGCGTTCTGTCGATGCATGACCCGCCAGCCCACCGCTGCAAACAACAGGACCATGAGCGCCAGTCCGAAGCGATCGAGTGCGGGGACTGATATGGCTGCGCCTACTCCACTCGGCGTAATGGGCGTGGCCTCCGGGTCGGAGTTGTTTCCGGGATTCGGGTCTGTGGTTCCAGGGGGGACGGCGATTGACGCAACGTTGGTGATCGTGCCCGACTGTCCCACGGTGCCGGTCAACAGGAAGGTCAACGAGCTACCGGCAGGCAGTGTCGGCAAAACGATGCCAGCTCCCTGCAATTGGGCGATGGTGGGAGCGGTCGGACAGACAGCGCCGCCGGTTGCGCTGGTGCAACTCACGCCGGTCGCAGTGAAATTCGCCACTGCCGGATCGCGGAACAAGGCGCCATTCGCAGCATTGGGGCCGCTATTAGTGATGATGATCTGATAGCTCATCTGCCCGCCAGCCGTGGCGCCTCCCTGTGCGGTCTTCACGATCGAGAGGTCCGCGGTGCCCCCGCCCGCGGGCGTGATCGGCGTCGTTTCCGTGTCGGAATTGTCGTTGGGATCGGGATCGGTCACGCCCGGTGGCGTAGCGATCGTGGCGGTGTTGGAAATCGTCCCGGACGCGCCGGACGTGCCGTTGATGTCGAAGGTCACAGTGCCACCCGCAGGCAGCGTCGGGATCGTGATGCCTGCTCCCTGCATCTGCGCAACCGTCGGAGCGTTCGGACACACCGCCCCGCCCGTCGCACCGGTGCAGCTGACGCTCTGAACAGTGAAGTTGGCGACTGCGGGATCCTGGAACACCGCGCCGTTCGCGGCGTTGGGGCCGCTATTGGTGATGACGATCTGATACGTGAGCTGGCCGTTGGCGGCGACGCTCGCCGGACCTGTTTTCACGATCGAAAGATTCGCGGTGGCGCCGGCGACGACACAGTCAGTCAGTGAAGCCACCGCCTGCGAAACGATGATGTCGCCGGTCAGGAAATCGGCGCCCACCGGAAGATTGAGAAACCGGATGTGGATCGCGTTGACCGTGATCTGATTCGCCGTGACGATCTGCTCGTTGAGGATGATCGACACACCTGCCAGGCCGACAATCGGCACTACCGTGTTGGGTGGCGGATTCGAAGCAAGAGCGACGAACGCGGCATTGAGCACCGAGAGTTGGGCTCCGACCAGATTGGTTGTTCCCGAGACGGTGACATTGCCCCCGACGCACTGGGCGGTGGCGGTCGCACGCACTTCGGTCGCGTTCAACGCGAGGACGGGCGGCAACGCGCCCGCAGGATCCACCGTGACCGACAGGCCGTTGGTGGTGGCGCTGGCATTGGTCTGGTTGCTGGCGAGCGCTGAGCTGGCCGTAACAGTGAGTACGCCTGTCGACAGGACCGTGCCGAGTGAACCGAGACTCAGCGACGCGCTCGCTGCGGTCTGCGACAGGTTGAAGTCCGGCGGCGCGCTTCCGCTTACAGCGGGCACCGGCGCAAGAGTCGCGGTGACGTCGGGCGGCACGGGCTGGTCGAGGAGCAGGTTGGCGGATACGCCGTGGGCGGAAGCAGCACCCGCGGTGGCGTTGGGTTCCGCGGAGGCGCTTGCGCACCCGAGCGTCAGTACGAGGAGTGCTGAGCGTAAGAAGTTCTGGGCGATCATTGATATTCCCCGTGGGCGAACGGAGTTCCAACTTCCATCTGGAAGCGGACGATTCGTACTACACGAAGCGCCCGGTCGCGCATTTTGGTGGCGCGGCTCAAAAACAGTCTGCTCCACTTGCTGAGCGCTTAGTTCCAATTGCTAGATTTGCGTATAAGCCCCAGTGGGTTACGTGGCGGAAGCGTGTCGAGAAACGTAAGCCAGGAATGATGAAGAGATGACGATGAGATGACGAAGAATGTAAGTGTCTGTTTTAGTCGGGTGGCCAACCTCCTGGGTTCCGCGCGCGAAGTTGCACCGGGTGGCCAGCATGAGCCCACGGCGTTGAAGGTTCGCAACGACAGAGTCGCGAGACCGGGCGTGGATGTGGAGGAAGTAGATCTCCTGTACAGGCCCGCGGCGTTCGATGCTACGCGCGCACCCGGTCGGTGACGCCGTCAGTTCGTGAGATTGCGCTTCAAGTTGCGCATCTCATCGTGCATCGAACGCACTTTCGGAAAGTGCCGCCCCAGGATTCCACGCACCCGTCGGTCCTCGTCGTGCTCGAGCGCGTGCTCGAACGCATGCAGCAGGCGATCTTCCGCACTTTCGAGTTGCGAGACGAAAGCGGCGCTGCGATCCGCGGCGAGACCGGCGCGAAGTTCCCCGTAGAGGGTCCGCAGCGTGCCGCCGACCGTACCGCCCGCCGCAGCGGGGGCACCCAGCGATTCGACGTGTGCGGACAATTCCTCGATCAATGCCCGGCGCGATTCGACCAGGCGCAGGAACAGCGCGCGCAAGGTCTCGTCGCCGATCTTGTCGGACGCCTCCTCATAGAACCGCTGCCCGTCACGCGTAACTTCGATCAGGTCATTGAGCGTGTGTGTGGCTTCGGGTTCGGTCACTGCTGCTCTCCGGTTGGGCTGCGGCCCGATGCGCTACGAATGGGTGCGTGTTTCATTGCCCGGCGCTCGCGAGGCGCAGCGGCACGAACTGCCGCTGCCCGTCGCGTTCCACGAGCAGGGCAACGTGGTCCTCCGAATCCGCAAGCTCGGCCTGCACCGCAGCCATGTCCAGCGCCGGGATGCCGTTGATGCGCAGCAGGATGTCGCCCGCACGCAAACCCACTGCCTGCCCGTTGCTACCGACCTGCTCGATGCGCATGCCGCCCTCGACTCCGAGCCGTCGTGCATCTGCCGGCGCCAGCGGACGCAGCCGCAACCCCAGCCTCGCGTCCATCGCTGCCGCACGCTCGGGTTGGGATGCTCGCGCGGCGAGCGCGGGAGGCGCCTCCTCGGCGGCGCCGATCACGATATCAAGGACGCGCTGCTTGCCTTCGCGCTGCACCGTCAGGGTGGTCTTCGTGCCCGGCCGCATCGCGCTCACCAGCGACGGCACTTGTCCGGAGTCGCCGATCTCGGCATCGCCGACGCGCAGGATCACGTCGCCCTCCCGCAAGCCCGCCTTGTCCGCTGCACTGCCCGGCACGACCTGCGCCACCAGTGCGCCATTGGGACCCGGCAATCCGAAACTGTTCGCGAACTCCTGCGTGACCTGCTGGATCTGCGCGCCGATTCGGCCGTGGCTGACAGTGCCGGTTTCGATCAGCTGATCGCGCACGTTGATCGCGACGTCAATGGGTATCGCGAAGGAAATCCCCTGGTATCCGCCGGAGCGCGAGAAAATCTGCGAGTTGATGCCTACCACTTCGCCGTTCAAATTGAACAGCGGTCCGCCCGAGTTGCCGGGATTGACCGCAACATCGGTCTGCAGGAAAGACACCGGCGTGTCGCCCCCGAGCGCGCGCGCCTTGGCGCTGACGATGCCTGCGGTTACCGAGTTCTCGAAGCCGAACGGCGCGCCGATGGCTACGACCCACTCCCCGACGCGCAAGTCGGACGAGGAACCGAGGCGAACCACGGGAAGATCCTTGGCCTCGATCTTGATGAGGGCGACATCGGTGCGCTTGTCGGATCCGACGACCTTTGCGCGGTACTCGCGACGGTCGTTGAGTTTGACCCGCACCTCGTCGCTGCCATCGACCACGTGCGCGTTGGTCAGCACGTAGCCGTCCGGGCTGATGATGAAACCCGAGCCCGCACCCTGCTGCGGCACCGGCGGATGCGCTTGCCCGCGCGGGAACATTCCGCGGAACGGATCGAATTCCTCACTGTCATCGGGTCCATTGAACCAGTCGGGCAACCCGCCGTTGTTGTCGCCTTCGTTGTCGCCGCGGGCCCTACCGCCGAGCGTGCGCGTGGTCTGCACGTTCACCACCGCATTGCCCTGGCTCTCGACCAGCGCGGCAAAGTCGGGCAGCGACCCTCGGACGTACGGTGTCGGGCGCGTCGCGGGGACCGCAGTTCCAGGCCTCGCGGATGCCGTCGAGCGCTCGGATCGCTCGTCGCGATCAAGCTCCAGCCTGTCGCATCCCGCGAGTGCGAATGCGAATGCGAATGCGAATGCGAGGACCAGAGTCAGTGCACCAGGCGTTCGTCGTTGCGGACGGCGCGAATGAATCCACATCATGCTTCTCCTGTTCGCCGGCGCGACCCGACGCGGAACGATTTGGGCGATTTCCCGGAAATGGGGCCGACCCGCGAACGGACAAGTCTGCGCGGCCCAAGTGCCTCTCCAGTGTGCCGCGACCGGACGTTGCTGCGCGACTGCGCGCCAACCCGGCCTCGGGATGCGTTCAGGCTCTTTCCCAAAAGGGGGGGAGGTAAATGTTCGATTGCCGGGTCAGCCGGGCAAAACCCACAGCCGTTTCACACTCCGCGCGGCCCCAGGGGATCGCGCGCGTGGCCGCCCTCGTCGCCCGTAAGAGGATCCCTGGCATCCGCGTTCCCTTCGTCCACGCCGGCCGACGGATCAAGCGCATCGCGCGCGTCGGGACTCGTCGCGGAGCCCTGGCCGGAAGGCCGCGCCGGTTCGGCGAGGGAATCCTCGGCGGCCCCGCGCGCGGTGCCGAGGCGCGCGTTCTCGGGCCCTGCCGCGGTTCGTTCCGCGGTCACGTCGCGCACTTCGAATACCTGCTTCTTCGACTGCTTGACCCCTTCGTCGTAGGCGGCGACTTCGACCACCAGCGCAGCTTTCTCTTCCGGCGTCAGGCTGTTCATCGGCCTTCCCCTTTCGGCTCCGATCAGTGCATACAGCACGTTGAGCCCGGGCTTGAACCCCGCACGCTTCACTTTGAGATAGGCGCCCATGGCGCCGTGCTGGCGCACATCCTCGATGGTGCGGATACCGACCTGGCGCAGCCACGCGGCCGACTTCGGCCCGATGTTGCTGAGCTTGTCCTTGTCCTTGCCCTTCGCGTCGGTCATGGCTGCGTACCCGCATCGATCCAGAGTTGTGCAAGCGCCTCGAGTCCCCGCGCATCCTCGCCATCAAAACGCGACGGCAGCGGGCTGTCCAGGTCCAGGACCCCGAGTAGTGCTCCATCGCGCGCGACCAGCGGCACGACGAGCTCGGAGCGCGATGCCGCGTCGCAGGCGATATGGTCGGGGAAGGCATGCACGTCTTGCACGACCTGCGTGGTGCGCGTCGCCGCCGCGGCACCGCAGACACCGCGTCCCATGGCGATGCGCACGCAGGCGGGCTTGCCCTGGAAGGGTCCCACCACGAGTTCCGTGCCGTCGAAGAAGTAGAACCCGCACCAATTGAGGTCGGGCAGCGCGTCGAACAGCAACGCGGAGAGGTTCGCGGCGTTGGCGATCCGGTCGCGTTCGTCACCCAGCAGCGCGCGCGCCTGCGCGGCGAGTTCGGCATACTGCGCCGGCTTCGCACCGCTGAGCCTGACCGTCTCGAACATTTTCAACCACCGTTTGTTTCGCCGCCTCGATCCCAGTGTACTGAGCGCCCGCCCTGATTTCGGAGGAACGGCGGTCGACCATCCGCCCGGGGTTGCGACGCGACCACTGAGTCGGCCCAGGGACAGGCGCCAGTTCGAGGGACGCAGGTGTCGTCAACGCGATTGAATGGCAAGGGGGCTTGCGACATGAATCTCGACGCACTGAGGGTGGAAGGCGGGTTTCGCATACGCGGCGAGGCGGTCACGCGGCTCGAGACGTTCGTGGACGCGGCCTTCGCGTTCGCGGTGACACTGCTGGTGGTGTCGTTCGACGCGATGCCGGACACTTTCGCAGAGCTCTACGACGCGCTGCGGCGATTTCCCGCTTTTCTGGCCGGATTCGCCATCATCGCGATGTTCTGGGCTTCGCATAATCGCTTCAGCCGGCGCTTCGGCCTGGAGGATTCCACTGTCATCGTCCTGAGCCTGTCGCTGGTGGCTGCCACGCTGTTCTACGTCTATCCGTTGCGCATGGTCATGTCGGCCGGCATCAGCCATGCAACCGGTGGCTGGGCGCCTTCGGAGCTGCAGGTCTCGAGCATGCTCGAATATCGTCTGGTCTGGCTGATCTACGGGAGTGGGTTCGCGCTGCTGGCCAGCCTCATCGCGCTGCTCAACCGGCATGCGTTGCGCCACGCGAACGTGCTCGCGCTCGACGCTGCGGAGCGCGCCATTGCGCGCGCGGACATCGGGGCGATGGCCATCCTGATCGGCACTGCGTTGTTGTCGATGGCGCTGGCGCTCGGCATCCCCGCGCAGCGCGGCTGGCATGAGGCGTTGCCCGGAATGGCGTATGCGCTGCTCGGCATCCTCATGCCGATCTACGGCATTCGATCGGCACGCGTGATCGATCGCCTCGTCCGACAACGCAATGCGCCGCCGTCCGTTGCGCCAGCGTTGCCATCCGCGTGATCCGGGGCGTCTACGTCACGGGTACCGACACGGGCATCGGCAAAACGTTCGTTGCGGTGGCCTTGCTACGGGCACTGCGCGCACGCGGCTTGCATGCGATCGGCATGAAACCGGTGGCCAGTGGTTGCAGCTTCGTGGATGGCAAGTGGTGCAACGATGATGCGCAGGCGCTGATGGGCGCGAGCTCCGACGCGCCCGTGTACGAAGACGTCAATCCCTTCGCCTTGCCGCTGGCCACCGCACCCGAAATTGCCGCCGCGGACGCGGGCATCGAGCTGTCGCTCGCCCCGATCCGCGAGGCGTTCGATCGCCTGGCATCACACGGCGACTTCGTGGTGGTGGAGGGCGTGGGCGGATGGGCGGCGCCGCTGTCCGCACGTCTCGACCAGATGGATCTCGTCGACGCGCTCGAGCTGCCGGTGGTGCTGGTCGTCGGGCTTCGACTGGGCTGCATCAACCATGCGCGTCTCACGCTCGACGCGCTGCGCGCCGCGAAGGTCGACGTACGCGGCTGGATCGCCAACACCATCGATCCGGCACTCGAACATGGCGAAGCGACCTTGTCGATCCTGCGCACACGACTCGGTCCGACGCCATGCCTCGGCGTCCTGGCCCACGGCCCGCACGACACCGCCACCCTGGACATCTCTCCCCTCATGTAGAGCCGAGCTGTGCTCGGCTGAGACCTGGAGAAGACCAGCGGAGCACAGCTCCGCTCTACAACAGCAAGAGCCGACTGTGGAAATCGTGCACGCTTATTGCAGACCAACCATCGGCACGGTTCGTCCACCATCCGGCAGCGTAGACTCCGGCAGTTCCAATCGCCTGGGTGCAGTTGCATGGTCGCTGGTGGAATTCGCATAGCGGGTCTTGCGCCTGCATGGGCGTTGATGGCCGCCACGCTGCTCGCGATCGCGGGTTGCAAGGACGATGGTGCCGCAGCGGGTGCGCCGGGCGGCGGTCCGGGCGGCGGTCCGCCGGGCGAGATGAAGCTGCCGGTGGAAGCCGCAACGCTCGTGCCACGCCCGCTGTCTGCGACCATCATTGCATCCGGCACGCTGCGCGCCGACGAGTCGGTGATCTTGCGCCCGGAAGTCGCGGGCCGCATCACGCGGATCACGTTCAACGAGGGGGAACCCGTCGCGAACGGCCAGGTGCTGTTCGTGCTCGATTCGGCACTTGCCGACGCCGAAGTCCGAGAGGCGCAGGCGATGGCCGAGGTGACGCGCACAGCGGTCGGTCGCGCCGACAGCATGGCCGCGCGTTCGCTCATCTCCAAGGCCGAGATCGACAAGCTGCGCGCTGACGCAGCCGTGATGAATGCGCGCGCCGCCTCCGCGCGCACGCGCCTGGCGAAAACGCAGATCCGCGCGCCGTTCGCGGGCCACGTCGGTTTGCGCGAAGTCTCAGTCGGTGAATTCGTCAGCGCCGGACAGGAACTGGTGACGCTGGTGCGCCTCGATCCGATCGAGGTTGCGTTCTCGTTGCCGGAGACGCAGCTTTCGCAGGTCGCAGTCGGCCAGTCGGTCGAGGTGGGTTTCGACGCCTACCGGGACCGCCGCTTCGCAGGCGTCGTGGTCGCCATCGATCCGGTGATCGACCCGGCAAGCCGCAGCGCGAGAGTGCGCGCACGCATCGCGAATCCGGAAGGATTGCTCAGGCCCGGTCTGTCGGCCCGACTCGCGCTGGGGGTGGGCGCTCCGCGCGATGCGCTGATGCTGCCGGAGCAGGCCTTGTTGCAGCAGGGTGACGAGCGCTACGTCTACAAGATCGTGGCTGGCAAGGCGAAAAAAGCTGTCGTCAAGACCGGCATGCGCCTGCCCGGCGAAGTCGAAATCGTGTCCGGGCTCGCGGCCGGCGACCAGATCATCACCGCGGGACAGGCCAAACCGATGATGCGCGAAGGCGCCGGCGTCATGGTGGTGGCCGGAAGCGATGCTGCGACCGCGGCGCCGGCTGCGGAGCCCGCGCGCGCGGAGGGCGACAAGGTGAAGCCCGCGGACAAACCGGCGACTGACGGCTAGCCTCAAATGATCCTTTCCGACCTCTCGATCCGCCGCCCTGTCTTCGCGACGGTCGTCAACCTCGTGGTGCTGCTCGTCGGCCTGATCGCCTATCAGCGACTCGCGGTGCGCCTCATCCCCAACGTCGACGTGCCGGTGGTGAACGTCAGCACCAGCTATCCGGGCGCAAACGCGCGCGTCATCGAATCCCAGATCACCCAGCCCATTGAGGACGCACTGTCCGGCGTCGAAGGCATCGACTTCATCCAGTCGACTTCGCGTGAGCAGTCGAGCCAGGTGACCGTTCGGTTCCGTCTCGCGCGCGACCCCGACGCCGCCGCTTCCGACGTGCGCGACAAGGTAAGCCAGGCCCGGCAGTTCCTGCCCGAAGAAGCGAATGAGCCGATCGTGCAGAAGCAGGAAGCGGATGCGCAACCCATCATCTACCTCGCGTTCTCGTCCGACCGCCACGAATCGGTGGAAATCGCCGACGTGGCGGAGCGCCTGGTCAAGGACCGCGTGCAGACGATTCCCGGCGTTGCACAGGCCCAGGTGTTCGCCAGCACTTATGCGATGCGCATCTGGCTCGATCCGCGTCGGCTGGCGAGCTTCAAGCTGACGCCCGCCGACGTCGAGGCGGCGCTCAGGCGCCAGAACGTCGAGATTCCCGCCGGGCGCGTCGAAGGCAGCGATCGCGAATTCACCGTGTTGTCCGAAACCGACCTGCGCACGCCTGAGGAATTCGGCGCGGTGATCATCGGCGGCGTCGAAGGCTATCTGGTGCGACTGCGCGACGTGGCGAGGGTCGAGCTGGGTGCGCAGGAGAGCCGCTTCCGCGCAAGATTCAAAGGCCGTACTGCCGTCCCGCTCGCCATCGTGAAGCAGGCGGTGGCGAATCCTCTCGAGATCTCCACGGCATTGAAAGCGATGCTGCCCCAGATCCAGCGCACGCTGCCGGACGGCATGAAGGTCGAGATCGCCTACGACACGACGATCTTCATCCAGAAATCCATCGAAGAGGTCTACACGACCATCATCGAGGCACTGGTGCTGGTGGTCATCGTGATCTTCCTGTTCCTGCGCAGCTGGCGCGCGACGCTCATCCCGCTGGTCACGATTCCGGTGTCGCTGATCGGTGCCTTCGCGGTGATGTATGCATTCGGCTATTCGATCAACACGCTTACGCTGCTGGCGATCGTGCTGGCGATCGGGCTCGTGGTCGATGACGCCATCGTGATGCTGGAGAACATCTATCGGCACGTCGAGGAAGGCATGGAGCCGATGGAAGCGGCGCTCAAGGGATCGCGCGAGATCGGCTTCGCCATCGTCGCCATGACGCTGACGCTGGCGGCGGTGTACGTGCCGCTGGCGTTTTCGACAGGTCGCACGGGCAAGCTGTTCGTGGAGTTCGCGATGACACTGGCCGGCGCGGTGATCGTGTCGGGATTCACCGCGCTGACGCTGTCGCCCATGATGTCGTCGCGCCTCCTGCGCCGCGAGACGCGGCACAGCCGCTTTTACGACATCGGCGAACGCGCGCTGGGTGCGCTCGACCGCGGGTATCGCCGCCTGCTCCGCGGCGCACTCAAGTGGCGTTGGCTCGTCGTCATTTTCGCGGCATTGATCTATGCGGGCGCCGCCGGCCTGTGGGTCGGCCTGAAAAAGGAACTTGCCCCGCAGGAAGACCAGGGCCTGGTGATCGGGATCGGGGTCGCGCCCCAAGGTTCGACCGTGCCCTACACCGATCGCTACGCGCAACAGATGGAGAAGACCTTCGCCGGCCTGCCCGAGGTCGACCGGTATTTCCAGATCGTGGGCTTCCCGTCAGTGACCAACACCATCGGCTTCGTTGGCCTCAAGGACTGGAAGGACCGCGAGCGCAGTTCCGCGGAAATCCAGGGGCAACTCTTCGGTCAGTTCATGGGCATCCCCGGCATCTTGGCGTTCCCGACGCTGCCGCCGCCGCTCGGACAGGGCGGTTTCGGTCAACCACTCAACTTCGTGGTCCAGACCACCGGCAGTTGGGAAGACCTGGGCGCGACGGTGGGCCGGCTCATCGCCAAAATGTCCACGAATCCGCAACTGAGCAATCCCGATTCCGACCTCAAGCTCGACAAGCCCGAACTGCGTGTCGAAGTCAATCGCGACAAGGTGGCCACGGTCGGTACCAGCGTCGAGGCTGTCGGTCGTACGCTCGAGACACTGCTCGGCGGCCGCAATGTGACGCGCTTCAAGCGCGGTTCGGAGCAGTACGACGTGATCGTGCAGGTCGAGGACGAACAACGCGCGACGCCGGGCGACGTGTCGAACATCTACGTGCGAGGCGGCGACGGGCAGATGGTCCCACTCTCCAACATCGTCGACGTCAGGGAAACAGTGGCGGCCAAGGAACTCAACCACTTCAACAAATTGAGGGCAGCGACGGTCAGCGCGGGCCTTGCACCGGGCTATTCGATGGCCGAGGCGATCGAGTGGATGGAAGCCGCCCTCGAAGAAGTTGCCCCGGAAGCGCAGTACGACCTGTCGGGCCAGAGCCGCGAATTCCGCGAATCCGCGAGCGATTTCTCCGTGATCCTGCTGCTGGCGCTGGCTTTCATCTTCCTGGTGCTGGCGGCCCAGTTCGAGAGCTGGGTCGATCCCCTTGTCATCCTCGTCTCGGTGCCGCTTGCAGCGTTTGGCGCGTTCCTGCTGCTCCGCCTCACCGGCGGCAGCTGGAACATCTACTCGCAGATCGGCATCGTGACCCTGATCGGTCTCATCGCGAAGCACGGCATTTTGATCGTCGAGTTCGCCAACCAGTTGCAGGAACGCGGCCGCTCGAAGTTCGATGCGGTGCTCGAAGCATCCGCCCTGCGCCTGCGTCCGATCCTCATGACGACCGGCGCCATGGTGCTGGGCTCGTTGCCGCTGGCGGTTGCGACAGGCGCGGGAGCCGAGGCGCGCAACCAGATCGGCCGGGTCATCGTGGGTGGCATGGCCATTGGCACGCTGTTCACGTTGCTGGTCGTGCCCGTCGTGTATCTGCTGATCGCGCGCAACCATGCACGCACGCGTGGACATACGCCCGCGCTCGCGCCAGCCTGAGGTTGCATTCGCGTCAACGGGGTCGATCCGAATGCGTTGAGTGAAGTAGAGGTTTTTCCCTCGATCACTCAATGGAGCCACTCGATGAAACTCCCCAGCAAACGTTTTGCCTTGTCCTTCGCAGCTGCGGCGTGCGCCGCAGGTTTGATCGCAGCGGTGGCCGCGCAGTCCCCGGCGCCACGCACCGACCGTCCCCAGCTGCCGATCAGCATCGCCGACATGCAGTCGCGCCTGCACGAACGGGCTCAGGGCATCGACGCCAACCACGATGGCTACATCACGGCGGAAGAGTTCCAGGCTTTCCGCGCCGCGCGACGGGCTGAGCGGATGCAGCGTCGCATGGCGCGCATCGACACCAACAATGACGGGCGGGTCAGCACGATGGAGTTCGAAGCGGCGCACCTGGCGCGGCTGGAACGCGTTGACGCGAATCGGGACGGCCAGATCACGCGCGAGGAAATGCGCGCAGCGCGCTTGCAGCGGCGCGGGGAACGCATGCAGCGACGCGGGGACGCACTCCGCGACCCGAAGGCGTAAGCCCCTTGGGACCTTTGCCAGGCGGTCGCGCCGCCTGGCAAGCGCTGCTCGCGCGCGGGCGTTCATCGTGCAGTTCCATCGGTGGACTAGGCTTGGTCCTCCGATCGTCAGAGCAAGTCATGGCCCGCTATTTCCTGACCCTGCCGGATCCTGCGCTTGCGCGCGGGACCGAACCGTTGCTGTCGTTCAGCGCCAACAGCGCCGAAGGTCTCGCAGAGCAACTCGAGGCCGCACTGCGCACACCGGTGCTCTTCGAACGCTGGCGCGCCATGCAACCCGATCCCGAGGCGGTCGACCCCGCGCTCGGCGAAGTCGATCGTGACGCCCGAGTCGAAGGCAAGCAGCGCAGCCTCGCCATCGATCTCGAAGTCGAGACAAGTTTGACCGGGACGATCGTGCGGACGCGCCTGCGCTGGCTGGCCGGCTCGCACTGGCAGTTGCGCGACGTCCGCAACTAACTCGCTTCACCAGCAAGCTGTGGGTGTTGCGCTGGAAGCTGAAGGCGGTATCGCCTTGCCTCCGGGTGAAGCCTTTTATCCTGCGGCAAGGCGATACCGCCTTCAGCTGCCGAGCAGTGCGGAACGCGTCCCTGGCACGCCAAAGAAGAAGTCCCGAATATCGACAGTCGAAATGGTGTTCGCTCGAGCTCTCGAGCGTCTGGAAGCGGTAGGCCACCACCGCAGGATAAAAGGCTTCACCCGGAGGTGGTGGCCTACCGCTTGCGGACGCAACCACCGAGCGTAGCTGCATACATTGGCGGCGCGTGCTGCTCGGGGTTGGTGCGTGATCAATAAGCGAAATGCTTGAACACCGGATCGACTGATCCTTTCCATGGGCCGTGGAAGAGTTCGAGCTTGCGCTCGGCTGGCGTGATGCCGGCCTCGGCGAATTCGAAGAGCGGCTCGAGGAACACGCGTTCGTCGTGGCCGTCGCGATTGCGGCGCGCGCGGCGAGCCAGGCCGCCCGCCGCGATCGCAAGTGCATCGCGAGTGAGATCACGCACTGTGCGCGACCGAAACGGCAACTTGAAGCCCTGACGCGGCACGCCGTCGCGCAAGGCGTGGCGTTCGGCGAGCGTGAAATCCCGCACGAGGTCCCAAGCAGCGGACAGCGCGTCGTCGTCGTACAGCAAGCCGACCCAGAACGCCGGCAGCGCGCAGATGCGGTTCCATGGCCCCGAATCGGCACCCCGCATCTCGAGATAGCGCTTGAGCCTGACTTCGGGAAACGCCGTGGTCATGTGATCCGCCCAGTCGCCCAGGTGAGGGCGCTCGTTCGGATACGCCGGCAGCTTTCCTTCGAGGAACGCACGGAAACTCTGACCACTCGCATCGATGTAGTGGCCGTCGCGGTACACGAAATACATCGGCACATCGAGCAGGTAGTCGACGTAGCGCTCGAAGCCGAATCCTTCCTCGAACACGAAATCGAGCAGCCCGGTGCGATCGGGATCGGTGTCGGTCCAGATTTGGGATCGATAGGAAACAAAGCCGTTGGGCTTGCCCTCGGTGAAGGGTGAATCGGCGAACAGGGCCGTCGCGATCGGCTGCAGCGCCAGCGACACGCGGAACTTGCGCACCATGTCGGCTTCGGAATCGAAGTCGAGGTTGACCTGCACCGTGGAGGTGCGCGTCATCATGTCGAGCCCGAGCGACCCGACCTTCGGCATGTAATCGCGCATGATCCGGTAGCGTCCCTTCGGCATCCAGGGCATCTCGTCGCGCCGCCACTTCGGATGGAATCCCATGCCGAGGAATCCAAGCCCGATTTCGTCCGCGACGGTCTTGACTTCGACGAGGTGGCCGTCGACTTCGCAGCAGGTCTGGTGAAGATTCTCGAGCTGCGCGCCCGACAACTCGAACTGGCCGGCGGGCTCGAGCGTGATCGATGCGTCGCCCCGCTTGAGCGCGATCAGCGTGCCGTGCTCCTCGATGCGCTCCCAACCGAAACGCGTGAGCCCCTCGAGCATCGCGCGGATGCCGGTCTCGCCTTCGTACACGGGGGGCCGCAGATCGTCGAGGCGGTAACCGAACTTCTCGTGTTCGGTGCCGATGCGCCAGTCAGCGGCGGGACGCGAGCCACCGGCGAGGTACTCGACGAGCTGGCGGCGATCCGTGATGGGCGGGTTTTCCGTCGACGAAGCCGGCATCGCGTGCAATTCCTGGGTGCGCGGGCGGGCGCGCGCGATCGAAGCCATGGTAATCCGTGCGAGTGCGTCGCACGCGCACCCGCGTGGCGAACCTGGCCCCTATGCTTGCGCCTTGATCGGGTCCAGCCAGCCCGCAAGCGTGGCGCGCGCGGCGTCGAGGCCTTCGCCCTTGAGCGCTGAAAAAAGTTGCACCGAATGCTGCGGATCGATCTGCGCCAGCGTATGGCGCACCGAACGCAGCGTCTCCTGCGCCGGACCCCGGGAGAGCTTGTCGGCCTTGGTGAGCAGAACATGGCAGCGCTTGCCGCCCCGCTGGGCAAGCGCGAGCATCTGCTGGTCGAACGGGCCCATCGGATGGCGGATATCCATGGTCAGCGCGAGCCCCCGCAGACTCCCCCGGTTGTGGAAGTAGTGCGTCAGCACGTCGCCCCAGTGTTCGCGCATCTCGAACGGGACCTTCGCATAGCCATAGCCCGGCAGGTCGATCAGTCGCTCGGCGTCGCTGAGCGTAAAGACCACCAGCTGCTGCGTGCGTCCCGGCGTCTTGCTCACGCGTGCCAGCGACTTCTGGGCGCAGATCGCGTTGAGCGCACTCGACTTGCCCGAGTTGGACCTCCCGGCGAAAGCAATCTCGGCACCCTGGTCGTCGGGCATCTGATGCAGCTCGTGCGCGCTTTTGAGGTAAGTCGCGCGGGCAAATGGATTGCGGGGGCGGGGGGGGGTATTTGCGGACATGCTTTCCAGTCTACCCGCCCCGGCAGGCGTACTCTTTCCGGCGCATCGAGGCGACGGGCATTCGCCGGGATGCTTGGGAGGCGTCTTTGAGATAAATTCACCCCCTCGCGCATGACCTCGGTGACCGCAATCCTGCGGGGCTCGTGGCGCGCGCTGGTCTTCGGGAATCCGCATGAAAATCATGGCAACGCTGGCGGCGCTGGCATTGGCGATCGCGCTCGGAGTGGCCGCGCAGGCCCCGGCGCCGTCAGGGGCTCCAGTCGCCGCGACACCCGGCACTGCAGATCCAGCGGCATCGCAGGCGGTTCCGGCGACCGCGACACCCGGCGCTGCAGATCCGGCGGCGCCGCAGGTCGTTCCTGCGGCCGCGACCCCCGCAGCGCCAGGCGCTGCCGCCACGGCCATGGTGCCGGGCACGCCGTCCGAGGCCGCGCTTGACGCGGCGCGCAGCGGCAGTGCGGAGCTCCTCGCGGCAAAGCCGGGCGACGACGAGGCCGGCGCTGCTGCAGCTGCACCCTGCGCCGCGTGCCACGGCCTGGATGGCAATTCCGTCGATCCGCTGTATCCCAGGCTGGCCGGGCAGAGCGAGTGGTTCATCGCGCGCCAGCTCCTGCTGTTCAAGACTGGTGTTCGCCAGAATGCGCTGATGCAGCCGTTCGCTGTACCCCTGACGCCTAAGCAGATGCGCGATCTCGGCGCCTACTTTTCGAAGCAGTCGGGCCGCTCGGGAATCGCGGATGAAGGGGTCGTCACCGCCGCCGGACCGCACCTCGGCAAGAAGCTGTACGTCGTGGGTGAACAGCTGTATCGCGGCGGCGACATGGCGCGCGGCATTCCTGCGTGCATGGCCTGCCACGGACCCACTGGGTCCGGCATTCCCGGCACGGCCTTTCCCCGGCTGACCGGGCAGCATGCGGGCTACGTCGAGCAACGCCTGGAGCGCTATCGTGCCGGCGAAATATACGGCGACCCGGAGGACAACCCGAACGCACCGATCATGCCCGCGGTCGCGAAGGACCTGACGGATCTCGAGATCAGCGCGCTCGCAACCTACGTGGAAGGGCTGCACGCCTTCGATCCCAAGGCCTCGGTGGCCGCACTGACACCCAGCGCCGCCACCATCAAGGAGCCTGACACCACCGCCGCCGCCACTACGGCGCCCGGCGCTGCGACGCAGGACTCCGCCGCGGCGCCCGGCCCAGGCGCCACTGCGAGTCCCAATGCGGCGCCGCAGGCTCCCGCCAGCACCGACGGGGGCGATCCTGCGAACTGACCGGAGAACTCCGCGGCATTCACGCGGTCTCAGACTGCCGACGTGGCAACCGCAACGTTAACCGGGGAATTGCACACATGATGCTTCGCCATGGGCTGATCGCCGCTTTGCTGGCTTGCGCCGCGCTGCTGACCGGTTGCAACCGCGAGGCGCCCGCGGTTGAGGCAACCGTGCCATCGGTTGCGCCTGCTTCGACTGTTGCGAATGCGAAGGGCGCGCCGAGAACCTTTGACGCGCTCGTCGTCGGCGTCGACTACGCGGTGATCGATGCCGCCCCGGAAATGCAGGGCAGCACGCCGATCGAAGTTGCGGAAGCGTTCTCGTACGCGTGCCCCCATTGCGCCGCATTCGAACCCAAGCTCACTGCCTGGCGTGCAGGACTGCCGGCCGACGTACGCTTCGAAGCGGTGCCCATGCCGCTCAATGAAGTGTGGACGGAGTTCGCCCGGAGTTACTACGCCGCCGTCGACCTCGGCATCATCGAGCGCACCCACGCCGCCCTGTTCGAGGCCCTCCATGCGAAGGGTGTGCGCATCGACAGCGCCGATGCGCTCATCCAGTGGTACGCGGATACGGCGGGTGTCGACGCCGCCGCCTTTCGCCAGGCCATGTACGCGCCAGGCACCGACGCGCGTATCGCGGGCGCGCAGTCACGCGCGGCGGGGTGGGGAATCGAGAGCACGCCGACGCTCATCATCGGCAATCGATATCGCGTAATGGGCTTCAGCGAGGCCGAGGGCGGCTTCGAGCGCACGCTGGCGGTGGCCGATGCCCTCATCGCAGCATTGCGAACCCAGGTCCAGGCCGATTCATGAGGCCCGCGCAGCGCGGATTCAGTCCGGGCTGTGCACAATTCACACCAGAATTCCACTGCGCATACCCGGAGCCAATGCAATGAAAAAAGTAATCACGTTTCTGCTGGTCGGGATGTTGATGGCCCCCGTCGCCATCGCGCAGAACATGGTGGAGCGTTTCTCCGCCGGCCAGCATTATTTTCCGATCACGCCGCCCGTTCCATCCACCGCTCCCGCGGGCAAGGTGGAAGTGGTTGAAGCGTTCTCATACGCATGCGTGCACTGTGCGCACTTCAACCCGAGCGTGGAGAAGTGGAAGAAGACCAAGCCCGCTTCCACGCAACTGGTGCTGATGCCCGTGGTGTTCAATCCGAGCTGGGAAGCGCTGGCGCGCGGCTTCTACGCGGCCGAGGCACTCGGGGCGCTGCCGCGCACGCATGAAAAAATGTTCAATGCGATCTTCGTCGAGAAGAAGCAGTTCCGCACGCTCGAGGACATCGCCAAGTGGTATGCCGGGCATGGTGTCGATGAAAAGAAGTTCCTCGCCACCGCCAAGTCGTTCGCGGTCAACGCGAAAATCAAGCGCGCCACCGACCTCGTGCAGCGCTTCCAGGTCGACGGCACCCCGACCGTGATCGTGGCGGGCAAGTACCGCATCACCGGCGCCTCGGCCGGCGACTACGACACGCTCTGGCAGATCGTGGATTACCTGGTCGCGCGGGAACTCGCGACGAAGCCGGCCGCCACGGCCAAGAGGTAATCGGCCCGGGGGCGACCATGGAAGGCAGCGCTCCGACCAGGCCCACGCGAGGGCCTGGATCGGCGGGCAGCGCGCCCGCACGCAAGGTCGCGAGGCGTCTGCGGCTGGCCAGCTTCAACATCCAGGCGGGTGCGAGCGTCCGCAACTTTCGCGAGTATGTGACCCGCGGCTGGCAGCACGTGTTGCCGCACCACACCAAACGCACCAACCTGGGGCTCATCGCCGACGCGCTGGTGCCGTTCGACATCGTTGGATTGCAGGAAGCCGACGGGGGCAGCCTGCGCTCGAGCTTCAACAACCAGACCGAGACGCTGGCCGAAGCCGCGGAGTTTCCGTTCTGGACGCACCAGTCCAACCGTCGCATGGCCGGCGTGGCAGAGTCGAGCAACGGCGTACTGTCCAGGCTCGAACCCACGGCGGTCTATGACCACAAGTTGCCGGGCCGCATCGGCGGGCGCGGCGTGTTGGAAGTCCGCTACGGCAACGTGACCCACGGACTGCACGTATTCGTGGCGCACCTCTCCCTGACACCAGCCGCCCGGCGTATCCAGCTGGGATTCATCGCGGAGCTTCTGGAAGCCGCACCGAACGCAGTGCTGATGGGTGACCTCAACTGCACTGCGGACAGCCCCGAGATGTGCTGGCTGCTGGACCACAGCGCGCTCACGTTTCCCGCCGGCACGGCCCCGCTGACATTTCCGAGCTGGCAGCCGCAGCGCGCCATCGACCACATCCTCGTGTCACCCAACCTCAGGCCCCGCAAACTCCGGGCCCTGCCGATCGATGTCTCGGATCACCTGCCGCTCGCGGTCGACATCCTGCTGCCCGCGCGCTGCTCGATCGACGCGACGGGCGTGTCCTGCTGAGATTCCCGCACCGGCGCAAACCAGATAAGCACGGCCATCGCGACGAGGAAGAAGGCGAACAGGCGTTGGAGTTGATGGCCTTGCAGCCGGTGCGCGATACGCGCACCGAGCGGCGCAGTGAGCACACTCGCGAGCGCGAGCAGCAAGGCGCCGGGCCAGTAGAGATAACCGATGAAGCCGGCCCCGAGCGCCTTCGCGGGCACCAGATTCGCGTAGCCCGCCGCACTCGCGACGCCGATGAAGAATCCGCACACCGCGGACGTGCCCACCGCGTGCAGTGCACGCGCGCCGCGTGCGATCAGGAGCGGTACCGTGAGACTTCCTCCGCCGATTCCCACCAGCGCGGAGACCGCACCGATCACCACGGCGGCCGCGCTGAGCAGCGGGCCCCGGGGCTCGACGCGGACATCTGATCCGCGATCCTCGCGTCGGCCGCGCCAGAGTTGCCAGGCCGCAAACAGGCAGAACGCGGCGACGAAGGCGCGCAGTGCACTGCCATCCATCCAGCCGGCAACGAAGGCTCCACCCCATCCCCCCAGCAACATGCCCGGCACCAGCCAGACAACGCTATGCCAGAGCACGGCGCCCCGGCGATGGTGGGCGCTACCCGAAGAGACTGCGGTCAGCACGATGCTCGCGAGAGACGTGGCGAGCGCAACGTGCATTGCGGCAACCGCGGGGACGCCCTGCAGCGGCAGCAGCCATACCAGCGCCGCCACGATGACGAGCCCGCCTCCCACGCCGAGCAGACCCGCGAGCAGCCCCGCGGCCGCGCCGATTATCGGATAACACCACCACAGTTCAGGCACGCGTGTCCAAAGTAGATCAAGGCCATCCTCTAGAATGGCGCGCAATGAAAAATTCCGCTCGCTTTGTTTTTCCGCGCTCCACCGACTCTCCGTTCGTAGTGAGCCTGTCGAATGCTGTCGTGCAAGACGCCCAGGTCTTGCGTCTGGAAGCGGTAGGCCACCACCTCCGGGTGAAGCCTCTTATCCTGCGGTGGCGGCCTACCGCTCCCAGACGCCGTGGACGGCATGATCGCTCGTTCCATCAACGCCGAGCGACTTCTCTCTTGCTGGCGCTGGCGCTGGCCCTGCTCCTCGCCACCACAAGCGCTGCAGCCAAACCCTCGGCAGCGGATCGCCAGCTCTTCGCCGACCTGGAGCGCGCCGCGCGCGCGGACCCCGAAGGCAACTGGCGCCTTCGGGCGGAGCCGTTGCGCGACTATCCGCTCTGGCCGTACGTCGAGTACGCCGCACTTTCCGCGCGACCGCGGTCGACGCCTGCGGACCAGGTGCGTGCGTTCGTTTCGATGCGCGCCGATTCGCCTCTCGCCATGCGCTTGCGCCGCGCCATGCTCGATACCTGGGTTGAGCAGAAGCGCTGGGAGGACGTGCTGAGCCTCGACCATCCCGAGCTGGGCGAACGCGGCGACTGCCACGTGTATGCCGCGGCCATCGCGCGTGACCAGGTCAACGACGCGCTGGCCCAGCGCATGCTCGACACTTGGGCGCAACCGCAAGCGCTGTCGCGCGCGTGCGAGCCGATGCAGCGCTGGCTCGACCGCGGCCAGCGCATCACGCAGGACCGCGTTGAAGCACGCGTCGCCGCGGCGCAGGAAGCGGGCAATGCGGCGTTGCTCGCGCAACTCGCCGCGCGCCTCCCATCACCGCGATCCCAGGAAATGGCGCGCATCGCACGTGCCATGCAGAGCCCCGCTGCGGAACTCGCCGGCGCCACCAGCTGGAGCGACACCGAGGCCAACAGGATCGCTGTGGGCCACGGCATCGCCGTGCTCGCCAAACGCGACAGCGCGGCCGCCATTGCTCTGTGGCAGCGGCTTGAGCCGGTCTTCAAATGGCGCGACGCGGAGCGCGGCCCGGCGCTTGCGGGCATCGCGCTCTGGCGCGCGGCCAGTTACCTCCCGGATGCCGCAACGTGGCTGGCCCGTGTGCCGGAAGTGTCGCGCACCGAACAGCTGCGCGAGTGGCAGGTGCGCGAGGCGCAGTCGCGTGGCGATCACAAGGCAACCGTTTCCGCTTACAACGCCATGACGGAGGCGCAGCGGGGCGACTCGCGCTTCCGCTACGCCCATGCGCGCGCACTCGATCTCGACGGGCAACGCGAGGCGTCGCGCGCGGCGTATGCGAGCCTTGCGGGTGAGCCGACGTACCATGGCTTCCTGGCGGCCGATCATGCCGGCGTCGACTACCGGCTGTGCCCGCTCGACGCGCCTGCCGATGAAGACTCGAAGCGCGCAGTGGCCACGCTCCCCGGCCTCGTCCGCGCTTTCGAGCTGCGTGCGATCGGCCGGCACGCCGACGCGCGTTCCGAGTTCGACTTCGCGCTGCGCAACACCGATGCCGATGTGCGGCGCACTGCGGTGGCGAGCGCCATCGCGCGCGCGTGGTACGACCGCGGCCCCTTCACTCTGACGGCTGGCGAAGACCTTCGTTACTACGCGCTGCGTTTTCCGCTGCCCGAGCGCGAACTGCTCACCGAGCAGGCACGCGGGCGCGGCATCGATCTCGCATGGGTCTACAGTCTCATCCGCGCGGAAAGTGCCTGGATTGCCGACGCCGTCTCGCACGCCAACGCGCATGGCCTGATGCAGCTGTTGCCCGGCACCGCGCAGAGCGTTGCGAGCCGCCAGAAGATTCCTTATCCGGGAGTGGGGGCGCTGACGCACCAGCCGCGGCTCAACCTCATGCTCGGCACGCACCACATCGCCGACGAACTCGCACGATTCAACAACAGGCCATGGCTCGCGACGGCGGCTTACAACGCCGGCCCCGCGCCAGTGAAACGCTGGCTCAAGCAACGGCCCGGCCTGCCGAACGATCTCTGGATCGAGACGATTCCGTACAAGGAAACCCGCGAATACGTGAGCCGGGTGATGGCCTTCAGCGTGATCCACGACTGGCGGCTCACGCGCACCGCGATGCCGGTTTCCGCACGCGTCGGGCTCGCGCAGGCGGCGGCTCCGCGGAAGACGGTTTCGTGTGCAGCCGCGCGGAGCGCACAGTAGCCCGATCCGCATCGAACAATCCACGCAACCGGAGATGCCCGATGACCATCACGCCCCTGTATGCAGGCATCCTTGCACTGCTCTATTTCGCTCTCAGCTATCGCGTCGTCCAGATGCGCGGCCGCGGCCAGCCGAGCCTCGGCGATGGCGGTGATCTGGCCCTGCTCCGCCGCGTCCGCGGGCACGCCAACTTCGCGGAATACGTGCCGCTGATCCTGCTCATGATCGGTCTGCTCGAACTCGGCGGCTTCCAGGCATACCTGCTGCACGCGCTCGGCACCACGCTGGTCGTGGCGCGCCTGCTGCATGGTTATGCGCTGTCCTACACCGACTCCTTCAAGTTTGGTCGCTTCTGGGGTACGGCGTTGACCTTCCTGTTGCTCGTCGTGTGCGGCGCGCTTTGCTTGTATCAGGGGCTGCGCCCTTACATCGACGCATCATGAAGTCGCGCATGGCGCGGGAACCTCCGCAGCGCCCCGATGCGCGAGTGGCAAAGTGACCGCCAAGCGCGACGCTTCGGTCCGGCAACTCGTCCAGCTGTTCCTGCCCGTGCGCGACAACCAGGGGAGCGCGTTTCCCAAGGCGGCCTTCGACCAGGTGCGGAAAGAACTCACCGATCAGTTCGGTGGAGTCACCGCCTTCGCACGCGCCCCGGCAGTGGGGTTGTGGGACGACGACGACGGTGACGTCCAGCGGGACGACGTCGTCCTCTTCGAGGTGATGGCAGACGACATCGATCGCCAGTGGTGGCGAACTTACGGCGACCAGCTCAAGCTGCGCTTCCGTCAGGAGGAAATCCTGATTCGTGCAACTGCCGTAGAGCGCCTCTGATTCCGCATCAATCGGCAAGCCGGACCGTCGGACCGTCAACCTCGAAGCCGGAAAGCGCTTCGACGATCACCTCGCGACGTTCAGCGCATGACTCGGGGACATGCATGGATCGCTAATCCTCTGATGTCAGGAACTTGCACGCTTGGGCTTCGCCGGTTTTGCCGGCGCTCCTACTCGAAGCCGTTGGAAAAAATGAATCCCGGTGCCGTGAACTCGAATCCACCGATGTCGACGGCGCCGTCCACCGGTCGCGCGGCAGCGCTGCCCACCGCGATCAGCGTGCGCTCGGGCGGATGCCGCAGCGGCGGGAACAGGGGGCTGGCAATGGCGAAGGCGACACCCGAGTCCGGCGTCGCGTTGCCCGAGTCGATCAGGGGGCTGCCTGCGGAGGGCCTGAAATTGAAAGCGGCCGTGTCGACGAATCCCGGCGAGGCGCCGCTGCGCGTCCCGCTCCACGCGGCGGGAATGAACGTCGATCCGGTCCTGATCCAGTTGTTGGACCCTGCGACCTGCGACGCGCCGGTGGCCCAGTCGGCCTCCACTTCGCGGACGACCCGCAACTCCGACGCCGCGTCGCGCCAGATCACGTTGTTGTGCGCATCCAGCGACTCGATGCCGTCGAACAGCCGGAACACGGTGGTGGCGGTGCCGGCGCCACCCAGGCGCACGATGGTGTTGTTGGCCACGCGGTAGCGACCGAAGCTCTGGCCCGTCGCGTCTCCCCCAAAACGCATGACCGCACCGAACGCCGAGGTGTGCACGATCACGTTGCCCACCACGTCCGAATCCTCGCGCTTGAGTCCCTCGGTCCAGCCGGGCTGCGCGCCGTTGGGATCCGGTCCGATCAGTTCGAGTTCGTGGAAGAAGCCGCCCTCCAGCCAGTTGTAATAGATCTCGTTGCGCTCGGCGCGGCTCTTGATGAGGTTGCCGCCGTCGCGCGTGTCGTCGAAGCGGCTGTCATGGACATAGCTGTATTGCAGGCGGAACACGGCACCGGGATGCGCAACCTCATCGGTCGCCATGTAGATCGCGTGGTTGCCGACATTCGAACCCGCGTTGAAGACTTCGGTGTACTCGACCGTGAGCGAGCCCGAATCCTGGTCCGCGCCGAGAATGCCGTGACGCGGACAGTCGTGGACGTACGCATCGCGGATCGTGAGGTCGTGAGAGTGGTGATACACACAGCGGAACGTGCCCGTGAGCGTGTCGCCGGTGCCGCTCACCTCGAAACCCTCGAACACAACATGGTTCGCCAGCCGGAACTCGATCGTGTTGGTGCCGCCCTGCAGGTGCGGCCGCTGCCCGTTGACGCGGATGCCGCGCAGGATCACCGGGTTGCCGGGCGCGCCGCCGTCCTGCGCCGGCATCACGACGTTACCGGCATAGACCACGTTGCCGTCGACTTCGACGATGTCGCCGGGACCCAGGTCGACCGCCGCGAACAGCGCGTTGAGGTTCGTGTGGGTGCGCGTGGGACCGACCTGATAGGTCACGGCATTCGCGCTGCCCGCGCCCGCCACGGCGAGCAGGCCGCCCAACCAACGCGTGACAGTCACGAACGTTGCCATGAGGCCCTCCCGTCG
>JBBSLL010000038.1:0-25235 GCA_038255255.1 Lysobacterales bacterium
CAATTCCTGGAATCCGCTGGGCGACATCTGCCGCGCCTGCAGGAGGATCTGGTACTGCGCGCTGTCGAACTTTCCATCCTTCTGGAAATACTCGAGGCCTTCGATTTCCTGCCTGAGCCTCGCATCCGTCATCTCGGCGCCCGCCTCCCGGGCTGCCTGGAAGAGCAGTTCCTCCTCGACCATGCGGTCCAGGATCGCGCGCTTGCGAGTCGGGTCCTCGAACATCGCAGGATCGAAGCCAGAACCCAATTCACTTTGCGCACGATTTCGCTCGTCGGTCAGGCGACTGCGAAACTCGTTGGGATCGATTTCTTCCTTCCCGATCTTGGCGACATATGTCGCGCTATCGCCGGTGAAATAGTCACCTATACCGAACATCGTCAACGAGATGACCACAAAGACGAGGATGACTGCGGCAATCCAGCCGGAAGTCTTGGTTCTGATCGTTTCCAACATGGGCGCCACCTCGGAAGCGGCGCGCGTCGCTTCAAGCGCGGCGCCTGAAAAAAAACAAGGGCGCCTGGAGCGCCCTTGCTGGTTGGCGGAGTGGACGGGACTCGAACCCGCGACCTCCGGCGTGACAGGCCAGCATTCTAACCAACTGAACTACCACTCCGTTTCTTGGTGGGTGCTGAGGGTTTCGAACCCCCGACCCTCGCCTTGTAAGGGCGACGCTCTACCGCTGAGCTAAGCACCCGAACAACGCAAACAACTGAGCAACCAAGCAGACTAGTTTAGCGCGTCCTTCAGGGCCTTGCCAGCCTTGAACGCAGGGACTTTCGAAGCCTTGATCTTGATCGTCGCCCCGGTCTGCGGATTGCGACCCGTGCGCGCTGCACGCTTGCGCACGGTGAAGGTGCCGAAACCCACAAGTGACACGTCGTCGCCGGCCTTCAGGGTCTTGCGAATCACCTTGATGATCCCGTCCAGCGCCTTGGCGGCGTCGGCTTTGCTGAGTTCGGCGGCGTCGGAGACGGCGTTGACGAATTCGGCCTTGTTCATGGTCACTCCCTCAAAAGTTGTGCGGTCGACCCGAAGCGCGGGCCGCGGCGGTCAATGTGAATTCGGCTGCCCCGACGTTCCCCACCTCGGCGACTTCTGGATTGTCGCGTACGCTTGGCAGAGCCAGTGTTATACCAGCGGCATTTCACCCACGCAATAAAGCACAACGAGCGCAAATGCAGGTGTGGCGCGGGTTGCAGCGGCCCTGCGGCACGCTGCAACTCGAGATCAATGCGGCCGCGTTCCGCGATCCTTGGCGGGCCTGCGTGCGCGCTTGGCCTTCTCGACGACCGCGTGCGGCAAGTCGCTGCCTGCGATCGTCCCGGGTTTGATCACGGATTTGACCAGCGCCAGATCGAGCACCTGATCGATCCACTTCACTGGAAATATCTCGAGCGAATCGGTGATGTTGTCCGGTATCTCCACCAGATCCTTGGCGTTGTCGTGAGGGATGATGATTCGCTTGAGGCCGCCCCGGTGTGCCGCCAACAGCTTCTCCTTGAGTCCGCCGATGGGAAGCACGCGGCCGCGAAGCGTGATCTCGCCCGTCATCGCGACATCCGCACGAACCGCGACCTTGGTCAAGGCGGACACCAGCGCTGTGCACATTGCAATGCCGGCGCTCGGCCCGTCTTTCGGCGTCGCACCTTCGGGGACGTGCACATGGACGTCGAGGTTCTGGTGGAAATCGGTCTCGATGCCCAGCCTTTCGGCCCGTGCGCGTACCACCGACATGGCCGCCTGGATCGACTCGCGCATGACTTCGCCGAGTTTCCCGGTGAACTGCATCTTGCCCTTGCCTGGAACAACGCTGGCTTCGATGCTGAGCAACTCGCCGCCGACTTGAGTCCACGCGAGTCCCGTCGCCACGCCGATTTCGTTCTGCTCTTCGGCGCGACCGAAATCGTGACGGCGCACTCCGAGGAAGTCCGTGAGGTTGCCGTCGTTCACCACGATCTTCTTCGGCGCGCCCTTCCCCGCCAGGGCCTTCTTCGGCTTGTCGCGGGCATCCGCGCGCTTGCTCGCCACGGTCTTGCCCACCTTCTTCGAAGCCGCCAGCGTCAGCTTCTTGACCGCCTTGCGGCAGATCTTTGCGATCTCCCGTTCCATGTTGCGCACGCCGGACTCGCGCGTGTAGTAACGCACGATGCCGCGCAAGGCGCTCTCTTCGATGACCAGTTCGCCAGGCCTCAGACCATTCGCCTTTTGCTGCTTGGGAATGAGGTAACGCTCCCCGATGTTGACCTTCTCGTCCTCGGTGTAGCCGGGGATTCGGATGACTTCCATTCGATCCAGGAGCGGACCCGGGATATTCAATGTGTTGGCGGTGGCGATGAACATCACTTCCGACAGATCCACGTCGACCTCGAGGTAGTGGTCGTTGAACGTATGGTTCTGTTCCGGATCGAGCACCTCCAGCAGCGCGGAAGAGGGGTCTCCGCGAAAGTCCATGCTCATCTTGTCGATCTCGTCGAGCATGATCAACGCATTGCGCGAGCCGACCTTGGCCAGGTTCTGGATGAGCCGACCCGGCAGCGAGCCGACGTAGGTCCGCCGATGTCCGCGGATCTCCGCCTCGTCACGCACGCCGCCGAGGGAAATGCGTGCGAACTTCCGGTTGGTCGCCTTTGCGATCGATTGCCCAAGCGATGTCTTGCCCACGCCCGGAGGACCCACGAGACAAAGAATGGGGCCTTTGAGTTTGCGCACCCGCTGCTGGACCGCCAGGTACTCGAGGATCCGTTCCTTGACCTTCTCAAGACCGTAATGGTCGTTGTCGAGCACTTTCTCGGCTGCGACCAGGTCGCGTCGCACTTTGGTGCGCTTGTTCCACGGCACCTGCAGCAACCAGTCGAGATAATTTCGCACGACCGTCGCCTCGGCGGACATCGGCGGCATTTGCTTGAGCTTTAGATGCTCTGCCCTCGCCTTGGCCTCGACCGCCTCGGGCATTCCGGCTGCCGCGATGCGGCGCCCCAGGTCCTCGAGTTCGTTGGGCGCCTCCTCGAGGTCGCCCAGCTCCTTCTGGATGGCCTTCATCTGCTCGTTGAGGTAGTACTCGCGCTGGCTCTTCTCCATCTGCGACTTGACGCGACCGCGGATGCGCTTCTCGATCTGTTGCACGTCGATTTCGCCATCGACAAACCCGATCAGCAGTTCGAGCCGGGTACCGACTTCCTCGGCCTCGAGCACGCGCTGCTTGTCGGCGATGCGTACGCCAAGATGGGCCGCGATCGTATCCGCAATCCGTGCCGGATCCTCGAGTCCCGCGAGCGTCGTGAGCAGCTCCGGCGGTACCTTTCGGTTGAGCTTGACGTACTGCTCGAAAAGGGAAACCAGGGACTTGGCCGCTGCGTCCGCTTCGCGCTCGTCGCCAGGCGCAACAGCGGCCATGACCTCGATATCCGCCCGCGTCTCTGCTTCCGCCTCGACAAAGCGCTCGACGCGGGCGCGTGCCACACCTTCCACGAGGACTTTGATGGTGCCGTCGGGCAGGCGGAGCAGTTGCAGCAGGGTAGCTACGGTGCCGACCGTGTAGAGATCGTCAGGCTTGGGGTCGTCCACTTCGGGGCTGCGCTGGGCAACGAGCAGCACTTGCCGGTCCGCCGCCATCGCCGTTTCGAGCGCCTGCATGGAACGCGCCCGACCCACGAACAGCGGAATCACCATCGACGGGTATACGACCACGTCGCGCAGCGGCAACACGGGCAGCTGGGTGGTGGTGGCAGTGCTCACGGCTTCGGTCATCGAACAAGCTCCGGAATGTGGAAAATGCCTGAACAGCCCTTTGCGCCTTTGCGGGACCTGTCAGACCGCGCCCGAATTATCGACCGCCTGGATCAGGCAGATGCGGCACATGCGCGCGAATGCAACCCCGAAGGCTGAAGGGGGGATGGAGAGGAGCCCGCTGCGGGCCCCGTGCGCTATTCCGAGGCCGCTCGCGCCGGGAGGGGCTGGGTGTTGGCGTACATCAGATACGGCTCCGCGGAGCCGTTGATCACGGCGTCGTCGACGACCACCTTGCCGACGTTTTCCTGTGAAGGCAGATCGAACATGGTTTCGAGCAGCACCTGTTCGAGAATGGTCCGCAACCCGCGCGCGCCGGTCTTCCGCGCCAGTGCCTTGCGTGCCACCGCGTAGAGCGCCTCCGGGCGAAACTCGAGCTCGACACTTTCCATCTCGAACAGTTTCTTGAACTGCTTGGTGATGGCGTTCTTGGGTTCGGTCAATATCTTGACCAGGGCCTCTTCGTCCAACTCTTCAAGAGTGGCGATTACAGGCAGGCGCCCGACAAATTCCGGGATCAGGCCGTACTTGATGAGATCTTCCGGCTCGATCTGCGACAACGTCTGGCCGATGTTCGCCTTGCGGTCACGCGATCGAACCTCGGCGGCGAACCCGATGCTGGTCGATTCGGAGCGTGCCTGGATCACTTTTTCCAGGCCCGAGAACGCGCCTCCGCAGATGAACAGAATGTTCTTGGTGTCGACCTGCAGGAACTCCTGCTGCGGATGCTTGCGGCCCCCCTGCGGGGGCACCGACGCCGTGGTGCCCTCGATCAGCTTGAGGAGTGCCTGCTGTACACCTTCGCCCGACACATCGCGGGTGATCGACGGGTTTTCGCTCTTGCGCGAAATTTTGTCGATCTCATCGATGTAGACGATTCCCGTCTGCGCCTTTTCGACGTCGTAATCGCACTTCTGGAGGAGCTTCTGGATGATGTTCTCGACGTCCTCGCCGACATAACCCGCTTCGGTGAGTGTGGTCGCGTCTGCGATGGTGAACGGCACGTTGAGAAGGCGCGCAAGCGTCTCCGCGAGCAATGTCTTGCCGGAACCGGTCGGACCGATGAGCAGGATGTTGGATTTTGCGAGCTCGATGTCGTCGTTGCGGTTGCGCGACTCGAGGCGCTTGTAATGGTTGTAGACCGCCACGGCGAGCGTTTTCTTCGCGCGCGGTTGGCCGATTACGTACTGGTCGAGGACGTCGAGGATCTCGCGGGGCTTGGGCAGGTGGCTGCGCGCACTTGCGGCTTTCTCTTCCAGCTCGTCGCGGATGATGTCGTTGCAGAGCTCGACGCATTCGTCGCAGATGAAAACACTCGGGCCGGCAATGAGCTTGCGGACCTCGTGCTGGCTCTTTCCGCAGAACGAGCAGTACAGGATCTTGCCGCCATCGCCAGATCTGCCCGGCCGTTCTTCGCTCATTGCCTACACCGTCTCATTTGCTGGAAAGCCGAGCCCGCCAACGCAGCAGGCAGTCGGGTCGGAGCATAACATGGGGTCGGTGAGCGACCCGTCGGGGCCGCCCGCCGGAAAACGCCGCTTTCAGCTCGAGCGGACGCTTTCGTCCGCGCGCTTCTCGAGCACCGAGTCCACCACGCCGTACTCGCGGGCGTCGAGGGCGCTCATGAAGCGGTCCCGCTCGGTGTCGTTGGCAATGCGTTCGAGGCTCTGCCCTGTGTGGCGCGCCATGATCTCGTTGAGCTTCGCGCGAGTCGCGAGGATTTCGCGGGCATGGATGTCGATATCGGTCGCCTGCCCCGATATCCCGCCTGCCCAGGGCTGGTGGATCATGATCCTCGCGTTCGGGAGGGAGTAGCGTTTGCCCTTGCTGCCGGACGCCAGCAGCAGCGCGCCCATGCTGGCGGCCTGCCCTACGCACATGGTGCTCACATCCGGCCGCAGGAACTGCATGGTGTCGTAGATCGCCAGCCCGGAAGTGACCGAGCCGCCCGGACTGTTGATGTAGAGATTGATGTCCTTGTCGGGATTCTCCGACTCGAGGAACAGCAGCTGCGCCACCACCACGTTCGCCATGAAGTCGTCGATCGGACCCACCAGGAACACCACCCGCTCCTTGAGGAGCCGCGAGTAGATGTCGTACGCCCGTTCACCGCGCGAAGTCTGCTCGACCACCATCGGCACGAGGTTGAGATTGTTGATCATGGTCGGTTTCCTGGGCGCATGGAGAGGCAATGCGGGCGGGTGTGCCTATATCAAGCGCGCGCCTGCGGTCGCATCAGTTCATCGAAGGTCAGTGCTTCCTCGACTGTACTCGCATGGTCGGCCACCCAGTCGATGACCTGATCCTCCAGGACGCGGTTGCGCAGTCCCGTGAGCAGTTCCTGATCCTTCGCGTAAAGCGCAATCACTTCCTGCGGGTCCTCGTAGGTCGACGCGATCGAGACGAGCATGTCCTGGACGCGCCTGGAGTCGAGCTCGATGCGGTTCTGGCGCGCCAGTTCGCTCAGCAACACGAAAGCCCGTACCCGCTGCCGCGCCACAGGCGCCAACTGTTCAATCGTCGGCAACTGGTCCGCCGGTCGTTGCTGCTGGCTCGCCTGCTGCCGTTCGGCGTTATGCAGCGCCCGCGCTTCCGCGGCCACCATCGAAGCCGGCACCTCGAGGTCAGAATTCGCTGCGAGGAGCTTTTCGATCGTCTGACCTTTGAGCTTGCCCCGCAATGCATTGCCGAGCTCGCGTTCCAGATTGGCACGCACGTCCTTACGGAACTGTTCGATGCCACCACTGCTCACGCCGAAACTCCGGGCAAAGGCTTCGTCGACGTCAGGAAGCTGCGCCTCCTGCACGCGCAGCACGCGGAACACGATGGTTCCCGGCTTGCCGGCCATTCCCGCCTCGCGGAAACCCTCCGGAAGCACGACGTCCACGCGAGCTTCGTCGCCGTCCCGCATTCCGACCAGGCGCGACTCCACCTCCGGAAACATCGCACTGGACCCGATCACCGTGCCAACGCGCTCTTCGCCGGCGGCGGGATAGCGCGCGTCGGCCTGTTCGACGTGGTACTCGAACATCGAAAGGTCGCCAGCCTGCGCGGGACGCTCGACGGGCTTCCATTCGCGGCGTTGCAGGCGCAGCGTTTCGATCATGTTGTCGATGTCGGCATCACCGACCGACGCCGTCGGGCGGGTAATCGACAGCGACGCGACGTCAATGGTGCCGAGTTCGGGCATGACGTCGAACGTGGCCGTGTACTCCATCTGGCCGTCCTTGAAGGGCGCGGCGTCGATGCGCGGCGCCATTGCAGGACGCAGTTTCTGTTCGGCGACCGCCTGCTGGAAAGTCGAGCCGATCACGTCGCCCATCACCTCGTTCCGAACCTGCGCACCGAAGCGCTGCTCGATGACCTTGGGCGGGATCTTGCCGGGGCGAAAGCCCTTCATCCGCACGGTGCGGCTCATCTCGCGCATGCGCTCCTGCACGCGCAGTTCGACGCGCTCGGACGGCACGCGGACCGTGAGCTTGCGCTCGAGCGTGCCGGTGTTTTCGACTGAAACCTGCATTGCTGTTCCTCTGGGCAGTTCCGGGCGCTCGCCCGCTGATGGTTGGTAAGCCGGCTATTGTCGCGCACCCGGGCTCCCGGTGCGACTCCGCGGTCCGCGCCATGAAACAGGCTTGGCGACTCGTAGCGCCTCAGCGGGCGCAGCCGACCAAAGCTGGACCGTCGGCTGGCGGTGGTGCGAAAGGCGGGACTCGAACCCGCACGGGGGTTACCCGCTGGAACCTAAATCCAGTGCGTCTACCAGTTCCGCCACTTTCGCGCAGGTCCATGATACTGCCCGCGACGGACGCGGGAGTGGCGAAGATCCGGGATTGGTGGGCCGTGTAGGATTCGAACCTACGACCTATTGATTAAGAGTCAACTGCTCTACCAACTGAGCTAACGGCCCGGCATTGATGTCAAAGATCGCACTTCCTGTGCGAGTTTGACGCGGCGAGTCCGATACAGGCCCGGACTCGCCTTTCGCCTCCGCGGCGCCTTCGGCGCCGCTTCGCGCGCGATCCATCCATGGATCGCGTTGCTTCGTTCATCGACTTCGCGGTCTTGGAAGAGCTCCGCGGAATCCATTGAAATTGGGGTGGATGATGGGACTCGAACCCACGACAACCGGAATCACAATCCGGGACTCTAACCAACTGAGCTACACCCACCAAAACTGCATTGCCCGGAAATTGTAGACGATGTCGGCTCCACTACGGTGCCGGATGCACAGCGCGACTCGAGCGAGCGATCCATCCGTGTGAAGCGCCGGGAGCAGGCCCGGGCCGACTTCAGCGACGACGGTCAGATCCAGCACGAACTGTCGATCCAGCTTGGCGCGCCCGACAGGAATCGAACCTGCAACCGTCGGCTTAGAAGGCCGATGCTCTATCCGGTTGAGCTACGGGCGCGAGAATCCCGGATTCTCGCACCGAGCCGTCGAAAGTACGCACTGCCGGGCATCAGCGCATCCGAGTTGGTCGGGGAGGAGGGATTCGAACCCACGACCCCCTGCTCCCAAAGCAGGTGCGCTACCAGACTGCGCTACACCCCGTCGATCCCGGTATCGGCGCGCGTTGCCACGCACCGAAGGGGCCGCATGGTACGTGGCCGTAGCGTCCGAGGTCAATGAACGCGAGCTTCCCGAAAGGCGTACATGCTTGGACGCGCCGCGGCTCGCGAACCGCGGCTCGCCTCGTTGAAAGCCTGCGTCGGCCTGCGTCAAACGGTCTGGCGCAGCGCGGCGATTCGCTCCGCCAGCGGCGGATGGGTCATGAACAGTCGCTTGAAACCGTCTGCAACATGGCCGGAAATGCCGAACGCCGCGACCTCCTTGGGCAGCGCAGTCTGGTTCTGATTCAGACCGAGGCGCTCCAGCGCCGCAATCATTTTCTGGCGGCCGGCAAGCGTTGCCCCGCCCTCGTCGGCCCGGAACTCGCGGCGACGCGAGAACCACATCACGATCATCGATGCCAGCACGCCGAAGATCAACTGCAGGACCATCACCACTGCGAAGTAGGCAATCCCGCCGCCGCCCTCGCGACCGCCCCGCATGGCACCGTCGATAACCGAACCGATGATGCGCGCCAGGAAGATGACGAACGTGTTGAGGACGCCCTGGATCAGCGTGAGCGTGACCAT
The DNA here is from genome assembly GCA_038255255.1 of Lysobacterales bacterium. Taxonomy (GTDB): domain Bacteria; phylum Pseudomonadota; class Gammaproteobacteria; order Xanthomonadales; family Ahniellaceae; genus JBBQNY01. The sequence continues at coordinate 8,929 of JBBSLL010000038.1, forward strand.
GTCTCCGTTCGCGACGTGGCTGATCTCGTGCCCCATCACCGCTTCCGCCTCATCGCGCGTCATGTTGGCCAGCAGTCCGGTGCTCACTGCGACCAGGGCATTGTTCTTGTTCATCCCGGTGGCGAACGCATTGACGTCCGGCGCATCGTAGATCGCGACCTCCGGCATGCCGATGCCGGCGGCGTCGGCCTGTCGACGCACCGTGTCGATCAGCCAGCGCTCGGTCTCGGTGCGGGGCTCCGTGATGACCTGGGCGCCCGTCGAGCGCTTGGCCATCCACTTGGACATCGCCAGCGAAATGAACGCACCGCCCATGCCGAACACGGCGGCCATGACCAGCAAACCGCCGGTGTTGGCCGTGCTGAGTCCAAAGTAGGGAAGCGCCACCTGCAGCACGACGCCGAGCAACAGCATCACTGCGAGGTTGGTGGCAAGCAACAGGAAAACGCGCATCGATATTTCTCCGGAACAGTGGGTGCGCAACCCGCGCACGAAGCGTGAATCGGGGTGGCGCGGCCGGATTCAAGGCCCGGCGCAAGTCTAGATCGGCCGCACTGGCCGAGTCGATCCGCACGACTATCATCCGCACGTGACGTCGACGTACGTGGGCCGATTTGCCCCCTCCCCTACGGGAAAGCTCCATTTCGGTTCGCTGCTCGTCGCGGTGGGCAGCTGGTTGCGCGCCCGGTCGACAGACGGACGATGGCTGGTCAGGATCGAGGACCTGGACCTGGCGCGGTGCGTTCCCGGCGCTGCGGAACAGATCGTCGCGACGCTCGGGCAGCATGGAATGCAATCCGCTTCCGGTGTCGTGCACCAGGGAATCGACCTCAGCCGCTACGCCTCGGCACTGCATTCGCTCGAACTGCGCGGATCAGTTTTTCCCTGCTGGTGCACGCGCGCGGACGTCGCAGCGGCGGGTGGAGTACACCGAGGGTGCGTCCGCGCGCCAGGCGGGTCGCGGCGAGGCGATCCCAGCTGGAGATTCCGGCCTCCGCCCGGCCTCATCCGCTACACCGACACTTTGGCGGGCCCGCGGGAGCACGATGTCGCCCGCGAGTTCGGGGAATTCGTATTGAAGCGGGCCAATGGTGAATACACCTACCATTTGTCAGTGGTCGTTGACGACGCGTGGCAGGGCATCACGGAAGTGGTCCGGGGTGGCGACCTTCTCGAATCGACCGCCCGGCAGATTGCGCTGCAACGCGCGCTTGGCTTTAGCACTCCGGATTATCTGCATCTGCCAGTAATGATCGACGAGTCTGGCGCGAAACTCTCCAAACAGGCCCTGAGTTGCCCAGTGGACCCCGGCTCACCCATGCCTTCGCTGCGCGCCGTGCTCGCGACGCTCGGACAGTTCGTCGACCAGACCTCGGCACAGCCCCATGAGCTGCTGGAATCTGCAGCGGCCCGATTCGATATCGCTGCGCTGCCGCGTGCGCTCGAGCTGCCCTGCCCGCAATACTAGGCAGCTCAGACAACATCCCCAACGGCTCAGGCCAACCTCAGGAAAGGAGAATTCGAATGCAATCTCGAGTCGCGCTGGTCACGGGTGGCACTGGCGGAATTGGTACAGCCATCTGCAAGTTTCTGGCCCAGCAAGGTCATCGGGTGGCCACCAACTATCGCGACGAGGCAAAGGCCAAGGCGTGGCAGGCGCAACTCAGGAGTGATGGCATCGACGTGGTGCTGGTAAAGGGCGATGTCGGCGAACCCGATTCGGCTGAGGAGATGATCGCCGGAGTGGTCGAGGCAGTCGGACCTGTGGACATCCTGGTGAACAACGCCGGCATCACGCGCGACACGACTTTCCACCGCATGACGCCCCAGCAGTGGCAGGAAGTCATCAACACCAACCTCAATTCCTGTTTCAACGTGACCCGACCCGTGATCGAGGGCATGCGGGAGCGAAAGTGGGGCCGCGTCATCCAGATCAGCTCAATCAACGGGCAGAAAGGCCAATACGGTCAGGCGAATTACGCCGCGGCCAAAGCCGGGATGCACGGCTTCACGATTTCGCTCGCGCAGGAGAACGCCCGGTTCGGCATCACAGTGAACACCGTATCGCCGGGATACATCGCCACTGACATGGTCATGGCGGTCCCGGAGGACGTGCGCGCCAAGATCGTCGCCCAGATCCCGACGGGTCGATTGGGAGAGCCCTCCGAAATCGCATACGCGGTGGGCTTCTTCGTGGACGAGCGTGCCGCCTGGATCACGGGCGCCAATCTTTCCGCCAACGGCGGGCACTACATGGGTTGGTGAAGAGTGCGCTTAGCTGATGCCCAAAAGGCATCAGCTGCACTCTTCACCAGGTGAGTCATGGATGGCGAACGGGGTGCCTTACGTGCCGGTGGCACAATGCGGACTCCTCAGAGTTCCCGCCTCTGCAACACGGCGGGAGGTGATGCGCCCCTTCGCACTTCTTTTCTTGAGGTGCGCGGACCACGAATTGGCCCTTCCCCCCGAGTCTGCTACGTTGCACTCATGGCCGGTCCGCGCATCATCAAAAAATATCCCAACCGCCGTTTGTACGACGCGGAGATTTCGAGCTACATCACGCTCGAGGACGTTCGTCAGCTGGTGATCGACAACGAGGAATTCACCGTGAAGGACGCGAAGTCGGGTGAAGACCTGACTCGCAGCGTTCTGCTCCAGATCATTTCGGAGCACGAAGAGCGTGGCCAGCCGATGTTCTCGACCACGTTGCTTTCGCAGATCATCCGCTTCTACGGAGACTCGCTCCAGGGCCTCATGGGCACGTATCTCGAGCGCTCCATGGACACGTTCCTCGCCCAGCAGACGCAGTTCCGCAGCCAGTTGAACGACATGCTCGGCAAGACGCCCTGGACGATGTTCAACGAGCTGACCGATCGCAATCTGCAAATGTGGAAGACGATGCAGGAGCAATTCCTGACATCTGCGATCCCGCCGCGCCGCAACGACGACGCCAGCAACACGTAGGCTTCGCGCCGGTTTCGCGTCAAGCCTGCCGCCCGTTTGACACTGCCGCGACGCGACCCCTACCATCGCCCGCTTGCTGCGGCGCAGCACCCAACTTGCGGAAACCTGAATGACGAAAGCCCCTCGAGTTGCAGTCGTGACCGGTGGTATCGGCGGTCTCGGTTCTGCCATGTGTATTCAACTCGCACAGGCCGGACGCCGCGTCGTCGCGGCTGATCTCGGCACCCGCGAGGATCGCATCGCTGAATTTCGGAGCGAAATGGCGGAGTTCGGCGACGCGATCTCGTTCGAGCACGTCGACGTGACGGACGCCGCATCCTGCGAAGCCCTTGTGCAGCGCGTCACGGTGAAGCACGGTCCCGTCGACATACTCGTCAACGCGGCGGGCATCACTCGCGATTCGACCTTGCGCAAGATGACGGCTTCACAGTGGACGGACGTGATTCGCGTGAACCTGGACTCCGTGTTCACGCTGTCGAAACTCGTGATCGATGGCATGGTCGATCGCGGATTCGGCCGGATCGTCAACATCTCTTCCGTCAACGGCCAGACGGGCCAGTTCGGACAAACCAACTACTCGGCCGCGAAGGCCGGGATGCACGGGTTCACCATGGCGCTGGCGCGCGAGGTCGCCCGCAAGGGCGTGACCGTCAACAGCGTGAGTCCCGGATACTGCGAAACCGCGCTGGTCATGAAGGTGCCGGAGGACGTTCGCGAGAAGATCCTGGCCAGCGTGCCGGTCGGGCGGTTGGGCAAACCGAGTGAGATTGCGCGTACGGTGGCGTTTCTCACGCACGACGACGCGGGGTTCATCACCGGCGCCAACATCCCGGTCAACGGCGGCTTGTTCATCAGCTTCTGATGTCGGCGGCCGTGGCTCTGTAGTAGAGCCGAGCTGCGCTCGGCTGCACCGTCAGAGGTCGCCGCGAACTCACAGAGCAGCGGAGCGCAGCTCCGCTCTACGAGCCTCGCAGCTCAGGCCTCCATCCCGCGCCTGTCAATGCATACCGATCCGCCGCGCGCTCGAGTGGATTGCGGGCCGAGATGCCGCCGCACGCGAAGTAGACCGGCAGGAAGAAAGGGCCCAGCAGCATGTACTGGAATACATGGGCTCTTTCGTGGTCGGTGAGTCGTGGGCGTGCAAACGGATCGCAGCCGGGGACGGGCGCATAGAGCCCGCACTCGACGTCCAGATCCGCGCCGGTGTGCAGGATGCAGTTTCCTAGCGTCAGCGCCTGACCGGGCCCCCAGGGAAACTGCGCAAATTCGATGGCGAGATCCCGCGCTCGCCAACGCACCCGCGCTCCCGCTGCCATCCCGGCCACGCCCAGCAGCAGCCCCGCGAGGGTATTCGGCAGGGTCCATGCCATCCCCATGACGATGCACAGTCCCCGCACGAACGTCATGGCGCTGCGCGGTCCCCACGCGAATGGCCGTGCCCGCACCCCTTGGCGTCCGCCGCCGATCCCGCCAGCACGCAACTAGCGCCCGTCCACGCTCCGCCTCAGGTTCGCTCCTTGAGCCATTGGTGGATTGCGCTGGGCACCTCGCGCTGGGCGCGCCCGGACACGTACAGTCCGATGTGACCTCCCTTGAACGCCAGCTCCGAGTAGTCATCGGTTCCGACAATCCCACGCATCGGCTTCGACGAACTTGGCGGAACAAGGTGATCCTGCTCGGCGTAGATGTTGAGGACCGGCATCGTGATGTTGCGTGGATCCACGCGCTTGTTGCCGACCATGGTGCCGCCACGCATCATCCGGTTCTCCTGGTAGAACTCCTTGTTGAACTGGCGGAACGTCTCACCAGCCTGGTCCGGAGAATCAAAAATCCATTTCTCCATGCGTAGGAAGTTCTCTACCTCGACGGGGTCGTCGAGGATGTCGACCAGACCCACGTACTTCTGGAGGTTGAGGCGGAAAGGCTTGAGCGACAGGTACGAGGAATTCATCAGATCGCCGGGAATATTGCCCAGCGTATCGACCGCCAGGTCCACGTCCACGCCCTGCGTCCAGTTCGACAGCATGTTGTCAGGCGTGTGGAAATCAACCGGCGTCACCATCGTGATGAGGTTCTGCACTTTCTCCGGGTAGATCGACGCGAAACACAGCGAGAAGACGCCGCCTTGGCAGATACCGAGCAGATTGACCGCGTCAAGGTCGTGCGCGTCCCGAACCACGTCGATGCAGCGCCGCATGTAGCGGTTGATGTAGTCGTCCATCGCCAGGAACCGGTCCGCGGCGTCGACGTAGCCCCAGTCGATGAGATACACATCCTCGCCCTGCTCGAGCAGGTTGCGCACGATCGACCGGTCGTCCTGCAGGTCGATCATGTAAGGCCGGTTGACCAGTGCGTAGGTCACCACGATAGGGACTTCGGCAGTAGGCGGCTGCTTGCCACGGAAGCGGTACAGCACGACTTTGTCGATCCGGAAGATCTCTTCCTTGTCGGTTGCGCCGTAGTGCACGGTCTTCGCATCGAGGTTGCGCAGCACCTGCGTGCCCGCGGCGAGCTTGCGTCCCAGCGTCTGCACTTCCATCAACGCGGCTTCGGGATTGATTCGGATCGGACCCATGTTCATCCCCTGCGCTTATCGGAACGTGTGGCGGCGAGACGCTCGGCGAACGAACCGCCAGCCTTTGCCTTGGAGGTATTGCTGGACTTCGCGGGCTTGCTGGCCTTGCCTGCTTTTGCGGCCTTCGCGCGCTTTGCGCTGCTGCCGGTCTTGGCTGGCTTCCCCGCCTTCTTCGCCTTGGTTACGCCGGCGCTTTTCGCGCCCTTCCCGCCTTTCACCTGAGTCCTGCGGGCCGTCTTCTCACCGCGGGTCGCGGAAGGGAGCAATTCGCCCAACTGCTCTTCCGCATCACCGAGTCGGCGACGCATGTCAGCCAGTTGACGCAACACGCTATCCATTTCGGTGCGACCGGGCATGCCGAACGCGGCGGTACTGCGCTCGACCTGCTGCTGGATCAGCTGGCGCACGCGCATTTGCGCGTTGGCCATGGCGCCGTACGCCTTGCGAAAACCCGGTGAAAGCGCGACTTCGGCGTAACCTTCTTCCGCGGCGTCGATCCAGAGGTCGTAAAGCGCGCGCATGCTGGACAGCTCCCTGCCCGGTTCCGCGCGCTCGGCGAGCTTGAGTTCGAAGATCTCCAGCCCGCGTCGCGCGGCCCGCAGCATCTCGCCCTGGTACAGCGCCATCGGTTCCTGCAGTTCCATGAGGGCGCTGGCCAACGCCTGATTGCGTTCTATTACCTCGCGATGCTCGCCAAACGCCGGCATAGACATGCCGCTGGCGATCTGCTGGCGAAACGGCTCCGTAAACTGCTTGACGCCATCGAGCAGCTGATCGACGTTCAGTGCGCCTTGACCGGCGGAAGCGCGCAGCGCCGACAGCACGGGATTCTGCCGAACGTCGAAGCCACGGAATGCGCCCCGCATGAGCTGGGTCGGATCGAAAGCAGTTCCGGATTGGGCGCCGAACTGTTGCAGGGCGTTCTGCATGAAGTCGACGTACTGACGCAGGCCCTCCATGCCTCGTTCGAGCATTTCGCCGTGACCACCCTCGGCACCGCGGGTCTGCTCGATGATGCGCTGCCATTGTTCCATCGCGGGATTTCCGACGCCGGCGCCGTATTGACCGACTCCCTTCTGCCAGGCCGTCCAGAACTGCTCCCCGATGGCGTTCCAGTCGCCCATCCACTCGGTGCCTTGGGGTTGTCGGACCATCGCTCTTCATCCGGAGTCATCGAATCGTGCATGCTACCAACCTCGATTGCTGCGCCGCAACAAAAGCAACTATCAACCCACTTCAGTGGTCATCCAGCAGGCGTCGCCAGCCTTCGGGGCCAAGTCGCTCAAGCGTCGAGATATTTCGCTCGGTGATCGCTTCCGGATCCGGAAATGCATCGACTGCCCGCTCCACGCTTGCTTCGCGGAGCAGGTGCAGCATCGGGAATGGCGCGCGATTCGTGAAGTTGCCCATGTCGTCTCGCAACGTCCCCGCGAATCGGTACTCGGGGTGAAAGCTGGCGATCTGGATCGTCCCCTCCAACTGCAACGCACGCACCGCGGCGTCGGCCTCGTCGAGAAAATCGTTGTACTCGATGAAATCGGTCAACGCGTGTGGATGGATGAGCAGGGTCGTGTCGATCCGTTCCGGCTCCGCGTCGCGGAGCAATACGAGTTCGGCTTGCAGCGCCTCCAGCAGGGCTTCGGAGCCAGCCGCGTCGGTAACGACCAACCGCACCTGCTGCTTGACATACACCGCCTTGGCGAAGGGACACAGGTTGAGTCCAATCACGGCCCTTTCGAGCCAGCGTCGGGTCCGCGCAATGGTTTCCTCGGGACTCATGCGCTACCCGGGCAGGTGCCTGAAAACGTATTGCCGACGATGCTTCGCGCTCAGGGCTTCGGGATTCGCAGCGTCTTGCTGATCATGAGCGAACCCGATACCGCGAACATCAGGACGAGCGGATGCAATTGCCAAGGGCCAAGCTGCCAGACGCCGCCCCAGAGTGCATCGCCGATGCGACCCTGCCAGGCAGCGAATGCGAGAACGATCACCAGCACCAGGCTGGTCGGAATCGGCGTGCCCTCGAAATACCTGACCTTGTCGCTGCCATCGGAGAGCACTTCCGCGGTGACGTTGTAGCGCGCCAGGCGACTCACCCCGCATCCCACGAAGTAGGACAGCACCAGCCAGTCCCAGCCGCCCTGCAGGCCGCAGGCGTAGCCGAGCGCTGCTGGGGCCAGGCCGAACGAGATCACGTCGGCGAGCGAATCGAGTTCGCGCCCGAGGATCGAATGCTGCTGGCGCCAGCGCGCCACACGTCCGTCCAGTGCATCGAGTACGAATGCCAGCGGGATGAGCGCCATTCCGATCAGCAGGTCACGGACGCTGCCGTCCTGCAGGAATCGCATCGCGGCGAACACCGCGCCGGTCCCGCAGAACGCGTTGCCCAGCGTCAACCAGTCGGCGAGGTGGAACTCGCGGATCATCGAAAAGTGCCGGCGGTCGGTCATGCGGGCTCGCTCGATTGGCAGGAGGGACAGGGTGACGCGAAACGCGGTGACTCGACAACCCACGACGCATTCATTGCGTGCCACCGGCGCGAACCTGCAGAGGGTCGCCAGAATTGTGCCGTTCTTACTCGAAGCCGCCGATGAACGTGCCGCCGAAGATGAGGTCGGACCAGAAGACGCGGGCGGTGGATTCAACGCGGCCACCGGACCCGCTGTAAATGCCCGAGGCAAGCGGTGCGCTCGCGCGCAGGAAGGCGAAGCCGTTGACGGGCAAGCCGGGCACGCCGAGCTGCCACCCACCGTTGATGCGTTGCATGTTGCCCACGGCCGTGAAGCTGCCCGCAGACGCGGTGAGCGACATCTCAAGTCGCGGCGGTTGCGCCAGTTCGGGCCCGGCACCGCTACGTAACCATTGCGCCACCTGCCCCTGGATCCGCAGGTCCTGCAAGGCGCCGTCGGGTACGGTCAGCCGCGCGATGAAGTTCGCCGGCACGGTATTGAAGCTGGTAAAGGCCCCAGCAACCAGGACCCGGCCATCCGCCTGCAGGGCCAGTGCGGTGACTTCGCCGTTCGCCCCCGTGCCGGGATCAAAACCACTGTCGAGGCCACCGTTGGCACTTAGCCGCGCAATGCGGTTACGCGACATGCCGTCGAAACTTGTAAATAGTCCACCCACCAGCACCCGGCCATCGGGCTGCAGGGCCAGCGAAATGCCATACATGTTTGCGCCGGACCCGGGATCGAAACTTGGGTCCAGGCTGCCATTGGCGTTGAGCCGCGCCACCCGATTGCGCGGCGTGCCGTTGAAGCTGAAGAAACTGCCGCTCACCAGTAGTCGGCCATCGGGTTGCAGGACCAATGCGAGCACTTCGCTGTTGGCGCCGGTGCCGGGTTCAAAACTGCTGTCAAGGCTGCCATTGGCATTGAGCCGCGCAATGCGGTTGCGCGGCGTGCCATCGAAAGTAGTGTATCTCCCACCCACCAGGACCCGGCCGTCGGGCTGCAGAGCCAGTGCACGAGCGCCGTTGTCGAACCCGCTGCCCGGATTGAAGCTCGGGTCCAGGCTGCCATCGGCGTTGAGCCGCGCGATCGAATTGCGCGACGCACCATTGAAGATGGTGAATGCTCCACCCACAAGTACGCGGCCATCGGGTTGCACGGCGAGTGCCAACACGTCGCCGTTCGCCCCGCTCCCGGGATCGAAGCTCAAGTCAAGGCTTCCATCGGCATTTACGCGCGCAATGTTGTTGCGCCCAGTGCCATTGAAACTTGAAAATATTCCACCCACCAGCACCCGATCATCGGGCTGCAGCGCCAGTGCGTACACTCTGCCGCCGTTCCCCGAGCCAGCCCCAGAGCCGGGCTCGAAGTTCGAATCCAGGCTGCCGTCCGCATTCGTGCGAACAATGCCGTTGCGCGAAGCGCCATTGAAGCTGCTGAAGTCCCCACCCAGAAGCACGCGGCCATCAGGCTGCACGGCTATCGTTTGAACGGGGAAATTGGCGCCGATGCCGGGGGTGAAGCCCGTGTCCAGGCTGCCATCGATGTGGACCCGTGCCATGCGATTGCGCAAAGTGCCATTGAAACTCGTGAACAATCCACCCACCAGCACCCGGCCATCAGGTTGCACCGCCAGTGCGAAGACCGTGCTGTTGGCCCCGATGCCGGGATTGAAGCCCGAGTCCAGGCTCCCATCGGCATTGACCCGTGCAATGCGGGTGCGCGAAGTGCCATTGAAGCTCGTGAAAAAGCCACCCAGGATCACACGCCCATCGGGTTGCATGGCGAGTGCCTGCACCCCCCCGTTGGCGCCGCTACCGGGGTTGAAGCTCGAATCCAGGCTCCCATCGGCATTGACCCGTGCGATGCCGTCGCGCGTTGTTCCATTAAAGCTGCTGAAGAAGCCACCCAACAGCACTCGGCCATCCGGCTGCAGCACCAATCCATAGACATCGTTGCTGGCCCCGGAGCCGGGGTCGAACCGCAGGTCCAGGCTCCCATCGCCATTGACTCGCGCAACGCGGTTGCGCGACGCGCCGCCGAAGGTGGTGAAATTGCCACCCACCAGCACGTTGCCATTGGGCTGCACGGCCAATGCGTACACGACGCTGCTGGCCCCGGCGCCCGGGTTGAAGGTTCCGTCCACCGTGCCATTCGACTCGAGTCGTGCCGTGCGGAAACGCGCCGTTCCATTGACGCTGGTGAAGTTTCCACCCAGCAGTATCCGGCCATCGGGTTGCAGGGCGAGCGCATACACGATGTCGTTGGGGCCGATGCCGGGGTTGAAGCTCGAATCCACGGTGCCATCGGTATTGAGGCGTGCAATCCTAAACCGGGCGGCGGCCCCGGCCTGCGTGAAATTTCCACCGATCACCAGCTTGCCATCCGGTTGCTGCACAGTCGCGAGCACCGCGTTGTCCAGCACCAGCGGGATGAAGGTGGTGTCGATTCGCCCGTCCACCCGCAGACGGGCAATGCGGGTGTGCGGCTGGCCGCCGACCTGCGTGAAGTCCCCCCCCACCAGCAGCTTGCCATCGCTCTGTACGAGCAACGTCCGCACCGTGCCATTGGCATCCGGATTGAAACCGATATCCGGCACCGCATTGGCCTGGGCCTGCACCGCGCTGGTCGCCAACATCCACGACAGAAAAACCGCGACCCAGCGCAACAATCCGGTCGATGCATTCAGGGGCGCCGTTGGTCTGCTGCTTTGACTCGACATGTTCTGTCTCCCCGCGAATGCTGCTGTGGCATTGCGAGGCTGACGGATGTGTCAGTCCAGAAACACCTGCGCAGACTGTTCAAAAACATCCTATACCCATTGTGCGGGCGCAAGCGGACACCCATCACGCCTGCAGGCATGCCTGGGGGAGCCAGTGATCTGGTAATTGGATGCTGTCGTCCGCCTGGAGGAACCGAACACGATCTTGCGTGCCAGGGCCAGCAGATTGGACACGGCACCACGATCGACACCGGGTCTTGGCAGGACATCGCACAAAAAAAACGGGCCGATGGCCCGTTTTTCTCGCTGATGCGCGCCCCGGCTCCGATCGCGATTGCGCGCTCGGAGTGGACGGCAGACCGCCTTACTACGCGACGGAGGCCGGCGCAGCAGCTGCTGCCGCGGCGTCGTCCTCGAGCGCCTTCATCGACAGGCGGATGCGGCCCTGCTTGTCGACCTCGAGCACCTTGACGCGCACGATGTCGCCTTCCTTGAGCTTGTCGGAAACCTTCTCGACGCGCTCATTGGAAATCTGCGAGACGTGCACCAGTCCATCCTTGCCCGGGGCGATGGTGACGAACGCACCGAAGTCCATGAGCTTGGCGACCTTGCCTTCGTAGACACGACCCGGTTCGACATCCGACGTGATCTGCTCGATGCGCGCCTTGGCAGCCTGGCCCGCGGCGGCGTTGACCGACGCGATGACGATGGTGCCGTCGTCCTGGATGTCGATCTGAGTGCCGGTTTCCTTGGTGATCGCCTGGATCACCGAACCGCCCTTGCCGATCACTTCGCGGATCTTGTCGGGGTGGATCTTGATCGTCAGCAGGCGCGGCGCGTACTCGCTCATTTCCGAGCGCGGCGCGTTCAGGCCCTTGGCCATCTCGCCGAGAATGAACAGGCGTCCCTGCTTCGCCTGCGCGAGCGCGACCCGCATGATTTCTTCGGTGATGCCATCGATCTTGATGTCCATCTGCAGCGCGCTGATGCCCGCTTCGCTGCCGGCGACCTTGAAATCCATGTCGCCCAGATGATCCTCGTCACCGAGGATGTCCGAAAGAACGACGAACTCGTCGCCTTCCTTGACCAGGCCCATCGCGATGCCGGCGACTGGCGCCTTGATCGGAACGCCCGCATCCATCAACGCCAGCGACGAGCCGCACACCGAAGCCATGGACGACGAGCCATTCGACTCGGTGATTTCCGACACCACGCGCACGGTGTAGGGGAAGTCCTCCATGGAAGGCATCACTGCCTGCACGCCGCGGCGCGCCAGGCGGCCGTGGCCGATCTCGCGGCGCTTTGGACCCATCATGCGGCCCGCCTCGCCCACCGAGTACGGGGGGAAGTTGTAGTGGAACAGGAAGTGATCCTTCGACTCGCCCTCGACCGCGTCGATCACCTGGCCATCGCGCGCAGTACCGAGTGTAAGCGCGACAAGCGCCTGCGTCTCGCCGCGGGTGAACAGCGCGGAACCATGCGTCCTCGGCAGGATGCCCACTTGCACATTGATCGGACGAACCGTATCCAGTGCGCGACCGTCGATGCGCTGCTTGGTGCTGAGCACCGACTGGCGCATCGTGGCGTACTCGATTTCGCCGAATTCCTTGCCGACCTGTTCCGCCGTCCAGCCGTTGGCCTCGCACTGCGGAGCCAGCGCTTCAATCGCGCGGCGCTTGATCGCCTGGATCTCGTCGCGGCGCTCAGCCTTGTTGCGGATCGTGTAGGCCGTCGCAAGCTGCGCGCCGGTCATGCCACTCAGCGTGGAAATCAGCAGGTCGTTCTTTGCTGGCGGAGACCAGTCCCACGGCTTCACGCCCACTTCGGCCGCCAGCTCGTTGATGGCATTGATCGCGACCTGCATTTCGCGATGGCCAAACATCACGGCGCCCAGCATCACGTCTTCCGACAGAACCTTCGCTTCGGACTCGACCATGAGCACGGCGTTCGCGGTGCCCGCGACGACCAGGTCAAGCTCCGAAGTCTTGATCTCGGTCGTGCTGGGATTGAGCAGGTACTTGCCGTTCGCATAACCAACGCGCGCCGCGCCAATCGGACCGTTGAATGGCAGGCCGGAGAGCACCAGCGCGGCGGACGTACCGATGAGCGCTGCGATGTCGCCCGGAACCTCGGGATTGAGCGAGACGACGGTCGCGATGACCTGCACTTCGTTCCGGAAATCCTCCGGGAACAGCGGGCGGATCGGGCGGTCGATCAGGCGCGACGTGAGCGTCTCGCGCTCCGTCTGCCGGCCTTCACGCTTGAAGAAGCCGCCGGGGATGCGCCCACCTGCGTAGAACCGCTCGAGATAATCGACGGTGAGAGGAAAGAAATCCTGCCCCGCACGGGCCGACTTGTTGCCGACGACACTGACCAGCACCACGGTGTCGTCCATCCTTACGAGGACGGCGCCACCAGCCTGACGGGCGATCTCACCGGTCTCGAGGATGACTTCGCGATTTCCATACTTGAACGTTTTGCTGACTTTCGCCACGGGCTTTGCTCCGGAATTCTTGTGAAAGGCACGTCCATGCACCGCAAGACCGCCGGACCCATGTCCGGAGGTTGCTGGGTTTGTTGCTAGCGGCGGATGCCGAGGCGGCCGATAAGCGTCTTGTAGCGCTCGGCGTCCTTCGACTTCAGATAGTTGAGCAGGCGTCGGCGCTGATTGACCATCTTGAGCAGGCCGCGACGCGAGTGGTGATCCTTGGCGTGCGAGCTGAAGTGGCCCATGAGGTGCGTAATGCGTGCGGAGAGCAACGCGACCTGGACCTCCGGCGAACCGGTGTCGCTGGCAGCACGCTTGTAGTCGGTGATGATCTGGCTGGTTTGTTCGGTGGACAGTGACATGCAAAAAACTCCGCAACGAATGACGAGGCCCGCGCGCGCCGATCGCGTCGCAGCCGCCTGGTCTGGGATTTGGGTTTAGCGAAAAAAGCCCGCTATTGTAGTCGTGTTTTCCCTTGCTCTACAAGGCTTTGGACGCTAGGCGCCAAGTGCAAATGCTCGGCTTCTGCGCCTCAGAGCCCGTTGAAAACACGCCGCGGCCACAACTGGCCGTCATCGTCGAACCGGCCCAGGCCCACCAAATCCCCGTTCGGCCCCTTGACCACCACGGGGTCGGCGGCTGCGCAGCCCTCGACTCCCACGGGCTGACCCTGCCGGAAGCGGGCAACCTGCTCGGCATCGAGTGCCACCGTTGCAAATCTCGCCAGCGCTGCCAGCGTCGGCAACAGTCGCGTTCGCATGCCTGATCCGGCGTCGAGAACCTCTTCCAGCGAGACCATGGCATGGCCCTGGAACGGGTCGACCCACAGGCGCCGAAGCGCCCCGAGGTGTGCTCCGCAACCCATGCGCTCGCCCAGGTCGCGGGCAATGCTGCGGATATAGGTACCGCTGCCGCATTCGATCTCGGCATGCAAGCGGTTGCCCTGGACACCCTGGACATCGATCGCGAAAACGTCTGCATCGCGCTCCGGAGTCTCGACGTCTTCGCCGCGGCGCGCGCGCTTGTAGAGCGGCACGCCCTGCTGCTTGAGGGCCGAGTAGATCGGTGGACGCTGCCGGATCCGGCCGACAAAGCCTGCGAGCGCGGTCGGGGCGAGCCGGCGCACCTCATCCGTGACTTCGGTGCTGGCAATGACCTCTCCTTCAGCGTCGTCGGTCGAGGTGGCAGACCCGAGCACGATTTCCGCGCTATACCGCTTGTGCGATCCCAGCAACAGGCCAGCGATCTTGGTCGCCTCGCCAAAACATAGCGGCAACATGCCGGTTGCGAGTGGATCGAGGCTGCCCGTGTGTCCAGCCTTCGCGGCGCCCAGCGCGAAGCGTGCGCGCTGCAGGACGTTGTTCGACGAAACGCCCAGCGGCTTGTCGACCAGCAACACGCCATGCACGGGGTCGCTCACCCTTGCGGTCACGGGTCGGCTCACTCCTGCAGGAGCGCCACAGCCTAATCCTCGCGGGATTCGGGAGGTTCCGGCAATTCGGTGTCAGGCGACAAACCCTGCAGCAAACGTTCGATGCGATCGCCGCGATCAACCGAATCGTCGTACAGGAAATGCACCTCCGGCACGGCGCGCAGCTTGACCCGCTGCGACAGTTCCCGGCGCAGCTCCTTTGCGCCCTGCTTGAGTGCCTTGATGCCCGCCTCGGCTTGCGCCGGGTCGAGCGTGGTCACGAACACGTTGGCGTGCGCCATGTCGCGCGTGATCTCGACGTCCGAAACCGACATCGAAGGCAATCCCTGCTCGCGCACCATCTGGTGAACCAGTTGCCCGATCTCCTTGCGCAGGAGCGAAGACACGCGGTCGGTCCGATTGAAACTCTGCTGAGCCATCGACATTCCTCAGAGGGTGCGCTGGATTTCGTGGCGCTCGAAGCACTCGATCTGGTCGCCGGCCTTGACGTCGTTGTAGGCCTTGACGCCGATGCCGCACTCGGTGCCAATCCGAACCTCGTCGACGTTCTCCTTGAAGCGGCGCAACGATTCGAGCTCCCCCTGGAACACCACGGTGTTGTCGCGCAGCACACGGATCGGCTTGCTGCGCTTGACGACACCTTCGATCACCATGCAACCCGCAATCGCGCCGAATTTGGACGAACGGAACACGTCGCGCACCTGCGCCGTTCCGATGATCTCCTCGCGGATCTCCACGCCGAGCAGGCCGGATGCGACCTGCTTCACCTGGTCGATCACGTCGTAGATGATCGAGAAGTAGCGAAGATCCAGGCCACCGGACTCGATGATGCGACGCGCAGATGCGTCTGCGCGCACGTTGAAGCCGATGATGACGGCTTTCGCCGCCGCCGCCAGCGTCGCGTCCGTCTCGGTCAATCCGCCCACTCCGGACGAAATGACGTTGATGCGGATGAGGTCGGTCGACAGCTTGGTCAGCGATTCGCGCAGCGCTTCCGACGAACCGTGCACGTCCGCCTTGATGACGATGTTGAGGGTCTGCTGGCCTTCGCCCTTGCCCATCGAGGCGATGATGTCCTCGAAACGATTGGTCGCGGCCTTGTTGTTGAGATGACTTTCGCGGCGTCCTTCCTCGCGCTGGCGTGCCACGTCCTTGGCGAGGCGCTCGTCGGCCACGACCACGAAGTCGTCGCCCGCATGCGGCACCCCTGACAGGCCGATGACGACCACCGGAATGGAGGGCGTCGCCGTCTCGACCTGCTTGCCGGTTTCGTCGAACAGCGCGCGCACGCGACCGTACTCGACGCCGCAGACCATGTAGTCGCCGCGCTTGAGCGTACCCGCCTGCACCAGCACGGTGGCCAGCGGACCGCGGCCTTTGTCGAGCGTGGACTCGATCACCACGCCCGAAGCGCGGCCTTCGACCGGTGCTCGCAGTTCCAGCACCTCGGCCTGCAGCGAAAGCGCATCGAGCAGGGCGTCGACGCCGTCACCCGTGCGTGCAGAGAGAGGAACCATCTGCACGTCGCCGCCGTATTCCTCAGCCACGACTTCGTGCGCGAGCAGGTCCTGCTTGACCCGCTCCGGGTCGGCATCGCCCTTGTCCATCTTGTTGATCGCGATGATCAGCGGCACCTTCGCCGCATGCGCGTGCTGGATGGCCTCGATGGTCTGCGG
>JBBSLL010000039.1:0-24209 GCA_038255255.1 Lysobacterales bacterium
GAACGGCACGCTGCCGCGTTACCGTCAGCAGGAAATGCTGGGTTACATCAATTCCGAGATCCACAAGAACTACAGCCCGTTGTTCAACAAGAAGACGCTGCCCGAGGTGCGCAAGGAGCGCGAGGACTATCTGCGCAAGCGCTACGCGCTGGTCGAGTCGACGCTTGCAAACGGGCCCTTCCTCTTTGGCGACCAGTTCACCGCGGCGGATGCCTATCTCTTCACGGTGACCAACTGGGCCAAGGGCGTCGGCGTCGACCTGGGCGAGTTCCCCAATCTGCTCGCGTTCCAGAAGCGCGTCGCAGCGCGACCCGCCGTGCAGGCCGCGCTCAGGGCCGAAGGCCTCGTCAAATAGCTTCGAGTCCTGCGCGGCGCCCGGCTACAGCCGGCGGCGCGCGGGTATCATCGGTTCCATGAAGAAAACCGGGCCCGCGCCCATTCGCAAAGCGCCTGCGAAAGCGCACAGCCACACGCATGCGCCCGCGCGATTCGTACGCGCTGTCGAAATCGTTTGCGAGGAGCGCGGCCTGCGCCTCACGCCGGTGCGCCGGCGCGTGCTCGAACTGATTGCCGCGCAGGCCAAGCCCGTCAAGGCCTACGACCTGCTCGACAGTCTGCGCGGCGAGCGCCACGGCGCAGCGCCGCCGACCATTTATCGCGCGCTCGATTTCCTGATGGAGCACGGTTTCATCCATCGGCTTTCGTCCATCAACGCCTACACGGGATGCCATCATCCGGAGCACGTGCACGCGGTGCCGTTCTTCATCTGCGACAGCTGCGACAGCGCGATCGAGTTGTGCGATGACGGCGTTGCCGAGTTGATCGACGCGCAGGCCGCGACGCTCGGCTTCATGCCGCAGTCGCAGAGTCTCGAAGTCCACGGACAGTGCGCGCGTTGCCAGCGTGCGTGAGCGTGCGTGGATGAAGCAGTCTTCCCGGGTGCGTCGCGCCTCCGCACTTCCGGCGCGTGTCCTGATGCTGGTCGCGTCGTTGGCTGTGGTGGCTTCGGTGGCGTCGGCGCAGGATTTCCCGCCGCCTGTCCGTCGTGCGGCGGCCGACACCGCGGCGCAGGTCAGGCCTGAAGTTCCTGCGTCTTCCGGTCGAGCGGATTTCCGCAACGTGCGTGGTGCGGTCGAGCCGGCGGTGCCGTCGGTGCGACGGGATTCCGTCCGGACCCGGGCGCGCGCCGGTGTGGAGCCGGAGGCCCGAGTCGCGGGCGCACGGCCCGGTTCCGGCCCGAACGAGAACGGGTCTTCCGCCTCCTCGCCTCCTTCCAAGGCGATCGCGCGGCCTGAGCCTGAGGCTCCCGCAACGGTTGAAATTGCGCCGCAGGACACGTCGTACATGACGTCGAGCGGTGGAGGCGTGCCCCGCCTCGATGCGCGCATCGCACTGGCGCGTGATCCGAAAGGGTTGAAACAGCTGCCCCTGGACATTCTCGGGCAAGCGGTCGAGCCGGGTCAGCGAGCGGAGTTGCGCTGGGAAGTTGGCGAGTCTTTCGATGGCGGGGCGACCTTTACCCCGGTCACCGTGATGCACGGACGGCGCCCCGGTCCAACCCTGTGCCTCACGGCGGCCATCCACGGCGACGAACTCAATGGCATCGAAGTGGTGCGCCGCGTCCTCAACGAGATCAAGCCCAAGTCGCTTCGCGGAACGGTGATCGGGGTTCCGATCGTGAATCTTTTCGGGTTCGCGAGAGGTACGCGCTACCTGCCGGACCGACGCGATCTCAACCGCTACTTCCCCGGATCGACGCGCGGCAGCGCCGGGTCGCGCATCGCGCGAAGCTTCTTCGACGAAGTCGTGCGCCACTGCGATGCGCTGGTCGACTTCCATACCGGCTCCTTCGCGCGTTCGAACCTGCCGCAGGTGCGCGCCGACCTGACCGCCGCGGGTGTCGTTTCCTTCACGCGCGGATTCGGTGCGATTCCCGTGCTGCACAGTCCGGGATCGCGCGGCATGTTGCGACGGGCGGCGTCCCAGCTCGGAATCGCTGCAGCCACGTTCGAAGTCGGCGCGCCCGGATTGCTCGAGCCCGACGAGATTGACAAGGCGGCGCAATCCATCCAGACGCTGATGCACCGGCTCGGCATGACGCGGGGTTACCGGATGTGGTCCGAGCCGCAGGCGGTGCTTTACGCCTCGCGCTGGGTGCGCTCGAACTCTGGCGGCATGCTGTTTTCCACCGTTGAGCTGGGCGACAAGGTGCGTGTCGGGCAAAGACTCGGCAAGGTTGTCGATCCGGTCCGGAACCGCGAGACCGAAATCGTGTCGCCGCTGCAGGGTCGGCTCATCGGCATCGCACTGAACCAGCTCGTGTTGCCGGGTTTCGCCGCGTATCACATCGGCGTCGAGCGCAGTGAACGCACGGCCGTGGAAGAGGCGGCGCAGATGCCGCGTGAGACGCAGGCGGTCGAGACGATGGAGGGCGACGAACTCAACGAGAGCGGCGAGGCCGCCACGCTGGAGCGCACCGAGCCGGGCAACGCCGAGGTCGAGCGCTGACATCGCGCCGCGCCGGGTTCCGGCTCGTGAGCGCGACTGCCTCGATTCGAGTCGCAACGCGGGCTGAAGCGGCCGGTTCGGTGGCGCGCGCGCAGTGCCGACTTCTGGTACTTTATAACCTTGCATGGAACCCCGGATCGCCAGCCCGAATACGGACCCGAGTGCCGCACTGGACGCGGTCGGAGGGGGGGCGTCCGCGGTTTGCGCCGTGCACTGCGCGCTCATTCCCGTGGCGTTCGCGCTGTTGCCGAGCGCCACGCACTCGGTCGTGCACAGCCGGGTCGTCGAATCCCTGTTCATCCTCGTTGCGGCACTGTTCGCGACGTTCGTGATCGGCCACGCGACCCGGCGCCATCGCGAGCCACTGGCGCTGCTGCTGTTGCTGGTTGGCCTTGGGGTGATGGCGTTCGCGCTCTTTTCGGCTGACCATTCACACTCCGGCGGCCATGCCCTGGCAGCAGCCAGTGGCGGCATGCTGATCGCCGCGGCGCACTGGTCGAACTGGCAGAGCACCAAGCGCTGGCGGCGATCGCTGTCGAACTCCTCCGAAGGTGTCGATCCGGGCCGTTGAACAGGCTCACGCGATGCGCAACACCGCAGGCTCCGCAACCGTTAAACTCGCCGCCGAATTCGACGATACGGAGACAGCAGCATGGGTAGGGGCGACCGCAAGACCACGCGCGGCAAGATCGCGAAACGAAGCTATGGCAATGTGCGTCCGCACTCCGAGAAGCCCGAGATGGTGGACGGCGAAGTCCGCCCCGTGGCCCGCAAGGCCGTGAGCAAGTCCGCCGCCAAGGCCGCGCCTGCCAAGAAGGCACCGCTCAAGGCTGCCACGAAATCCAGCGCACCCGCGAAGAAGGCAGCCGCCAAGGCTCCCGCGAAAACTGCCGCGAAGAAAACTGCGGGCTGAGTCGGCTCGAGGGATGGGCTGGCGAAGCGCCGCCTGTCCTATTGCGGGTCGGCCGTCGGGGATGTGCCGACGACGACCTTTCCGCCCGCAATCACTTTCTGGATCAGGTCACCGCCCAGCCAGTAGCTGAGCTCGGCGGGATCGCGCGTGCGCCACAGGGCGACATCGCAGCGGGCGCCCACACGCAAGGTGCCGGCGTCGTCCAGACCCAGCGCTCGCGCCGCGTTGCACGTCGCGCCGCGTAGCGACTCGGCCGGAGTCATGCGGAACTGCGCACATGCGAGCGCCATGGCGAGGCGCAGGGACACCAGCGGTGACGTTCCTGGATTGAGATCGGTGGCAACCGCCATGGGTACTCCCGCTGCCCGCAAGGCGTCGATCGGGGGCAGCCGGGTCTCGCGCAGGCACAGATACGCGCCCGGCAGCAGCACGGCGACGGTGCCCGCGCGTGCCATGGCCGCGATGCCTTCCGCATTGACGAACTCCACGTGGTCGGCGCTCAGGCCACCGAATTCGGCAACGAGCGCCGCGCCACCTGTGTCGCTCAACTGGTCGGCATGCAATTTCACCGGCAGTCCGAGCTCTCGCGCAGTCTCGAAAAGGCGGCGCGTCTGCGCGGAGGTGAACCCGATGTTCTCGCAGAACGCATCCACCGCATCGACCAGTGCCTCGGCGTGGAGGCGACGCAGCACTTCACAACACGATTCGATGTACGCGTCGGCGCGGCCCGCGTATTCGGGCGCCAGCGCATGCGCGCCCAGGAACGTCGTGCGCACCGTGATGCCGAGTTCGATCCCGATCTGTCGCGCGACACGCAGCATCGCACGCTCGGTGATGAAGTCGAGGCCGTATCCGGATTTGATCTCCATCGCAGTGACGCCATCCGCGACCAGCGCCCTGGTCCGCGGGAGGCTCTCCGCAAGCAGTGCCTCTTCGCTGGCCGAGCGCGTCGCTGCAACCGTCGAACGGATGCCACCGCCCGCGCGCGCGATGTCCTCGTAACTCGCGCCTTCGAGTCGCTGCTCGAATTCGTGCGCCCTCGTGCCGGCGAACACCGCATGCGTGTGGCAGTCGATCAGCCCCGGCGTAAGCAAGGCGCCCGCGCAGTCGATCGTCTGGTGCGCGCCAGACGCGAGGGAGTCGGGCAACGAGTCGTCGGATCCGAGCCAAGTGATGCGTCCATCCCTGCTGGCGAGCGCGCCGCACTCGAGCAGGCCGTAACCCGCAGCGCCCTGCATCGTGGCGACACGCGCATTGCGCAGCAGAAGATCACAGGCGAGAGATTTCATTTCAGGGGGACCGACTTGCACGGGCGATATTCCATGACTTCCGGCAGGGTGGGCGCGCGTGCGAGCCGAGATCGCGCAAATGTCTTTTGGTCAATTGCGTCCACATTGCAACTTTTGCCTCGCGCGTGGCATCTGAAGGAGAGACAGAAACCGGTGTGGCATAGCAACCCTCCATGCCGACCAGCAACGAATGATCAGACCTGGAGTAACCATCATGCCGCAGTCCATAGTCCGCTTCCTGCAGGTTTACGCGAGCGTGGTGATGTTGCTCGTCACCGGTGTCATGGCCATCGGCAAGGAGCCCGGCTCGGCCCGCGCCGACTTCGCCAATGTCGAAGCCGCCGTTGCCCATGCCGCCTCACTGCATGCAACGCGCGTCGCGTCCTGGAACGATGCGAGGTTCACGTTCGCAATCGGCACTGCCGCGCTACGCGATGTATTGCCCCACGCGTTGTCCCAATCCCGAAGTGCCAGGACGAAGCTCTGCGCAGAGAAGAGCCTGCGGGTTCGTCAACAGTCCTGAGCAGGCGCGCGCAGCCCATTGGCCGGCAGCCTCAGTCGCTGCCGCCATTGCCGCCTGAATCGCCGCTACTTCCGCTGTCGGATTGGGAGTCGGCGCCCGACCTGTGGTCATCGACCCGGGGCGTATCGACGTCGCGGGCAGCATCCGGTTCGCGACTGTGTTCGCTTTTGCGTGCGCCGCTGCGCGTGCCGTCTGCGGACCCGACCGCCGCAATCCAGGGAGCCGATCCGTCATTGCGCTGATGCGGGAGCTGCCGCCCCTGGCGCTCCTGTTCCGCGTTTTCCGGTGGAGCCGCATTCCCGCTATTCCACTGCCGGACCGCTCGCCAGATCAGCCACAGCCCCAGCAGGGCGAGTCCGAACAACACAATCCGCGCAAACATGGCCAGGGTCCTTTCGCGAGTGGGACGAGGCGACCGGCTGTCGCAGGCCGATCTTAGTGGTATCGCGCTCGACTGCGACCGCCCTGCGTTTGCCGCGATAATCCGCGGAGGGCAACTGAGCAGGGCAAGCATGTCAACCAGGGTGGATCCGACACGCAGCATCCGCGCGCCGCGCGGCGCGGTGCTCAACTGCCGGTCATGGCAGACCGAAGCCGCCTACCGCATGCTGCAGAACAACCTCGACCCGGAGGTCGCCGAGAATCCCACGGCACTGGTGGTGTATGGGGGCATCGGCCGCGCTGCGCGCGACTGGGAAAGCTACGACCGGATCCTCGAGGTGCTGCGTGAACTGCGCGACGACCAGACGCTTCTGATCCAGAGCGGCAAACCAGTCGGCGTATTCCCGACGCATCCCGATGCGCCGCGCGTGCTGATCGCCAATTCGAACCTGGTGCCGCACTGGGCAACGTGGGAACACTTCAACGAACTCGATCGTGCGGGCCTCATGATGTACGGGCAGATGACCGCCGGCTCATGGATTTACATCGGCACGCAGGGCATCGTCCAGGGCACCTACGAGACTTTCGTCGAGATGGGCCGGCAGCACTACGGCGGCGACCTGCGCGGACGCTGGATCCTGACTGCAGGGCTGGGCGGAATGGGCGGCGCGCAGCCGCTGGCCGCATCCCTCGCGGGCGCATCGTCGCTCACCATCGAGTGCCAGCAGAGCCGCATCGATATGCGGCTGCGGACGCGTTACGTCGACGCGCAGGCGAGCGATCTCGATGACGCGCTGGCGCGCGTCGGCCGCCACGTGGCGGCAGGGGAGGCGGTGTCGATCGCCTTGCTCGGCAACGCCGCCGAAATCCTGCCGGAACTGGTTCGGCGCGGTATTCGCCCCGACGCTGTCACGGACCAGACCAGCGCCCACGACCCGGTGCATGGTTACCTGCCTGTGGGCTGGAGCGTGGAGGAGTGGTTGCGCGCTCAGCTCGAGGAGCCGTCGCGCGTGGAGCGCGACGCACGCGCATCAATGCGCGTGCATGTCGAGGCGATGCTGGCGTTCCAGCGCATGGGCGTGCCGACGTTCGACTACGGCAACAACATCCGGCAGGTGGCCAAGGATGAGGGTCTGGCGGACGCGTTCGCGTTCCCGGGGTTTGTGCCAGCGTACGTCCGACCCCTGTTCTGTCGAGGTGTCGGCCCGTTCCGCTGGGTCGCGCTGAGTGGAGATCCCGCGGACATCGCAAAATCCGATGCCAAGGTGCGCGAACTCATCCCCGACGATGCCCACCTGCATCGCTGGCTCGACATGGCTTCCGAGCGCATCGCATTCCAGGGGCTTCCGGCGCGCATCTGCTGGGTCGGACTCGGGCAGCGCCATCGCCTCGGGCTCGCGTTCAACGAGATGGTGCGCAGCGGCGAGCTCTCCGCGCCCATCGTCATCGGCCGCGATCATCTCGACTCGGGATCGGTCGCCTCGCCCAATCGCGAAACCGAATCAATGCTCGATGGCAGCGACGCCGTGTCCGACTGGCCGTTGCTCAACGCGATGCTCAACGTCGCGGGCGGCGCGACGTGGGTTTCGCTGCATCATGGCGGCGGCGTGGGCATGGGCTTCTCGCAGCACTCCGGCGTCGTCATCGTCTGCGATGGCAGCCTGGAGGCGGATGCGAGACTGGCACGCGTGCTGTGGAACGATCCGGGCACCGGCGTCATGCGCCATGCCGACGCGGGGTACGAGTCGGCACGGCAATGCGCACGGGACCAGGGTCTCGAGCTGCCGATGCTGGCTTCATGAAAGTGCTGCGGCCCGAAGCACTCGGGGACAGAGCGCCGTCCGATGCGAAGCCGTTTCCGTTCGTGATGGTGCAGGGGATCCTGGACGACACGGTCGCTGGTTCGGTCCGCGCCGATTTTCCGCGCTACCGCGGCGCCGGCTTCTTCCCGCACGATGTCGCCGACTGTGGGCCGTCGATCAACACGCTGATCGCGGAAGCTACGGATTCCGCCTTCGCGGATCGCCTGGGCGATCGCATCGACATCGAACGGCTCTCGCAATATCCGGTGCTCGTCACGCTGTGCCGCGCGCTCAATCGCCGCCACGGCACCATCCACACCGACAGCCGTTCCAAGGTCGCGACTGCACTCATTTATCTGAGCGAGGACTGGCCGCAGATTTCCGAGGGTTGCCTGCGCTTCCTCGGCAATGACCACGACATCGATGCGATGGTCGCGCCGGAGTTGCGCCCGGTGTACGGCGCCCTGGCGGCCTTCAAGCGTTCCGACAACTCCTTCCACGGCCACCTGCCGTTCGAAGGCGAGCGGCCCGTGATCCAGATTGCGTGGGTGGTGGATGAGGAACAGCGCGATCGCAAGTCCCGACGCGGCCGCACTTCGCGCGCGATCAAATGGCTGACGGGTCGACTGGATCGCTGGTTCGGCGCGGGGCGCGACCGCAATGCGTCACATCTGGATTGAGCTACGCGGCGCTCGCGCCCTGTACGTGGATCGCGACGTTGCCGATCTCGACGACCTGACCGGGGCGGATCTTCGCGGTCTTCCGCAGCTCGACCTGGCCATCTACTTTCACCGACCCGCCCGCCACCAGCGCCTTGCCGGCGCCGCCGCTGTCGCACAGGCCTTCCGCCTTGAGCAGCTGGTTGAGCTTGATGAAGTCGCCCGAAAGCTCGAAAAAGTGAGTCGTCATCGCCTCGCATCCTAGCGCCGGGTTGAGCATCGCGGCGTGGGACAGCGGTACAGTGCGATTTCCGACACGGGACCGCCACCATGAAAAAAGCCCAGTACGCCGAGCGTGGCCCCGTGCCGCAGGATGTCATCTCCGCGGTCGAGTTCGAGTTGCCGCCGCTGCAGTCCGGTGAAGTCCTGGTCGAGGTGCTCGCAGCGCCGATCAACCCTTCCGATGTGCTCACGCTGACCGGGCACTACGGGTCGTTGCCACCCTTGCCTGCGGTCGGGGGCAACGAGGGAGTCGGCAGGGTGATCGAGGTTGCTCCCGACGTCCGCACCTGTGCGCCGGGCCAGCGGGTGTTGTTGCCCATCGGTAGCGGCACCTGGCGGACCCACCTCGTGGCGGACGTTCGCGCGCTGGTGTCGCTGCCGGCGGGTGGCGACGCTGCGCAGATGGCGATGCTCGCGGTCAATCCGCCGACGGCGACATTGCTGCTCTCCGAATTCGTCACGCTGGAATCAGGTGAGTGGATCATCCAGAACGCCGCTAACTCGGCGGTCGGAACCTATCTCATGCAACTGGCCCGACTGCGCGGCTACAACAGCGTGAACGTCGTGCGCCGCGAGTCGGCGCGCGCCGCCGCTCAGGAGTCCGGAGGCGATGTCGTGCTGGTCGATGGGGACGATCTCGCCAAGCGCGTTGCCGAAGCCACCGGTGGCGCGAAGCTGCGGCTCGCCGTCGACGCGGTGGGCGGAAGTGCCACGGAACGCCTGGCCCAGTGCCTCGTCCCCGGCGGCACGGTCGTGAACTACGGCGCCATGAGTGGCGACGCCTGCAAGCTTTCGCCGGCATCCCTGATTTTCCGCGATATCTCCCTGCGCGGGTTCTGGCTCGCCCGCTGGCTGCAGCGTGAAAGTCCGTCCCGACGGGCCGCACTGTTTGGCGAGCTGGCCGCTTTCATCGCCGACGGCACGCTTGAAACCCGGATCGCCGCGACGTTTCCAATCGAACGCATCAAGGAGGCCATCGTCGCCGCTGCCCAAGGCGAGCGCGATGGCAAGATCGTCCTGCTGCCCAACGGCTGAAGGATTGCGCCAGCCGTTCACATTGGTGCGAGGCGTCACCATACCGGGGCGCACAGGTTGAGATGCGACGCCCACGCCCCGACAATGGAAAGGTTAATCCGGAGCCCGCCCTTGAATCCTGCCAACGCCGCTGTCGGCAATCCTTCCGTACGCCTTCGCGACCTCTGCGCGCACTTCGCGCGTCCACATTTCGGCCGCGCGCTGTGGCAGCTCATCAATACCCTGGTGCCGTTCGTAGCGCTCTGGAGCCTCATGGCGTGGACCCGGGTGGCCGACGTCAACTACGGCTGGACCCTGCTGCTCGCTTTGCCGCTCGCGGGCCTGTATGTGCGGCTCTTCATCATCCAGCACGACTGCGGCCACGGTTCGTTCTTCGCGAGCGCGCGCGGCAATCAATGGACGGGTGCCTGCCTCGGGCTGATCACACTATTCCCTTTCAGCTACTGGAAGAAAACGCACGCCGTGCACCACGGCACGTCAGGCAATCTTGACCGGCGCGAATTTGGTGACGTCGCGACGCTGACCGTCGCCGAGTACCGCGCCAAGCCATGGTGGGGTCGCCTCGGTTACCGGCTGTATCGGAGCACGCCGGTTCTGCTCGGCATCGGCCCGGCCTACCAGTTCGTGATCAAGCACCGCCTTCCGTTCGACCTGCCGCGTGCATGGCAGAAGGAGTGGGCCAGCGTGTGGCTCAACAACGCCGCCATCCTCGCCTTCTATGGTTCGCTTGCCGCGTGGCTCGGGCTCGGTACCGTGCTGTCGGTGCACCTGCCCACGGTGATGATCGCTGGCGCGCTCGGCGTGTGGTTGTTCTACGTCCAGCACTGCTTCGAAGGTGCCTACTGGAAGCGATCCGCCAACTGGAATGCGGACGAGGCCGCGGTGGCGGGAAGTTCCTATTTCGACTTGCCCCCGGTCCTGCACTGGTTCACGGGCAACATCGGCTACCACCACATCCATCACCTGGCCATCCGCATTCCCAACTACCGCTTGCGCGAGGCCTTCGAGTCCTCGCCACTCCTGCAGCAGGCCCCGCGCATCACCATCGCGTCGAGCTTCAGGAGCGCGCGGCTGAAACTGTGGGATGAGGAAGCACAGCGCATGGTGGGATTCCCGCGCCGTCTGGCGTGAACGCCGCGCGTCGTTGCGCGGTCCGCTGTTGACTCACGGACCGATCAGCGGCTCGTTGCCGGCCGGCTCGGCTACCGGTTTGGCGCGCGTCCGGTCCAGCAGGGGATGCACGAACACGGCGACGAAGATGATCGCCACACCTGCGTAGAACGTCGGGCTCAGTTCGCGTTGCTCCCCGAGCAGCACGATCGCCAGCGCAATCGCATACACAGGCTCCAGGTTGACGATGAGCTGCGCGGCGAATGCGCTCATGTGACGCAGGGCAATCAGCGACAGGGCGAACGGCAGCAGTGTGCACACGACCGCGAGGACGAGCAGCAGGGCGGCGTCGTTCACGCTGGGCCAGACGAGCAGGTCGCCTGCGAACGCCGGGAACAGCAGTGGCATCAGGGGTGCAAGCAGGGTCAGCCCGATCGTCCCGGCCGTGAGTTCGACCGCCGTCACCGTGAGCGCATCCGCACGCTCTACGAGGCGCTTGTTGAGCGATCCAAAGAGGGCGACCAGCAGCGCCGAAACAACGCCCACGTAGATGCCCATGCGCATGCCGTCGGGCACGCCGTCGACTACCAGTGCGACTCCTGGCAGGACGGCAACGCCCAGCACGAGTTCACGCCATTCGAATGGCCTGCGCGCAAGCCACGGTTCGATGAGCGCGGTGAACGGCGCAGCGAGCGCGATGCAAGTCGCGGCGACGGATGCGTTTGAAAGCTTGATCGATCCGTAGAACGTGAGCCAGTGCAATGCGACGAGCACGCCGACGAGGCTGTAGGCGAGCAGCAGGCGAGCGGGCAGCAGGCGCAACCCCCGCCACACAGTCGGCACCGTGGCGAGCGCGATCACCACGATGAGCATCCGCCACCACACCAGCGGCAGCGCCGCGAGCGAAATGAGCTTGCCCAGGATCGCGGTAAATCCCCAGAGCACGACGCAGAAGTGCATCTGCAACTGGGCTTTGAGGGCGGGTGTCATCGGCATGCCGCGGATTATGCGTGCGTCGCGCCGGGGATAGGCCGCCTTGAGCGAAACTCGAGGCTGCGTTCCAAAGTATTCGCTATGTCGGTCGCGCTCAGCCAGCGCTCGAAAGTGGAGCCGATTGCGAAGCCCGGATCTTCAGCGCCCCGGTGAAAACCAGCCGGATGCGCGACTCGCGTCAGGTCGGCTAGCCGACCTGACCTACGAGCGCAGGGGAACGTAGGTCAGGTCGCGGCAGCGACCTGACGAAAACGCAAACCAGGGGGTACTCGAACCATGTAGGTCAGGTCGCGGCAGCGACCTGACGCAAACGCAATGGTCAGCGGACCGGTTCGTCCAGCATCAGCTGGCGCACGAAGCGCACGGGCGGTGCGCCGTGCGAGAGCACCGCATCGTGATACCGCTTCTGGTTGAAGTCCGCAGCCTCCTTCGTTTCAACTGCGCGACGCAGGTCGAAGAACTCCTGCGCGCCGACGAAGTACGTCGGTAGTTGCGCCGACGTGAGGCGCACGCGGGTCCACTTGCCGGCAGCCTCGCGCTCCTGCTGGAAGGTGTTCTTGACCATCAGGTCCATCGCCTGCTGTTCGGTCCAGTTGTCGACGTGCACGCCCTGGTCGAGGATCGAATTGGCGACCGCGCGCGCATAGAACTTGAGTTGCATGAGGCGGAACAGCGGATCGAAGTCGAGGTAGCCCGCGTCTGCCATGGTCTTCTCGGTATAGACCGCCCAGCCTTCCGCGAACAGGCCCGAACGCAGCACCGCCCGCAGGACCGAGGGATGCTTCACCGAATGCGCACCTTCGAGGTAATGCCCGGGCATTGCCTCATGGATCGTGAGGACGTGCATCATCTTGTTGTTGTACTCGCGCAGGAAGGAGTCGACCTGCTCCTCCGTCCAGTCGTCCGGAATCGGCGAGATCGCGTAATAGGTGTCGAGTCCCTTGTCGAGCGGACCCGGCGAGTCCGCATACGCGATTGAAACGCCGCGCTGGAACTCCGGCATGAGAATGATCTTGACCGGCGCATCGGGCACTGTGACCAGGTCCTTCTCGCGCACGAAGGCCGTAGCCTGCACCAGCGTCTCTTTTGCGTACTCGACGACGGCGTCCCGTGCAGGCTTCTCGGCGTACGCAAGCTCGAGCGCGGCCTCGATGGCGCTTTGCTCCTGCGCTTCGTCGGGCGTTTCGGGCAACGATTCATCTTTCAGGACCGTCCTTGCCACCGCGTACATTTCAGCGCGCACGCGCGCCAGTTCGGCCTCGGCCCGCGTCTTGATCTCCGCGCGCGACAGCGAAGACATCAGCGCGAAATTGAGTTTGCGGTCGTAGAGTTCGGCGCCGAGGCGGAAGTCGCCGCCGGCTCCGGGCACGAGCGTGCCGTCGAGCCATACCTGGTGCTCGGCAACGGCCGCGCGCAATCCGGCAATCGCCTTGTCGAAGCGCACGCGGTCCTCGCCTTCCAGCTTGGCGGCGTTCGGCGTCAGGAACTGGTCGACGAGGCTCAACACGCCCGCGTGCTGCTTGGCCACCGTTTCCGCGTGGATTTTCGGCACGCGCGCCACGTCGAGGTTCTTGCGCATCTGCGCGAACAGGGCCGGCAGCTTTTCCATGCGCGCAGTTGCAGCCTTGAGCCGCTGCGGCATCGGCGCGTATTCGCGTGCCATGAGGTTGTAGAGCGCGCTGCCAGCGAGCTGCGAGTAGACCTGGGGGTCCCAGCGCCATGCCTCGAGGGTCTTCACCGACCAGATGTCCGCCTCGAGCTGGTTGCGGGCAATCAGCGCGTCGACCTGGTTGTCGCGCGAAAGCTTCGTGGAGTCGATCGCGTCGAGTTCCGTCAGCAGTGCACGTGCGACCGACACGATTTTTGCCTGGCCCGCCTCACTGAGGTCGTCGAGTTCCGCGTCGAAGCGATGATCGCCGAGTTGGGTCGCTGCCACCGGATACAGCGCCAGCCAGCGATCGAGGAAGGCGGTCGAGAACTCCGCAAAGCGTACGTCCGCGCTCGCCGTTGCGGCGGCGTCCGCCGTCGAAGTCGGGACCGTCGACGGTGTGCCCGTCGAAGTTGTGTCGGTCGATTCCGGCTTTTCCTGTACCGCAGCCCTGTCGCATGCGCCCAGGAGGGCGAAGGTCAACGCGAGGACCAGGCTCAGCTGCATAGGCGTGCGTGACATGTCGTTTCTCGCAGGTCGGTTTCAGGTCCCAAGCATAGAGGCATGCGTACGCGCGGGGCATCAAGCCTGGTTTGGCTTGGCGGCCACGGGAGCAGGAGGCGCGCGGACGGGCAAGGGCACGTTGCAGAGGTTGATGTGCCCGGCGGGGCGCAGGTACCAGTCGTCGCGTCGGTTGCGGCGCGATTCGACGAGCGCGTCCCAGGTTGCGGTGTCTGTGCGCAGCACCTCGAGCGTCGAACGTTCGCCGGCGGGTACATCGGCGAGCAGCCGGATGGAGCGGATCGCGACGCGCTGCCCGGGCTTTTCGAAAAAGCCGAGCGCGCCTGTGCCGCGCGGAATTGCCGCGAGGATCTCCATGCCCGAGATCACCCGACCCACGAGCGTTATGTTTCGATCGAGATGACGCGGCGACTGTCCAATCACCACGTAGAGCTCGGTGCCGTTACTCGAATCGGCCGCGTTGTCGCGTCCTGCGCCGACGCTTCCATAGCAGTGCGTCAGCCACGCCTTGCCTTCCTTCGGGTCGCGCGCCACCGCGAATCCTTGCGCGAATCCCGTCTCGGGTGCCCAGCCATCAGCGTCGGGCAGGGCTCGAAGCGCCACGCCTTCGGCATCGCGTGCGAACTCGGCAGGCAACTGCTTGCGGGCCTTGCCGAGTCCTCTGGCCTTTGGCGTGCCACTTTCCGGGTCGCCCCACTGCACGACGTAGTTGTCGTGCGAACGGAGGATCGCCAGGCCATCCCAGTATTTCCCGCGCGCAAGTTCCCGGATATTGGCGACGTGCGATGGGGCGAATGCCGGCGCGAGCTCGATGATGACGCGCCCCGCCGCCAGTTCCACGTACAGGGTGTTGTCCGGATCCAGCGCGCGCCAGTCGGCAGCCTTCGAATCGTCGAGCACCCGCTGCATCGTGCCCGGCTTCGCCTGAGGCGCGGGTGGCTGTGCGAGCGATGGCGCCTGCATGGCCAGGGCGAGCAGGCCGGCCGTCAGCCGGACGCGATTGGAAACAGGGACGCCCACGGTTCGCTCCGGCTCATTAGGTCGGTCCATCTTAGAGGCGCTTGCGGCAGACCCCACCCGATTCGTTACGCTCGCGGCATGAAATCCAAAAGTCTGAAACGGCCGGGCGGCGAGGCGGTAGCCGCCGAGGTTCGTGAGCGACTGCGGGGTTTGCCGCCTGCGCAGGCCGTCCTCATGAGGCAATTCCTGCGACTGCAAGCGTCCGGCGACCGCCTGCTGTCGGGGCATTTGCTGGAGCAGGTCGCGGAGCAGGTGCCCGATCATCCAGAGGTATTGCTCTGGCAAGGCGTGCGGCATTTTGAGGATCGTGCCTGGTCGCGGGCAGTCCAGGTCCTGAGCCGCGCGGCTGAACAGCGTGCCGACGATTTCAACCTCTGGTACCTGCTCGGCTCGGCACAGTCCCATGACATCGACGCGACGCCCGCGAAGCGGAGTCTGTTGCAAGCGGCGCGCTGCGCTCACGGTGCCAGCGAATGGCTGAAACTCAGTATCGAGTTTGATCGGCAGGACTTTTACGAAGAAGCATTGCAGGCCGTTGAAGCCGCCTTGCGCCTGGAGCCGCGTTCGGCCGTCGGCTTGCTGCAACGCTCGCGTTGCAACAAGGCCCTCGGTCATGCCGGGGCTGCAGCCGATGACTGTCGCGCATTGATTGCCGCCGACCGCGAAGTAGCGCGCGCCTGGTTTGCCCTGCTCGATCTGAAGGTCGTCGCACTGGGTGAAGCCGAGTTGCGGCAACTCGAGGCCGCGGCGACGCGTGCAGGTATCTCGCCAGCGGACCGACAAATGCTGGAGTTCGCGCTAGGCAAGGCGCTTGAGGACGCCGGTGAGTACGAACGTGCTCTGGCAGTTTTCAGGCGCGCCAACGATACGGTGCGTGCCTCGTCGCGTTGGGATGGACCCGCCTTCGTGCGCCGCATTACCGAGTTGGGCGCGGCATTTCACGGCAGGCCGATTGCACAGGGTCCGCCGCAGGGGCGCGAGGCAATCTTTATTGTGGGGCTGCCGCGCTCGGGCAGCACACTGGTCGAGCAGGTACTCGCCGCCCACCCGCAGGTAGCCGGCGCCAGCGAGTTGCCCTACTTGAATCAGGTCATTGATGCAGAATCGCGTCGCCGCGGTCGGCCGTTTCCAGCGTGGGTGAGTGCGGCCAGCGAGGAGGACTGGGCGCGCCTTGGCCGAAACTATCTGGACTCGAGCGCCCGCTGGCGAATGGAAAAGCCGATCGCCACCGACAAATTGCCGGATAACTGGATGTTGGTGGGGGCCATTCGCGCCATGTTGCCCGAGGCTCACATCATCGAATGCCGACGCGACCCGCTGGAGAATTGCTGGTCCTGTTACAAGCAACTCTTCGGTCCGGGATTGGCCAATTTCAGTTACGACTTCGAGAGTCTCGCCCAGTACTGGAACGCCTGCGAGCAAATGGGCGACTGGTGTACCCGGGAGTACCCGCAACACTTCCGCATTCAAAGCTACGGGGCATTGGTAGCCGATCCCGAGGCGCAAATCCGGGAACTGCTGGAGTTTTGCCAATTGCCTTTCGACAGCGCCTGTCTGGAGTTCCAGAGCGCGCAGCGCGCGATACGCACTCCCAGTGCGCTACAGGTCCGTCAGCCACTGCGGCCAGCGACTGCCGCCGCAGCGTTCGGAGCGCTGCTCGATCCGTTGCGCGTGGCACTTGAAGTGGCGAAAGAGGGCGGCCTGGCCTGATGGCGAAGGAGCATCTCGCCGGGGTGCCCCCGCACGGCGAAAGTAAATGAGACTTGAACAGCCTGACCTGGGTATAATTTTTAGTGATTCTCCAAACGGGGCCCATACATCATGTTCAGCAATCAAACGCAGCACCCGAAGCGCCGATCCATTCGCGGCTTCCTCGGCAAAGCCACTGCGCTTTGCCTGATGTCCTCGACCGCCATGGCGGCGCTGGTCGACAGCGGGCCCGTAAACTTCCCGATCCCGGACAACGTGGACGGTCTCTACTTCAATGTGGTGACCCTCGTCGGCTCCCCGACTGCTGCTGGAGCTCCCGGTTGGGACATCAATCCCTATTCGGCAACCCCGGGTACTTCCTTCACTCTCTGGGGTCCTACGGCCAACACCTGGTTCAACCCGCAGAATGTCGTCACCGGCAACTACAACCTGCCGATTGGAACCGTGATCCAGGGTGCTGCGGCGAACTTCTTCCGGCCTGGCGGCGCGAACAATCTGGCTGCTCAATTCACGCTCAACAGTAGCCAGAACTTTCTCGGTTTTCGATTCGCGAATGAAGCCAACGGCGGCGCCAACCACTTTGGCTACATCCAGGTCCAGTTCGGCGCCACCGTTGCCACCCGGTCCATTGTTCGCGTCATCTACGACAACGTTGCCGACACACCGGTTACCGTCGCAGCCCCCGGCGGGGCGAACACTGCGCCAACCTTGACCTATAACCCGACGACAGCGGCAGGGGTGACTTTCCCCGGTGGTG
Organism: Lysobacterales bacterium; assembly: GCA_038255255.1. Lineage (GTDB taxonomy): Bacteria > Pseudomonadota > Gammaproteobacteria > Xanthomonadales > Ahniellaceae > JBBQNY01. Next base: position 17,153 of record JBBSLL010000039.1, read on the forward strand.
CGGCCGGTACGGCCAATGCCTCGATCGCGATCACCTCTACGGGTGCAACCGGCACCGGTCAGACGGCAGTTACCGGTTGTGCGATCAGCGGTGCTGGCGCGGCCTCGTTTGGTGCGCCCACCACCACGCCCGCGAACGGTATTTTCAACACCACCACGACCACGGGCTCGATCAACCTGTCGTGTACGCGTGGCGCAGCGGTGGCGACTGCATCGTTGACCTGCACCGAGACTGCCACGCCGACAGTACCGGGTTCGCCGTTCTCGAGGGTGTGGGCATTGACCTGTCCGGCAGCCAACGCAGTGGTCACACCCGGCACAGCGTCGGGTACCACGATCACCTTGCCGGCGTACACGCTGCCGACGACCAGCTCATCGGCGTCGTTGACCTTTACCTCCAGCGGCAGTGCCTCGGTGCTCAACTGCACGACTACCGGCGCGGGATACAGTGTTTCGCCCAACCCGTTGAATCTGGCGGCGGGCGTCCCCGGGTCAGTGGTCGTCACCTACACCGGTTCAGCGGTCGGCACCTTCACGGGCACCCTCAACTGCACCACCACAGGCTCGGGTGGCCCGGTCACCTACCCCTTGAGTGTCACGGTGGGAGCAGGTGCCAGCGCGGTCTCCGTGCCCGCGATGGGATCCTTCGCCACCTGGATCCTGATCCTGAGTGCTTTCGGAGCAGGGCTACTGGCCATGGGTACTCGCCAGCGCAACTAAGCGCAGGCATGGTGTGACCGAGAGGCCGACCGCGTTTGCGGTCGGCCTTTTTCGTTTCTGCCTCCCCAAGGCGTGCCCGGGTTGTCCCCTCGTCGGCTGACCATTGACCGGAGTCGTCCACTGAGTGCCAAGCGCGGACCGGAGCGGATTACTATCGGCACATTCACTAGAGCGAACAAAGTAATAGTATTGCCTCCACTGTAGTGGAGTGAAGGCATGATCGACCTCGACAGCCACGTGCGCAAGTTCGAAAAGGAGCTGAGCGCCGGCACCGTTTCGCTGGCCCTGCTCGCGGTGCTCGGCGCGGCGGCCGAGCCGATGTACGGATACCAGATCGCCAAGCGCCTCGAGCGCGATGCCGGCGGCGTGCTGCTGGGCAAGCAGAGTGCCCTCTATCCGGTGTTGCGCAATCTCGGTGCCGCGGGGCTGCTGGACAGCTTCGTCGAACCCTCGCAAACCGGGCCGCCGCGACGCTACTACCGGATCACGCCGGCAGGCCGCGGCGTGCTCGCGGCCTGGATCGCCGCCTGGCAGGCCACCCGAAATTCCGTTGACCACATCCTCACTGGGGATAACGCATGAACACTTCGCTGCCCCGCACGATCCCTGAATACCTCGACCAGCTGCGCGCGGCGCTCGCCGGCGCCGACCCGGCGTTGCTCCAGGACGCCCTCTACGACGCGGAGGAGCATCTACGCTCCGAGCTCGCCGAGCATCCGCAGCGCGACGAAGCGGAGGTCCTTGCGGAAGTGGCGTCGAGCTACGGCGCGCCGGAGGAAGTGGCGGACATCTATCGGGACACGGAAGTCCGCGTCGACCGGGCGCTGCGCGCGCCACCCGCTCCGGTGCGCGAGTCGCTGCCCGCGCGGTTCTTCGGGGTCATCGCCGACCCGCGCACCTACGGCGCGCTGTTCTACATGCTGCTCAGCCTCGCAACCGGCATCTTCTATTTCACGTGGGTGGTCACGGGCACTGCGTTGTCGGCGGGACTCGCGATACTCATCATCGGCATACCGTTCCTGGTCCTCTTCCTCGGATCGGTGCGCATGTTGTCGCTGCTGGAGGGTCGCATTGTCGAAGTCATGCTGGGCGAGCGCATGCCTCGCCGACCCGTCTACCAGGAACGTGAGTTGCCGCTGCTCGCGCGCATCAAGAACATGTTCACCGACCCACGCACCTGGTCAACGGCGGTGTATTTCGTGCTGATGCTGCCGTTGGGGATCGTCTACTTCACGGTTGCGGTAGCGGGACTGGCGGTCTCGCTGTCCTTCATCGTGTCGCCCATGCTGCTGCTGGTGGGTGCCAATATCCATCTCTCGCTCGGCGGTGACCTGTTCCTCATCCAGGACGAGCCGTGGAGTTGGCCACTGGTGTTCATCGCGGGAGTGTTGCTCCTGTTCGCCACGCTGCACCTCGCCCGTTTCGTCGGGAAGCTGCACGGCCGTCTCGCGAAGCACCTGCTGGTCAAGTCCTGAGCCGCACCCACGCTCAGGACTGCAGTTCGAGGGCGGCGGCGACGGCGACGAGTCCTGGCGACAGCCAGCAGTGTGTCCCGAGCGCGCGCAGTCCCGCGCGCTCGAACCGGGTCCGGTAAAACGCCGCGGTTCGCGGTTTGAAATCGATGCAGTCGCCCTCGAAGGCATCGGCTCGCGTCCAGGCTTCGAGATACGCAACGCCGCCGCAAAGCTCCGCGAGCCCGGGCAGGCCGCGGTTGATTTCGGAGGTGGCGAGGTAATGCAGCACGTCGCTGCAGACGAGGAGGTCAGCGGGCGGGCAGGGTCGCAGCTGCGCGAAGTCCCCGAACCTGGCGTAATGGAGGTTGCGGGCCTTGCCGTACCGCGTAACCGCGTATTCGCTGCTGTCGAAACCGAGGTATGCGAGGCCTGGACGCAGACGCAGCAGTGGCGCGCGCCAGGCGCCTTCGCCGGCACCGATGTCGAGGACAGTGCGGATATTCCGGCCCAGGTGGTACTCGGCCACTGCGACGGCCACCGCGACCTTGCGCGAGAGTCCGGCCCGGTCGTGGATGCCGGCGTCGCGGTACCAGCGGTCGAAGTAGCGGCGGTCGTAGGGTTTGGGGATGGGCTTGGCGGCGCGAGCCGGCGGCTCGCGAGAGAACGATGTCATGGGAAGTTCTGCCCGGTCGGGGTCTTTCGCATCATGCCGTTCGACTAGGCTCTGCGCATCCTGCACTCGCCAAGTCGAATCCGGCCCGAAACGTCCTGTTTCGGGCGTTCGCCGACGCGCGCGCCAGTGGCGCGCGAGCTGCGTCGGCTCACCCCTCTTCGTTGTCGTCGAGGAATTCGACGACCATGTCGAGATCGAAGGCGATTGCCTCCGCGGCATCGCGCACGCGCTCCGCGGCGGCTGAATTCGGAACGTTGATTTCCACCGAGTGGATACCGGGGCTGCGATCACTCTCTAGTCCCGCGGAGCTGGAGTCCGCGTCATCCATGTGCGGCATCAGGTCTGCAGTTTCTTCGACGTGTTCTATGCCGCGCAAACCTTGCAGCTGGTCCATCATGGCGCGGGCATCGTCGGACGAACCGGTCAGGCGCAAACGTATCGTGTGCATTGCGGGCTCCTCCAGCTGGAAGGGCATGCTGCCACTTGTCACGGTTGCGCGCGTCGTGCCGCGCGCACGGGCTTGCGCTGGCGTTCAGCCGGGGCGGCGAAGCTCCGCTGCTCCGGCGACCCCCGACCGGCGCCGTCAGCGCGGGGTGCGGGGCTTGAAGGGTCGCTTGGCCGCGCCTGCGTCGGCTTCGCGCTTCACGTACGGGCGCGGTTTCGAATCCGCCCGGGAATCGTGCGCGCCGCGCGACGGGTCGAACTTCTCGATCCGCATCGGCTTTCCACAGATTCTCACCGACTTCAGGTGCGAAATCAGGTCGTCCGGCATGCCGCGCGGCAGGTCGACCAGCGTTGCGCTCTCATCGATCTCGATTCGGCCGATGTGCTGGGCATCGAGACCGGCTTCGTTGGCGATGGCACCGACGATGTGCTTGGGCAGCACGCCGTGCTCCCGACCGACGGCGACGCGATAGGTTTCCTTGTCGCTGTCGGCAGGACGCGATGCGCGGGACGTGCGGTCACCCGCACCGGCAAAGCGCTCGACCTGCGGTGGTCGGTCGCTCGCATCGATCTGCGACTCGAACCGGGGGCGGCTCGAATCCGCGGATCGTTCGAAGCGCGGCGGCCTGCCGGCGTCGTTCGACCGCTCGAATCGCGCAGGCCTGCCAGTGTCGCGTCGTCCACGCGGCCCGGTTTCGCGCACGTCGCGCGGTGTGTACTCGCGCGCGGCGCGGGGTGGCGGGTCGGCCTTCAACAGCAATGGCTCGTCGCCCTGCAGCGCACGCGCCAGCGCCGTCGCGATTTCGATCGCGGGCACGTTGCGCTCGCGTTCGTAATCCTCGATCAACTGGCGGAACTGGTCCTGCGCGTCGCCGCTGAGCGCCGCATCGATGCGGTCGCGGAATTTCTCCAGGCGCCGGTCGTTGACCTTGTCGACGCTCGGCAGTTCCATCGGCGTGATCGGTTGCCGCGTCGCGCGTTCGATCGCGTGGAGCATGCCGCGCTCGCGCGGCGCCACGAACAGGATTGCCTCGCCGCTGCGGCCCGCGCGCCCGGTGCGGCCGATGCGATGCACGTAGCTTTCGGTGTCGTAGGGAATGTCGTAGTTGAGGACATGGCTGATGCGTTCGACGTCGAGCCCGCGTGCCGCGACATCAGTCGCGACGAGGATATCGAGCTGTCCGTCGCGCAGGCGGGAGATGGCGCGTTCGCGCTGCGCCTGCGCCAGGTCCCCGTTGATCGCCGCTGCGCTGAAACCGCGCGCGGAGAGCTTTTCGGCGAGTTCCTCGGTGGCCTGCTTGGTGCGCGCGAATACGATCATCGCGTCGAACGGCTCAGCTTCGAGAATCCTCGTGAGCGCGTCGAGCTTGTGCACGCCGCTGACCATCCAGTAGCGCTGCCGGGTGCTCACGAGCGTCGAGGTCTTCGACGTGATCGTGACCTCGGCCGGGTCGTTGAGATGGGTCTTGGCGATGCGCCGGATCGGCGCCGGCATGGTCGCCGAAAACAGCGCGATCTGCCGCCCGGCTGGCGTCGAGCCGAGAATCTTCTCGACGTCGTCGATGAAGCCCATGCGCAGCATCTCGTCCGCTTCGTCGAGCACGAGGTACTTGAGCTCGGAGAGATCCAGCGAACGCCGATCGAGGTGATCAAGCAGGCGGCCGGGAGTACCGACGACGACCTGCACTCCGCGCTTGAGCGCGGCAAGCTGCGGACCGTAGCTCTGCCCGCCGTAGATCGGCAACACCTGGAATCCGGGAAGTCCGTGCGCGTAGCGCTGGAACGCCTCCGCGACCTGGATCGCCAGTTCGCGCGTCGGCGTGAGCACCATCGCCTGCGGCTTGCGCGAACCCGGCGTCAGGCGCGCGAGGATCGGCAGCGCGAACGCCGCGGTCTTGCCGGTGCCGGTCTGTGCCTGGCCGACGACATCGCGCCCTGCCAGCAGCGGCGGAATCGTCGCCGCCTGGATGGGCGAGGGCGCTTCATAGCCGACCGTAGCCAGGGTCGCGAGCAACGAATCCGGCAAGCCGAGGTCGCGAAACGTGCCGGTTTCGAGGTCAGTAGTGCTCATCTGCAACTCCGCGCCGCGCAGCGCGCGGCATCATGGCTTTCTACGCGCATCGGTCCTGTCAACGCGTGCGGGGTTGCGAGGGACGCGCGCCGCGGCCGTCGCGTGCAGCGCTGCTCGGTCTGGCGCCGCCCGGACGGGGACCGCTCGGGCGCTGGTGCGTCGGTCGGGGTTGCGGCTGGCCTTCGCGCGCGGTGGCATGCGCGTGGGGCCGGCGTGCGTGTCGTGCGGGACTGGCACCGTTGCGCGGCGGGCGGGCGCCACGCGGGCTTTCGACCCGCCGCTGCTCGCCGCCGCCGCCCGTAAGCTTGAGCGGACGCGCCGGCACGAAGCCTTCGATCTCCACCCGGTCGATCTCACGACCGAGCAGGCGATGAATTGCACGAAGGCGATCGCTCTCGTCCTGTGCCACCAGCGAAATCGCGACACCACTGGCGCCTGCGCGGCCGGTCCGGCCGATGCGATGAACGTAGTCTTCGGCGACCATCGGCAATTCGTAGTTGATCACCATCGGCAGCTGCTCGATGTCGAGGCCCCGCGCCGCGATGTCGGTCGCGACGAGGACATTGACGCGTCCCGACTTGAAATCACCCAGTGCACGCACGCGCGCGCCCTGGCTCTTGTTGCCATGGATGGCCGCGGCCTTGATGCCTGCGGCAACGAGCTGCTTCACGAGCTTGTCGGAGCCATGCTTGGTGCGAGCGAACACCAGCGTCTGGCGACGCGAGTCCTCGGCGAGCACATGCAGGAGCATGTCGCGCTTGCGCTCGGAATCGACTGGATGCACGCGGTCGACGATGGCAACCGGCGCCGAGTTCTTCGTGGACACCGCGACCTGCTGCGGATCGCGCAGGAACTGTTCCGCGAGCTGCTTGATCTCTTCCGGGAACGTGGCCGAGAACATGAGGGTCTGCCGCGAGCGCGGCGTCAGCGCGATGATGCGCTTGATCACCGGCAGGAAGCCCATGTCGAGCATGCGGTCGGCTTCGTCCAGCACCAGCAGTTCGATGCCGGCGAGGTCGACGCCGCGTCGCGCGATGTGGTCGAGCAGCCGGCCGGGAGTCGCGACGATGACGTCGACGCCACGGCGCAGTGCGTCGGTCTGCGGCTGCATGCCGACACCGCCGAACACCGTCATGGTCGAGACCTTGAGGTAGCGGGCGTAGTCGCGGATGCTCGCTTCGACCTGCAAGGCGAGTTCACGGGTGGGGGTGACGATCAGCGCGCGCGGTCGGCGCGAAACGCCCCGTGCCGCACTGTCGACGAACAGGCGTTGCAGCATGGGCAAGGCAAAGGCGGCCGTCTTGCCGGTGCCGGTCTGGGCCGCAGCAAGAAGATCACGACCGAGCAGCGCCGGCGGGATGGCCGCGGCCTGGATCGGAGTCGGCGCGGAATAGTCCTGGTCGGCGAGCGCGCGCACGAGCGCGGGCGCAAGCCCGAGGTTTGCAAAAGGCATGGAAAGCTCCTGAGTCGACCCGTGCGTGGATTGCGCGCGGATCGTGGCTCGACGGTAATCCCGGATTCCGTGTGTCGAGCGGGTGGTGGCGGAGCAGGCAAATGCCAGGACTCCGGGCGACCACTTCGAAACCGTGCGGGAGGTCGACGGACCGCGGCGAAATGCATCGCGTGGCGGAGTTCGACGACCGGAGGGATCAACGCAGACGGGCGATCGCGGCGCGGACTGTACCGGAAGCGCACC
>JBBSLL010000040.1:0-22921 GCA_038255255.1 Lysobacterales bacterium
TCGGCGATCTTGAGCATGCCGCGCGTGGTGAGGAGCAGGTTGCCCGGCTTGATGTCGCGGTGGATGACGCCCTTGGCGTGCGCGGTGGCGAGTCCCTGCGCGGTCTGGAACACGACGCGCGCGGCGTGCGCGGCGCTCATGCGTCCCTCGCGCTTGAGCAGCGCGGACAGCGACTCGCCCTCGACGAACTCCATGGCGAAGAACGGCTGGCCGTCTTCCTCGCCGATGAGATAGACCTGCACGATGTTCGGGTCGTTGAGCGCCGCCATCGAGCGCGCCTCGCGCAGGAAGCGCTGCTTGATGCTCTCGTCGTGCGCGAGCGCGGGGCTCAGCTGCTTGATGGCGACGTAGCGGCCGAGCGCGGGTTCGTAACCCTTGTAGACCACGCCCATTCCGCCCCGGCCAAGTTCCGAGACGATTTCGTAGTGACCGACTTTGGCTTGCATGACGCTTCCCGCGAGCGCTGCATGAGCGAGGAAATCCGAGTCTACCAGCGGCTCCGTCCGCCTTCCGGGCCGCGGGCACGCAGGCGACGAACGGCAATCTGCCGAGTCGGGGCGGCACCACTGGGGCGTCGGGCCGCGACCTGGCCCACTGCTCCCGGCATACACTCCTGCCCTGGACATTGCGACGGATTCCCGCATGCCGATCGACCGGCGTCGCGTTCTTGTGCAGGCTGCCGCGCTCGGCGGCGCCGCCGCATTGGCCGGGTGCGCGCGAGGCACGTCGGCCCACCCGCTGCACTGGCACATGGTCACGGCATGGCCGGGTGCTTCGCCGGGTTTCGGTACGGGTGCGCGGCGCCTCGCGCAATGGATCGAAACCGCGAGCAACGGCCGCCTGCGTGTCACGGTGCACGGTGGCTTCGAGCGCGTCGCGCCATTCGGCGTGTTCGATGCGGTCGCGAGTGGCGAGGCGCAGATGGGACATTCCGCCGCGCACTACTGGCAGGCCAGGGCGCCCGCCGCGGTGTTCTTTGCCACGGTGCCGTTCGGCCTCACTGCCCAGGAAATGAGCGGATGGCTCTACCAGGGCGGTGGGCTCGCCCTGTGGCGTGAGCTGTACGCGGGCTTCGGCCTCGTGCCGTTCCCGGCAGGCAACACCGGCATGCAGACAGCAGGCTGGTACAACCGCGAGATCACTTCGACCTCCGATCTGGTGGGGCTCAAGATCCGCATGCCGGGACTGGGCGGCGAAGTGATGCGCTCGCTCGGCGCGGTGCCGGTGCATGTCGACGGCAGCCAGATCTACACCGCCCTCAAGTCCGGCGCGCTGGACGCCGCGGAATGGGTGGCACCGTTCCACGACGCCGCGCTCGGCCTTCACCGGGTGGCGAAGTACTGCTACTACCCGGGATGGCACGAGCCGGGCACTTCCCTCGAATGTATTGTCAACAAGACCGCATACGAGGCGCTCCCGGAGGATCTGCAGACGATCGTCTCGCTCGCCTGCAGGGCTTCCAATGAAGATGTGCTCGCCGACTTTTCATCGCGCAATGCCACAGCAGCGGTTGCGCTCAGGCGCGACCATGGCGCGCTGTTCCGGCTGTTCCCCGGGACGGTGCTCGACGCGCTGCGCAGCGCCTCGGAAACCGTCGTGGCGAATCTCGCGGCGGCCGATCCATTTGCGGCACGCGTGCACGATAGCTACCGGGCGTGGCGCAAGGGGGCCAGGGCATGGCAGGGCTTGTCGGACGTCACCTACTTGCAGGCAGGTTCGTGAATCCAACGCACGGATGCGTAATCGCCGGCGATGGCGCAGAATGCCCTTCAGCCTCGCCTGGCCCGGGGAAAAGCCATGATCGGCGAACTCGATCCGACCCGAACCGGCAATCCCGGTGACGCGCCCGCGGGCGAGGCCGAACGCACCCGCGTCACGGGCCCCGGCACGCCGGGCGGATCGTCATTCGATCCGCTCTCGGGGATGCGCCCGGATCCGACCCATGGCGTGAGCGATCCCGCGGCGCGCGTCGATGCCATGGTCGGGCGGCGCATCGGGGTATGGCAGCTCATCAAGCTCATCGGACGCGGCGGCATGGGCGAGGTATTCCTCGCCGAGCGGGCCGACGGCAACTTCACCCAGCGCGGCGCGATCAAGATCGTTCGTGCGGAGCTGGTCGACAGTGCGGCCGAGCGCTTCAAGCGCGAACGCCAGACGCTGGCGCGCCTTGACCATCCCGGCATCGCACGCCTGATCGATGGCGGCCTGAGCGACGAGGGCTGGCCCTACCTGGTGATGGAATACGTCGAGGGCACGACCATCGACGAGTACGCGCGCGGCCGCTCGGTGGCGGAATGCGTGGAGCTCTGCATTGCCATGTGCGACGCGGTCGCGTATGCGCACAGCCAGCTGGTGGTGCATTGCGACCTCAAGCCCGCCAACGTCCTGGTGCGCAACGATGGCGTGGTCAAGCTGCTCGATTTCGGCATCGCGCGGTTGCTGGTCGAGGATGGCTCATCAGCGCAGACCGAGCTGGTCGCCTACACACCGCAGTACGCAAGTCCCGAACAGTTCAAGGGCGATCCGCTGTCGGCGTTGAGCGACGTGTACTCGCTGGGCGTCATGCTGTTCGAGCTGTTTTCCGAAAAGCTCCCGCATCCGTACGCCGACTCGACGCCGCTCGCGTTCGGCCTGCGCGTGCTCAACGAGGAGGCGACCCGGCCCAGCGAGCAGCTCGAGAAATCCAACCCCGCTCGCGCGCGCCTCGTGCGCGGCGACCTCGACGACATCACGCTCAAGGCCTTGCGCAAGGAACCCGAGGACCGCTACGGCACGGCACTGCAGGTCTCGAGCGATCTGCGCCGCTACCAGCAGAAGCTGCCGGTCAGCGCGAGCTCGGGCAAGCGCAGTTACAGGGCCCGGCGCTTCATCGCGCGGCATCGCGTGGGCATGGCGGCCACCGTGCTGGTGTTCGCGGCGCTGATCGCAGGCCTTGTGGTCTCCGTGGACCAGTACCGGTCGGCGATGGTGCAGCGCACGCGTGCCGAGGCGCACCTCGCGGCGTCGCGGGAATTCACGCACGGGCTCATCTACGACATCTACGACGCAGTGGCGCACATGCCGGGCTCCCTGGCGGTGCGCCGGCAGCTCATCGAGCGGTCGCTCAAGCACCTCGACCGCGTCGCCAGGGTCGACAGCAGCGAGCCCGGCGTGCTGCTCGACCTCGCCGAGGCGTATCGGCGCACGGGCGACGTGCAGGGCAATCCCAATTACGCGAACCTCGGCGACATCAAGGGCTCGCTCGGCAGCTACGCGGCGGCGGCCACCGCACTCGACAAGGCTGCTGCGCTCGGCGCGGACCTGCCGACGCTCAACAAGCAGCGCGCGCTGCTGAGCCTCAACCACGCGCACGTGCTGTTCTGGACCTCCGACCAGGCAGCCGCCGACAGCGCCTATACCAATGCCCTGAACCTGCTGACCTCTTTGCGGCAGTCGAACGACTCGCTGGAACTCAAACTGGCCGAAGTCGAGGCACGCCTCGGCATCGGCGACAGTCAATTCTGGCAGGACGAAATCGCCAAGGCCCTGACGACGTACGACACCGCGTGCACGCCATTGCGCGGCGAAGCCGACACGGGCGAGTTCGCCGCGCAGGTGGTGCATGCGCGCGCACGCTGCCTGCTGCGTCGTGGCGATGCACTGGCGTGGCTCGGCAAGCCCGCGGATTCCCTGCGCGACCTCACCGCCGCGAGAGACACGGTGAACCGGCTGCTCGAGATCGACCCGCAACGTTACGAATTCCTGCAGACACGGCTGACCCTGCTGATCAAGATGGGGGAACACTACGTCGAGGCAGGTGACTTCGGCCAGGCCCAGTCTATCTACGAGGAAGCCGCGAAGCAGGCGCAGGCGATTGCCGCGAGCGACAGCGAGGACATCCGCGCGCAGCGCTCGGTGTACCTGACCACGCGCAAGCTCGGCGAATCCATGGCCCAGCAGAAGCTGTACGACAAGGCAGGCGTATACCTGCGCAGCGCGGTGCAGTCGGCGCGCGCGCTGCTCGCACTGCAGCCGCAGAATGCGGAATCGATCCGCGACCTGGGCAACGCCCTGACCGCCGCGGGACTCATCCACGTCGAGGCGAACCAGCCGACCAACGCGGAACCGATCCTGCGCGAGGCGCTGAAGCTGCGCGAGCAGTCGCTGGCGCAGACCGCGAACGCGACCAACAAGCGCGATCTCGCGATTGCGCTCGGCAATCTCGCTTACGTAGGCGAGGGCCAGGGGAATTCCGGGAGCTGCGAGCTGCTGCAGCAGGCCGACGTGGCCTGGAGCAACCTGGTGCGCGACAACCTCGCCCGCCCGGTCGACAACGCCACGCGCAGCGATGTGCGCGAGCGCCTCAAGAAATGCCTTGGGTGACCGCTTCGAAGAGCAGGGGGACGTTCGCTCTGGCCCCTCTACCGAGCCCAGGCGCCGCTGCCCTGCTCTCGACTTCAGCGTTCCTCCGCTCCGCCGACGCTCGCTACCGTCATGCGCAATGAGCAAACTTCGCTTCCGTCGCTGCGCGCATGCGTTCCCCGGTCAGAACGGGCATACCCCTGGGTTCGGGGCGTCGATCCGCAACGCTCCATCGTCCGGCAGCATGAAGGTGCCATAGACCACGGCGGGCTCACTGCCTTCGTTGCGCGCGTTGTGTACGTGATCTCCCGAGTCGAGGAACGCAGTCCCCGCCGCGTAGGCGGTGCCGGTGCAGGTGACGTCCTCCGAGTCGTACAGCATCAGGCTGCCCTGCTTCACGACCACCCACACGGGACCACCGTGCTTGTGCCACCCGAAGTAGCCGCCCGGTGCGATCGTGAATTCGACCATCACGATATCGGCCACGTCGGTGCCGGATCCGAAGCCGTCGTGGTTATCGGCCTTGAACTTGGCACGGACCGGTTCCGGCAAAACGCCGATTGCGACAGCCCGGGGGGTGACACCGGCGCCCGGCGTGGCTCGAGCGTCTTGTGTCGGCACAAGCCCCAGGGCCACCGCGCAGCAGAGCAGCGGCCCGGCCAGCAGCGGCCGCCGTGCCGCCGTCGAAGGGTTGGTGCGGTTGTTCAAATTCATCATGGTCTCCTTGGTCGGTTGGAAACTGGAAGCCACCAGTGCACCCCGAGGTTTTCACGTAGCGCCAGTCCGATGCTTGAAGCCCGACCCAAGATTCCATGAAGATTTCCTGCGGGGCTGGCTTGATGGACCTGGGCTGCCACGCGCCGGCCATGCAGGGTGGACGATGGTCATAGTCAGCACGGCGCCTCCTGACGCACAGCCGATCTTCGAGTTCGCGGACCTGACGCTCGATACGCGGCAAGGCGCCGTGTTCCGCGATACCGTGCGCCTGCCCTTGCCCAAGCTGACCTACGCGCTGTTGCTCGCCCTCGTGGACGCGGCGCCGCGTCTTCTCTCCCACGACGATCTTGCCGAGCGCGTATGGCAAGGCCGCTGGGTTTCCCCCGAAACGCTGGCACAACGCGTGACGCTGCTGCGGCGCGCGCTGGGCGACGACGCCGGCAGTCCCCGCTACCTGCGCGTCGTTCGAGGCGTCGGGTGCCAGCTCATACCTCCAGTTCGCATCCGGCATGGCGCCCGCTCGGGGCGCCCGCCGCCGGGCATCACCCGGATCGAACGACCCGACGGCGATGCGAGCACGTCCAGGGAACTCGACCTTTCGTTACCCTCGCAGCCTTCGATCGTGGTGCTGCCCTTCGACACGGATATCGACCCGGAGCACCGGAATTTCGCGGACGGGCTCACGCACGACATCATCACCCGCGTCGGGCGGACGCGCCTCTTCTTTGTTATCGCGCGCGGCACGGCCTTCAGGTTCGCGCCAGGCGCCCGCGACGTCCAGGTGGTCGCGCGCAAACTCGGCGTACGGTATGTCGTGCAGGGCCACGTACGGTTCGAGGGCTCCGCCGTGCGGGTGAACGCGGCGCTGGCGGATGCCGTCGAGGGCAGGGAAATCTGGGCGGAGCAATTCCATCGCAAGCTGGATTGCGTGTTCGAGATGCAGGAGGACATCACCGACCTGATCGTTGGCGCGATTTCTTCCGAGGTCGAGTTCGCGGAACGGCAGCGGGCCCTGCTCGAGACGCCGGCGAACCTCGATGCCTGGAGCGCCTACCACCGCGGCTGCTGGCACATGTACCGCTTCACGCCGGACGATTACACGCGCGCACAGCGATTCTTCGAGATCTCCCTGTCGCTCGACCCAAATTTGTCGCGGACGTTTGCCGGACTCTCGTTCGTGCACTGGCAGCGCGCCTTTCTCGAAATCTCGAGCGACCGAAAGGGTGAGGTAGAGCAGGCATTGGTGCTGGGCCAGCAGAGTGTGTCGCTCAACCCCCGTGATCCGCTTGGACATTGGGCGCTGGGCCGGGCCTGGATCCTGAGCGGCGAGTTCGGCGCGGCCCTGCAGGAGCTGGCCACTGCTACCGATCTCAACCCGAGTTTCGCCGTCGGCCAGTACTCCCTGGGATTCGCGCTGATGCAGAACGGTGACCTGAGACGCAGCATCGAAGTGGCCGACAGGGCGCGCCGTCTGAGTCCCTACGACCCGCTGGGTTTCGCGATGATCGGCGTGCGCGGCTTCAGCCTCGCACTGGCCGGGGAATATGCAGAGGCCGCGAGTCTTCTGGCCATCTCGATTCGCGAGCCGAACGCGCACCACCACATGGTCGCAATGGCGGCCGTGTGCGACGTGCTCGCCGGTGACAAGGACGCCGCGCGGCGAGACCTGAGGCGCCTTCTCGCAGCTCGGTCAGGTTACGGTGTCGGGGATTTCCTGCTCGCGTTCCAGTTCCAGCGGCCTGAGCACACGGAGCTGATCGACGACGCATTCCGCCGTCTCGAGCAGCTGCGCTAGACGCGCGGTTGGGCGTGCCGGCCTCAGTCGCGGTAATCGTCGAGCACAACGCCGAAGTGGTGCGCGCTGATGTCGAAACCGTGGCGCAGGTAGAAGCGGTGCGCAGCGTGGCGCTGCACGCCCGAATCCAGGTGCAGGCGCGCGCAACCGAGCCGGCGCGCTTCGTGGACCAGCCAGCGAAGCAATTGCGCGCCGTGTCCGCGACTCCGGGCACCTTCGGCAGTAACCAGGTCATCGACATACAGCGCACGGCCACGCGCCAGCATCGATGCGAGGCGGAAGCCGACATACGCCACGCAGGAGCCAGTTTCGAACAACGCAACCGCGCGATAGCCTTCGGTGCGCTGCTCGGCGACGCGTGCCACGAAGGACTCGACATCGAGATGCGGACGCAATCCCGCCACCACAGGCCACGCGTCGCGCAGCGACTGCGAATCCAGCAGTTCGCGAATGTCGGCTCCGGTCACTCCCACTCGTAGAGCGTATAGAACACCGGCGCCACGGCACCATCGCTGCGATCGGTGCGCTCGAGGCGACCGTCGCCATCGATGTCCAGATACTCGTAGCTCAGTCCCTTTTCATTGGTCACCCGAACCGACTTGACCTGGCCCGCGACGCGGTACTCCTCGATAACGAGACCACCTTCCTCGCGGATGGTGACCGAGGGCGTGAGCTGGTCGCGCTCCTGTACTTTCTCGGGCAAAGGCAGCTCGTTGCGCGGAGCCCTGACCACCTCGTCGATCACCTCGCCCTGTGCGCTGACACCTGGGAGGGACGAAACGGCCATGACAGCGAGCAGCCACGCGGCCGACGCGCCCTTCGAATAAGTCCTCACTGGACCGCTCCTACGGTCGGCCGCCATCGGCCATCTCGTGGAATCATAGCCACCCCCGCGGCCTCCGCCGGGAACGCCGGTTAAACCCCTGCGCATCGCCACCGGACTTCGTGATGACCCACTCCAACGCCGGCAAGCTCGTGCTGATCGACGGCTCGTCGTACCTGTTCCGTGCATTCCACGCGCTGCCGCCGCTCACCAATCGCGAGGGCGACCCCACTGGCGCATTGTTCGGCGTGGTCAACATGCTTCGCGCGATCCTCAAAGAGCGTCCCGCGCTCGTGGCGTTCGTGCTCGACGCGAGCGGACCGACCTTCCGCAACGAGTTGTACCCGCTCTACAAGGCCAATCGCCCGCCGATGCCCGAGGACCTCCGCGCGCAGGTCGAGCCGATGATCTCCATCGTGCGTGCGCTCGGGCTGCCGCTGCTGCGCGTAACGGGTGTCGAGGCGGACGACGTGATCGGCACGCTTGCCCGGCAGGGCCACGGTGCAGGACTCGAGGTCGAGATCTCGACCAGCGACAAGGATTTCGCGCAGCTGGTGGAGCCCGGCATCACGCTGGTCAATACCATGACCGGGTCGGTGCTCGACCGCGCGCGCACGATCGAAAAATTCGGCGTGCCGCCCGAGCGCATCGTCGATTACCTGGCGCTGGTCGGCGACAGCGTCGACAACATCCCCGGCGTCGACAAATGCGGACCCAAGACCGCGGCGAAGTGGCTCGAGCAGTTCGGCGATCTCGATGGCGTCATCGCGGGCGCCGCTTCCGTCGGTGGCAAGATCGGCGAGAACCTTCGGGCCGCGCTTGGCACCTTGCCGCTGGCCCGCCAACTCGCAACGATCCGCACGGACGTCGAGTTGCCCCAGTCACTGGAATCGCTGGTGCTGGCGTCGCCGGATGTGGAGAACCTGCGCGCGCTGTACCTGCGCTACGGATTCACCCAGGCGTTGCGCGAGCTCGAGCCGCGGCTTGGCAGCGGTGCCGAAGGCACTGCCGCAAAGGACCTGCTGGCAACGCGCATCAGCGACGAGCCCGCGCGGGACTACGACGACCGGGAAGCGCGCGTCGCATCGCCGACCGCGCCGGCGCAGATCGCCAGCGTGGACCGCTCGCGCTACGCAATGATCGTCGATCGCCCGGATCTCGAGGCGTGGCTCGACAAACTGCGCACCGCAGAGTTCTGGGCGTTCGATACCGAAACGTCGAGCATCGACCCGCAGCGCGCCGAGATCGTCGGCGTGTCTTTCGCCACTGCGGCCAACGAGGCGGCCTATGTGCCGCTCGCGCACGATTACGCGGGGGCTCCGGCGCAACTCGGCCGCGATGCGGTGCTCGCAGCGCTCAAGCCGCTGCTCGAGGCCGACGACGGGCGCAAGATCGCGCAACATGCGAAGTACGACATCAACGTGCTCGCGCACTACGGGATCGAGGTGGCCGGCGTCGCCTATGACACTTTGCTCGAGTCGTTTCTGCTCAACTCCAACGCCAATCGCCACGACCTCGACACGCTGGCCGCGCGGCACCTCGGCCACCGCACGATCACCTACGACGAAGTTGCGGGCAAGGGCGCCAAACAGATTCCCTTCGCGCACGTCGCGCTCGACGACGCCACGCGCTACGCCGCGGAAGACGCCGATGTCACCCTGCGCCTGCACGGCCAGCTGTGGCCGCAGTTGGCCGCCCTGCCCGGCCCGCGCTTCGTATTCGAGAAGATCGAGATGCCGCTGGTGCCGGTGCTCGCGCGGATGGAGCGCGCCGGCGTGCTCGTCGACGGCGGTTTGCTGTTCGAGCAGACGCGCGTCATGCGCAAGCGCATGGCGGAGCTCGTGGGCGAAGCGCACGCTGCCGCCGGCCACGCTTTCAGCCTGGATTCTCCCAAGCAGCTGCAGATGGTGCTGTTCGAACAGCTCGGTCTGCCAGTTACGCAGAAGACTCCTGGAGGTCAGCCCTCCACCAATGAGGAAGCGCTCGCCGAGATCGCGGAGCTGCATCCGTTGCCGCGACTGATCCTCGACTACCGCATGCTCGCGAAGCTGGTGTCGACCTATACCGAAAAACTGCCCGCGGCGATCAACCCGCGCACCGGCCGCGTCCACACGAGTTACCACCAGGCGGGCGCAGCCACCGGCAGGCTCTCTTCATCGGATCCCAACCTGCAGAACATCCCGATCAAGACCGAAGAAGGTCGGCGCATCCGCCAGGCCTTCATCGCGCCGCCCGGGTGGGTGCTGATCGCGGCCGACTATTCGCAGATCGAGTTGCGGATCATGGCGCACCTGTCAGGCGACCCCGGGTTGCTGGGCGCATTCCGCGACGGCATCGATGTACATCGCGCGACCGCCGCTGAGGTCTTCGAGGTCGACCCCGAAGCGGTGGCCGCCGGGCAGCGCCGCGCGGCAAAGGCCATCAATTTCGGCCTCATGTACGGCATGAGTGCGCACGGACTCGCCCGCCAGATCGGAGTCGACCGTCGAACGGCGCAGGACTACATGGACCGGTACTTCGCCCGCTACATCGGCGTGCGCGAGTTCATGGCTGCAACGCGGGAGCGCGCGCGACGCGACGGTTATGTAGAGACGGTGTTCGGGCGGCGCCTGTATCTCGACAACATCCATTCGCGCAACGCATCGGCGCGCGCTGGCGCTGAGCGGGTGGCCATCAACGCGCCGTTGCAGGGCACCGCGGCCGACGTCATCAAGCGCGCCATGATCGAGGTGGATGCGTGGCTGCGGACGGCCTTCGCGGGTCGCGCACGCATGCTGATGCAGGTCCACGACGAGCTGGTGCTGGAAGTCGCGCAGAGCGACATCGATGCGGTGCGCGACGGACTGCGCGAGCGGATGATGGGCGCGGCCGAGCTCGCAGTGCCGCTGGAAGTGGACGTCGGCGTCGGCGCCAACTGGGATGCCGCGCATTGATTCGACGGCTGCGAGGTTAGAGCAAACAGTCGAAGTAACGAATTCGTAACGCCGCGGCTAAACCGGAGTTAAATTTTTTGAGTTGGCGCGAAACTTTTTCATCACCTCGTGCGTCGTACATTCGGATCGTGCAACACGATCTGGCACTCACCTCCCTGAGTGTGACCCCGAGGAACCTGTCCCTCCCCTGGCAGTTTCCTCACCCGCCCCGGGCGCTCCCCCCAAGCTCCCGGGGCTTTTTTTTGCGTGCGGCGATCTCCTACCTGGCACCGGGTCGATATCCGATTATCCGTTTGAGCCGCGATGGCCAGACTGCCTGCCACACCGCCGGGTGGGTGAAATGGGGATCGCAGGAGTGCCTGTTCGAGTTCGTGAAGTCCTGTCGGTGCGCGCGTGCGCAGTTGGGTTGATTTTGTCCATCGGCATGCTGACACCGCCAGCGATGGGCGCCGGAAATCCGTCGACGCAATCATCCGCCATCACCCTTCGCAAGTGCGTCGCAACAGACGGTCGCATCGCGTTCCAGTCCGAACCGTGCAAGGGGCGTTCAGTGGAAGCATGGGCGCGCGAGGCGCCGCGCGAGGTTTCGGGCCGGGCCGCAGAGGCGGGCGCCAAGCCGCGCGCCAGCCCCCGATCCGGCGCGCGTCCCGCGCGCCGAGGGGCCGGAAGCGGCTCGAGCCGGCGCGAACGTTGCGATGCCGCCCGTGCCGAAGCTGCGCGTAAACGGGATCGCGAGTGGAATCGGCTCGGATTCGACGCTCTCAGCAAACTTGACGCCTGGGTCGCCGAGCGATGCCGGTGACAACCGCTCGTGTAGAGCCGAGCTATGCTCGGCTGGTGACAACCGGCCTTGTAGAGCCGAGCTATGCTCGGCTGGAAATCCGACTTGCCAGCGGAGCGCAGCTCCGCTCTACAAGAGCGCGATGCCGAGAAGTACGGCGGAGCGGAGCGCGCAGCTCCGCTCCCGCTCCTCAGTTGCGCCGTGCGGTGCTGCTCACGGGCGCCGGCGGAACACCGCGGCTCGCCACCAGCTGGAAAGCACCCACACGGCTGGCCAGCGCGGGATTGCCGCGCAGGAGGTCGATCGCGTCGCTCAGGATGCGAGCACTCTCTACCGCGAGCACGTCGGGCTTCTCATCTTCGCCGTCGTCTGCTTCGTCGCCTGCTGGCTGGTCCACCGCGTCGAGACCGTCGTCGGCCTTCAACTTGCGATCCTTGCGCGTGGTGCCGGCGTCTTCTCGCGCCTTCTCCCGCGCCACGCTGCGAGCTTCGATCTGGTCGCGTTCGGTCCGGCGCGCGGACTCGAGCAAGGAGACACTCTTGGTACCGCGTTGTTTGCGGTAATCCTCGAGGTCCTGCAGCCACCACTGATATTCCTGGTCACGCGCGATGCGCGCCACGTGCCGCGCTTCGAGTTGCGGTACCAGCGGCGCGAAATCGCCGCGACGCTCGAACCGCGCGGATGGCACGGACGTCCACGGCAGCGCGTTGTCGTAGGAACTCTCCCCGAATTCGTTCGCATCCCAGGTGGCCGGGAAGGCGATATCGGGCTCGACGCCCTTGTGCTGGGTGCTGCCCCCGTTGACGCGGAAAAACTGCGCCACTGTCAGCTTGAGCTGCCCGTAGGTCGGCGAGTCATTGCGCGCCATCCGGTCGAGGTCGAGCATGTTCTGCACGGTGCCCTTGCCGAACGTGGTCTCGCCGATGATGAGCCCGCGTCCGTAGTCCTGCATCGCCGCCGCAAAGATCTCCGACGCGGACGCGGAGGCACGATCCACCATCACAGCGAGCGGACCGTCCCATGCCACGGTCGGGTCGTCGTCGCTTTCAACCGAAATCTTGCCGGTGGCCTCGCGCACCTGCACGACGGGACCGCCCGGAATGAACAATCCGGTGAGTTGCGTGGCCTCCGCGAGCGAGCCTCCGCCGTTGCCACGCAGGTCGAGCACGACACCCGAAACACCCTGACCCTTGAGACTCGTCAAAAGGCGGCGCACGTCTCTTGTGGAGGAACGGTACTCGGCATCGCCGCGACGCTGCCCTTCGAAGTCGTGATAAAAGGTACCAAGCTCGATCAGCCCGATCTTGCGCTTCGCCGCGCCTTCGCCCACCTCGATGATCTGGCTTTTGGCCGCCTGTTCCTCGAGCTTGATGCGGTCGCGCACGATGGACACGCGCACGGGCTTGCCGTCGGAGCCTGATGTCTTCGGCAGGATGTCGAGCCGTACCGATGTGCCCTTCTGCCCGCGAATCAGTTTCACCACGTCGTCGAGGCGCCAGCCGATGACGTCGACCATGGGGCCGCCCTTGCCCTGGCCCACCGCGAGCACCTTGTCGCCCACCTTGATCTGTTGGCTGAGGTCGGCGGGACCACCCTTGACGACCGTCTGGATCGCGGTGAAGTCCTCATCGCGCGACAGCACCGCGCCGATCCCTTCGAGCGACAGGCTCATCTGGATGTTGAAATTCTCGCTGGTCTCGGGCGCGAGATAGCCGGTGTGCGGCTCGATCGACGTGGCGTACGCGTTCAGGAAGCTCTGGAAGATGTCCTCGTTGTTGACTTCTTCAAGGCGGCTTTCGAAAGTGCGGTAGCGCTTGCGCAGCACGTCCCGGATTTCCTGGTCGGAGCGCACTACGGGTTTGGGCGGCGCGACGGTGCCCGCTGCAGCGGCTTTCTTCGCAACTTCCGCATCCACCGACTTGGGCGCCAGGCGGAGGCGCAACCAGTCGTTCTTGACGCGTTTGCGCCAGAGGTCGTCGAGTTCGGCAGGCGACTTGGCCCAGGCCGCCTTTTCGCGGTCGAACGAATAATTTTCGGGCTCGCTGAAGTCGAAACCGCGCTCCAGCATCGCCTGCGCATGCGCATACCGCTGGTGGGCGCGCGTGAGGTATACCCGGAAAATCTCGAACGGCGCTTCCAGGTCGCCGTGCAACGCCGCCTCGCCATCGTAGATCGCGTCGTCGAGCCGCGTGCCGTAGCGCGCCTTGAATCCGGCGATGTCGCTCGCGAGGAAAACCGAACGGTCGCCGTCGAGCGACTTGAGGTACTGGTCGAGGATGCGCTGCGACATGGCATCGTCGAGAGGCATGCGGCGGTAATGGAAACGGGTGAGGAATCGCGTTGCAAACAGAGCCGCCTCAGCCTGGCTCTTGCTCATCGCCAGCGCATCGCTGACTTCAGGCGCCTTCGCCTGCCCGGAGCCGGCCAGCAGCGTCGCCAGAGCCAACACCAGAACCCAAGTATTACGCACCACGGTCATCGCCAACTCCCAGCAGTCGCACCGGCTGAACAGAGGAACATCCTAGCGCGCGGCGCGGCGCATGCGCTGTAGGCAGGAAGTCAAGATTGGGGCACAGGTCGGCACAACAACACCGATGATCGGGCGGGCCACCCGCACCCAACTGACCGTACTGCTTGGACCTGCGTATACGAAATTCGTTCGCCACGGCGCGAAGGCGCTGGGACGATGGGCTGGGTTGCAGGATCCACCCCTCCCCACCGCGCCCGAACGGGCGTTACCCGCCGACAGCGACTCCGGCGGCATGCGCCTGCTGATCGGCGTGGTACGAGGAGCGCACCAGCGGGCCGGAGGCTACGTGCTGGAATCCGAGGGACATGCCGAACTCCTCGAGTTCGGCGAACTCGTCCGGCGTCCAGAAGCGCAGCACGGGGTGATGATGGACCGAGGGTTGCAGGTACTGCCCGATGGTGACCATCTCGACGTCGTGGGCGCGCAGGTCGCGCAGCGCATCGCCCACTTGTTCCCGGTTCTCGCCGAGCCCGAGCATGATGCCGGACTTGGTCGGCACGCCGGGATGCTGCGCCTTGAACGACTGCAGCAGCCGCAGCGACCAGTCGTAATCGGCACCGGGACGCACTTCGCGATACAACGCGCGCACCGTTTCCAGGTTGTGGTTGAAGACGTCGGGCGGATCGGCGCGCAACGCCTCGAGCGCGCGCTCCGCACGGCCGCGGCCGCGGAAGTCCGGTGTCAGTATCTCGATGCGGATGTCCGGGCTGGCTGCGCGCACCGCGCGGATGCACTCGGCGAAGTGGCTGGCGCCGCCGTCCGGGAGATCATCGCGATCCACCGAAGTGATGACGACGTAGCGCAGGCCCATGTCGGCGATGGTCTCGGCAAGCATCGCAGGTTCCTGCGCGTCCGGCGGCTTGGGCCGGCCGTGCGCCACGTCGCAGAACGCGCAGCGGCGCGTACAGACCTCGCCCAGCACCATGAATGTCGCCGTGCCCTTGCCGAAGCACTCGTGGATGTTGGGGCAAGAGGCTTCCTCGCACACCGTGACGAGGCGATTGGCGCGCAGGCGCGCCTTGAGTTTCGCGACCGCGTTGCCCGGTGGTATCCGGACCCGGATCCACGAGGGCTTGCGCAACATGGGCTGCGTCGCATCGAACGTCACGGGATTGCGGCCGATCTTGGCGTCGCCGGTCTGCCTGGCCCCCGGCACGAGCACCGGACTCCTGACCACGGTCAGCGGGATCGATTTGCTCGAGGTCTCGGTCATGGCTTGGGCGTGGACTCTGCGAATACCGGTGGGGGCGCGGCTGCGACCTTCAGTCCGAACTGCCGCGCCAGCGCCGCGACCAGCGCGGGCTTGACGTCATCGAGTGCGGAAGGGCCGCCCAAGTCTAGCATCGAGGTCATGCGCAGCCCCTGGAATCCGCAGGGGTTGATGCGTTGGTACGGCGCGAGGTCCATCGCGATATTGAAGGCGAGCCCGTGGAAGGTACAGCCGCGCCGCACGCGGATGCCGAGTGCCATGATCTTCGCGTCACCGACATAGACGCCGGGCGCACCGTCGCGGCGCAGGCCGACGATGTTCCAGTCGCCCAGTACATCGATCACAGATTGTTCGATGCGCTGCACGTAGTCGCGCACGCCGATGCCGCGGCGACGCAGGTCGAGCAGCGGGTAGGCCACCAGTTGTCCCGGCCCGTGATACGTCACCTGCCCGCCGCGGTCGACCTTGATCACGGGAATGTCGCCTGCTGCGAGCACATGCTCGGGCTTGCCGGCCTGGCCCAGGGTAAAAACCGCAGGATGCTCCACCAGCCATATTTCGTCAGGCGTATCGTCGCCGCGCGCATCGGTGAATGCCTGCATCGCTCGCCACACGGGTTCGTATTTTTGCAGTCCCAAATCTCGCACAAGCACCGTAAACGATGGGCGTGCATCGCTCTTAGCCCCTCTCCCCCCGGGGCGAAGAGGAGCGTTTGCGGACGACTCGTCCGCGCGACGATGAGCGCCATCGGGCTCCGCCCGATGGCCGGGGCGCGGGGTGGGGAGAGGGTCCGAATTCGCGCAGTGGCTGGAAGTCAAAGCGTCCATTTCACCGCCGGATGCGCCTTCAGCGCGAGGTGCAGTGCTTCGAGCTGTTCGCGCGAGGCACACTCGAAGGCTGCAGTCACGGAGCGGAATCGCCCGCCGCTCGACAGTTTCTCGCGCATCTCGCAGGGCACCTGGGAGACGCCCGCGACCCTCATCTCGTTGGCAATGACCGACAACAGATCGGCGTCGGCCTCGCCCATCACGGTGAGCTCGAAACGTCCCGGGAACTGGAAGCCCTTTTCTTCGTTGTCGGTTGAGGTGCTCACGGCCCTGCCTCGGCTTTCAGTCGCTGTGCCACCAGAGACGCGCAGAATCCCACACCCTACCCGCGAATCCCGCTGCGGGGTATTCCTCGAGCGCGATCAACGGAGTGGACAGGACGGGTTTGCCGTCCAGGGTCACGCTCAGCGTGCCCACGCGCGCGCCCTTGGCGAGCGGTGCGAGTAGGGGCTTCGGTACGTTCATGTTGGCCTTGAGCCGCGCATAGGCGCCGCGCGGGATCGTCACCTGCGCGGTCTGCGCAACGCCCAGCTTGGCGACGTCCGCAGCGCCTTTCCACAGTTCCGGCGTCGCCACCACCGCGCCCGGGGGGTAGAGCTGATGCGACTCGAAGAAGCGGAACCCGTAGTTGAGGAGCGCGCTGTTGCCCGATTCACGGCGACTGAAACCATCCTTCGAACTCTTGGCGTCGATGCCCATCACCACCGAAATCAGCCGCGTGTCGCCGCGCTTGGCCGACGCCGCAAGGCAGTAACCCGCCGCGGAGGTATGCCCGGTCTTGAGGCCATCCACGCTCGCGTCCTTCCACAGCAGTCCGTTGCGGTTGTACTGGCGGATGCCGTTGTAGGTGTATTCCTTGATTTTGTAGAGCGCGTAGTGCTCTGGAAAGTCCCGGATCAGCGCGCGCGAAAGCAGCGCGATGTCGCGTGCACTGCTGTAGTGGCCGGGCGCGCTCAATCCATGCGAGTTCACGAAGACGGTGTGCTTGAGGCCGAGTTTCTGCGCGGTCTGGTTCATCAGCGCGACGAAGGTCTCTTCGCTGCCTGCGACGTGTTCGGCCAGTGCGATGGCCGCGTCATTGCCCGACTGGATCACCAGGCCCTGCAGGACATCCTCGAGCGGCACGCGCGAGTTGACTGCGAGCGCACTGTAGGAACCGTCAGTGCCTGCGCCGCCCTGGCGCCATGCGTTTTCGCTGATGACGACTTCATCCGTCGCCTTCACTTTGCCGTGATGCATTTCGGATGCCACTACGTATCCGGTCATCACCTTGGTGATGCTGGCGGGCTCGACCTCCAGATCGACCGCCTCGCCGGCGAGCACCTGTCCGGTGCCTGCATCCATCAGTACCCAGCTTTTCGCGCCGCTCGGCGCCGGTGGCGGAGGCACGGGCTGCGCCACCGCGGAGGCGGTCGGGCGCGCCATGGCATCAGGAACTTGCGCGGAAGCATCCGCAGCCAGCGCTGCTGCGCCGAGTAACAGCATTCGTAACCACGCCATTCAATGAATCCTCTGGGAAAGTTGTTTTGTCACAAGCTGGAACGGGGTTCAGCGCACCGGGACGAGTACCCCAACGAGCCCCAGGTCGCGCAGGCGGCGTTCGATCGCCACGAGCTTCGAACCTTCGGGCAACGGCCCCACCCGCACGCGATGCAGGACGTCGGTCCCGTCCGGCGCGTGAATCTGCACAGGCCCGATGTCGGCGTCGCGGAGGCGGTCGCGCAAGCGGTGCGCGTTGGCGAGCGATCCGAATGAGCCCACCTGCACCAGCCAGCGCGCATTGCTGCCCGCGAGAGTACGCGAAACTACGGAATGCGACTGTGGCGCGGCCCGGGAGTTCCTCGTGGCAGGCGCCGAGGCAACGTCATCGGAGGCTTGAGCCGGGCGTCGACTGTCGTCCCGCGTCCAGCGCGAGCGTCCGCGCGGTCCCACCGTTTCCACTTCGACCCTGGCGGTGCCGGTGAGATGCACGCCGAGCTTGATCGCGGCGGCGTACGACAGATCGATGATCCGGCCAGGGTGGAACGGGCCGCGATCGTTGACGCGCAGGATGAGCGAGCGCCCGTTGTCGAGATTGCGTACGCGCACGTAGGCGGGCAGCGGCAGGGATTTATGTGCGCCGGTGTAGGCGTACATATCGTAAGGCTCGCGGTTCGAAGTCAGTCGTCCGTGGAACTTGGTGCCGTACCACGAGGCCTCGCCCCGTTCGCGGTAGTTCTTCGCGGCGTCCTCGCTCATCACCCGATAGGTGCGGCCAAGGACGGTATAGGGCGACTTGTTGCCATAGCGGGACGGCGGCTCGTCGCGTGGTTCGGGTTCGGGAATGTTGCTGACGTCGGGAACGGTCTCCGGCGCGCTGTCGCGCACGTCGGCGAAATCGACAGGGCGCGGCGGCTTCGGTACCGGCGCGCGATGCGCCGTTCGAGGTTCGGACGGCTTTGCACGCGCCTTGCCCGAACCCTTGGCTGCGGATGCGCATCCGGCCAGCAGCACGACCGTCAGCACGCCGACGATCGCACCCCTGCACGCCCCACGATTCACGTACCGGCGGCTCCTGACCGGATCCGTTCGGCGAGTTGTTGCACGGCGAGGCTGTACATCGGGCTGCGGTTGTAGCGCGAGATCACGAAGAAGTTCTGGTGCGTGATCCAGTGTTCCGTGCCCTCGCTACCTTCAAGGGTGATCATCGAAGCGGACAGGCTGCCGTCGAGCGGAGTTTCGGACCGGTAGCCGAGGCTGCGCAGGCGCGCGACATCGATCGACGGTTCCAGCCCGGGCGCGACGTACGGTTTGGCAACGGCCTCGGCGCGTGCGCGATGCACGACCGGCGCGCCGGTCTGCCATCCATGTTCTATGAAGTAGTTGGCGATGGACGCGAAAATGTCGGGCTTCGACGACCACAGGTCAATCTGGCCGTCGCCGTCGTGATCAACCGCCCAGTTGGCGAAACTCGTCGGCATGAACTGACCCCACCCCATGGCGCCCGCGTAGGACCCCTGCAGCGCTTCGATGGGCTTGGGAAACGTCGACTCCGGCAGGCTAAGGAACTGTACGAGTTCGCCGCGGAAGTACGGCGCGCGCTTGGGATAATGGAAAGCCAGCGTCGACAAAGCGTCGAGCACGCGGTGACTGCCGGTGATGCGCCCGTAGCTCGTTTCGACGCCAATGATGGCCACGATGATCTCGGCGGGCACCCCGTACTTCTTCGAGACCTCGTCGAGCAACGTGCGGTTCTCGCGCAGGAACGCGACGCCGCCATTGATGCGTGCATCGTTGATGAAGATCGGTCGGTAGTCGCGCCACGCCTTGCCCTCGGCCGGCCGTGTCATCGCGTCGATGATGCCCTGCTGGTACCTGGCGCCCGACAGGATCGCGTTGATGGCGGATTCCGTGCGGTCGGGGCGCGTACTGCCGAGCTTGGCGCCGAGTTCGCGCGCGAATGCAAACTGGCCGGGGTGCGTTTCGCCAGGCAGCTTGGCGGGAAGCGGCGCCACGACGGCGTTGGCAGGCGGAATGGTTGCCGTCGTGACGGCCGGCTTTGCCGGCGCGGCAGCGGCGGCTGGCTTTGCCATCGGCCGTGGCTCGACCTCGGCGGGACGGGCGGGTGGGTTGGTCGGGTTCGCCGCGCATGCAGAAAACAGCGGCAGGAGGGCAAGCAGTGCGAAGACGCGGATTCGATTCATCCCGGGATTCTACTGGCCCGCACCTCACAAAATCGAAAGGCGCACTCGAGTGGCCACCAGAGTGCCTGCGGTGTCGGCGAAGAGGGCTACCTGGCCAGGCGATGGTGGGCGCGCACGCCCAGCACGAGGCCGAACGCCGCGAGCAGCGTCACGGCAGAGGTGCCGCCATAACTCACCAGCGGCATGGGCACACCAACCACGGGCAGCAGTCCGGTGATCATCCCGCCGTTGACCGCGACGTAGACGAAAAAAGCGAGGCCGAGCGAGCCGGCAACGATTCGACCGTAACTCTCGTGCGCCTCGGTCGCGATCCACAGCGTGCGCAGCACGATGAAAAGATAGACGAGCAGGATTCCGGCCACGCCGACGAAGCCGAACTCCTCCGCGAAAACCGCGAACGCGAAGTCGGTGGTGTGTTCGGGCAGGTATTCGAGTCGCGCCTGCGTGCTCGCGCCCCATCCCTTGCCCGTGAGGCCGCCGGATCCGACCGCGATGCTCGACTGGATGATGTTCCAGCCCGCGCCCTGGGGATCGTTGCCCGGATCGAGGAACGTGAGGATGCGGTCCTTCTGGTAGTCCTTGAGCCAGAACCACCAGGCGAGCGGCGCCGCCGCACTCGCGAGCACCACGCCGGTGCCCAGCAGCCACCAGGAAAGCCCCGCGAGGAACAATGCAAAAACGCCGGAAGCGGCGACCAGCAGGGCAGTACCGAGGTCGGGCTGCACCGCGATCATGGCGCTCGGCAAGCCGATCAGGACCGTGCACACGAGCACGTCGCGAAAGCGTACGGGCAACACCCGATCATGCAGGTACCATGCCACGATCATCGGCACGGTGATTTTCAGCAGCTCCGCGGGTTGCAGGTAGAACACGCCCAGGTCGAGCCAGAGTCGTGCGCTGCGACCCGACCCGAAGAATGGCACGAGTGCGAGCAGCAACAGGCTGGCCACATAGGCCCAGGGCGAGAACAGGCGCAGTCGCATGGGAGTGAGGCGGGCGAGCACCAGTAGCAGGAGCAGCCCGGCGGCAACGCGCGCGCCTTGTGCAAGCTCGAGCCGTACCGAGCCACTGCCCGCGCTGTAGAGGGTCACCATTCCCGCCGCGACGATGATCGCGAGCGCAAGCAGCAACGGCCAGTCGAGCCGGTTCCGCCACCACGCAAGGGTGCGCGCGAATCCCGACACCCGGGAAGATCTCCTTGCGGCGTGCTTGCCGGCGGAGCGGCAGGAGCGGCAGGAGCTTCGGGCAGCGATGCCACCGCGGGCGCGACTTCCTTGCCCAGCAGCCAGGCATCCATGACTTTGCGTGCGATGGGAGCTGCGACGCGCGAGCCGGCCCCCCCATGCTCGGCGACCACCGCAATCGCGATGCGCGGCGCATCGACCGGCGCGAACCCCACGAAAAGGGCGCGGTGCCGGAGGTGCATCGGCAGGTTGTTGGGATTGAGCGAGCGCGTGCCGGTCCGGCCAATGCGCTGCGCAGTGCCGGTCTTGCCTGCCATGAGATATTCGCTGCCTGCGGCTGATGCACGCGCGGTTCCAGTCGGGCCGTGCATGACCGCCGTGAGACCGTCACGCACTGCCGCAAGGTTCTGCGCCGAACCGAAGTAGCCCGTGCTGCGTTTCGGCAATTGCGCACGATGAGCGACGCGCGGTGCGTCGAGTCCATCCTGCGTCGCGAGCAGCACATGCAGGGGCTGACGGGTGCCGCTCGCGATGGCCGCGATTCCCTGGGCGAGTTGCAGCGGCGTCGCGGTCCAGAATCCCTGCCCGATGCCCGCCACCACGGTTTCGCCCGGATACCACTCCTGCTTGAGTCGCCGGCGCTTCCACTCGCGGGTCGGCATCACGCCGGACTCTTCGCCGGGCAGGTCGATACCGGTCGGATGACCGAAACCGAATCGCTGCATCGCCTCGCTCATGCGGTCGATGCCCATGTCGTGCGCAAGCTTGTAGTAATACGTGTTGACGGACTGCGCCAGCGATTCGCGCAGGTTGATCGCGCCATGCCCCCCGCCTTTCCAGTCGCGGTACTCGCGGGCCTGGCCGGCAAGGCGGAACGCGCCACTCGAGAAGGTTGTCGCCTGCGGCGTGCGCAATCCGAGCTCGAGGCCGGCGAGTCCCATGAAGGGCTTGACGGTCGACCCTGGCGCGTAAGTGCCATCGAGCACGCGGTCGAACATGGGCTGCGACTGGTCCTGGGTCAGCACGCGGTAATCGGCATGGCTGATGCCATTGACGAAGAGATTGGGGTCGAACGTGGGGAGGCTGACCATGGCCAGCACTTCGCCATTGCGCGGATCCACGGCCACGGCCGCGCCCGGTTGTCCCTCGAATGCATTCGCCATCGAGCGCTGCAATCTTGCATCGATCGACAGGTGCAGGTTCTGCCCCGGCCTCGCCGGCGTGCGCGCAATGACACGCAGGTCGCGGCCCTGCGCGTTGGCCTCGATCTGCTCGACGCCGGTGGCACCGTGCAGGAGACGCTCGTACTGCCGCTCAATGCCGCTCTTGCCGATATGCGTCGTCGCCGCGTAGGCGGTTTCGTCGATGCGCGCGAGGTCGGACTCGGCAATGCGACCCACGTAGCCGACGACATGCGCGAATTCCGGGCCGAGCGGATAGTGCCGGGTGAAGTACGGCGCAATCTCCACGCCCTGGAAGCGGTGGCCATTGACCGCGAAGCGCGCCATCTCCGCTTCATCCAGCCTCAGCTTCAGCGTGACCGGGCGAAAGCGTCGCGCAACCTGGTAGTCGGCGCGAAATCGTTGCAGGTCCGCCTCGTCGAGCGACATCAAGGCGCCCAACTCGCGCAGCGTCGTCTCGACGTCCTCGATCTGCTCCGGGATCAGCACCAGCCGGTAAGCCGGCAGGTTCTCCGCGAGCAGCACGCCATTGCGGTCGTAGATGAGGCCACGTGCCGGAGGCAGCGGGCGCAGCTTGATCCGGTTGGCCTCGGCGCGCGTCTTGAACTCGGCATGCCGCAGCACCTGCAGTTCGAAATAGCGACCGATCAGCACGGCACTCGCAAGGATGACGGCGATGCCTGCCACCCAGGCGCGCCGGCGGAACAGCGCCGCTTCGGCCATGGCGTTGCGCAGGGGCTTCATGCAGGGCCGCGCCGCGGCATGCGCCGCAACTCATCGAGCAGCAGAAACAGCCATGGCCAGAACAGCGTGCCCACCAGCGGTGCGCCCCAGAAGCTCCAGTCGGGCCAGCCTGCGCCGCTCAGCAGCCGAAGGGCCACCGCGATCACGCGGTCGTTGACGAGCAAGGCGAACA
>JBBSLL010000041.1:0-22916 GCA_038255255.1 Lysobacterales bacterium
AGGTATCCAGGCTGGCGAGGTCGCCTTTCGCTTCGAGCCACGTCTTGCGGTCCGATGCGCGCTTCTTGGCGAGCAGCATGTCGACCAGTGCCCGCGTCGCCTCGTCGTCGTCGATGTCGAGGCGCACGAGGCGGCGGGTGTCGGGATGGATCGTCGACTCGCGCAACTGCGGAGGATTCATTTCGCCCAGCCCCTTGAAGCGCGTCACGCTGATCGCTCCCTTGATCTTCTCGCGCTCGACACGCTCGAGCAGGATGCGGCGTTCCTCCTCGTCGAGCGCGTAGAACACCTGCTTGCCCACGTCGACGCGGAACAACGGCGGCATTGCCACGAAGACGTGGCCGGCCAGCACGAGTGCCGGGAAATGCCGCAGGAACAGCGCACACAGAAGAGTCGCGATGTGGAGGCCATCGGAGTCGGCATCGGCGAGGATGATGACCTTGCCGTAGCGCAGGCCCTCGAGCTTGTTGGAACCCGGGTCGCAGCCGATAGCCACGGCGAGATCATGGACTTCCGTCGATGCGAGGACCGCGGAAGATTCCACTTCCCACGTGTTGAGGATCTTTCCGCGCAGTGGCAGCACGGCCTGGAAATCCTTGTCGCGCGCCTGCTTCGCCGAGCCGCCCGCAGAGTCCCCCTCGACCAGGAACAATTCGGTGCGCGCAAGATCCTGCGACGCGCAATCGGCGAGCTTGCCGGGCAGGGCCGGGCCCGAGGTGATCTTCTTGCGCACCACGATCTTGCCCTGCTTGAGGCGATCCTGCGCGCGTTCGATTGCCAGCGCGGCGATGCGCTCGCCGATGGCGACGTGCGCGTTGAGCCACAGCGAGAAACTGTCGTGCGCGATGGTCTCGACCAGCGCCGCGGCGTGGCGAGAGCTGAGGCGTTCCTTGGTCTGTCCGGAAAATTGCGGGTCGCGCAGCTTGACGGACAACACGAAACTCAGGCGATCCCACACGTCCTCGGCCGCGAGCTTGATCCCGCGTGGCAGGAGGTTGCGGAAGTCGCAGAATTCGCGCAGCGCGTCGGTCAGCCCGGTGCGCAGGCCGTTGACGTGCGTGCCGTGTTGCGCGGTGGGGATGAGGTTGACGTAGCTTTCCTGCACGAGTTCGCCGTCGACGTGCCAGGCGATCGCGAAATCCGCGAACTCGCCGTCGCGCTGCATGCCAGCCAGCAGCGGTGCGTCGGGCAGCGTTTCGAACTCGGCGAGCTGCGACCCGAGATAGTCCCGCAGGCCGTTCTCGTAAAACCATTCGATCGATTCGCCCGAGGCTTCGTCGCGCAGCGCCACCGTGAGTCCAGGACACAGCACTGCCTTGGCGCGCAGTACGTGCTTGAGTCGCGGCAGGGAGAACTTCGGCGTGTCGAAATATTTCGGGTCGGGCCAGAAGCGCAGCCGTGTACCGGTATTGCGTTTGCCTACCGCGCCGAGCGCCTGCAAGGCGGTGGTCGGCGCCCCATCGCGGTAGCTCTGGGCAAACTCGCTGCCATCGCGGCGGATCACGACTTCCAGGCGACTCGACAGCGCATTGACCACCGAAACGCCGACGCCATGCAGTCCACCGGCGAAACTGTAGTTGCGGCCCGAGAACTTTCCGCCCGCGTGCAGGCGCGTCAGGATCAGTTCCACGCCGGGTACGCCTTCCTCGGGGTGCACATCGACCGGCATGCCACGGCCGTTGTCGGTCACTTCCAGCGAGCCGTCCGCGTAGAGAACGACGGCAATCTGCCGGGCGAACCCTGAAATCGCCTCGTCGACCGCGTTGTCGACGACCTCCTGCGCGAGATGGTTCGGACGCGTGGTGTCCGTGTACATGCCAGGGCGGCGCTTGACCGGGTCCAGCCCGGAAAGGACTTCGATATCGGCGGCGGAATAGCGCTGGGTCATTGCGTGGGGGCAGTTCTGGAGTTTCGTCCCGCAGGATAAATGACTCCGACGACATTACCCATGCCGCTCACGATCCGGCGCCCCGGCGATGCTCCGGCGGTTTCCCGGCTAAACTCCACACTTCGCTGCTGAGCTTTTTCGCGCATGACCCCCCTCATTTTCGTCACCGGCGGCGTGGTTTCCTCCCTCGGCAAGGGCATCGCGGCCGCCTCGCTCGGTGCCATCCTCGAAGCGCGCGGTCTGTCCGTGACGATGATGAAGCTCGATCCCTACATCAACGTCGATCCGGGCACCATGAGTCCGTACCAGCACGGCGAGGTCTATGTGCTGGATGACGGCGCCGAAACCGACCTGGACCTCGGCCATTACGAGCGATTCGTGCGCACTCGCCTGACGCGGCGCAACGCGATCACCACCGGGCAGGTCTACGAGAACGTGATCCGGCGCGAGCGGCGCGGTGATTACCTGGGCGCGACCGTGCAGGTCATCCCGCATATCACCGACGAGATCAAGCGTCAGATCGAGGCCGCGACCGCAGGTTTCGACGTCGCGTTGATCGAGATCGGCGGCACCGTGGGCGATATCGAGTCGCTGCCGTTCCTCGAGGCGATCCGCCAGTTCCGCGTAGAGCGCGGCGCGGACCAGACGATGTACCTGCACCTGACGCTGGTGCCGTACATCAAGGCCGCCGGCGAGATCAAGACGAAGCCAACGCAACACTCCGTCAAGGAGCTCCGCTCGATCGGCATCCAGGCCGACGTCCTGCTCTGCAGGTGCGAGCTGCCCTTGCCCGATGCGGAACGGCGCAAGATCGCGCTGTTCACCAACGTTCCCGAAAAAGCCGTGATCTCGGCGGTCGACCACGACTGCATCTACGCCATTCCCGAGTGGCTGCATTCGCAGGGACTGGACGACATCGTCGTGAAGCAGCTCGGGCTGACAGCGCACGCCCCGGACCTCAGCGACTGGCAGCGCGTCGTCGCCACGGCGCGCGCGCCGCGTGACAAGGTGCGCATCGCCATCTGCGGCAAGTACGTCGAACACAAGGACGCGTACAAGTCGCTGGGCGAGGCGCTGCGCCACGGCGGGCTCGCGCACGCGCTGGAAGTCGAACTCACGTGGCTCGAGTCCGAGCAGATCGAGGCCGAGGGCGCCGAGGCCGCGCTGCGCGGAGTGGACGCGATCCTCGTTCCGGGCGGCTTCGGCGAGCGCGGTTTCGAAGGCAAGGTGGATGCCGCGCGCCACGCACGCGAACACGGCGTGCCGTATTTCGGCATCTGCTATGGCATGCACGCGGCGGTGGTCGAATTCGCGCGAAACATCGCCGGCCTGGCCGGTGCGAACAGCACCGAGAACTCGAAGGCGACGATCGACCCGGTCATCGCGCTGATCACCGAGTGGACCACCGAGGACGGCGCCACGGAGCGTCGCTCCGATGCCTCCGATCTCGGCGGCACGATGCGCCTGGGCTCGCAGAAATGCCGGCTTGCCGCCGGATCGCTGGCGCGTTCGCTTTATCGCAAAGACGTTGTCAGCGAGCGGCATCGCCACCGCTACGAGTTCAACAATCGCTATCGCGATCGCTTCGAGCAGCTCGGCATGCGCATGGCAGGCGTGTCGATGGACGAGAATCTCGTTGAAATGATCGAGCTGCCCGACCATCCCTGGTTCCTGGCGTGCCAGTTCCATCCCGAGTTCACCTCGACGCCGCGCGACGGGCACCCGTTGTTCGCGGGCTTCGTCGCCGCGGCGCGCGACTATCGCGCCATCCGTTCGGCGCCCCGACTCGCCAGCGACGCCGCGGCATGAAACTTTGCGGCTTCGAGGTCGGCCTCGATCGACCCTTTTTCCTGATTGCAGGTCCTTGCGTCATCGAGTCGATGCAGCTGCAGCTCGATACCGCCGGCACGCTTAAAGAGATCACCGGCTCGCTCGGCATCCCCTTCATCTTCAAGTCGAGCTTCGACAAGGCCAACCGGACGTCCGGCACGAGCTTCCGCGGCCCGGGGCTGGAAGAGGGCTTGAAAGTCCTCGCAGAAGTCAAACGCCAGATCGGCGTGCCGGTATTGACCGACGTGCACGAATACACCCCGATGGACGAGGTCGCCTCCGTCGTCGACGTGCTGCAGACGCCGGCATTCCTTTGCCGCCAGACGGATTTCATCCAGAAGGTCGCGAGCGCGGGCCGGCCGGTCAACATCAAGAAGGGCCAGTTCCTGTCGCCATGGGAAATGAAGCACGTCGCCTCGAAAGCGCAGGCGACGGGCAACACGCAGATCATGGTCTGCGAGCGCGGCGCCTCGTTCGGCTACAACAACCTCGTGTCCGACATGCGGTCGCTTGCGGTGATGCGCGATACCGGCTGCCCGGTGGTGTTCGATGCAACGCATTCGGTGCAGTTGCCAGGTGGGGCGGATGGCAAGTCCGGCGGCCAGCGCGAGTTCGTGCCGGTCCTCGCGCGTGCTGCGGTCGCGGTTGGAATCTCTGGCCTTTTTATGGAAACGCACCCCGATCCCGACAAGGCGCTCAGCGACGGCCCCAATGCATGGCCGCTGGGCCAGATGCGCGCGTTGCTCGAAACCCTCAAGGCGCTCGACGAAGTGACCAAGCGCTGCGGCTTCCTGGAGTCGGTTGCTTGAACCCGAT
The DNA here is from genome assembly GCA_038255255.1 of Lysobacterales bacterium. Lineage (GTDB taxonomy): Bacteria > Pseudomonadota > Gammaproteobacteria > Xanthomonadales > Ahniellaceae > JBBQNY01. Next base: position 4,535 of record JBBSLL010000041.1, read on the forward strand.
TGCGAATAGCCGGGGCAGCAAAAGAACAATGAGCGAGCGACCAGCGGGACGATCGGGCTTCGATGAACTGTCCAAATTCCTGAGACTGAAAGCAAAATGACAGCGATCACCAAGGTTCATGCGCGCGAGATCCTCGATTCACGCGGCAATCCCACGCTCGAGGCGGAAGTGACGCTCGCGAGCGGCCACGTGGGACGTGCGGCCGTGCCCTCCGGCGCGTCAACTGGCGTGCGCGAGGCGGTCGAGCTGCGCGACGGCGACAGGACGCGCTATCTCGGCAAGGGCGTGACGAAGGCTGTCGCCAACGTCAAAGGCGTCATCTCCAACGCGATCATGGGACTCGAAGCACAGGACCAGGCGGCGCTGGACGCGAAGCTGATCGAGATCGACGGCACCGACAACAAGTCGAACCTCGGCGCGAATGCACTGCTCGGCGTGTCGCTGGCGAACGCGCATGCGGTCGCCGCCTTCAAGCAAATGCCCTTGTGGCAACATCTCGCAGGCGGCCGCGCCGCCGTGCTGCCGGTGCCGATGATGAACATCATCAACGGCGGCGCGCACGCCGACAACAACGTCGATATGCAGGAGTTCATGGTCCTGCCCCTCGGGTTCGACAACTTCGCCGAAGCGCTGCGCGCAGGCACCGAGATATTCCACGCGCTCAAGTCCGTGCTCAAATCGCGCGGTCTCGCGACGTCCGTCGGCGACGAGGGCGGCTTCGCGCCGGATCTCCGGTCCAACGAGGAAGCCGTCGAAACGATCCTCGAGGCAATCGGCAAGGCCGGGTACGGCGCCGGCACCGACGTGTGGTTGGGTCTCGACGTTGCGAGTTCCGAGTTCTACGACGCCGACTCGCGCAAGTACAACCTCCTCGGCGAGGGCAAGCGGCTGACGGCCGAGAAGTTCACCGATTTCATGGCCGACTGGTGCGCGCGCTATCCCATCCTGTCCATCGAGGACGGCATGGCGGAAGGCGATTGGGATGGCTGGAAGCTGCTCACCGAAAAACTCGGTGAACGGGTACAGCTGGTCGGCGATGATCTGTTCGTCACCAATCCCAAGATCTTCGCGCAGGGCATCGAGCGCGACATCGCCAACGCGATCCTGATCAAGGTCAACCAGATCGGCACCTTGACCGAGACGCTGGAAGCGATCCGCATGGCCGATGCGGCGAACTATGGCGCGGTGATCTCGCACCGCTCGGGAGAAACCGAGGACACCACGATTGCCGACCTCGCGGTCGCGACCACTGCCAACCAGATCAAGACCGGTTCGCTGAGCCGCTCGGATCGGGTGGCGAAATACAACCAGCTGCTGCGGATCGAGGAAGCGCTCGGTACTGCCGCGCGTTACGCAGGACGCGAGGCGTTCCCCCGGTTTGCCGCGCGGCTGCGTTGAGAGGTCCGATTGGCCATGCGCCCCGTTGTCGCGCTGCGCTGGACGGTGCTCGTGCTGGTCGTCCTCGTCGTTGCCTTGCAGTTGCGGCTGTGGACCGGCACCGCCGGCATGCCGGGCGTGCAGAGGCTCGAGGACCGCATTGCACGCCAGCGCGCAGAGAACGAGGCACTGCGCCAGCGCAATGACGCACTCGCGGCGGATGTTGCGGACCTCAAGTCGGGCCAGGAAGCCATCGAGGACCGTGCGCGCCAGGAACTCGGCATGACCAGGCCCGGGGAGACTTTCTACCAGGTGATTGAAGCCACGCCGCCGGAAGCCACCTCCGAAAGCAGGTAAAGCCGAAGGGCGACACCGGCCGCGCACAGGTTGGCTCTCCAGGTGCTGGCAATAAGAGATTTGGTAGAGCGGAGCTGGGCTCCGCCGGTCTTGCCCGCCGGCCAGATCCGGATTTTTTGGACTGCGCCTCGCATTGGGGGCGCCGGCGATGGCAAGCTGCGGCAATGAACACAGTCAATCCGCTCTGGTGTGTCGTCCCCGCCGCAGGACGCGGTGCACGCTTCGGCAGCGCACTGCCGAAGCAGTACCAGTTGTTCGGGGCCACGCCCTTGTTGCTGGTGACCCTGCGCCGGCTGGCCGCGCATCCTTCCATCGCGGGGCTGGTCGTGGTCCTGGCGAAGGACGATCCCCATTGGCCGAAGCTTGGCCAACTCGGTGGCAAACCCGTGTTGACAGCAGAGGGGGGCGAGGAACGCGCCGATTCGGTGCTTTCGGGACTTCGGGTCCTGCGCGACAGTGGCGTAGTCACGGGCAAGGACTGGGTCATAGTGCACGATGCAGCCCGGCCCTGCGTGACCAATGGCGATATCGACCGACTCATCGAGAAGGGTTCGATGCATCAGTACGGCGCGCTGCTGGCGTGTCCGGTGCGGGACAGCCTGAAGCGCGTGATCGGCGAACACACGCTGGAGAGCAGCGGAGCCGTGTCGCGGGCGGGGCTCTGGCGCGCGCAGACGCCGCAGATGTTCCGGCTGGCCGAGTTGATCGAGAACCTGATGAGCGCAATCGAAGCCAGTTCTCCCGAGGACCCTGTCACTGACGAGGCCTCCGCCTATGAGCACCATGGTTGCTTCCCGCTGGTGGTCGAGGGATCGGCGAGCAACATCAAGGTGACCACGGCCGACGACCTGCACATGGCGATCCGGTTGACGGCGGGATGAAGCCTCCGCGACTGACGGCGCCCGATCTCGATGCGCTCACCTCGGCACGTGCGGGAGAGCGCAAGCTCGGCGAAGTGACCTGGCGTGCACCCGAGGGCGCGGAATGGGAAGCATCGATCGGACTCGCGCGGTCGGCAGGCGTGCGTTTCGTTTTGATGGGTGTGCCGGAGGACGTGGGCGTGCGTGCCAATCTCGGCGTCACGGGCGCGCGCGACGGCTGGGCCTGCGCACTGCCGGGCATCGCCAACGTCCAGTCGAACAGGTTCCTTTCCGGTTCCGACGTATGGATTGCGGGAGCGCTGGACATCGCCGACTTGTGCGACCGCGCAGAATCCGTGCGCCGCGATGCAATGGAGGCCGACGCGCTGCGCGCCATGGTCGCGGAACTGGACAGCACCCTCGAAGCCGCACTGTTGCCCTTGTTCGCCGCGGGCCTGCATCCGATCGTGATCGGCGGTGGCAACAACAACTCCTTGCCGATCATCCGCGCGCTGGCCCAATGCGAGCGCGCCACGCGACCGGACTCGCGCATCCACGTGCTCAACTGCGATCCGCACGCCGACTTCCGCGCACCGGAAGGACGGCACAGCGGCAACCCGTTCCGCTACGCGATCGAGGAGGGCACCCTCGATCGCTACTTCGCGCTGCTGCTGCACAAGAGCTACAACAGCGAGTCGATAATTGCCGCGATGCAGGCGGCCAGCGAGAAGCAACCGCGCGTGGCGTGGAACTGGCTGGAAGACGTGCTCGAGGGAATTCTGGATATCGACGATGCCCTGGAACAGGCCATCGCATTCGTGGAGGGCGGCACGGCAATCGGCCTCGAACTCGATTGCGACGCCATCGCCGGGTTTCCGACCAGCGCCTACACACCGAGCGGACTGCACGTGGAACAGGCGCGGCGACTGATGCTCCTTGCCGCGCGCCGGCTGAAGCCGCGTTACCTGCACCTTTCGGAAGCCGCGCCCTCGCGGACCGCCGACGGCGAGTCGTTCGCGCGCAAGACACTCGCTTACCTGGTGACGGATCACCTGCGCGCCATGGGCGCGGCGGGCATGTCCTCCAGCAGCCGCTAGCTGGCCCGTCCCCGGCCGGATCATCCGGCCCGCGCGTCTTTTTGGATCCAGCCGGGTTGATAATCCGCCACGACGCGCTGTGCGTCGTCGACCGATCCCACATGGCCGCATCCGCATCCACCGGTTTCCGCATAGGCCACGGCTTCGATGTGCACGCTTTTGGTCCAGGCGATCACGTCATGCTGGGTGGCGTACGCATCCCACACTCGCACGGTCTGATCGCGCACTCGGACGGTGACGTGATCCTGCATGCGCTGTGCGATGCGATGCTCGGGTCACTCGCCCTGGGAGACATCGGCGTTCACTTCCCGCCTGGCGAAGCCGAGTGGAAAGGCGCCGACAGCAGGGCACTGCTGCGCGAAGTTTCCGTCAAAGCGGCGCGCGCCGGCTGGCGCGTCGGCAACGTCGACGTCACCGTGATGGCCGAGTCTCCGAAAGTCGGTCCGCATGTCTCGCGCATGCGCGCGTTCATCGCGCACGACCTCGAGTGCGAAGTCGATGCCATCAGTGTCAAGGCGACGACCACGGAGGGTCTGGGATTTGTCGGCCGCAGCGAGGGCATCGCGGCCACCGTCGTGGTGTTGCTCGTGGCAGTCGGCGGATGAATCCGGAGCCGCTGCCCTTCGCGTGGGGCGGACCCTGTGCAAGTGGTCTGACGAGAGTCGAGCCCGAAGACTTCGAGGTGGAGGAAATCAGCGGCTTTGAACCGAGTGGCGAAGGTGAGCATCGCTGGCTCTGGATCGAGAAGCGCGGCGCGAACACGGAATGGGTCGCGCGCCAGATCGCCGCGTTCGCAGGCGTCCAGCCCGTGGATGTCGGCTTCGCCGGGCGCAAGGATCGCCATGCGGTGACGCGGCAGGCATTCACTGTCCGCGTGCCGCGGAACGCGCAACTCGACTGGACGGGCTTTGCACCCGAAGGCGTGCGCGTGCTCTCGCATACCCTGCATGCCCGCAAGCTGCCGCGCGGTGCGCTCGCAGGCAACCGTTTCAGGTTGCGGGTGCGCGGGATCGAGGGCGATGTCGAAGGCGCGTTCGACCGGTTCGCGCACATCGCTGCGCACGGCATGCCGAACTACTTCGGCGAGCAGCGGTTCGGTCGTGCTGGCGACAACGTGGCTGCCGCAGTGGCCATGTTCAACGGCCGGCGCGTCAGGAGAGACGAACGCAACCTGTTATTGAGCGCCGCGCGTTCTTCGATTTTCAATGCGATTCTGTCCCGCCGCGTGGCGGACCGGACGTGGAACACGGGGCTCGAGGGCGAAGTCTGGCAACTCGACGGCAGCGGTTCGATCTTCGGTCCGGATACGGTCAGCGAGGAACTCGGAAACCGTGCAGCAAGGGGAGAGATCCACCCGACGGGCCCGTTATGGGGCCGTGGTCCTTTGCGGACCACCGGGGACTTGGCGGCGCTGGAAAAGTCCTGCGCGCAGGAGCACCCCGCGCTGGCAGCAGGCGTCGAGGCTGCGGGGCTGGGCATGCAGCGTCGCGCCCTGCGGGTACGGGTGCAAGACGCGTCGATGGCCCGCGAGCGCGACGATCTCGTGCTGCGCTTCGTCCTCCCTGCAGGCAGTTACGCAACCTGCCTGCTGCGCGAACTGATCCGGCCGACGGACGGCGCGCAGGGTGCCATTGGTCAGGCTGGAATTGTCGGCGAAGAGGACTAGAGTTGGGTCGGCGGCGCCTAGCCGTCCGGGTTCGACAAGCGGAGGTCAGAAATGCGTATTTCGACACTTGCAATAGTCGCATGCTCAGCGGTTTTGATGACTGCAGGCTGCATGACCGACGATTCAATGGCCAAGCGTTCGTACGAGGCACGTTCCCCGTACGAGGACAACATCGATTACCAGAAGATCAACCGGGTCAACGCGCAAGCCGCGCAGAGTGGCTACGGCATCGTGTGGGTGCACCTGCCGACCAAGAAGAGCCGTCAGTCGCGCAGCGAGCGGGTCGGGATCAACTGAGGTTGCGCTTCGTCCTTCGGCGGCCGCGCCGAAGGACGAGCATGCTGGACATGCCGCCGTGGATCGGCAGCCGGCGCATCAGCGCGCGCGGCCGCGCAGCAATACGATCACCGCGCCACTGCCGCCGTCGCTGGTGGGTGCCGAGCGGTAGGCCAGAACATCACCGCGGCGCCGCAGTGCACGATCAACGAGGCCCTTGATCACCGGGCCGCGGTTTCCGGATCGCAATCCCTTGCCGTGGATGATGCGGACGCACAGCCGGTCTTCAGCCACGCATTCGTCGAGGAACCGGGCCAGCGCCGATAGGGCAGCGCTGGCCGTCATGGCATGCAGGTCGAACTCGTCGCGGACCGAAAACTCCCCGCGGCCGAGCTGCTTGAGCAACCGCGCAGGCAGACCCTGTTTCAGATAGCGGAGCGAGTCACCCACTTCGTGCAACGATGCGTCGAGCGGATGGGTGAGCAGTTCACCGATGACGGCGCGCTCATCAGCCTGGCTCATGCGGGCACTGGGCGGCGGCGGTGCTCCGCGAGGCAGTTCGTCCACCGGCGCCATGCGTCGCAGATCCCCTATCGCCGTGCGGAACAGTAATTGGTCCTCTGTACTGGTCCCGGCGACGGGGGCCGCGGGGCGCGAAGCTTTGCCCGTGCGCGAGCCGCCTTTTAGCTGTTTGCTCATGCCTGCAGGATAGGTCCATCGACAGAGTGCGGGCTTGCCGCATGGATCGGCACCGCGTGGCATTCAGCTATCATTGCGCCCCTTTCTTGCACCCCACTCCATGCACGTTCTGGTCAGTAACGACGACGGCGTCGACACGCCCGGCATCCGCATCCTCGCGCGCCACCTTGCGGTTCTGGGCCAGGTCACGGTGGTGGCTCCCGACCGGGACCGCAGTGGCGCTTCCAATTCGCTGACGCTCGACGCTCCGTTGCGGGTGGTGCCGCTCGGCGACGGGTTCTATCGGGTCGCCGGAACGCCCACCGACTGCGTACATCTGGCCCTGACCGGGATGCTGGACGATGATCCGGACATCGTGGTGTCGGGCATCAACAATGCTGCCAACCTCGGCGACGATGTCATCTATTCGGGGACCGTCGCCGCCGCGATGGAGGGGCGTTTCCTGGGATTGCCGGCCATCGCCGTGTCGCTCGTGACCCGCAATCACCAGGCGCAGCATTTCGACAGCGCCGCACGCGCTGCGGTCGCGATCATCCAGCGTTTGCAGGCCGCGCAGCTTCCTGCCGACACCATCCTCAACGTCAACGTGCCCGATCTTCCCTGGCAACAGATTCGCGGATTCGAAGCCACGCGCCTCGGCAATCGCCACCGCTCGGAAAAAAGCGTCGAGCAACGCGACCCGCGGGGATATCCGATCTGGTGGATCGGGCCGGCGGGCGCGGAACAGGACGCGGGGCCAGGTACCGACTTCGACGCGGTACGTCGGGGCTACATCTCGATAACGCCCATCCACGTCGATCTAACGCGATACCAGGCCCTCGAGTCGGTGGCCAGCTGGATCGATCCACTGCAGCTCGTGATCGGAACGCAATGACGCCTCGCGGCACGGATCCGGCCGGACTCGGCATGACCTCGCAGCGCGCGCGCGATCGCCTCGTCGAGCGCTTGCGCAGCGAAGGCATACGCGACCATGACGTGCTGCGCGTCATTGGCTCTCTGCCGCGGCATCTTTTCATCGAGGAAGCGCTGGGCACGCGGGCCTATGAAGACACCGCATTGCCCATCGGCCAGGGCCAGACCATTTCGCAGCCCTGGGTCGTTGCACGCATGACCGAGGCGCTGCTGGAATTCGGGCCGCGAAGGAAGGTGCTCGAAGTCGGCACGGGGTCGGGCTACCAGGCGGCGGTCCTCGCGCCGCTGGTCGAGCAGGTGTATTCCATCGAACGCATCGGTTCGCTGCTTCGCCAGGCGCGCCGTCGATTGCATGCGCTCGGCATCAAGAACGTGCGCGCGCGACACGACGATGGCGCGCTGGGGTGGCAGGAAGCCGCGCCCTTTGACGGGATCGTGGTTACCGCGGCGGGTGCCGAGATCGAATCCCACTGGCTCGCCCAGCTTGCGCCCGACGGTGTGCTCGTCGCGCCTGTAGGACTGGCGGGGGCGCAGCGCCTGCGCAGGATCCGGCGAACGCCGGAGGGAGACATCGAGGACGATCTCGGTGGTGTCAGCTTCGTGCCCCTTCGCCATGGAATCAGTGCATGAAGTTTTTCGAGCCGATGTACGACCGTGCCCTGGTCTGGGCACGACACAAGCATGCGACCTGGTGGCTGGCCTTCATCAGCTTCATCGAGGCCTTCATGTTTCCGATTCCGCCCGAAGTCATGCTGGCGCCAATGGCGCTGGCGCAGCCCAGGCGCGCCTTCTGGTTTGCCACCGTCAGTCTCTTCTCCTCGACGCTGGGGGCGCTCGTGGGGTATGCCGCGGGGCTCTACGCAATCGACTTTCTCGCGCCCTGGCTGCAGAGGCTCGGCTACTGGGATTCGTTCCTCGAAGTTAAGGAACTCGCGGAGAAAAATGGTTTCTGGTTTCTCCTGATCGGCGGATTCACCCCGATTCCGTTCAAGCTGTTGACCATCGCTTCTGGAGCGGTAGGCATGCCGCTGCTCCCATTTCTCGCCGGCGCCATCATCGGCCGCGGCAAGCGCGTGTATCTGGTGGCGGGGGCGATCCGTCTCGGCGGCGAACGGGCGGAACGCACGCTGAGGCGCTATGTGGAGCCCATTGGATGGGCGGCGCTCGCGTTGTTGGCCGGGGTGATCCTGTATCTGAAGTTCCGGCCGTGAATACAGGTCGGGATGGCACTGGCGCATTGCAGCTGTCGTCCATGCGCTTCAAGATGGAGCCTCGCCCCGCCGTGATGTCCCCGGTTCGCGTGACTTGCGTCAGCATCCCATCGTGCATTTGAAAATTCAGGCTTTCGGGAAGAAGTGATGGCGATTGCACCGACGATCATGAAGGCTCCAGGCCTGTACATGGCACTGGCCACGGCGATGCTGCTGGCAGCGTGCACGACCACCACAACGATCACCAGCGAGGACGACTCCGGCACTCGATCCGGCGCGCGGGTTGCGACTTCATCGTCGCGCGCGCAACCGGACTCCGGCTATGTCGTGCAGCGCGGCGACACGCTGTACTCCATCGCGTTCCGGCAGCGCGTCGATCTTCGCGAACTCATTGCATGGAACCGCCTCTCGGAGCCGTACACCATCTATCCCGGCCAACGCCTGCAGATCGGACCCGCGTCCGAACGGCAGTCGATGGCTGCCGTGGCTCCGCCGTCGCGTCCATCCGAATATCCCCGAGTCGCGGCGGGGCGCAGGCCGCGGTCAGCGGAACCCCCGGCTTCGACGCCGCTTCCGTCCTCCAGCGCAACTGAATATCCGCGAGTCGCTGCAGGGCGCGTGGACGCGCGACCGGCGGCACCCGCGTCCCTGCCGGCGCCTTTACAAAGTGCCACCCAGGCCTCGCCCGGCGCTGCTCGCGCTGAATCCTCCGCGCTGCCGCCAGTGGCGTCGATGCCGGCGATCCCGATTGCGGAGGACGGCGGCGTGCGCGAAGCAGCAGGCGGCGAATCCGGGGCTGCTGCATTGCCGTCGGCGGGAGTATCGCCATCCGGTGGCCCGCTGCCGCCGCCCCCGCTTCCACAGACGCCTGCAGAGCCCACCCGCGACATGCTTGCAGTCCGGTCCGCTCCCACGCGCACGGTCGGCGGGATCGGCTGGCGCTGGCCGAACGGAGCGACGCTGGTGGGCCGATTTGCCGCCGATGACGAATCCCGCCAGGGAATTCGGCTCCAGGGCACCCCGGGTACGCAGGTCAATGCCAGCGCCGACGGCGAAGTGGTCTACAGCGGCAATGGCCTGGTGGGTCTCGGTGAGCTGGTCATCATCAAGCACGGGGCGGATTACCTCAGCGCCTACGGACTCAACCGCAAGCGGCTCGTCACCGAAGGCCAGAAAGTGAAGGCGGGCCAGCCGGTCGCGGAGATGGGCAGCAGTGCCGGCATGGCCGGGCTCCTGCATTTCGAGGTGCGACGCGGCGGCCGGCCGATCGATCCCCTCGGCGTCCTGCCTCCGCGCTGACGACCGAAATCTTCCATGCCGCGCAGAAGTCCGCCGGTGCCAGAAGGGCCCCGGGACGAATCAGATCCGGTCTTTGCACTGGGCAGCATCGAGAGTGCGGCGCGTGACTCTGTTGCCGCGTATCTCAACGAGATCGGACTCATACCGTTGCTCGATGCGCAGAGCGAGAAGACGCTTGCAACCGCCGTACAGAAGGGCGACTCAACCGCGCGCGCGCGGATGATCGAAGCAAACCTGCGACTGGTGGTTTCGATCGCGCGGGGCTTCACGGGTCGTGGCCTCGCGATCCCGGACCTGATCGCGGAAGGCAACCTGGGCCTCATCCGGGCCGTCGAGAAGTTCGATCCGGAGCGCGGATTTCGCTTCTCGACCTACGCGACGTGGTGGATCCGTCAGGCGGTGGGCCGCGCGCTCATCCAGCAAGGCCGGACGATCCGGCTTCCCGTGCATGTGGTCCGGGAACTCGCGACGGTGCTGCGTGCCGGGCGTGAACTCGCGCAACACGGCGGGCCCAGCCCGTCGGTGGAGGAGATCGCGCACGCGGTGGGCAAGACCTGCGAGGAAGTGGCGCAACTCTTCAGCTTGACCGAGCGCGTCAGTTCACTTGATCAGCCCGTGGGAGATGACGATCGCGGCCTGGCGGAAATGATCGCGGACGAGGATCCGAACGACCCGCTCGACCTGCTGGCTGAAGCCGCAGCGAACGATTCCCTGGACCGCTGGCTAGCCAAGCTCCCCGCTCGACAACGCGAAGTACTCGTACGCCGCTATGGTCTCGGGGATCACGCCGTGCAGTCGCTCGCCGAAGTTGCGGCGATACTCGGCATCAGCAGGGAGCGCGTGCGCCAGATCCAGGAAGACGCATTGCGCCGCTTGCGCAAGATGGCACCGGCTTGACGTGGCTCGCTGCGTTCCGGCTGCTTGAGGACAAATTCTGTCAGGGCAGCAGGAAGGCGCCGAGCACTTTGCGTCCTTCGCTTACCAGCAGGTTGAACGTGCGCGCGGCCGCGGAATTGGGCATCGTTTCCAATCCGACGCCCGCCCTCATCAATTCTGCCGCGAAAGCCGCGGGTGGGAACGCCTGCACGGCACCGCAACCCAGGATCACGAGAGCGGGACTGCGCTCCATCAAGGCTGCGGCGGTTGCGGCGTCGAGTCCGTCGAGCGCGGGAGCGGACCAACTCGCGACTTCGTAGCCGGGCTGTATGAGGAAGCTTTCACGCCACACGACCGCGCCGACCCGGATGCCGTCCCCGGACACCGCGCGGATCAGCGGCCCGGTGTTTTCCGTCTGATCGACGAGTTGCATCGGCGTTATCGAGGCAACTCGACCTTGGGATCGCGCGGATTCCGCCGGAACAGCGTCAGCACGTGCCCCACTCGCTGGACCTTTTCGGCCCGGCTGCGCATGAGCAGCGATTCAATCAGCGCATCGCGCGTCTCGCGGTCGTCGGCGGAAATACGCACCTTGATGAGTTCATGGTGGTCGAGCGCGATTTCCAGTTCGGCCATGACGGTGTCGCTCAAGCCCTTGCCTGCAATGGCAACCACCGGCTTCAACACATGGCCGAGGCCGCGCAGATGGCGCAATTGAGAGTTGGACAGCGACATCGGGCTTGGGCTCGGGCTGCGAGAGGGCGCGGAGCGTATCATGCAAGGTGAGAGTGCCCGGCAGGCAAGGCCGGGTGCGCCGTGCATGCGGTTCTTCGCCCAGCTCCGCCCACATGTCCGTGGCCCGCTGCGCGGCGGAACCCGCGACAACAGGCCCGGACCATGGCACGCAGCAAGAGCAGCCAGCGGTGGTTGCGCGAACATTTCAACGATCCTTTCGTGAAGCGTGCGCAGGCGGAAGGCGTGCGATCGCGCTCGACCTATAAACTCGAGGAACTGATCGAGCGCGACCGCTTTCTGAAGCCAGGCATGGTGGTCGTGGACCTGGGTGCCGCACCTGGCGGCTGGTCCGATCTCGTCCGGAGCACGGTGGGCGCGCGAGGACGCGTGCTCGCGCTCGATATCCTGTCCTTCGAGGAGATCGCAGGTGTGGAGCAATTGATCGGTGATTTTCGCGACGCGGCGGTGCTGGCCCGGCTCGAGGAATCCCTTGGAGGCGCGGCGGTGGATCTTGTCTTGTCGGATATGGCCCCCAACATGAGCGGCGTGTCTTCCGTGGATCAGGCGCGCTCGCTGGATCTGGCTGAACTGGCCGCTGAATTCGCCGGACGGCATCTGCGACAGGGTGGTACGTTTCTGGTCAAACTGTTTCAGGGCGTGGGTTTCGACGGTTACTTGAGGGACTTGCGGCGCACCTACGGCAAGGTGACGATGCGCAAACCGCAGGCGTCGCGTGCACGCAGCGCCGAGGTCTACGCGCTGGCAACAGATTTTCGCGGCGTTCCGGCGCCACCTGCTTCGAACTAGCGAGTCCTAGATGAACGATACGGTGAAGAATGTGCTCGTCTGGCTGGCCATTGCGCTGGTCCTGATGACGGTGTTCCAGAGCCTGCAGCCCCGTGCGGGTTCAGACGAGGAACTCGGCTATTCCACCTTCCTGGAGAAGGTGCGCCAGGGCGAGATCGCCAGCGTCCGACTCGACGGCGAAGTCGATCGCATGTCGATCACGGGCGAGACCACGAGCAAGGCCAAGTTCAAGACCGTCGCCCCGTACGATCCGGATCTGCAGCGCATTCTCGACAAGAACGACGTCGCGGTCGTCGCCGCGCCCGCCCAGACTGGCAGTCTCTGGAAGGCGCTGCTGATCAACTCCCTGCCGTTCGTCATCTTCATCGCGGTGCTGTTCTATTTCATGCGACAGATGCAACAGGGTGCCGGCGGACGCGGGGCCATGAGCTTCGGCCGCTCGCGTGCGCGCCTGCAGGGCGAAGACCAGGTCAAGGTCACCTTTGCCGATGTGGCGGGTGTCGAGGAAGCGAAGGAAGACGTCAAGGAACTCGTCGATTTCCTGCGCGACCCGGGCAAATTCCAGAAACTCGGTGGCAAGATTCCGCGCGGCGTGCTGATGGTGGGCCCTCCCGGCACCGGCAAGACGCTCCTCGCCAAGGCCATTGCCGGCGAGGCCAAGGTACCGTTCTTCACTATTTCCGGCTCGGACTTCGTCGAGATGTTCGTCGGCGTGGGCGCGTCCCGCGTACGCGACATGTTCGAGCAGGCCAAGAAGCACGCACCCTGCATCATCTTCATCGATGAAATCGATGCGGTGGGCCGTCATCGCGGCGCCGGACTCGGCGGTGGGCACGACGAGCGGGAACAGACGCTCAACCAGCTGCTGGTGGAGATGGACGGCTTCGAGGGCAACGAGGGCGTCATCGTCATCGCCGCGACCAACCGGCCCGACGTGCTCGACCCCGCGCTGCTTCGTCCGGGTCGTTTCGATCGCCAGGTGATCGTCGGCTTGCCGGACGTCAAGGGGCGCGAGCAGATCCTCAAGGTCCACATGGGCAAGGTGCCGCTGTCCGACAACGTCCAGCCGATGGTGATCGCGCGCGGCACGCCCGGATTTTCCGGTGCCGACCTCGCCAACCTGGTCAACGAGGCAGCGCTCATCGCTGCGCGCGAGAACGCGCGCGACGTCCGCATGAGCCACTTCGAGCGGGCCAAGGACAAGATCATGATGGGCGCGGAACGGCGTTCCATGGCGATGAACGAGCAGGAGAAGAAGCTCACCGCCTATCACGAGGCGGGCCACGCCATCGTGGGGCGCGTGGTGCCCGACCACGACCCGGTCTACAAGGTCTCGATCATTCCGCGCGGTCGCGCGCTCGGCGTGACCATGTTCCTGCCCGAGGAAGACCGCTACAGCTATTCAAAGCAGAACCTCGAAGCCAAGCTCTGTTCGTTGTACGGCGGACGCGTGGCGGAGGAGCTGATCTTCGGTGACGAGCACGTCACCACGGGTGCGTCCAACGACATCCAGCGTGCCACGCAGATTGCTCGGGACATGGTCACGAAGTGGGGATTGTCGGACGAGATGGGTCCGATGACCTACAGCGAGAACGAGGACGAGGTGTTCCTCGGGCGCTCGGTCACCCAGCACAAGAACGTGTCGGACGATACCGCCCGCAAGATCGACCAGGTGGTGCGCGGCATCCTCGACGATGCGTATGCGCGCAGCCGCCAGATCGTCACGGACAACCTGTCGAAGCTGCACCTGATGGCCGAGGCTCTGCTGGCGTACGAGACCATCGACGCGGACCAGATCACGATCATCATGGAAGGCCGCAAGCCGGGCCCGCCCAAGGACTGGGAAGAGATCGACCGCCGCAGCCAGGGCGGCGATAACGACACGACCCCGACCCCACGAGCACCCGATCTCAACGATCCCGCTGCCCAGACCTGAGCGGCCTGCGTGCCAGTCCCCAGGTGATCTGGTGGGTCGGTCCCGGCGCATCTGAGTCGAAACTGAAGCGGGCGCGGGACGCGGGGCATCGCCCAATCCGGTTCCGCTAGGATAAAGTTGTGGCTGGTTCTGCTCGGGATGCCACTGCCATGGCCGGCCAGTCTCAATGAGCTCGACGAGGCGGGGACCAGCCAGGCCGCTCACCGAATCCTGGCTCGACTGGATGTTCGAACTGATGACGGAACCCGCGCTTCTGTTCGACGCCAGCGGCTGCCGTGACGCCAATCCCGCCGCGCTCCGGCTGTTCGGTTTTGACGATCGCCGGTTTCTCCAGCAATGCATCCTCTCGGACCTCGCACCGCCGCTGCAACCGGACGGCGGCGACTCCGACGAGCACATCCAAAAGCTCCTGATGAAGGCCCGCAGCGGGGGGGGAACTGGCGCCTGCCTGTTGCGCCATGCCGACGGCAGTACTTTCTGGGCTGAAGTCTCCGCCGCGGAGATCGAGGTCGATGGCGAGGCACTGATTCACGTGGGCATCCGCGACACCAGCACCCAACGGGAGCTGGAGGAGAGCATCAGCGCGCTCCGCCATGAATTGCACCTGGCCCATCAGAAGCTGCAGCAGGCGACGCGCAAGCTCGATTACCTCGCCGCAACCGATCCGATCTCCGGACTGTGGTCTGCGAAGCACCTCGCCAAGCTCGCCGATGTGGAGGCGGATCGGGCGCAGCGTTATGCCCAGCCAGTCAGTGTGGTGGCCGGGACCATCGAAAATGCCGACGCCCTCTTGTCGGAGGCGGGCGAGGCCCTCTTCGATTCCTTCTGGATCGACCTTGCCGCGCTCATCAAGCGCAACGTCCGCACCCCAGACACCGTGGCGCGATTGGCGCCGGGCACGTTCGCGGTGTTGACGCCCGCCACGGATATCGGCGCTGCCAGCATCGTCGTGGAGAAATTGCGGCGTGCGATTGCAGAGCACGAATTCGCGGAAAATCTGCAGCCGCGCGTCATATTCGCGTGCGCCCAGTACCAGTCGGGCGAGGAACCTTTTGCCTGGTTGCGACGTGCCACGGGTGTGCCGCCCCATGGCAACACCGCTGCTGGTAGTTGATGGAACCGCGCAGGCCCGCTGACCCCGGATGCCGTTCGTGATCCCGGCACCGTCGCTCGACTGCAACGGCCGCACGCTGACTCTCGACCGTCCGCGCATCATGGGCATCATCAATGCCACGCCCGACTCCTTTTCCGGTGACGGGCTTAGAGAGGATGTTGCGGCAGCGGTCGCCCAAGGCGTGGCTATGGTCCGCGATGGCGCCGACATTCTCGACGTTGGCGGCGAATCGACCCGGCCGGGAGCCGACCCGGTCGATGTTGCCGAACAACTGCGGCGGGTGATTCCCGTGGTGGCCGCGCTGATCGCGGCGGTCCCTGTGCCGGTCGCGGTCGACACGTCCGAACCCGAGGTGATGCGCGCCGCTGTCGGCGCGGGTGCAGGGCTCATCAATGACATCCGCGCCCTCGGCGTGGAGGGTGCATTGGATGCCGCAGCGAGTCTCGGGGTCCCCGTCTGCCTGATGCACATGCTGGGCGAGCCGCAGACCATGCAAGTCGATCCCCATTACGACGATGTGGTGGCAGACATACACCGTTACCTGACCGATCGATTGCTCCGCTGCGAGTTCGCAGGCATCGACCGCAAGCGACTGCTCGTAGACCCGGGATTCGGTTTTGGCAAGTCCTTCGCGCACAACTGGCAGTTGCTCGCGGGATTGCGGCGCTTCACGGAACTGGGGGTGCCGGTGCTCGCGGGACTATCGCGCAAGGGCATGATCGGCACTGCAACGGGAGTTGCCCGCGCGCAGGACCGCGTTGCGGGTTCGGTGGCGGCGGCGCTCCTCGCCGTGCAGCGGGGCGCGATCATTGTGCGCGTACATGATGTGGCCGAGACTCGCGAAGCGCTCGCGGTGTGGGCCGCGCTTCGCGAGCATTCGCCCGCCAAGTCCAGTCGTGCCGCGTCCCCGCCAACGCGCTGGGACGACGACGACTAGCATGACGCCAGCTTGAGCGGCCATGCCCGGCCCTCGCAAGGACCGTGCAGGCCCGCAGCGCGCAGCCTGCCCGCTGCAAACATCAGGGAGCCGGCAGAGCAGCTCCGGCTCCAGAGCTAGATGATCCCGCCGCCCATCTGCAGGCGGATGACGCCTACCACCAGCGCAATGCCATTGAGAATCAGACCGGCCTTGGCGCGTCCGCGATTTGCCGGAGACGTCATGGCAAAGGCGATGCCCGCGAGCATGGCTCCCAGACCCGCGAACGGAATCATGAACCAGTTGCCCCAGCCGAGCAGCGGAATAAAGGCAATGATCATCCAGACGATCGAGACCAGACCCCACAACATGCTCAACAGACCCATCCCATTTCTCCTTATCGAATCCAGTGACAGAAAACACGCTTGTTTCTCTACGCGCGCATGCGGCGAGATCAAGCAGCGACTCCCCGCCTCTCGCGCCAGGCGATCACGCTGGTGACGAGACGCGCGCAATCAGCGTAGCGGTTGTACAGAGGAACGGGAGCCACACGGATGATGTCGGGTTCCCGCCAGTCGACCACAATGCCCTCGGCATTGAGATGTTCGAACAGCGCACGCCCATCGTCACGGCCGCCACAGACGCGCAGGCTCAGCTGGCAACCCCTTCGTTCCACCGCACGCGGCGTGCGGATGTCGAGTACACCTGCAAGTTCCGTCCGCAGGGCCTTTTCCAGCCATCCCGTCATGCCTTCCGACTTGGCACGAAGCGCAGGAATGCCGGCACGACGAAAGATCCCGAGCGAGACGCGCAGCGGTGCCAGGGCCAGGATCGGAGGGTTCGACAGCTGCCAGCCATCAGCTCCCGCGGCGGGCACGAACTCCGGGCCCATGCGAAACCGCGTCGAGGGATCGTGTCCCCACCAGCCTGCAAGCCGCGGCAGGTCCGCACGAGCGTGGCGCGCGTGCACGAAGGCGCCCGCCACCGCCCCGGGACCGGAGTTGAGGTATTTGTAGCTGCACCAGACCGCAAAATCGCACCCACTCTCGTGCAGTTGCAGACTGAGGTTCCCTGCGGCGTGCGCAAGATCGAATCCTACGCGCGCGCCCTGTTTCCTTGCAGCGCTCGAAATGCTCACCACATCGAAGGCCTGTCCCGTGCGGTATTGCACCCCCGGCAACATCACCAGGGCGATGCGGTCCCCTTGTTCGCGCAGTACGCGCAAAATCGTTTCCTCGTCGAGTATCCCGTCGGCATCCGCCTCGAGCTCGATGAGTTCGCGCGCTGGATCGAAGCCGTGCCACGCGATCTGGGACGCGACTGCGTGGCGATCCGAGGGAAATGCTCCGGCCTCGATGAGGATCGCGGCACGCCCGCGCTCCGGCCGGTAGAAGCTCGCCATCAGCAGATGCAGATTGACGGTCAGCGAATTCATGGCGACGACTTCGATCGGCTCCGCGCCGACGACCTGCGCGAGATCGTCGCGGACGAACTCGTGGTAAGGCATCCAGGGATGACGACCGCGGAAGTGGGCCTCGACCCCGAGCTGGTGCCAGTCGTCCAGTTCGTCGAGCAACGCCTGGCGCACACCTCGTGGCTGCAGGCCCAGCGAATTGCCGCAGAAATACGCCTGATCGCCTTCGCCGTGCGGCGGAATCAGGAACTCCTGGCGGAATCCGCGCAGCGGATCCTGTTGGTCGAGCGCTTCGGCTTCGCGCAGGAGCGCGGCGGCATCGAAGCTCATGCGAATCGCGCCGCCGGCAGGTCCAGCCACTCCAAAGCAGTGCCGTTGTACAAGCGGGCCTCCTCGTTCGCGTCGAGGCCGAGCGCCGCGATTCCGGCGCCGGGTGACTGCTCGCCGAGCGGAAACGGATAATCGGTGCCGAGCATCACGCGGTCCACGCCGCAGGTGTCGAGGAGATAGCGCAGCGCGCGCGCATCGGCGACCCACGAATCGAAGTAAAGGCGCTTGAGGTAATCGCGGGGATTGTGCGGATTGTCGGTTGCGACGAGATCGGGCCGCATGTTGAAGCCATGCTCGATGCGCCCGATCGTGTAGGGAAAGGAACCGCCGCCATGCGCAAGGCACACACGCAGGTCCGGGAGGCGTTCGAGGACTCCGCCGAAGATGAGGCTGCACGCCGCGCGCGATTGCTCGGCCGGCATGCCCACGAGCCACGGCAACCAGTACTTGGGCATGCTCTCGCTGCCCATCATGTCCCAGGGATGCACCAGGATCGCGGC
>JBBSLL010000042.1:0-21235 GCA_038255255.1 Lysobacterales bacterium
GCGCGTGTCTGCATCTTCTCGACCGGCACGCGTTCGCGCTGGGCGCCCGACGCGATGGCGTCGCGGACCGCCGCGGATTTCACCACCGCGTCGACGACGTTGCGGCGATGCGAGAGGTCGGGACCGATGATCGCGGAGCGGACGCGGCGGAAGTGCGTGCGCAAAACGCGCGCCGATTTGCGCGCGGCCCGCTCCGGCGGCAACCCTTCCGCTGCGACTTCGCGCAGGCTCACCGGACGGCTGAAGTGCACCAGCGTGTCGCGACCGTTGAGGAGCAGCGCGAGCAGCCTCTGGAAGCCGCCCACCATCACCCAGTTCTCGGAAAACAGCACGCGGAACCAGCTCGCTTCGCGGCCCGGTGCGCGCCCCACGAAGATCGACACGGGCAGCAGGCGCACATCCAGTTCCGGGTTGTCCTCGACCATGCGCAGGAGCTCGCGCAATTCGGGCGGATAAGTGCTCGGACGCCGGCTCGAGAAGCGACTGATGCGCGGATGCAGGGCGATCACCGCGCGCTGCCGGGTGCCGAGCGAGACCGGTTCCGTGCGACGCAGCGGCGGCGGTAGCCCCGCCGCACGACAGGCTTCCTCCAGGATCAGGAGGTTGGAAGTCCCGGGCCGCTCAAGGATGTAGAGCAGGGGCGCCTCGGTCGAATCGAGCAGGGCCGCCGGGGCCGGCGGCTCGGTGCGGACGCGCAGGAACGGACGCAGCAGCGCGCCGAGAAGTCGCCAGCCGAGCGGCGCACGGGCGCCCGGCGCGGCGGTCCCAGGCTCGGCGGCGTACGGGATCGGGGCCGGCATCGGGCTAGCGGAATGTGGTTCGATGGGTTTCATGCCCCGAAGCGGCGCCCGCCCCAGCCGACCGCGGTTCGCAGTCGCAGGGACGGCCGGTCACCGGCGAATCAGGGCGCCATCGGCAACGGCGAAGCGGCATCTTTGTCGTCTTCATCGTTCAGCATGCCGCCGACCTGCGCCGCGGTCTTGCTGCCGTACCAGCGATCGTCGATCTTCACCATGTCCAGATCGTGCGTGAAATCGGTCTCCAGCATCCGATAGCTGAGGCGTACCTTCGCGTTGTTTCCCTGGGTGGACAGGACCTTGGTCTTGACGCTCGCCAGGACAGGATCGAGGGGCAGGCCGTAGATCGCCATCACCTCCTTGAACGCGCGAAACGCGCGGCTGTATTCGACCAGGGCATCGTCGAAAGACAGCGCCTGCATCTGCGCAAGCGTGCGCACCTTCGACCCTCGGGCCGCGCCTGCAAGTGCCTCCAGGGCAGCACGCACCTTGGCCCGGTCGGTGAACTCGGTCGCGCTCAGCCAGCGCGTCAACGCGTTGACCATCTGCATCGCCTGCGCCTTCGCCGCCTCATCCAGTTCCTTGTTCTGCTGGATGCTCGCCTGCGCCATGCCGGTCATCATGCCGATCAGCATCGGCATCTGGGCCGCGCCTTCGCGGTCGAACTCGGCGAGCTTCGGCTCGAGTTCCTTCATCGATTTCTCGACTGCCCCCGCTGCGGCGAACTTTTCCATCTGCTCGGCGAATCGCTGCGCCTCGGCAGGATCGACGGGTTCCCCGGATTTGGCTTTCCAGTCGGCGCGCAGTTTCTCGAGTTCCTTGGGCGGAACCTGCGAGAGCACGAAAGCGCGCAGGTCGCTTTTCTGCAGGGCCTCGACGCCTGCCTGCACCGATCCCTCCGGCGTCTTGGTCTTGGCGACGGGGTCTCGTTTGCACGAGGACGCGAATACGGCGAGCAGCAGCATCATCAGCCAGAGGCTGGCCGTGCGAAAGGGGACAGGCTGCATCGCGGTGATTCCGATATTCAAAGAGCGGGTGAGCCTAGGGGCGGGCCGGCAGTGCGGCAAGTGCGGGAAGCGGGGATCGCGCCGCATGGGGTTCTTGGATCAAAAAAAATGGCCCGCGAGGGCCATTCGAAGTGCACAAGGTCCGGTTCGCCGGAACGTATAAGTGTTGCAAGGCGTATTCAGCAATCGCCGACGAATCGGCAGGCGGGATAGTAACCTGCACGCCGAACCTCTTGCAACACCTTAGATACCAGTAGCTAACACCTTGTAATCATGGCCTTTTACTTTCCATGCGAAGGTCGAGTTCGGAAATCTTGGCCTCGCGAACGGCCTTTGATCGCTCACGCAGGGTTGTCGGCGCCACGCCGGCCGGCAGGGGACCGGCGGCATTTTCCCAGGAACCGTAGATCGGATTGGGCAATACCCACCAACGCTCACCCCACCAACCCGCATGACGGTCGACGAGTCCTTCGCGAACCGACCGGCTGGCGTCGACGCCGTCCACGAAATCGCCGAGATTGTCGCCCAGCATCGCGACGACGCGATGCGTCCGACCGACCGCCGCACGGCGCGTCAGCTTGGCGCTGGGCCGGCCAGCCGCATCGTTGCGGGTCAGCACGAAAGTCTCGCAGTCCGGGACCGGAAAGCCCGTGGCGACGAGATTTCCACACGTCGCCTCGCGCTCGTCATCGTCGCGGTTGGTGACGTAGTAGAGCGCAACGCCGTGATCGCTCAATCGCTTCGCAAACGCCACGGCGCCGGGCAGTGCATGGGCGCGCTCCTCCGCCACCCAGCCCTTCCAGCGACGCGCAAAGGCTGCGCGCGAATCGGAGGTGGGTAGATCCCCAGGGAAAGGGTCGACGATCAATCGCGCATTGAAAGGCGTGTTGTCCAGCAGCGTTTCATCAACGTCCGCGATGACTGCAAGGGGTAGGGATGCCATCACGCCCCGATTTCCCAGCGTGTCGCGCTCACCGGGCGGCAGGGCGTCCCATGCGGGATCCGCGAGACCCGCATCGACGGCCCGCCATGCACCTGCGAACGCCTGCAGGCTCGTCGCTCGGAACTCGGCGGCGGTCTGCGTCCAGGACACGGCGTCGAGCTTGTCGTCCGCGGCGGGACCCATGGCCGCAGCAGATGCCGAAACCGAGCGCTCCTGGCGAACCTCGGGACCGGCACAGGCGCCGAGGCCCAGTGCAAGCAGAGCGATCATCAGTCGTGCGATGCGCATTTCAAGCCCCGGGGCGGAAACGCGCGAGTCTACAAGCGCCCGATGACCAAGCCTGCAAGCAGACGCCTCCCTGTTCGCGCTAGCGCAGCAGTTCGGCGAGGCGCGCGAACTGGTCGCGATTGCGCTCCCGGAGTTCGGCCTGGTCCTGTTCCGGGTCATCGCCTTCGCGCCGGAGCTCCGCGGCCGGAAGCTCGTCCAGGAACCGGCTGGGGCGGGTGCGGTTGCGCTCGCCGAACCGCGACCGGTACTGCACATGCGACAGGGTCAACGTTTCGCGCGCCCGCGTGATACCCACGTAGAACAACCGGCGTTCCTCCTCCAGCGTGCCTGCGTCAATCGCAGCATCGTGCGGCAGCACGCCGTCCTCGATGCCGATGAGCCATACATGCCGGAACTCGAGGCCCTTGGCTCCGTGCAGCGTCATGAGGCGCACCTGGTTGCCGGGCTCGTCGCGCTCGCCGTAATCGAGTAACGCGAGCTGCGCATTGAGCTGTGCGAGGCCCGCACCGGCTGTGCGCGCGGCCTGCGACGCGAGCCAGTGCCCGAATTCATCGACGTTGGCGAGGCGGCGAGCGCGCAGGGCCGCGTCGGAAGATTGCATCAACGCGGCGCGATAGCCGGTGCGGTCGGCGAGTTGCAGGGCCAGTGCCGCGACGCCCTGCCCCGAAACGATGCTGCGCAGCTCGCCGAGCGCTTCGGCGAAACCCGTGAGGGCAGACTGCGTCCGAACACTGAATTGCGCCCTGAGATCGCTACGCGCTGCCGCGCGGGCGAGGGAACAGTGCGGTGCACCTGCCAGCAATCCGAGCTTCTCCAGGGTTTGCGCACCGATGTCCCGGCGCGGCGCCGAGACCGCGCGCAGGAACGCCGCATCGTCGTCGGGATTGGCGAGCAGCCGCAGCCATGCCAGCAGGTCGCGAACCTCGGTCCGCTCGAAAAAGGACTGGCCGCCGGTCAGGTGATAAGGCACGCCGACGGCGCGCAGCGCCTTCTCGAGCGGGCGCGACTGATGGTTGCCGCGATACAGCACCGCGCAATCGTGCCACGCGGGCTGACCGGCGGCCTTGCCGCGCTGCCAGATCTCCCCCGCGACGCGCGCGGCTTCGGCATCCACGTCGGCGCAGCTCAGCACGCGGATCGGGGCGCCTTCGGGATGTTCGCTCCAGAGGGTCTTCGCGACCTTGTGTGGATTGTGCGCGATCAGCGCATTGGCGGCGCGCAGGATGCGGCCGGTACAACGATAGTTCTGCTCGAGCTTGATGACCTTGAGCGCCGGGTAGTCCCGCGCCAGTTCATCGAGGTTTTCAGGTGCGGCGCCCCGCCACGCATAGATGCTCTGGTCGTCGTCCCCGACCGCGGTGAACGCGCCGCGCGGGCCGGTCATGGCCTTGAGCATGCGGTACTGCGCGCGATTGCTGTCCTGGTACTCGTCGACCAGCAGGTAGCGGATGCGTTCGCGCCACGCCGTGGCCACCTCTGCGTGATCCTCCAGCAGGCGCACCGGCAGGCGGATAAGGTCGTCGAAGTCGACGGCATTGAAGGCCGCCAGCCTGCGCTGGTAGGCGGCGTAGAGCGAAGCGGCCTCGCGCTCGCGGGCGGAGCCGGCCGCTTCGGCCGCTTCTTCCGGAGTCAAGGCATCGTTCTTGGCGCGTGCGATGAGTCCGCGCAGCGCTTCGAGTGCGTCGGGCCTCGTCGCCGCGGGTACCAGTTCCTTCAGCAGCGCGAAGCTGTCGTCCGCACCGAAGACGCTGAATCCGGATCGCATGCCGACCTTTGCGCATTCGATCTGCAGCAAACGAAGGCCCAGCGCATGAAACGTGGAGATCGCCGGCTGACGGTCGGCTTCCTCGCCGCGGGGGAGACGTTTTGCGGCGCGTTCGCGCATCTCGCGCGCGGCGCGATTGGTGAAGGTGATCGCGGTGATCTTGCCTGGCGCGAGCCCGCCCCGCACAAGGTGCGCAATCTTGTCCGTGATGACGCGGGTCTTGCCCGAACCGGCACCCGCCAGCACCAGCAACGGGCCTTCCGTGTATTCGACCGCGGCGCGCTGGGCGGGGTTGAGCGACATCGCGTGCGTCTTGGAGAGGGCGCGCGATTCTACTGGGTGCTGTGCTCGCGCGCGGGTGCCGGTCGATGCGACGATGTCGGCCCAGTCTCCCCGCGAGTTGAAGAGCACCGCCGACATCCTGGTTCGTCTTGCACTGCGCACTTGCGAAGGCGCCCTCGCGCGCGGGTGCCAGTCGATGCGACGATGTCGGCCCAGTCTTCCCGCGAGTGAAGAGCACTGCCGACACCCTGATTCGTCTCGCATTGCGCACTGAAGAAGGCGCCCTCGCGCGCGGGGGCCAGTCGATGCCACGATAAGGGCCTCGATCAACAGCGCCGCGTCGCTCGTAATCCATGGCCAAGCTCTATTTCTATTTTTCGGCGATGAACGCCGGCAAGACCACCACGCTTCTGCAGAGCGCGCACAACTACCAGGAGCGCGGCATGCGCGTCGCGATACTGACGCCGGCGTTCGACAGCCGGGCGGGCGCAGGCGTGGTGGCCTCGCGCATCGGCCTGTCCGCCCCGGCACTGGTTTTTGATTCCACTACCGATCTTGCCGCGCGCATCCATGCGGACATTGCGGAACTCGGCACGCTGCACTGCGTGCTGCTCGACGAAGCCCAGTTCCTGACCAAGGCACAGGTGTGGCAGTTGACCGACGTGGTCGACACGCTGCGCATTCCGGTGCTGGCTTACGGGCTGCGCACTGATTTCCAGGGCGAGCTCTTCGAGGGCAGCCAGTACCTGCTGGCCTGGGCCGACGAACTCATCGAGATCAAGACCATCTGCCACAGCGGCAAGAAGGCCACCATGGTCGTGCGTGTCGACGAACACGGCCGTGCCGTGACGCAAGGCGCGCAGGTCGAGATCGGAGGCAATGAGCGCTACGTGTCGGTGAGCCGCGCCGAATTCAAGAAGATCCTCGCTGGCGATGGCGGCGTCGAACTCAAGCAGGCCGAGTTGCCCCTCGCCACCTGAAGTGGACGCCACTGACCCGGTTCCAGCGCACATCCAGCGACCTCGCACTGGGGTGCCAGGGAAAACCGGACAGGCGATGTACCCGAAGTAGCGCGTTGAACCGGATGGCCGCTGAATGGCCCTTTGCGGGCAGTGGTGTCCGTCACTTCGATGTTCACGAAGACGCTGATACATACGAACGGCGGCGAAAGGCGCCGCTTCGGGGGACACCATGCGGCGGCGTCGGGATCTTTTCCGCGGAATTGGCAGCGCACTCCTGGTCGGCGCGGCGCTCGTTGCGCTTGCAGCCTGCTCCCAGGCGCCGCAACGGGCCACCGTGGTGTCCGCCGGGAAGTCGACTCCAGGTCATGGCATTGCGGCGCCGGCGCATGTGGTCGACGGGCTCGCGCTCGTCCAGGATGAACTGTCCTGGGCGGGTATCAGGATCGGCCTGGCGCGCGCCGAGGTGGAGCGACTGCTGGGTGCTCCGCTCCCGCCGCTTGAATCCAACGAGATCTGTGCGAATTTCGTCGCGACGCGCACGCTGGGAAACGTCGACGTGACGTTTGAGTTCGCGGACGAAAGTAGCCAGGCGCCGCTCGAGCACCTGTTCATTCCTCTGGCCGGCGATCTGCCGCAGGCCGAACAGGTCCAGCGCCTCAAGCGGCATCTGCCGGGAAGCACCTACGTACCCAGTCGCTACGCGCCGGAGCTGGGCGAAGGCGAAAACCCGAAGCCGGTCTTTCGTGTGGCGACACCGCAACCACGCGTCGTGATGCTGCGCTCGAACGAAGGCCTCTGGCTCGGCGATCCGCGCTGCTACGACTGAGTCGCGCGTACTGCGGCGTAGAACCAAGCCGTGCTCGGCTGGGGTCTGAGAGGCACAGCAGCCGAGCGCAGCTCGGCTCTACACAAACCGCTCAGCGTTGGCAACGCGGGCAGTAGACGCTCGCACGCTGGCCGATAACGGCATGCCTGAGCGGCGTGGCGCAACGGCGACACGGCTCTCCGCCGCGTCCGTACACGTCGAGCTCGAGTTCGAAGTATCCGGGCTCTCCCACTGCATTGACGTAATCGCGCAGCGTCGTGCCACCGCGCTCGATGGCGTGGGCCAGCACTGCGCGCACCGCGCGCGCCAGCGAGCGGTAGCGCTCGCGCGAGACGCGACCGGCCGCGCGCATCGGGTGGATGCCTGCGCGAAACAGTGCTTCCGCTGCGTAGATGTTGCCTACGCCCACCACATTGCGCTGGTCCATCAGGAAACTTTTGATGGCGACTGACCGGCCGCGGCTCGCGCGCCACAGATGGTCCTCGTCGAAGGCTTCTCCGAGCGGCTCGGGTCCCAGCGCCTCGAGGAGTGGATGTGTCTGGCCGCGGGGCTGCCACAGCCAGCAGCCGAACCTCCGGGGATCGTGGAAGCGCAACGCCTTGCCGCCCTCGAGGACGAGGTCGACGTGATCGTGGATTCCTGCCGTGGCGCCGTCGTCGACGATGCGCAGCGATCCCGACATGCCGAGATGCACGAGCACATCGCCCGACTCCACGCCGATGAGGAGGTACTTCGCCCGGCGCGCAACGCCTTCGATAATCCGGCCCGGCAACGCGGACCGGAGTTCGGGGTCGACCGGCCAGCGAAGCCGGGGCTGGCGGATGTTGATCGACCTGACACGTACCCCGACGAGACAGGGAGCGATGCCGCGTCGCGTCGTTTCGACTTCCGGCAGTTCAGGCATTGCTAAGGGCCCGCCTAGCGGCGCCGGCGCCGCGCGACGGTGATCGCGCCGCCGAGCACCATCAACAGCGGCAGCGCGATCAGCCAGCCGATGCTGATGATCGCCGCTGCGCGCTTCGTCAGCGACAGCGTGGCATCCGGCGCGCGCGGCAGTTCCAGTCCGAGCGTCGTGTCGTCGGCGAGCAGCCAGTCGAACATGCGCAGGCCCAGCTCGCGGTTGCCGCCATTGCCGAGGAACTGGTTCGCCAGGAAATCGCCGTCGCCAACCACGACCACGCGCTGCTGCTGGTGGGTCGGGCTGGGAGAGAGGCGTGTCAGGGCAAAGCCGAGGTCGAGCGGTCCGGGTAACTCATTCGCGGCAGCGTCGAAAGCCGGCTCGGGCTCGGATCCGGTCTCGTTCCAGGATCCCGCGCTCGACCGCAACACTGGAGTCGCGGCAAAGGGCGCATTCGGCCGCGCTGCCAGGGCCACCGCGTGTGGAAACAAAGTGGTTGCGCTGAAATCCTTGCTCAAGGCATGCGCCGGGTATTCCTGGACCGGTACGAAGCGGAGGTCGGGAAGGTCGAGCGCCTTCGCGGCAGCGTCTGCAATGGTCCCTGGCAGGCGCAGGATGCCGAGCGAATCGAGCAGCGCATCAGGCGCGGCATGATCGGGCTCCTGGAGCCACAGCAGCGCGCCGCCTGCGTCGAGATAGCCCGTGAGATGCGCGAGTTCGGAGGGCAGGAATGGCGCCGTGGGCGAGGCCAGCACCAGCAGCGTCAATCCATCCGGGATCGGGGCGCCGAGTGAAACCGCCAGCAGCTTGTCACCGCGCGCCGACAGCGCCTGTCCGAATTTCCCCAGATCGTGGTTGGCTTCGCCGTCGAATCGGCGTTCGCCGTGGCCTGCCGAGAAGCCCACCAGGCGCTCTCCGCTGCGCGCGAGTTGCAGCAGCGCCGCGGTGAAGCTTCGCTCGTCGAGCTGCGTGAGCCGTTGCGTGCGTTTTCCGTACCGGATCTCGAGGTCGCCGCTGGCCTGCGTGGAATCAAACGAAAGTTTGAAGTCGGGTCGGACGCGGCGATAACGCTCGACGAACGTGGCTACCGGCTCGCGCAGGGGACTGGCCTCGGGCAGATGCGCTACCACTTCGATTGAATTGGGCATCGCCTCGAGGGCCGCGCGGCTCGCCGCGCTGAGCTCGGCGCGCGTGCCGAGCGTCAGGTCGCGACGGAAATCGATACTCCACGCGAGAAACAACAGCGCGAGGAATGCGGTGAGCAGCGCAACCCACACCACCATTTCCCGCAGGCTGCGCATCAGCCGCGCGCCTTGAGCCAGACCACGCGACGCCACGCGATCGCCAGCATCGCGATCGCCAGGGTTGCGAGCCAGATCGCAGCGCCGGCGTCGACGACGCCGCGCAGGAAGGGCCCGAGATGCGTTGGAAGTGCGAGGAAATTGATCAGTCCGTCGGTCACGCCGCGCGCGCGCGCCGGCGCATCGACCAGCCAAAGGAAAAACTCGACAGCGTAGGCACCTGCCGCCGCGATCGCGGGCTGCCGGAAAACGGCCGACGCGGCGACGCCGATCGCGCTGAGCGCCGCCGCGAACAACGAGAGCCCCAGAGCGCCCGCGAGTAACCGGCCGGAGTCGAACGGGCCGCCGGCCGCGAGCGAGGCGGCCATTGCAAGCGCCATCGCACAGACCACGCATAGCAATCCCGTCGCGCCGAGCCACTTGCCGATCACCACGGCGATGGGCCGGACGCCCGCCGCGTGCAGGGCGTCGAGCGTGCCGCGTCGGTGCTCCTCGCCGATGCTGCGCAGCGTTACAAGCGGTGCAAGCAGCAGCAGGATCCACGCCGCGTTGGCCAGGTGTGGCGCGACGATCACCTCGCCAACCCCCGGTGCGTCGGCCATGGCCGCACGCTGCTCGATGCCGTCGGTGAAGGAATCGATGCGGTGCAGGAAACCCCACGCGAGCATCGCAACCGCAAAAGCCAGCAGCCACCACGCTGACCCATTGCGCCACGCGCTGCGGAAATCGAATGCGGCGATGGCCAGGACGTTGCTCATGGATGCATCGCCGGATCAGTCGCCGCTGCGGACCCTGCACGACCCGCCACCAGATCCACGAAGCGCCTCTCCAGTGTGTCCTCGCGGGGCCGCAGCAGCGTCACGCCGATGCCCTGCGATGCGGCGTGTCGCGAGATCCCCGCGACCTGGGGGGCATCGAGCGACAACCACCAGTGATGCCCCGTCTCGCCTGCTTCGATCCTGCGCGGCGCAATCGGCGCAAAGAACTCCGCATCGACCTCGCGATCGAGACGCAGCTCCATCGAATCGTCGGCGATCCACTGGTCGAGGGCGCCGCTGAACGCGATCGCCCCGCGATGCAGCACCGCCACTTCGTCGCAGCATGCGCGCACGTCCCCCAGAAGATGGGTCGACACGATGACGGCGGCATGTTCGCGCAAGCCCGAGATCCAGTCGCGCGTAGCCGCAGCCTGCACGGGATCGAGTCCCGCAGTGGGCTCGTCGAGCAGGACCAGGGCGGGTGCGTGCACCAGCGCCTGCGCGAGGCCCACGCGCTGCTGTTGTCCGCGCGAGAGCTTGCCGATCAGGCGATCGGCCACAGCTTCGAGATCGCATCGCGCCAATGCTCTGGAAATGGCTGGCCGAATCGCCGCGCCGCGCAGTCCTCGCAGGCGGGCCGCCAGATGCAGCGCCTCGCGCGGCGTCGCGTCGCGATGCAGCGCGGGGGTCTCGGCCGCGTAGGCCACCAGCTCGCGTTGCGCGACCGGGTCGCGCGCCACGTCGCGACCCTGCACGAGGACACGACCCCTGTCCGGAGCGAGCAGGCCCGCCAACAGCTTGAGGGTCGTCGTCTTGCCCGCGCCATTGACGCCAAGCAGACCCAATACCCGTCCCCGCTCGAGCGAAAGACGCACATCGCGCACCGCTGCAATGCCGCCAAAGCTGCGTGCGAGGTTTTCCGCGAGCAGGGCGGGCGACGGAGGGGCGACGGACATGCGCGGGGATTGTGCCACGCATGCGACACGATCCTGATCGGGGTCACGCGAGTTGCCCGATCGTCACATCGTCCCCACTACAATGGGCACCTGTCCGCTGCTTGAGCACCCAGCATGCAAACTTCCCTGGTCGAACTGGCCGCATATGGCCTGACCGGTTCACATTGGCTCGCGGTCGTGATCACGTTCATCGCGATCGCGCAGATGACCATCCTGTCGGTGACGCTGTATTTGCATCGGTCGGCGACGCATCGCGGCGTGGACTTCCATCCCGCCATTGCGCACTTCATGCGTTTCTGGCTGTGGCTTACGACCGCGATGGTGACGAAGGAGTGGGTCGCCATTCACCGCAAGCACCATGCCCGCTGCGAAACCGCGGACGACCCGCATAGTCCGCGCTTCCACGGCATCGGGAAGGTCTTCTTCCACGGAGTCGTTCTCTATCAGGAGGCCTCGAAAGACCGGGCGATGATCGAGGAATATGGGCGCGGCACGCCGGATGACTGGATCGAGCGCAAGCTCTACTCGCGCCTTCCCGCCCTCGGCCCAACCGTGCTGGCCATCACCATGGTGGTCGCGTTCGGTTTCGTCGGCCTCGCGATGTGGGCGATCCTGATGCTCGTGATCCCGGTCGGCGCTGCGGGTTTCATCAACGGCCTGGGCCACTGGTGGGGTTATCGCAATTTCGAAACACCCGATACCGCGACCAACCTCACGCCCGTGGCCTTCATCCTGGGCGGCGAGGAATTGCACAACAACCATCACGCGTTCCCGAGTTCCGCCAAGTTCGCGCTGCGCAAATGGGAATTCGACATCGGCTGGCAGGCCATCCGCGCCGCGCGAGCACTCGGGCTCGCACGCGTCCTGCGCGAGGCCCCGGAACTTGCCGTGCGGCCGAATATCACGCTGCCCGATGCGGAAACCCTCAAAGCCGTCGTGGGACACAAGGTCGGCGTCATGACCGGGTACTTCCGCGAAGTGATCAAGCCAGTGCTGCGCGAGGAGTTCGAGCAATCGAGAGGGGCGAAGCGCGCGCTGCGGAGGCCGATGCGCAAGGCATTGCTCGACGACGGGCGTTGGCTCGATGGCAGTGCGCGCGAACGGCTGAGCGCCTGGCTCGCGGAGCGACCCCAGGTGGCGTTGGTGGTCGAGCATCGCCGACGGCTGCAAGCCGCCATGGAGCGGTCGGGACGCTCGGCCGATGCGACGCTCGCGGCCGTCACCCAGTGGTGCGCTGAGGCGGAAGCTTCTGGCGTGGCGGCCCTCGAGACTTTCGCCGCTCGCTTGCGGGGTTACCAGCTCGTTGCTGCCCCGACGCGCTGACAACTGCGGTTTCCTGCGGCTGGAGCGCCGCAAGGCGTGCTCAGGGGGTGCCCTGAATCCGGACTGCGCCTTGCGCCGCTCCTACAATCGAGCCCCCATCTCAATCCGCTGAGGTCCGGATGACCCGCAAGGTTCGCAATCCTGCCGCGCGCGCAGCGCGGGTCAGCGAGCAGCAGGCCCGCCGCCACTACGCGGCGTCAGTTGAGGATCCAGAGAAGTTCTGGGGAGTCGTCGCGCGGCGCATCGACTGGTACCGCCAGCCGACGCGCATGAAAAGCACCAGCTTTGCCGCGGAAGATTTCCATATCCGCTGGTTCGAAGACGGCATTCTCAATGCCAGCGTCAACTGCCTCGATCGACATCTCGCCACGCAGGGCGAACAGCCCGCCCTGATCTTCGAAGCCGACGACCCGGCTCTGCCCACGCAGATCATCACTTTCCGCGAACTGCATGCGCGGGTCTGCCAGCTCGCCAACGTCCTGCGCGCGGAAGGTGTCCGCAAGGGCGACCGCGTCACGATCTATCTGCCGATGATTCCCGCGGCAGTGGCCTCCATGCTCGCCTGCGCGCGCATCGGGGCAGTGCACTCGGTCGTCTTCGGCGGTTTCGCGCCGCGCTCCCTCGCCGACCGGATCCACGACTGCGGTTCCAGGCTCGTCATCACGGCGGACGAGGGCCTGCGCGGTGGCCGGACCGTGCCGCTCAAGGCCAACGTGGACGCTGCGCTCGAATTCACCGGCACCGAATGCGTTGAACGGGTGCTCGTTGTGCGCCGGACAGGGGCTTCAGTTCCGATGCGCGAAGGGCGCGACCGCTATCTCGCGCCGCTCGTGGATGCACAGCCGGCGACCTGCGAGCCGGAACGGATGGCCGCCGAGGACCCGCTTTTCATCCTTTACACCTCGGGTTCCACCGGCAAACCCAAGGGCGTGCTGCACACGACGGGTGGTTACCTGGTGTACGCGGCCTACACGCACGAACTCGTGTTCGACCTCCGACCCGATGACGTGTTCTGGTGCACGGCCGACGTAGGCTGGGTCACCGGCCACAGCTACATCGTCTACGGCCCGCTCGCGAACGGCGCGCGAACGCTGATCTTCGAAGGCATCCCGTCGCATCCCACTGTGTCGCGCTTCTGGGAGGTGATCGACCGGCACCAGGTCACGATCTTCTACACGGCGCCAACGGCACTGCGCGCCTTGATGCGCGAGGGCGATGCGGCGGTGCGCGCGACCTCGCGCGCGTCGCTGCGGCTGCTCGGAACTGTGGGCGAACCGATCAATCCCGAAGCCTGGCGGTGGTACTTCGAAGTGGTCGGCGACTCGCGTTGCCCGATTGTCGACACCTGGTGGCAGACCGAAACGGGCGGCGTACTGATGTCGCCATTGCCCGGCACCAGGTCACTTTCGCCGGGCGCCGCGATGCGGCCGCTGCCGGGCGTCGTGCCTGCCATCGTCGACGCCGAAGGACGCGTGCTCGAGGGCGAAGCCACCGGGAACCTGGTGCTGACCAATTCCTGGCCCGGCCAGATGCGCGGTGTGTACGGAGCGCCGCAGCGCTTTTTCGATACGTATTTCCGGGCGTATCCCGGCTACTACTTCACGGGCGACGGCTGCCGTCGCGACGCCGACGGAGAATGGTGGATCACGGGCCGCGTCGACGACGTGATCAACGTCAGCGGCCACCGCATCGGCACCGCCGAAGTCGAGAGCGCACTGGTCGCGCATCCACTCGTTGCGGAGGCGGCGGTGGTGGGATTCACGCACGACATCAAGGGCCAGGGCATCCACGCGTTCGTGACCTTGAACGCCGGTGTGACCGGCGGCGAGTCACTGCGTGCGGAACTCGTCCAGTCGGTGCGGCGTGACATCGGGCCCTTCGCCACGCTCGACCGTCTGCAGTGGGCGCCCGCGCTGCCCAAGACGCGCTCGGGCAAGATCATGCGCCGCATCCTGCGCAAGATCGCCGAGGCCGGCGACGAGCCCGTGGCGCTTGAAGCGCTCGGCGACACTTCGACACTCGCCGATCCTTCCGTGATCGACGCGCTGCTCGCTCAATCGCGGACCGGCCGGAAGCGGTAGCGCCTCGCTTCCGCGGAAGCCCTTTATGCTGCAGCGAGACGCTACCGCTCCCAGCCGGCCTCCCCGTCTTTCCTCAGAAGCGAGGCGCTACCGCTGTCGGTGAGGAAGCGCAGTTTCAAGAAAGCAAAAAGCCCGCCTTGGAGGCGGGCTTTGGGATGACCGGAACGGAGTTCGAGCCGACTGCGTCGCGCAATTACTTGATCTTGCCTTCCTTGTAATCCACGTGCTTGCGCACGACCGGATCGTACTTCTTGATCAGCATCTTGTCCGGCGTCGACTTCTTGTTCTTGTCGGTCGTGTAGAAGTGACCCGTGCCGGCGGTCGAGATGAGGCGGATCTTGTCGCGTTTGGATGCCATGTCTAGTTCCTCCTGCTCAGACTTTTTCGCCGCGCTTGCGCAGATCGGCGAGAACGGCGTCGATGCCGTTCTTGTCGATCGTGCGCAGAGCGTGCGCCGATACGCGGAGCCTGACCCAGCGCTTTTCGCTCGCCACCCAGAAACGCCGCTCGTGCAGGTTCACCTGCCAGCGTCGCTTGGTCCTGTTGTTCGCATGCGAGACATTGTTGCCGCTCACAGTGCGCTTTCCGGAAACTTGGCATGTACGCGCCATGGATCACCTCTCGTATCGGGTCTGACCACCCATGGCCTGGGCGGAATCGGCTCCGCGGCTTGTGGCCGCGCGCGCTGGAAAATAAAGGAACATCGCCCTTGCGACCCCGGCAGCGCGCAGCAGGGTCGGACGAGAACGTCGGCGAGCCGCGCTTTATAGCCGTTTTGGAGCCCCGCGGCAAGCGCTAGACGGAGCGGAAGCGTTCCTCGAGAAGGGCAAAAGTCGCCCGCAGGCCTTGCGCCTCGCCGCCACGCGGCCTGCCCGGTCGGTCGGTATCGTTCCAGCTGTAGACGTCGAAATGGCACCAGTCGATCGTGTCGCGAACGAAACGGGACAAGTACAGCGCGGCGACAATTGCGCCGGCATGCTTGCCCGAAGAGCCATTGGCCATGTCTGCCACATGCGAATCGAGCATTCCGCGGTAGCCAGTCCAGAGCGGCATGGGCCATACGGGATCGGCGAGCCTTGCGCCGAGCGCGGTCAGGGAAGCCGCCAGCGGCACCCGGTTCGTGAAGAGCGCCGGAAGGTCCGGCCCGAGCGCGATGCGTGCCGCGCCCGTGAGCGTCGCGAAATCGATGATGAGATCGGGGGATTGCTCGCAGGCGTAGGTCAGGGCATCGGCCAGCACAACCCGGCCTTCCGCATCGGTGTTGTCGATTTCGATGTTCAGTCCCGCGCGGGTTGCGAGCACTTCGCCTGGGCGAAACGCGTTGCCCGACACCGCATTTTCGACCGCCGGAATCAACAGCTGGACGCGCACCGGCAGCCCGGCTTCAAATACCAGTCGCGCCAGGGCCAGCGCATGCGCCGCACCGCCCATGTCCTTCTTCATCCAGCGCATGCCGTCGGCGCCCTTGAGATCGAGCCCGCCGGTATCGAAGCACACGCCTTTGCCGACGATCGCAATGCGCGGGTGCGCGGCATCGCCCCAGTTGACTTCGACAAGGCGCGGTTCGCGATGCGACGCACGCCCGACCGCATGGATGGAAGGAAAATTTTCGCGCAGCAGCGCTTCGCCCACGAAGCTGCGAAAGTCCGCGCCGTGCGCCGCCGCGAGGTCGCGCGCCTCGGATTCGAGATGCTCGGGACCCAGGTCCTCGGTCGGCGTGTTGACGAGGTCCCGAACCCAGCAGCTGGCCGCCAGCTCCCGTTCAAGCCTTTCGACATCCACTCCCGGCGATGGCCGCAACCGCGCAGGCTTTCTAGGCGGCGTCTTGTAACGCGTGAACCGGTAGGCGCCCAGCCCGAAGCCGAGTGCCGCAAGGAAGGGATCGCAGTCCTCCGGCAGCGCTTCGACATGGTAGTCGCCCGGCGGCAACTGGTACGGAAGGCCTGCGAGTGCGCCGATCGAATCCCCGATCGCCGACCCGACCAGGACGCGCTCGAGCCCTCCTCCAGCGCCAGGCACCAGGCAGACCGTGCAGGGCGCGGCCTCGAATGCGTTGGCGGTCACCCAGGTCTGCAGCCTATCCTCGCAGCCCGATCGCCACCCGGGCCAATCAGCCGCGCGCAGCACGCTAATCGGAACGGAGGCGCCGCTCGCTTCAGTCAGGTATGCGGCCATGGTGCTCCCCCTGGATCAACGCCAGTCTGCCAGCAATGCGGGCAGCGCTTCGAGGGACTCGATGCGATGGCTCGGGGGCGGGAGCCCGTCGGGCCACTGCAGGACGCCCCGGTCGATCCACACGACCGGGCAACCCGCAGCGCGCGCGCCGTCGACATCCATGAGGGGATCATCCCCCACGTGCAGCATCTCTGCCGTCGCCACGCCGAGTGCGTCGGCGGTGCGCTCGAAGATACGACGGTCGGGCTTTGCACAGCCCGCGTCGCGCGAATAAATGCGCGCCCGAAAGTGCTGTCCGATGCCGATCGCATCGAGGTCCGCGTTGCCGTTTGTGAGGCTCGCAAGGGGATAGCGCTCCGCGAGCAGGGCGAGCACTCCGAGTGACTCGGGGTAGAAGTCGACCCGGTTGCGCGCGGCGCTGAACGTGGCCATCGCACGCTCCACGAAATCGTCCCCCAGTCCATGTGGCGCGAACACATTGCGCAGCGACATGCGCCGCAACTCGGACAGATCGTGGGTCAGGTGGGGATTGGCTTCCCACACGCGATCGCGTTCGGCGCGCATGGCTGCAGCCGGGAACCTGGCCGCGATGGCCGGACAGTGGGCGTGCATCCACTCGTCCAGAGCCGACTCCGCGCGCACGATGCAGGGTTGGATCGGCCACAGCGTGTCATCGAGGTCGAGACTCAGTGCCTTTATCACTCGGCAGGATGTTAAGGCATCGCGGCCGCGTGGGGAATCACGGAAGGAATGCACCGCCTTACTCGAACGCGAGTTCACCTGTTCGTTGCCCGCGCACGATCCCGAGCACCAGGCGACTCGGCTTGCTCCTGAGAACCCGGTTGATTGCCGGGACGTTCGCCACGGCGAGCCCATTCACCGAGAGCACCACGTCATTCGTGCGCAATCCGTTCTGCGCGGCGCGACTGCCGCTGGCGACGCGCGCGACCTGCACTCCTGACAGGCCCCGCTCGGAGTACTCGGCAGGGAGGTCGATGAACGTTGCGCCGTTGACGCGTGGGTCGAGCACGCCGCCGTCCACCCGCTGCCGCGGATCGGCATCGAGCACGGTCGAAGTCACCATCGCCTTGCCGTTGCGCACTATCCCGAGGGCGATTCTCGAACCCACCGGCAGAAGCGCTTCCTGATTGGCAAGGTCCCGGCTTCCCGTGATCTTGCTTCCGTTGAGGCTGACGATCGCGTCGCCCGGCAGGATGCCTGCCGACGCCGCCGGGGATCCCTGGTTGGTGCGTGTCACGACCGCCCCACGGCCCGCGCGCACCCCGAGGACGCCGGCCAAGCGTTCATCGATGTCCTGCGCCTCGATCCCGAGCGATCCGCGGCGTACCTGTCCGCCCGTGATCAGTTGCCGCATGACCCCGGAAGCCAGGTCGCTCGGGATCGCGAAGCCGATGCCGACGTTGCCGCCGGACGGGGAGAAAATGAGCGTGTTGATGCCTACCAGCTCGCCGCGCAGGTTCACGAGGGCGCCGCCCGAGTTGCCCATGTTGATGGCGGCATCGGTCTGGATGAAATTCTGTACGCCCACGCCGGACAGTCCTGCGCGGCCGAGCGCAGACACGATGCCCGAGGTCACCGTCTGGCCGAGGCCAAAGGGATTGCCGACGGCCACCACGAAGTCCCCGACGCGCAGGTTGCGCGAGACGGCGAGGGGCACCGCGGTCAGGTTCTGCGGCGCCACGCGCACCACGGCGACGTCGGTGGCCGCATCGGCGCCCACCTTGGTTGCAGGCAACGTACGCCCGTCCGCGAGCGTGATGGAAATTTCGTCGGCGCCTTCAATGACATGGTTGTTGGTGAGGACGTATCCCCGCACCGCATCGACGATCACGCCCGACCCGAGCGACTGCTGCATGCGTTCCTGGGGCGCGTTCGGGATGCCGAAAAAGTGCTGGTAGAAAGGATCGTTGGCAAAAGGATTCTGGACCCGCACGCGCGTCTTGGAATTGACATTGACCACCGCCGGCGTGACGCGCTCGAGCATCGGCGCGAGAGTGGGCAGCGGTTCTCCCTCGACTGCGAGCGGCAACGCCGCGCGCACCCCGGTCGCGAGACCGAGCAGCAGGAACAGCGGGGCGAGGAGAATCGGGCAACGTTGCATTGGCCTTCCAGGCAGATCGAAAAAGCGTGCGGCCGGCATTGATCCGGGCACCGCGCGCGGAATCAAGAGCCTGCCCGTTTCAGGATTTTCACGACACGCCATGGACCCGGCTCGGCACGCTAAGTTTCCAGCCGAGGCTCGAGCCGGGCGGCCCGCCGGGCGCGATTCCGGGGAAATCGGCTCCCCTCGGCGGGTTTCGTTCAAGTTTTGTGCAAATACCTGATGCCCGGCGGAGAAAAGGCACACAAATACTTGATGCAATGCAAGATTGACGCCCCGCCACGGAGCGCGTACGGTACGCCTCCGACACAAGATGTTGGGTCCGAGGTCGATTTGAACCCCCAAGGATTGGGTTTTCGGGCCGCGCGCGAGGTGGGGGGTGGGTTCCGGAAGGGAGGGGTCAGAGCCGGAGTGGCGGAAGAACGCGGGGCAAGGGGTCTGCAAGTTCGCGACCAACACACAACAAGAATGCCGCCCGCGATCGAGGGTGGTCAGCAGGAGAGTCCAGTGACGAACACGGTACGTCTTGAAGCGGTCCGGACGGTAACGGAGGTTCCCCTGCAGCCCGCGT
The DNA here is from genome assembly GCA_038255255.1 of Lysobacterales bacterium. GTDB lineage: Bacteria > Pseudomonadota > Gammaproteobacteria > Xanthomonadales > Ahniellaceae > JBBQNY01. The sequence goes on from JBBSLL010000042.1 coordinate 19,056, forward strand.
CCTACGACATCTGGGACAAGAAATACCGGCTCAAGACGAAGACCGGGGAGCCAGTCGACGGCTCCATCGACGACAGCTACAAGCGCATTGCGCGGGCCCTCTCCGATGCGGAGGAAACGCCCGAACTCAGGCAGAAATGGTTCGACCGGTTCCTGTGGGCGCTACGTCGCGGCGCGATTCCGGCGGGACGCATCACGTCGAATGCGGGCGCGCTGTCGCACAAGCCCGCCACCAGCACGATCAACTGCACGGTCTCGGGCGCGATTCCCGATTCGATGGACGGCATTCTCGAGCGCGTGCACGAGGCGGGACTCACGCTCAAGGCAGGTTGCGGGATCGGCTACGAATTTTCGACCCTGCGGCCCCGCGGTGCCTACGTATCGGGTGCCGGCGCGTACACGTCCGGCCCGCTGAGCTTCATGGATATCTACGACAAGATGTGCTTCACCGTGTCCTCGGCCGGCGGACGCCGCGGCGCGCAGATGGGCACGTTCGACGTCTCGCATCCCGACGTCAAGGAATTCATCCGCGCCAAGCGCGAGGACGGACGGCTGCGGCAGTTCAACCTGAGCCTGCTCATCACCGACGCCTTCATGCAGGCGGTGGCGGACGACACGGACTGGCCCCTGGTCTTTCCGGTGCACATCAAGGAACAGCACGAAGTCGACCTGGTCGACGCCAATCGCGTGATCTGGCGTGAATGGCCGATCAAGGAAGGCTATGTGTCGCGCGAAGACGGACTGGTCGCGTGCAAGATCTACGGGCAGATCCGGGCGCGCGGTCTGTGGGACATGATCATGGCCTCGACCTACGATTTCGCCGAACCGGGCTTCATCCTCATCGACCGGGTAAACGAACAGAACAACAACTGGTGGTGCGAAAACATCCGCGCAACCAATCCCTGCGGCGAACAGCCATTGCCACCGTACGGCGCATGCCTGCTGGGCTCGGTGAATCTCACCAACTTCGTGCGCGACGCCTTCACCAACCACGCGCGCTTCGACTGGGAGGAATACCACGAGGTCGTCAAGGTGTTCACGCGCATGCTCGACAACGTGGTCGAGGTCAATGGCCTGCCGCTCGAGCAGCAGCGCGCTGAAATCCTGCGCAAGCGGCGGCACGGCATGGGTTATCTCGGTCTCGGTTCGACGCTGACCATGTTGCGCATGCCGTATGGCTCACCGGAATCGCTCGAGTTCACCGAAAGGGTTTCGCGCGAGATGGCGCTGGCCGGCTGGGAAGAAGCACTCGATCTGGCGAAAGAGAAGGGACCGGCGCCGATCATGGACGAGGAGTTCGAAGTCACCGCTGAAATGCTGCGGCTTCGCCCGGAAATGGCTGCGGACGGCTTCAAGCTCGGCGATGCGATCAAGGGGCGGATCCTGCACTCGCGCTACTCGCGTTACATGCAGCGTGTCGCCGCCGTCGCGCCCGGGCTGGTCCATGAACTGGCCACGCACGGGGCACGGTTCACTCACCACACGTCGATCGCGCCGACCGGCACCATTTCCCTGAGCCTCGGTAACAACGCCTCGAACGGCATCGAGCCTTCCTTCGCGCATCAGTACTCGCGCAACATCATCCGCGAGGGCAAGAAGTCCAAGGAAAAGGTCGACGTGCTGAGCTACGAGCTCCTCGCATACCGTCACCTGGTCAATCCGAAGGCGCAGCCGAACTCCAGCGACGCGGCGACGAAGCTGCCTGAATACTTCGTCAGCGCCGACGACATCACCCCGAAGGCCCACGTCGACATCCAGGCGGCCGCGCAGAAGTGGATCGATTCGTCGATCTCGAAGACCGCGAACGTGCCGACCGAATATCCGTTCGCGGAGTTCAAGGACATCTACACCTACGCGCACGCGCAGGGCCTGAAGGGCTGCACCACGTTCCGCTTCAACCCGGCCGCCTTTCAGGGCGTGCTGGTCAAGGAAACCGACCTCGAGAACACGGTCTATCGCTTCGAGCTGGAAGATGGCACTGTGGTCGAGGCACGGGGCAACGAAGAGATCGAATACGACGGAGAAATCCATTCCGCCGCCAATCTCTTCGATGCACTCAAAGAGGGTTACTACGGCAAGTTCTGAGGAAGCGCTTCTTCCGAACCGACGCCGTCCAAACCCCAGCCAAACGGCAAACAGCAGCATCAACCAACTCCGGAGATACAAAGATGGCAACTCGTA
>JBBSLL010000043.1:0-19646 GCA_038255255.1 Lysobacterales bacterium
CGAGTTCGACCGATCGATTCCGTTCGCGGTCAAGCGCTACTTCATGGTGTTCGAGGTGCCCAGCGTCGAGGTGCGTGGCGAGCACGCGCATCGACAATGTCACCAGTTCCTGATCTGCGCGCACGGCAGTGTTTCCGTGGTTGCCGACGACGGCGCCTCGCGCGAAGAGTTCCTGCTCGACGATCCATGCCTCGGTCTGCACCTGCCGCCGATGACGTGGGGCGTGCAGTACCGCTATTCGCCTGACGCCGTCCTGCTGGTGTTTGCCTCCGAGCATTACGACGCCGCGGACTACATCCGGGATTACCAGGCATTCCTCGATGCGGTGGCGGGCACGCGTTGAGGGCGCAGGGCAGGAGTCGCGGCGAATTCCTGCGCTTCGTCACCGTCGGTGCGCTCAACACCGGGCTGACGTACGGCATCTACGTCGCGCTGGTGCATTTCATCCACTATCAGCTTGCCTACGCCGTCGCGTACTCGGCAGGCATTGTGCTGCAGTTCCTGCTGCACAGTCGCTTCGTATTCCGCGTGCCGCTGCGCTGGTCGAACCTGGGGGGATACCCGCCAATCCATCTGGTGCTGTACGGCTTCGGCGCGCTCCTCCTGCATGTGCTGGTCGCGAGACTGGGTATGGACGAACGACTCGCGCCTCTGCTGGTGATCGCATTGAGCGTGCCGCTCTCCTTCGCGCTGACGCGAGCGTGGCTGGGACGCCGCGGCCAGCCAGGTGCCACACCACCGTAACGGGCTCATCCGATCGGGGTACCGGCAACCCGGGTCGCAGGCGGAGTCGACTGCACCCGCATCGCGGCCGACGGGCACGGGGTTGGCCCCTCGCTGCGGCCTTTGCCGTTGTAGAGTCAGCGTCACCCGTTGCGGCGCGGACATACTGGAGGATTAACGCGATGCGCAAATTTTCCTGTTCGTGGCTGTGCCTGCTGGCCCTCGCGGCCGCCGATGTGCGATCCGCCACGGTCGTAGTGACCAATCTGGGCGATGCCGCCGGCACCTGCCCCAGTAGCGCCAGCTGCACATTGCGCGCGGCCATCGCCGCGGCGCTGCCAAATGACCGCATCGAGTTCGATGCGGCGCTGGTCTTTCCGGCCAATCTCACCTTGTCGGGCACCGAGCTTGCGTTCAACAAGAACCTGACGATCGTGGGGCCGGGCGCCGATCGGTTGAGCGTGCGCGCCGCCCCCAGCCGCCGTGTGCTGTCGGTAACCACCGGCAGCGTGGTTATTGAACGCCTCGAACTGGCAGGTGGTCGGCAGTTCGGCAGCAACGGGCCCAGCGGTTCGCCGGGAAGCGGCACTGGCGGCGTGAATGGAGGTGTCGCGGAGGGAGGCTGCGTCCGCACAAGCGCAGGTACCAGCCTTGTGCTGGATCGCGCATCGATCCGCGATTGCATTGCGCAGGGAGGCAGCGGAGGCAACGGCGGCAGCGGTGCCAGTGGAAACCCGCCGGGCAATGGCGGGCCCGGTGGTGCGGGCGGATTCGCGCGCGGTGGGGCGATCGCGGTGGATGGCCAGCTTACGCTCGTCGATGCCAGCATCTCGGGCGCACTTTCCGCGGGTGGCGCCGGCGGTGTCGGTGGCGCGGGGGGCGCGGGCAGCATTTTCGCCAACAGGGAAGGTGCCGGCGGCAACGGAGGCGCCGGGGGCGGCGCGCAAGGCGGTGCGATCCAAGTGGGGGCGGGTGGCGCGCTGCTGCTCCGCAACAGCACGCTGGCGGGGAACTCGGTAGGCGCCGGCAACGGCGGCAATGGCGGCGCCGGCGGTGACGGCGCCGCCATCGGCATCGGCGCAGGCGGCAACGGCGGCATTGGAGCCAACGCGCAGGGTGGGCAGGTCCACTTGAATACGGCCGTCGCGCTCGCGGACGTCGAGTTTTCATCGCTCGGGCCGGCTGGAATGACTGGAGGAAACGGCGGCATAGGAGGCCAGGGCGACCCCAATGGTGCCAGCGGTGTATCTGGTTTGCGTAGCGGTGAAAACCTGTTCGCGGCCTCCGCGCCGCGTATCCGCAGTTCGTTGCTGGTGGGCAACAATGCTGCCGTGGACTGCTTCGGCGCAGTGACCGCGTCAGGCGCAAACGCGGACAGCGACGACAGCTGCGCCGGCTTCACGCGCCAGGGCAGTTTCGCCGCGAACTTTCGCGGGCCGGCGATCGACACGGAAGGCGGGCGCGCAGTGATATTGCCGCTGCCGGGATCGCTCTCGATCGACTCTGCAGCCGATTGCAACGACCTGGCTGGTGCCGCCGTGAGTTCAGATCAGAGCGGGCGAGTACGTCCGCTCGACGGCGACGGAAACGGCTCCGCCATTTGCGATATTGGCGCGGTCGAGTTCAGTAACGCGCTCTTCGCGAATGGCTTCGAATAGCCGGGCTTGCGAGCGTCGCGGGCCGGAAAGCTTCCGCTTCCGGCCCGCGGCAGCTGCTACTTCAGCAGCACTTGGCGGATCATTTCAGAGCCCATGATCTCCCGCATCTTGCCGCGGCCGACGGAGGCCTCGGCCGCTTGCGCGCGGTTCATGCCCGAGACCTTGCTCGACAACGGCTCGGTCTTTTCGGATAGGCCGTCGAAGCTGGCCATGTTCGGATAAGTCACCACCAGGTACAGATCCGGCTCGTCCGGCCGGCGCGCCGCGGTGTCGTAGATCGCATACCCGACGATGATCCCGGCTTCCTTCTGGGCTTCCAGCATCGGCCTGTAGGTCTTGGCGAGATAATTGATGTAGTTCTCGTACTGGCCATCCATGACCTTGACGGCAGTCACCACGGACACCGGCCCCTCGCTGTAGGAGCGGGGCTCCTGCGCGACGGCAGTGTTCGCGAACATAAGCAGAACGGCCAGCAGAACGAGTATTCGGTTCATTGGATTCCCCAGAGGATTAAAAACCTGCTCCGGCGGATCGCCGGCCGGCCGAAACTACGCTCGGGTTGCCGTCGCGTCAAGAAAATGTGAAGCACATCACTTTAAAGCGAGGGTTCCGATGGACCTCCGGATCGCGCCCACTTCCAACGCATCCGCGTGATGCGCGATGTGCTCGCCGACGAAGGAGGCGATGAAGTAATAGCTGTGGTCGTAGCCCGGACGCATTCGCAGCGTCAGCGGATGGCCGGCAGCGGCGCACGCGGCCTGTAGCAATTCCGGCCTGAGCTGCGTGGCGAGGAATGAATCGTCTTCGCCCTGGTCGATCAGGATCGGCAGTCGTTCGCGCGCGCTGCGCACCAGTTCCGTAGCGTCCCACTCGCGCCACGCATCGGGATCGTCGCCAAGGTATGCACCGAACGCCTTGCGGCCCCACGGCACTTGGCTCGGAGCGGCAATCGGCGCGAACGCGGAAACGCTGCGATAGCGTCTCGGGTTGCGCAGCGCGAGCACCAGCGCGCCATGTCCACCCATGGAATGACCGCTGATCGAACGCGACGCCGAGGCAGGAAAATGTGCTTCGACCAGCGCGGGGAGTTCCTCCGCCACGTACTCGTGCATCCTGTAATGCGTGGACCACGGTGCCTGCGTCGCGTTGAGATAGAAGCCCGCACCCAGCCCGAGGTCATACCCCTCCGTGTCGGCGACGCCGTCGCCGCGCGGGCTGGTGTCGGGAGCGACGAGTATCAATCCGTGCTCGGCGGCATGGCGCTGCGCACCGCCCTTGGTGATGAAGTTCTGTTCCGTGCAGGTCAGGCCCGACAGCCAGTACAGCACCGGGCAGCGCGCGTGTCGCGCCTGCGGCGGGAGGTACACGCCGACACGCATGTCGCAGCCGAGTGTCGTCGAGCAGTGTTGCCAGACCTCCTGCCAGCCACCGAAGCAGGCGTGTCGTTCGATGCGCTGCATGTCGCGTTGCACTCCAGGAGGGCGGGTGGGTAGATCAGAAGTGGATCACGGTGCGGATCGACTTGCCCTCATGCATGAGGTCGAAGGCTTCGTTGATGCGTTCGAGCGGCAGCACGTGGGTGATGAAGGAATCCAGGTCGATCTCTCCGCGCATCGCCTGTTCGACCATGCCCGGCAATTGCGTGCGGCCCTTGACGCCACCGAACGCGGATCCGCGCCAGACCCGGCCGGTCACCAGCTGGAACGGGCGCGTGCTGATTTCCTGTCCCGCGCCTGCAACACCGATGACGATGCTCTCGCCCCAGCCCTTGTGGCAGCACTCAAGCGCGGCGCGCATCACATGGACATTGCCGATGCATTCGAAGCTGTAATCGACACCGCCATCGGTCATTGCAACGATGACGTCCTGGATCGGCGCATCGTGCGCGTTGGGATCGATGCAGTCGGTCGCCCCCATCGCACGCGCCAGGTCGAACTTGCCGGGGTTGGTGTCGATGCCGATGATGCGTGCGGCACGCGCCTGCACCGCGCCTTGGATCACGGCGAGGCCGATGCCGCCGAGGCCGAACACGGCAACGGTCGCGCCTGCCTCGACCTTCGCCGTGTTGTGCACCGCACCGATGCCGGTCGTCACTCCGCAGCCGAGCAGGCACATCTTTTCGAGCGGTGCCGCGGGATTCACGACAGCCAGCGAGACCTCCGGCACCACGGTGTATTCGCTGAATGTGCTGCAGCCCATGTAGTGAAGGATCGGCTGCCCGTTGTACGAAAAACGCGAGCTGCCATCCGGCATCAATCCCTTGCCCTGCGTGGCGCGCACTGCCTGGCAGAGATTGGTCTTGCCCGACAGGCAGAATTTGCACTTGCGGCATTCCGCGGTGTACAGCGGAATCACGTGATCGCCGGGCTTGAGGCTGGACACGCCTTCGCCGACTTCGACGACGATGCCGCCGCCTTCGTGGCCCAGCACCACTGGGAAAAGTCCCTCGGGATCCTCGCCGCTCAGGGTGAAGGCGTCGGTGTGGCAGACGCCGCTCGCCACGATCCTCACGAGCGCCTCTCCTGCGCGCGGCGACGCGACGTCGATCTCGACGATCTCGAGCGGTTGTCCCGCGGCGAATGCCACGGCAGCGCGGCTTTTCATGGGGCAGTTGCTCGGAGGAGTACCGTCGCAATGATAGGACGCGACCCACGACTTCCGGCCTGTTGACGCCCGCGGCATTTCGTTCTACAAGTGTAGTACTACAACTGTAGAGACAGTCTGTGCCTGCCAAAAAAGCCGAGGTTTCCCTCAGCGACCTGCAGCTCGCGGTGATGCGCGTGTTCTGGCAGAGCCGCGAGGCGAGCACCACCGAGGTCGTGGAGGCGCTGGCGGATTCGCGTGCGCTCGCGCACACCACCGTCTCCACTCTGCTGACGAGACTGGAAAAACGCGGACTGCTGGCGGTCCGTCGCGAAGGCCGGCAACTCTTCTATCGAGCCCGCGTGACCGAGGACGCGGTGCGCCGTTCGATGGTCGGCAGCCTGCTCGGCAATTTGTTCGGCGGCGATGCGCGCGCACTGGTCGCGCATCTCGTGCGCGAGGACGAGGTGGGCACGGCCGACATGGAACGCATCCGGGCGCTCCTCCGCAAGACAGGAGACCTGCCATGACAGTCACGATCCTCTTGCTGTTGGCGACCTACTTCGCGCACAGCTCGCTGTTGCTTGCGTCGGCATGGACAGTCGAACGCTGCGGGTGGATTCGCAGGCCGGAGTCGTGTGAACTGCTGTGGAGGTTTGCACTGCTGGCCGGGTTGGCCACGGCGTCGGCGCAGGTGCTGCTGCCCGCGATCGGAACCGCGTCTCATGATCCCCCGTCGCCGGCCGCGAGCGCCGGGTCCGTTGCAAGCGTTCCGATTGCCGGGCGTATGGCCACAGTCGCCCCAGCCACCGCGAGCCCGGCGCTGCGCGTGCCGGGTTCCAGCGAAGGACTGCCCGTCGGCATTGCGGGTTTGCCACGAACTGCAGCGCTGCCACTTTCGAGGAACGACTTGACGCTACCGGCGGCGGTGCTCGGGATCGCGACGTGGATCGCGATCCTGTGGCTACTCGTGACTGCCGCAGCCGCGTCGACGCTCGCAGCGGGCATCGCGCGGCGTCGTTCCGCGCTGGCGAGCCTCGCGCCGTGTGAACACCCGGCGATGATTGCCTGCGTCGAAAGGGTGTGCCGGGCGCACGACCTGCACCCACCGCGCATCGTCGAGGACCCGGACTCGAACAGCCCCACCGCGAACGTGGGTGGCGTGCTGACCCTGCCGCCATGGGCATTGCGCGAACCGGGAGCACCGGGTCTCGAAGCGATGCTCGCGCACGAACTCGGGCACATCGCGCGGCATGACATGACCTGGCGGATCATCGGCGCGCTGGTCCGTGCGTTGTGCTGGTTCCAGCCGCTCAATGCCCTTGCGACGCGCAGGCTCGAGGCGCTCGCGGAATTCGGCGCGGATTCCTGGGCCGTGCAAGCCACCGGCGATCGACGCGCGCTCGCGCAATGCCTGGCGCGCTGCGCCGAAGAAATCAACGCCACGCGCACGCCGGCACTGGCGATCGCCATGGTCGGAAAGTCACAGGTACTCACCCGCATCCAGCGAATCCTCGAGGAAAAAAACATGAAACCCAATCTTCGCCCAATCCACTGGCTGCTGATCACGGTTGCCGCGCTGTGCGCACTCGCGGTGCTTCCCGTCGTGGTGATCGGTACGGCATCGGCAGGGCGTGGCACGCATATCGAGACCGGCCGTGGTCCGCTCGGCATCCACTACAGCAAAGTGGACATCCAGGAGAACGACCTCGACCTGTCCGCCGAGATCCGCGGAAAGATCGAGTTCACTCCGGCCGAGGACGACGTGTTGGCACTCGGCCAGAACGGCGAGGCCTGGATCATGCAGAAGGCCGATGGCATCAAGCGCCGCATCGAATTCGAAAACGAATCCGGCAAGCTCGTGCGCCGCTACTTCGTCAACGGTCAGGCGCGACCGCTCGACGCCGCGGGCCGCGACTGGCTGCGCGCCGTCATTCCGACACTGTTGCGGGAATCGGGCCTCGACGCCGAGTTGCGCGCCCGGCGCATCCATGCGCGCGGCGGACCGGACGCGCTGCTCGCGGAAATCGCGTTGCTGCGTGGTGAACACGTGCGTAGCCTCTACATCGGCCACCTGGCGCGCATGGGACCCCTCGAGACCGCGCAGCTCGGGCGCGCCATAGCTTTGACAGGTGCGATCGGCTCCGACTTCGAACGCCGCCACGCACTCAACCCGCTGATCGAGAGCCAGGCGATCGCGCCGCAGCAGCAAATCCAGCTGCTCGGCCTCGTTGCGAGGATGGATTCCGACTTCGAAAAGCGCGGCGTGCTGAACGTGCTGGCCCACAAGCTGGCGGACGATCCAGCGGTGGGCGCGGAATGGGCGCGCGTGCTGGAGTCGATCGACAGCAGCTTCGAGCGCCGCGAAGCGCTGGTTGCGCTGGCCGAACGTCCTGCTCCGGCCCCGGGCCTGTTGCGCCTGGCGTTCGCATCCATCGCCACCATGGATTCCGACTTCGAGAAGCGCACCGCGCTCGAGGCATTCTCACGCCATGCACGGGACTCGCGTTTCGCCCCCGTCTACATCACGGCCGCGCGCAGCATCGGCTCGGATTTCGAGCAGCGCGAAGCCCTGCTCGCACTGCTGGACCGGAGCGACATCGATGCGATCACCGCTAACGCAGTGATCGGGGCGGTCGCCACGATGGGCTCCGACTTCGAGCAACGCGAGGTGCTGGTGCGCCTTGCCAGAGTCATGCCAAAGGATGTGGCGCTGATCGAGCGGTACCGGGCGGTCGCGCGTGGCATGAGTGACTTCGAACGCGGCCAGGCAGAAAAGGCGCTCGACCGCTTCGCGGGGTGAGGCGGAGCTTTCGCGCAGCACTGCTGCGCGCCGCCGAACGCACGCACATGGATGTGCGGGCCGGATTGCTGGCGCAGGGATGCCTGCTCGCCTCGAATCGAAGTGCGCAGGCCACGTCGCAAACGGTCGGGACTTCCGACGACCAGTTCACGCATCCTGTTGGGTTGTGGGTGCTTCGATGCTATTCATGGCAGCCGAACTTCCCGAGGATAATTCCGTGAAGCATGCCTTCCCCCTGACAGCCGTCTTGATTGCCGCGACGTTGTTGGCGTCACCCGCCATCACCAGTGCTCAGACACCAGGACGCACCGTGCGTGGTGAGCAGCCCGAGAGTCCGGCATTGCCGACGCTGCCGCCGCAGGCTGCCGCGCGCTTCGCTGCGGGACTCGCCGGCAACCTGCCGCCCGGATTCGGTGGTCCACTGCCGGCCGCGCAGAATCCGCCGCCGGCCATCGGCACCCCGCCGAGCGGCGGGCCCGCGGAAGGACGTGGTCTTCCGACCGTTTGCGGTCCCGGCGGCGCGTTGTCGGGCGAAGCTACCAACGGTATGGCTGGCCGCGCGCGGGCGCGCGCGCTGCTTTGCCCACGCGGCTGATCGTCCCGGGGAGTCCGGGCCTTCCCCGACTCCGAGTTCACTGAGGTCTGTCGCGAGCTCACGCGTTTCCGATTTCGGCAGCCCGGTCAAAACCAGCCAGGCTGCATGTCGAAGGCGCTGGGTTCGGCATCGCGCACGAGCCGCGCCGCGTGTTCAATCTGCGGCAATTCGGTCGCGAAGAAGAACCGGCAGGCCTGCAGCTTGCCGCGATAGAAGTCCACTTCCGTCTCTGGCGCATCCGCCATCGCGCGCTGCGCGACGATCGCCTGCATCAGCCAGAACCAGCCAATGGTGAGGTGGCCGAGCAGCGTCATGTAGTGCGCGGCATTGCCCAGCGCCAGCCGGGCTTCCCCTGCCGCCATGCGTTTGCCCGCCGCAACGGTCGCCGCGGCCGTGAGTCGCACGCCGGCCTCCAGTTGCGCCGCGAACCCCGCCAGCTCGTCGATCGCAGCGGCTTGCGAGCAGGTCGCGCCGATGCGCGTGAGCAACAGCTTGAGCGCCGCGCCCTCCTGCATCATCGCCTTGCGACCGAGCAGGTCCAGCGCCTGGATGCCGTTGGTGCCCTCGTGGATCGGGTTGATGCGGTTGTCGCGATAGCACTGTTCGACGGGGTAGTCGCGCGTGTAGCCGTAACCGCCCAGTACCTGGATGGCGAGGTCGTTGGCCTTGAGCGAGTAGTCCGATCCCCATGACTTGATGATCGGCGTGAGCAGGTCGAGCAGCAGCGAAGCCTCCCGACGCGCGGCCTCATCGTCGCCATGCGCCTCGTCGACGAGCATCGAAGCATAGAAGCCCAGCGCCTGCGCGCCTTCGACGTAGCACTTCTGCTGGAGCAGCATGCGCCGCACATCGGCGTGTTCGATCAATGGCAGCGGCGGGGCGCTCGGATCCTTCTGGTCCGGATGGCGGCCCTGGCGGCGCTCGCGGGCGTATTCGAGCGAGTGCAGGTAGCCCACGCTGCCTTGCTGCACGGCGCCCATGCCGACGCCGATGCGCTCCTCGTTCATCATGTGGAACATCGCGGCAAGGCCCTGGTTCTCCTTGCCCACGAGGAAACCGTGGCAATCGCCGGCTTCACCGAACTTGAGGAAGGTGTTGGCGCTGCCGCGTTGCCCCATCTTGTGATTGAGGCCGGCGAGGCGCACGTCATTGCGCTCCGCGCGCGCGCCGTTCGCGTCGACGCGCCAGCGCGGCACGATGAAAAGACTGATGCCCCGAACTCCCGCAGGTGCGCCGGCGATACGCGCCAGCACGAGATGCACGATGTTCTCGCCATGCTCATGGTCGCCCGCGGAGATCCACATTTTCGCGCCGTGGATCCGGTAGCTGCCGTCGCCGTGTGGTTCCGCAAGGGTCCGGATGTCGGCCAACGACGACCCAGCCTGGGGTTCGGACAGGCACATCGTGCCGTAGTAGCGCCCCTCAATGATGGGCTGCATGTACAGGCGCTTCTGCTCGTCCGTTCCATACACCTCGAGCAGATTCGCGGCGGCGCGCGCCAGCGCGGGGTAGGCGACGGTGCCCGGGTTCGCCGCGGAGAACATCGAGTCGCACACCGTTGCCACGACGAATGGAAGCTGCATCCCGCCCAAATCGAAGTCTGCCAGGGCTGCGGCGAACCCCGCGTCGTTATACGCGTCGAGCGCAATTCCAATTTCCGGAATGAGAACGACCTTGCCGTCGACCATCGTCGGCTCATTCAAGTCCGACTTGCGGTTGTGCGTGAGGAATTTTTCAACCGCGACCCGGTGCGCGAGTTCGATCGCCGCGTCGAATGTTTCGCGACTGTGTTCGGCGAATCGCGAGTGGCCTGTCAGCCGCTCGACGCCCAGTACTTCGTACAGGAGAAAGTCGAGGTGGCGGCGATCGACGAGGGGGCTTGCGTGGGCAGTACTCATCCGGCTGTTTCATCGTCAGGACGTTCGGCTGGACACTACAACCGCCGGGCGGAGTTTTAGCTCAGCGCCCTGGCGCGAGTGCGCAACGAAAACAGGATCTGCAAGCGCCTCCTTGCATGTGTTGCGGCATCAACGAACGGCCTTCCGTTTGTGCACTGCAACAAACACACTCCATTCGTCGCGCTGCATATGCCAGTAGTCACGCTCGGGGTTCATTGGGCGGATATGAACTTGCGCTGATTGGGGGGTTGCCGTACAACGAATGGGTGCGCAGGGGTCAGCGCCATAACTGAACACGGACCAGCCCGGACAGGCATCTGGTCATTCGATACTTCCCACAATTTCCAGGAGTCTGATACATGCGTTCGTCCCTACGCGTTTCCATGCTTGCGTCCGTCATCGGTGCTGTTCTCGTCGGCTCCTTCAGCCTGCCGCAAGTGTCTTCCGCTGCTGAAGGGCAGAGCATCGCCCAGCGCGAGTCGTACATCGTCAAGTTTGCCGAGCCGGGCCTGCTCTACTACAAGGGCGGCATCGAAGGCCTGCAAGCGACTGCGCCCAAGGACGAGGGACAGGGTCTCGACTCGACCAGCCGTGCAGCGAACGAATACAAGGCGTACCTCGGCTCGAAGCAGGAGGCCTACGAGAGCGCCATCGGCGCCCGGCTCGGTCGGCCGGTCACTGCGACGCATGAGTACATTGCCGCATACAACGGTGTCGCCATGCTGCTCACGGCAGAAGAGGCGAACCGGATTTCCACGTTGCCGGGTGTCATCGAAGTGCGGCGCGCGGGAATGGAACAACTCGATACGTTCCGCGGCCCGGACTTCATTGGTGCCAACACGATCTGGAACGGCGCGAACGTGCCGCCAGGCCTCGGCACTTCGCGCGGGCAGGGCGTGGTCATCGGTGTGCTCGACACGGGCATCAACACCGATCATCCCTCCTTCGCGAACTCTGCGTCCTGCGGTTTCACGGCCGCCAACCCCAAGCTTCTCAGCGCGCGTGACTGCGGTGCTGCGACCGCCGGAGTCTGCAACGGTGCCGTACCGGAGGACTCGGACGGCCATGGCAGCCACACAGCAAGCACTGCGGGCGGTAACGTGTTGACGAGTGCCTCGGTGCCGCCGCCGCCGATTCCTGCGGGCTTCACCAGCATTTCCGGCGTTGCACCGTGCGCGCAGGTTCGCGCCTACAAGGTCTGTGTGCCCAGTGGTTGCCCCGGCGCGGATATCCAGGCAGGTATGCAGAACGCGATCCTCGACGGTGTCGATGTGGTCAACTTCTCGATCTCCGGTGGCACCAACCCGTGGAACGACAACGATCGCATCAAGCTCGACGCCGTGAATGCCGGCATTTTCGTGGCGGCTTCGGCCGGCAACACGCGCGCAGCTACGCCCAATCCGATCGGTGCGGTCAATCACCTGGGGCCCTGGGTGACCACGGTTGCGGCTTCGTCCCATGACCAGAACGTCGTGCTGCCGAGTGCGCTCAGCGCGACCGGCACCCTGCTGCCCCTTCCGCCCGCTACCCAGAACATCGTGCCGGGCGCTGCCTCGACGGCGGGTGGGCCGGGGGGCTCGCTGACTCTCCGGTTCAACGCCGCAAATCCCATCGGCTGTACTCCCGTCCCGCCAGCCACAGGTCCGGCGTTCCCGCCGGGCTTCTTCACTGGCGCGATCGCACTCATCTCGCGCGGTACGTGTCCCTTCGACGAGAAGGTCAACAATGCGGCGGCCGCAGGCGCTATCCATGCGTTCCTGTACAACAACGCCGCTGGTTCCTTTAGCCCCGCGCTTCCGACAGCGACTCTCTCGACCTATACCCTGCTGCAGACCGAAGGGGAGGCCCTCAGGGACTACTTCCTGGCCAATGGTGCCAATGCGACAACCGTATCTTTCTCGCCTTCCGCTGCGCAGGGCGACGTAATCGCCGGATTCAGCCTGCGCGGTCCGTCTGCACTGGTCAGCATGACCAAACCGGACATTACGGGGCCGGGCACTAGCATCCTTGCGGCGTCGAGCGACCCAAACAACTACGCGACGATCGGTGGCACCTCGATGTCCTCGCCGCATCTGGCAGGAGCAGCTGCGCTCGTGCGTTCCGTGCAGACGGCATGGAGTCCGTCGGAAGTACGCTCTGCCATGATGCTCACGGCCGTGCGCGCCGGTACCCGCGAGAACGGCACGACGCCGTGGGACGCCGATGACGTGGGTTCGGGGCGCATCGACCTCACCAAGGCGGTGCGGGCAGGCCTGCTGATGGACGAGACCTTCGCCAATTACCTGGCGGCGAATCCCTCCGCCGTGCCTCCCGGCAATCCTGCCACGCTCAACACTCCGAGCATGCGCAACGTAGCCTGCGCGGCGAGCTGCAACTGGACGCGTACGATGAAGAACGCGCTGGTGGTACCGACCACGTGGAACGTCACGGTGGAAGCGCCCACGGGCGTGACGCTGACGGCGCTGCCGGCCAGCTTCAGCTTCACCGGCCAGGGCGTCACCACTCCGGGCCACCTCTTCCGTGGCGGCTTCGAGGATGGCGTCCCGCAGGAAGTGCAGCAGATCGTCGTCACGGCAACGCCGACGCAGACGCTGACCAACATGACCTTCGCCCGCGTCATCTTCACCGAAGCGAACGGCCGCGCGCCGCAGTCCAGCATGTACGTCGCGATCAAGAGCCCCTGATCCCCGGCGCTTAATGTCGATCAAGAACCCCGGCTTCGGCCGGGGTTTTTTTGTGCGCCCCCGCCGTTATCTCGATGCCGGGGTGATGGCGCAGGGCGTGGCGATCGCACGGCACCCACCCGATTTTCCGGCGGTCATCGACCGGCAACGTACGCGGGAAGCACCCGCTGCGCAGATTACTCGGCTGGAATGCAGCACACACTCTTCATTGTCGACCGCCCAACAGGCAGACGACTTCGTAGTGTCGTGTATGTGGAAACATGTCGAGCACCCGCGCTTCCCGCAGCGCGAAGCGCGGCATTGCCGCGAGGTCGCGCGCCATCGACTCTGCGTTGCAGCTCGAGTAGATCAGTGCACTTGCCGTGGACTCGTTTAGCCACTCGCAGAGATCGGGTCCGATGCCGCGGCGCGGCGGATTGACGATGACGAGATCGGGTGCCCGCGCCGAATCCAGCGCGTAGGCAGTGGCGTCGCCTGCTTCGAAGCGCACGTGGGTGAGTTTGAGCTGGTCGCGGCTGAGCTCCGCGCTCGCAATCGCCTCCACGCTCGTCTCGACGCCGACCACTTCTGCCGCGCCCTCCGCCACGTGCAAGGCAAAGCCACCGACTCCGCAGTAGAGGTCCCAGGCAGTGCGTGGCGCCAGGCCATGCGTCCACTCACGGACTTGCGCGTAGAGCACTGCCGCCACATGGCTGTTGGTCTGGAAAAAACTCTGCGGCCGCAGAAAAAGGTCGATGCCGTTGAGACGCATCGCCAGGTGCGGCTGCGCGGTCAGGAGGATTTCCTGCGCGCCCTCCAGCACTGCCTTGTGTTCGGGTTGCAGGTTCGCCGAAACCACGCGCAGCTCGGGCAGGGAGCGCAGCAAGGCCGGCAGGTGCTTGCGGATCCGGTCCAGCGATTCCGTGGAACGCAGCACGAAGCGCAGCATGAGTTCGCCCGAGTGCTCCGCAAGGGTCAGTAGCAGGAATTTTAGTTCCCCGCGTTTTCCCTCGACGTCGTACGGGGCGATGCGAGCCGCGCTGATGAATTGCGAAAGCAGTGGAAAGATGCGCTGCATGGCAGCGGGATAGAGCGGGCAATCGGACAGGTCCACTGCCACTCCCCGCTCGTTGCGGAAGCCGAGGACTGGATGCTCGTGCGTCCCGCCGACCACCATCTTGGCCTTGTTGCGGAAACCCGATGGCGGGCTTTGCACGCTCGGCCGCCAACGCACTCCAAGGTGCGTGGACAACCGGGCCCGGCACTCGTCCTCCTTGGCTCTCAGCTGAGTGTCGTAGTCGACATGCAGTTCGGTGCACGAGCGGCAGAGCGCTGCGTCGAAGTATCGACAGGGGATCGCGAGTGGCGGGGCGGGAGGTGGGACCACAGTGGAACTGTGGACCTTGCGCTAGCGCGGCGCCAGTGGTGAATGGCGTCGTACCTCGGCTCTAGACGCGGATATCGAAGCCCGGCTCTTCGTTCAATCTGCCGTCCACTTCCAGTACGCCGAACTTCTTGCGCTCGCCGTCGAAGACGACGGGCACCGGCGGCTGGAACAATTGGCGCCGTACGAACTTGAGCTCCCAACCGAATGATTCGAGGCTGCGCAATGTGGCGATCTGGTTCTCGTTGAGATCGCGCTCCAGCGCACGGGGCGGCAGGGGATCGGACATGCGGCGTTCGCTGTCGGTCATGGCGACTCTGGCTGACATGGCGGCTCACTGGTAGTCGTGGGATGGTAACGCGCTGCGCACTTTACGCAGGCGCGACTGAACCCTAGGCATGCGAAAGCAGCGACTCGCGCGGCGCCGTTCGTGTTTCTCGAATCGCTTCAGCAGCAGTGTGTCGAACCGTGACCGAAGCGCGCCGACTGCCGTTGCGCGAAAAATTCCGCACGGGTGAGGAGGGGCGCACCCGGATGGTGAAGCGACTGGTGCGTCAGGTACTGGTTGTAATCCGGAACGCGCATGAGCGCGCGTGCGATCGCGGTGATTCGCGACAGGGTCCGTGTCGACAGCAGAGTGTCAGGCAGGCGAGGCATAGCCCACCTCTCGCGCGGTCGGGACTGCGCTGCGTCGCGCCACGACCACCGCGCGTAGCCCGAAGAAAACCAGTGCAATCACGACGCTCATGAACAAAGCCGCCAGCGTCGTGTTGACGTAATCGTTGATCACGATGCGCTGCATCTGCTCGAGCGACTGCGCGGGCGCCATGATCTCTCCCGCCGCGCGCGCGTCCCCGAACAGTCGCGCGTGCGCCAGGAAGCCGATCTTTGGATTCGCGTGGAAAATTTTCTGCCAGCCTGCCGTGAGGGTGCAGACCAGCAACCACGCCAGCGGAGCCAGGGTTAT
Source organism: Lysobacterales bacterium (assembly GCA_038255255.1). Classification (GTDB taxonomy): domain Bacteria; phylum Pseudomonadota; class Gammaproteobacteria; order Xanthomonadales; family Ahniellaceae; genus JBBQNY01. Next base: position 15,275 of record JBBSLL010000043.1, read on the forward strand.
CCAGGCGAACCGCTCGCGCTTCATCTTGACGAGGCACACCGTCGCGAAAATCAGCGCGATCGCCGCGAGCATCTGGTTGGCGATGCCGAACAGCGGCCACAAGGTATTGATGCCGCCCAGTGGGTCCACCACCCCGGCGTAGAGGAAATACCCCCAGCCCGCCACGCACAACGCGGTGGCGACGACATTGGCCGTCCACGATTCGGTGTGGCGCAGCGGGGCATACGCCGTGCCGAGCAGGTCCTGGATCATGAAGCGCCCGACGCGCGTGCCGGCGTCGACGGTGGTGAGGATGAAGAGCGCCTCGAACAGGATCGCGTAGTGGTACCAGAACGCGAGCATCCCCTCGCCGGAGATCACCCGCGAGAAAATTTCCGCCATGCCGACCGCAAGCGTGGGCGCGCCGCCCGTGCGCGAAAGTATCGTGGTCTCGCCGATGTCGCGCGCGGTTCCCGAAAGCATCTCGGGCGTCACCACGAATCCCCACGACGAGATTGCCTGCGCTGCCGACTCGACGCTGGTGCCGATGAGGGCGGTCGGGGAGTTCATCGCGAAATACACGCCGGGCTCGAGCACGCAGGCGGCGACCAGCGCCATGATCGCGACGAACGCCTCCATCAGCATCGCGCCATAGCCCACGTAGCGGATGTCCGCTTCGCTGGCGATCATCTTGGGCGTGGTGCCGGACGCCACCAGGGAATGGAAGCCCGACACCGCGCCGCAGGCGATGGTGATGAACAGGAACGGGAACAGCGAGCCGGCCCACACCGGACCCGATCCATCCGTGAAACGGGTCAGCGCGGGCATCCTGAGGTCGGGGGCGACGATGAAGATGGCGAGCGCCAACAGCAGCACGGTGCCGATCTTGAGGAACGTCGAGAGATAATCACGCGGCGCGAGCAACAGCCAGACCGGCAGTACCGAAGCGATGAAGCCATAACCGATCAACAGGAAGGCGAGCGTCTTCGCGTCCAGGGTGAAGAAGGGGCCCCACACCGGATCCGCTGCCACGAAGCCGCCCAGCCACACCGACAGCAGCAGCAGCGCGAGGCCGATCAGCGACACTTCGCCGACCCGGCCCGGGCGCGCGTAGCGCAGGTAGAGGCCCATCAGCAACGCGACAGGAATCGTCATGGCGACGGTGAACGTGCCCCACGGACTTTGCGCGAGCGCCTTGACCACCACCAGCGCAAGCACGGCGAGCAGGATGATCATGATGGCGAGGATGCCGACCATCGCAATGCCGCCGGCGGCATTGCCGAGTTCCGAGCGGATCATGTCGCCGAGCGAGCGCCCATCGCGGCGCGTCGAGAGGAACAGGATGACCATATCCTGCACGGCGCCTGCGAAGACCACGCCGGTGAGGATCCAGAGGGTGCCGGGAAGGTAGCCCATCTGCGCCGCGAGCACGGGCCCGATCAACGGCCCCGCGCCCGCGATAGCCGCAAAATGATGTCCGAACACCACGTGGCGATCGGTCGCGACATAGTCGAGCCCATCCGGTCGGCGCTGAGCGGGAGTGAGGCGCGCGGGATCGATGCCGAGCGCATGCGTCGCCACGTAACGCGCGTACAGGCGGAACGCGATCACGAAGACGGCAATGCTCGCCGCGACGAGCCACATCGCGTTGATCGATTCGCCGCGCTTCAGCGCGACGACGGCCAGACAGGCCGCGCCGAACACCGCGATCGCGCCGAACACGAGTTTTTGCACGACCGGATGCATGGCGCGCCGCCGGAGGGAAAACGCGAGCTTATCCAATTTCTCCGGCGCTACGCCGGCGCGAGGTCGTTTTGCGCCTCCGCGGCGCAGCTGCCGGTGCGGATGCCGCTTTCACCCCTGTCCGATGTTCATTTGGCCGGTCCTCCGCGGAGATGGCCCACCGCGCCGCAGGCTGTGCTTCAATCGCAACGCGGCGGGTCCGTTATCCGGCCGCGCGACGGGGGATCTACATGCGCGGACTCCGCGGTTTCGGCGCGAACCTGCTGGATTTCCTGCGGCAGCGCGGGCGACTCGCCGACCTCGAGGCGCGCAAGGCGGATCTCGAACGCGAACTCGGGGCGTGTCGCGAAGAAGTGGCGGGTCTGCAGCAGAGGCTCGAGGCGCTGAGCCAGACCGATGCGTTGACGGGACTGCGCAGTCGCCACTATCTCGGCATCCAGCTGCCTGCCGACATCGCCTATTACGAGCGCGAAGTTCGCGCGTCCGGCCGCGATGACCTGGTTCTGATGCTTGCGTTCGTCGACGTCGACGCATTCAAGTCGATCAACGACCGGTATGGCAGCGAGGTGGGCGACCAGGTGATCAAGGAGTTCGCGCACATCTTCGGGACCCAGGTGCGCACCGGCGATTATGTGTTGCGCTGGGGCGGCGAGGAATTCGTGCTGCTGTTCCGTCCGATGGCTGGGGCGGAGCCTGCCAGGATCGCCGAAAGAATCCGGCGCGCGGTGTCCGCGCACGCGTTCGCGGCCGATGGCGTCGGACCGTTCAATGCCACCTGCACCATCGGGTTCACGCAGCAGCCCTTGTCCGTTGGCGTGAGTCGCGAACTCGATTGGGAAGACATCATCGCGCTGGCCGACCGCGCGCTGTATTTCGCAAAATCGCACGGCTGCAACGGGTGGACCGGGGTTGTGCCGCAGGCTGGCGATTCCTCGCAGGAGCTGCTGCAGCAGTTCGAGCGCGATCCCGATGGGTTGCGAAGTAGCGGAAGACTGATCCGGAGTGACGATGCGCGCGGACCGTCGGTGCCCACGGCCCAGGATGCGAATGCCTCAGGAAGCTAGGCGCGATGTCGCGATCAGGCGTCTCCGACGCGGGCCCCGAGCGCCAGCACGGCAGCGCCATACCGCTCCAGCTTGGCCACGCCCATTCCGGGTATCCGCGCGAGGCTTGCGAGGTCGGGGGGCGTTGCGGCGGCGATCGCCAGCAACGTGCTGTCATGGAAAATCACGTACGCCGGCAGCCCCTGTTCGCGGGCGGTGCTCGCGCGCCACTGGCGCAGCGCGGTAAATCGCTCCTGGGCTGCGGGGTCGAGTTCAACGGTCTCCTGCTTCGCCGCGCCAGCGGACGCCCCCGGTGCCCGGCGAGAGGTCCGGGGCGCCTTGGGCGCCTCGGTGCGGAACTGCAACTGCCGTTCGCCGCGCAGCACCGTGCCGCTCGAGTCGGTGAGGCGCAAGGCACCATGCCGTTCCGCGTCCGCTTCGAGAAGCCCGGCGGCAATGAGCTGGCGGAACACGCTGCGCCAGTGCCGTTCATCGAAAGCAGCGCCGATGGCCCACGTGCTGAGCGAATCGTGGTCGAACTTGCGGACCTTTTCCGTGGCCACACCTCGCAGCACGTCGATGACATGCGCCGCACCGAATCGCTGGCCGGTGCGATAGACGCAGGACAACGCCATGCGTGCAGCGTTCGTGCCGTCCCAGCTCAGGGGTGGGGACAGGCAGTTGTCGCAATTGCCGCACGCGCCCGCGTGACTCTCGCCGAACCAGCCGAGGAGCGCCTGCCGACGGCACTGGGTCGACTCGCAGAACCCGAGCAGCGCGTCGAGTTTGCGCACTTCCACGCGCTTGCGTTCCTCGCCGGCTTCGCCGCCGTCGATCAACCGTCGCAGGTTGATCACGTCGCCCAGTCCGTAGCTCAGCCATGCTTCGGCAGGCTCGCCGTCGCGGCCTGCGCGCCCGGTCTCCTGGTAGTAACCCTCGATCGACTTGGGCAGGTCGACGTGGGCGACGAAACGCACGTCGGGCTTGTCGATGCCCATGCCGAAAGCGATGGTTGCCACCATGACGACGCCGTCGTCCTGCAGGAAGCGCCGCTGGTTGGCGGCACGCGCCGAAGCCGGCATTCCCGCGTGGTAGGGCAGGGCGTCGATGCCCGCATCGCGCAGTTGCGCCGCGATGGTATCGACCCGCTTGCGCGAGAAGGCGTAGACGATGCCGCTCTCGCCCCGGTGCGCGGAAAGGAAGTCCGTCAGCTGGCGGCTGCCGTTTTCCTTGGGCACGACGCGGTAGCGGATGTTGGGGCGGTCGAATGAGCTGATGAAGATCCGCGCCGCTTCGAGTTGCAGCCGCTCGACGATCTCGCGTCGCGTCGGCGCGTCGGCCGTCGCGGTGAGCGCGATGCGCGGCACCCTGGGCCAGCGTTCGTGCAGCAGCGTCAACTGGCGGTACTCGGGCCGGAAGTCGTGTCCCCACTGGGATACGCAATGCGCCTCGTCGATGGCGAACAGCGCGATTTCTGCCCGGTCGAGCAGCGACACCGTGCGTGGCGTAAGCAGGCGCTCGGGCGCCACGTACAGGAGGTCGAGTTCGCCGGCGAGCAGCGCACCCTCGACGGCGGCGGCCGACTCCGCATCGAGTGTCGAGTTGAG
>JBBSLL010000044.1:0-18479 GCA_038255255.1 Lysobacterales bacterium
CGCAATGCCCAGCTGTCCATGGTGGCGTCGATGAAATTGATGCCGAGCCCGCCGGGGCGGCACTCGTCCAGGTCGCGCGGCTTGATGCGGGACGGATCGACGGGTGGCGCGGCATCGCGCAGCCGCATGCGCAGTACGCCCCGGCCACGCTCGATGCGCAGGTGCAGGACGCCGTCGTCGCGTCCCGGGTAACCGTGGCGGATCACGTTGCACACGGCCTCGTTGATGGCGAGCACGAGGCGTTCAGCCGCTGCAGGCTCGATGTCCGCGCGCGCGAAAGCCGCACGCAGTGCGACGCGGAGCTCCCCGAGGGTTTCCGCGCGCGCGGGAAGGTCCAGCCGCAAGAGCGCCGGGCCGCTCATCGGCCACCTTCGATGAGCAGCATGGTGGTGTCGTCCGGGAGCTTGAGCCGGCGCAGTATCCCGAGCATGGAGCGCAGCCGCGCTTCGGGGGGCAAATGCGCGAGCCCGCTCACCAGCGTGCGCACGCCCGCCACGCCGAGTCGTTCACCGCTGGCCTGCAACACGTCGGTGACGCCGTCGCTGTAGAAGTAAAGGCTTCCCTGGCTGAGGTCTGCGTACTCGTCCTGCCAGGTCGCCTCATCGACGATGCCGAGTGGCGGTCCGCCGGCGACGACTTCGCGCACTTCGCCATGCGAGTCCCGTACCAGTGCCGGCGGAAAACCTGCGCTGGCCCACGTCACCTGGCGCGACGCGCGGTCGTAGAAGCCGGCCACGGCGCACACGAACATCCCTCCGGACACCGTGCTGGCGAGCTCCGTGTTGACCAGCGCGAGCCATTCCGTCGGAGGGTGGCGCCCCTCCTTGCCGATCCACCGCATGAGACTCGCGGTGCGGATCATGATGAGCGCGGCGTCGAGGCCCTTGCCCGCGACATCGCCGATGGTGAATGCGATGCGGCCGTCGGGCAGGTCGAAGAAGTCATAGAAGTCGCCCGACATCTCGCGCGCTGGACGGTTGATCCCGATCACCGGGTATCCGGCGCGCCGGCGCTTCGGAAGCATCATGCGCTGCATGCGCCGCGCCAGCTGCAGCTCGCGCAGGATGCGGTTCTGCTCCAGCAGCTCGGTGGCCATCTGCGCATTGCCCACCGCCAGAACCGCCGGCGCTGCAAGCATCCGCAGTAATTCGCGATCGGCGTGCCCGAACAGGGCGCCATCGCGCTTGTTGAGCACCTCGATCACGCCGATCGGGCCGTTCGCCGCCGACAACGGCGCGCACAGCACCGAACGCGTGACGAAGCCGGTTTTGTCATCGATCTTGGTGGCGAAGTCGGGATCCTGCGACGCATCGCGCACCAGCTGGCAGGTGTTCGACTCGAACGTCCGGCCCACGATTCCCGTGTCGATCGACACGCGCAGTCCAACGATGTCGGTAGGTCCCGCGCAGGCGCGGCACTCGAGCTGGGTACCTGTTGAATCGACCAGGAAAATCGATGCGGCCTCGGCGTGCATGGTTTCGACGATGCGCGTCACCAGTAATTGCAGGGTGCGGCCGATGTCGACCGATCGCGCGAGCGCCTGGCTGAGATCCGCCAATGACGCCAGCATGCTGGCCTCCACGCCGGTCGACGGCGTATCGGCAGCCAGGGGCGCCACGGCAGGCGACGCGTTCATTCGGGTGGCCGAACGTCGGGTTTGGCCGCGACGACATCGCGGCGCGACCGCCAGCGCCGCATGCCCCAAAGCGTCATCGCCAGGCCACTGGCCACGTACAGGACCGAGATGCCGAACAGCATCGGCGCGGGCTCGATCGCGATCGCAACCAGGACCACGAGGGCCAGCGGCACTGCAAAGAACGGAACGCGATCCGACTTTTCATTCGACTTGAAACTGGGGTAACGCACCCTGCTGACCATGAGCAACGCCGCGGCAAGGGTGACCGCCAGCGAGACCCACGCGACCTCGTGTCCTTCGAATCCGTTTTCGTTGGCGATCCACACGTACGACATCATGAGGCCGGCCGCCGCGGGGCTTGCCAGTCCCTGGAAGTAGCGCTTGTCCTCGCTGCCGACCTGCGTGTTGAACCGCGCCAGCCGCAGCGCGGCGCAGGCGGCGTAAAGGAATGCCACTGCCCATCCGACTTTGCCGAAAGCCGGGCCGACGAGCTTGAGCGTCGACAGGGACCACGTGAACATCACCAGGGACGGCGCGACTCCGAAGCTCACGAGGTCGGCCAGCGAGTCGTATTGCACCCCGAACTCGGACTGGGTGTTGGTCATGCGCGCCACCCGACCATCGATACCGTCGAGCACGCCCGCAACGAACACCGCGACGGCGGCTGCAACGTAGCGTCCGCCGATGGCGGCCACGATGGCGTAGTAGCCCGCCAGGAGTCCGCCCGTGGTGAGCAGGTTCGGCAATAGATAGATGCCGCGCCGGGGCGGCAGAACCGTGGGTGACTCGTTCATGGACATCGCGATCCGGGGCCGCCCCGAGTGTATCCGAGCCCCCGCGACGGGGCGTGCGCCGCCCGGTTACCGCGGAACGACGCCCTCGCAGGGCCGGATCCCGGGACGAAACCCGCGATTGCCACCGCTGCGGCTTGAATCGTGCGTCCGCGGGTGATAATCAGGGGAGATGCTCCCGGAGATGCGCATGAACGCCAAGATCACCCTGTTGCTGGTCGCCCTCATGGCCTGTGCCGGCTCGCTCGCGGAAGACCAGATCTTCAAGTGGCGCGACAAGCAGGGCGTCTGGCACTTCAGCAGCAACGCGCCCGAGGGAGTGGGTGCCCAGCGGGTTTCAGTCCGGCACTCGACCACCGTGCCGGATCCCGTGGTGACCCCCGCGCCCGCCAGCGAAGCGGACAAGGCGTCGGCTACGGCAGCCGCAGGCCAGATCATCGGCCCGCAAAGCGCCAACTGCAAAGCGGCGCGCGACGCCGTCACCGTGCTCGAAACCAGCCCGCGGGTCTCCATGGATGCCAACGGCGATGGCGAGCAGGAAGTACTGAGCGCGCAACAGCAGATCGAGGAACTGGAACGCCGTCGCGCGCAGTCGAAGATTTATTGCGCGGAGGCGTGACGCACTGGGTCCTGTCGTGCGTTTCCTGAGTTCTACGCGGGAGTTCCGACGGCGTAACCGCGGCGAAATCCATCCAGGCCTGCTGGTGGCGGGCGTGATCGCCGCCCTCGGATTGGCGTGGTGGCTGGCCCGGTCGGACGCCTCGGCGCCGACGCGCTCGCCGGCCGATCCGGCGATATCGGGAGCACCCGGGGCTGGATCCCCGTTTGACGCGCGCGCCGATGTCGGGCCGACGGAAACCGGCGGACCTGAAAAGCCGCTCTATCAGTGGACCGACGCGGCCGGGGTCGTGCACTTCACGGATGTGGCTCCGACAGACCGGCCGTACAAAAGGGTCGACGTAGACCCGAACCGCAACGTCGTGAGGTCTCCGCTCGAGCAGTAGGCATCGTTCCGGCAACCGCTAACATGCCGCCTCCGCGATTCGTGTCCGGCCGGCGAAGCCGACCTGACCTACGTGCCCCCCCGGAGGGAGAGGGGCCAACGCGCTACTGGACAGTCGATGCGTCTTTCGAAATTTCACCTCGCCACGGTCAAGGAAGTGCCGGCCGACGCCGAGCTTCCAAGTCACCGTCTCATGTTGCGCGCGGGCATGCTGCGCAAGCTCGCCGCGGGTCTCTATACATGGACACCGCTCGGCCTGCGCGTGCTGCGCAAGGTCGAAACCGTGGTGCGCGAAGAGATGGATCGCGCCGGCGCGATCGAGATGCTGATGCCGGCGATCCAGCCGAAGGAATTGTGGGAAGAGACCGGCCGCTGGGAAAAGTTCGGCGGGCAGCTGCTGAAGCTCGAAGACCGCAAGGGCGCGGAATACTGCTTCGGACCGACGCACGAGGAGGTCGTCACGGACTTCGCGCGCAACGAACTGCGCTCCTACAAGCAGCTGCCACTCAACGTCTACCAGATCCAGACCAAGTTCCGCGACGAGATCCGGCCGCGCTTCGGCGTGATGCGCGCGCGTGAGTTCCTCATGAAGGACGCGTATTCCTTCCACCTCGACGCGAGCGATCTCGATCGCGAGTACTGGAACATGTACGCCGCGTACGAACGCATTTTCACGCGGCTCGGATTACGCTTTCGCGCCGTGGCGGCGGACACCGGCGCGATCGGCGGCAGCGCATCGCACGAGTTCCACGTGCTCGCCGATTCGGGCGAGGATGCCATCGCGTTCTCGACCGGCTCCGGCTACGCGGCTAACGTCGAGCTTGCTGAAGCGGTCGCGCCAGGCGAGCGTCCAGACCCTGTCGAATCGAAACGCAGGGTCGACACGCCTACGCAGAAGACCTGCGACGCCGTGGCGCAGTTGATGGGCATTCCGCTCGATCGCACAGTGAAGACGGTGGCACTGTGCGTCGACGACGCCGACGACCCGCAGTTCGTCGTTGCGCTGGTGCGCGGCGATCACGTGGTCAACGAGCTCAAGCTGGCCAAGCTGATCGGCGAATACCGACTGGCGAATGAGGAAGAGATCCGCGCGCTGTTTGGAGTGGAACCCGGCTTCCTCGGGCCGCTGGGACTCCCGGCTCGCGTCCCCACCTCCGGCCCGGAGATGGTGAAGGTAGACGCGCAGACAGAGGTCCGAAAGCGCGTGGATCGTCGCGTCCGGGTGATTGCCGACCGCGCAGTGGCGGCGTTGGCTGATTTCGTGGTCGGCGCCAATGAAACCGGGTTCCATCTGGCGGGCGTCAACTGGGGACGCGACCTCGCGGAGGCCGAAGTCGTCGCCGATCTGCGCAACGTGGTGTCCGGCGACGCATCGCCCGACGGCCACGGCACCCTCGAAATCGGTCGCGGCATTGAAGTCGGCCACGTGTTCCAGCTAGGCGACAAGTACGCCGAAGCGATGGGCGCCACGGTGCTCGACGAAACCGGCAGGGCACGTGCAATGCAGATGGGATGCTACGGCGTCGGCGTATCGCGCATCGTGGCAGCGAGCATCGAGCAGAATTTCGACGACGCCGGCATCCGCTGGCCCGCCGCCCTGGCGCCGTGGCAGGTCGCAGTGTGCGTGATCAACCCGAAGAACGACGCCGCCGTGGCGGCCGCAGCCAATTCGCTCCACCAGCAGTTACTGGAACAAGGCATCGACACCTGCCTCGACGACCGCGGTTTGCGCGCCGGCCAGATGTTCGCGGACATCGAACTCATCGGCGTGCCGCATCGCGTGGTGGTATCGGAACGCGGGCTTGCCGCGGGCACCTTTGAATACAAATCACGCGCGGGCGGCGATGCCGAGGCGCTCGATCGCGACGCGTTGTTCACCCGCCTCGCCAATTAGTGCAGTTTCCCTTCTCCCCGCTCTGCGGGGCGAGGGGAAGATCTAGCGGGTGAATAGCCCTCGCAGGCGCTCCATGAGCGTCGGCGCGTGCTCTGGATCGACGTTGCCTATGCGCCGCAGCCGTTCGAGCTCCTCGCGCTGCTGTATTGCCAGCTTGTCTTCCCACTTGCGGCGCAACTGGCCCTGCTGGATCTTCTGCTGCAGATGGTGCCGGGTAGATTCCGGCAACTCTTCGCGGAACAGTTCATCCGACTGCCGCGCGATATATCGCCCGACCTGGTCGTACAGCGTCGAATCCATCTGCGCTGGTGTAAAGCTTCGCGAGCGCGACCCCCAGTTATCGTGATTGGCGAAAGTCATCTTGACCATCCCGGTGTCCGCTTCGGCCCGGATGTCGGCCAGCAGTGCGATCTTGCCGCGGGCACGGAAGGTCCCCGACACCATTTCGCCGGAGTCGTCCTTGCGGAAATCCTGCAAACCCGCGAGTCGCACCTTCTGGAAGGCGCTGTTGATGGCGCGGACCTTCCCGGCCCCTTCAACGGGGATGATCGCGCACTCCTCGGTCAGGACATTCGCGTTCGACGTGAGGTGGATCTCGATGGCACGGGACTCGCTGTCCATGCGCAACTCGTAGTCATTGGCAAGCTGGGCCGGTACGGCTCCGTATCCCGGCACCTGATACTCCATCCGGACGACGGGCTTGAGATACTTGAGCGTCTCTACCGACCTCTGCAGGTACTCGTGCAGGGCGTGCATCGCCGGCAGCAACTGGTCGCGATACGCGGCCTCGCAGGCGTCCCGGGAGCGCACCGCATCCTCGCCGCCAGCACGCCGCGCCTCCGCCTGTGCCTCCAGTTCCTCCAGCCAGCTCATCGAGTCGCCTTTCCCCGTCCATTACGCGACTGTCCCGAGCCTGCCCCAACAGTACTGCCGGGGGGGTCGGGTCCGTGTGCAAACCCGATTCTTGCAGGCGGACACCGCGCCCACAACCAGACAGTGACGGGGTGCCGCAAAACTGGCGTCGCAGCGGTACCGACACCGCCCGAGGCCGGGAATGGCGGTTCTTCGGCATTAGCGCTCCGGCTGGCTGGATACTGCCGGTCAATATGCGATTTGGAATACCGGGCAATTCAGGCATACTGGTTCCACGGCGGCCTTTCGCGAGTGGCGACAACCGATTCCGGACATCGCATCAATACAGGAAAAAACCATGGCTAACGATCTGGAAAATATGAGTCACGCCGAGTTGCAGGCGATTGTCGAAAAGGCGCAGCAGCGCATTGTCCAGCTCCAGCGCAGCCGGCGCAGCGAAATCCGCAACAAGGTCAACAATTTATTGAAGGCCGAGGGATTCACTTTCGACGAACTGTACGGCAGTGCGGGCAAGCGTTCTGCAACCGATTCGTCGGCCAAGGTGAAAACCACGGTTAAACCCAAGTACCGCAATCCGGCCGATGCCACCCAGACGTGGACGGGGCGTGGCAAGCGACCGCGCTGGTTCCAGGCTGCGCTTACGGCAGGCAAGAAGGAATCGGACCTGCTCGTGTAATCGCGGGATTGAATCGCGCGACACCGGAAATCCGGTGTCGCGCCATGAATCTCAGAGGTAACGCCGGGGCGGCACCAGGAGGTTTCCGAACAGCAGACCGCCCACTACGGCGGCAAGCATCAACAACAGTGTGACTGCGGCATTCAAACCGCTCATGAGATTTCCGCCAAAAACCAGGACCAGCGTCCGGAATCCCACGCTTCCTGGAACCGACAGGATAATTCCCGGCACACGGACCAGCGCACCGGGACGATTGCACCAGCGCGCGTAGATATTCGCAGTGGATCCCACTACGAGAGCCGCGAGGAACACGCCGGAGGGCGCGCCCAGAGCCTCGCCCACGATGCGGGTGACCGCATAACCGAGTATTGCGGATGCCATTACCAGCGGCAGGTCCCGCCACGCGGTCTTGAACTGCAACCCGAACATCGCCGCGGCCAGTATCAAGGCGATCGGCTCCACCCATGCGGGTGCCGGCACCGTTGTCACTGCGGCAACGCCCTCTCCGACCAGCAGATGACCCGCGGCGAGCCCCGCTGCCGTGCCGAAGGCGAGCTTGAACAACGAGGTGATCGCGCCGGCGAAGCGTGCGCTCCCGGACGCGAGATGCTGGGTCGCCAGTTCGGTGACCGCGGTGGTGAGCGACATCCCCGGCATCAGCACGATGAGGCTCGACACGAGCACCGAGGTGAGTGCCAGCGGCGTCCACAAAACGTGCAGGCACACCGCGATGAACGCGGCGATCAGTGCCGCGAGCGCCTCGAACGCGACCATCAAGTGATGGCCGCGCTGCGCACGCCACCAGAGCAGGCCGATCAGCAGTCCGATTGCAGAAGACGCGACGATCTCCGGCCAGCCACCGCGCAGCAATGCGGCCACCGCAGCGCCGGCCGGGGCGAAGGTCAATGCGTACACCCACTTGGGCAACATCGGGGCACTCTGCGCCAGCGCTCGCAAACGCGCATAACCTTCGGCGGCGTCGAGCCGTCCATCCACCACCTCTTCGGCGATGCCGTCGGCGGCCGCGAGGCATCCGAGATCCGTGCCGCCCGGCTCGAGCCGCACGATCAACGTGCGCTCCGGAAACGCGAGCGCTGTCTCGTCCCCGCGACCGTCATCGCGCGGGCCCGTACGAAATGACAGGATCATGCCAGTCGGGTTCGACCAGATGTCGCAGTCCAGCGCGAGCCGCCGGCAAACCTTGCCGATCGCCCCTTCGAGGCGAAACGCGGACGTACCGTAGGCATGCAACTGTCGGGCGAGTTCCGTGACGAATCGCGCGCGCGCGTCGAATTCTTCCGGCGGGATCACGGTCACTGGGCGCGCTTCGTTCGACATGGGCATAGCGTACCGCCGCCGCTCCATTTCCACTTCGGCGCACGCGGACCCCTGCGCTTTTCCCCCTACCCTCCGACGCCGCTGGACGCTTAGGTGTCGCTCCTGATCAATCGCCGGAAGCGGCGCGATGCTTTTCACCCGGAGGAGCCGGGCCTCGATGCTAGCCTTGTGCCGATGACGCAAGCGGTGCCAATGCTCCCCCGGTTCGAAATAGTTCGCACGTCTGCGGGAATCGTGTCCGTTGCCCGGGGCACCTGGACGGTGGACCATGCCGCGGCGCTGAGCGATGAGCTGGCGGCGGCATCGAGCACGCAGCCCGCCGCGATCGACGCCAGCGGCCTCGACTCGCTCGATTCGACGGGCGCGATGCTGCTGCTCAAGGCCCTTCCGCTCGACGCGAGCGGCGCGCCTGACCTCGAGCGCGTCAACGGCCTGACTCCCCAACGCATCGCCCTGATGAGGCGCGTGGCGCAGGCCGTCGATGGCGACAGCCCACCACCGATGGCTCCTGCAGCGCTCAACGCCCTGCTCGCCAACATCGGCGCCGCGATGCTGTCGATCCTCGACCAGGGCCGGCAACTGCTCGGCTTCCTCGGTCTGTTGATCACCACATGGCTGCGCGTGTTGCCCCGCCCGGCGCGCTGGCGGTTGACATCCGTGGTGCATCACCTCGAGCAATCGGGCCTCAATGCGGTGCCGATCGTGGCGTTGCTGAGCTTCCTCGTGGGCGCGGTGGTCGCCTATCTCGGCGCGACGGTGCTGGCGCAGTTCGGCGCGGGCCTGTACACGGTCGACCTGATCGGTTTCGCCTTCCTGCGCGAATTCGGCGGCCTGCTCGCGGCCATCCTGGTGGCGGGCCGCTCGGGCAGCGCCTTCACCGCCCAGATCGGCGCGATGAAAAACCGCGAGGAGATCGATGCGCTCGAAACCATCGGCCTCGACCCGATCGAGGTGCTCGTCCTGCCGCGTCTTGCCGCACTGCTGGTCGCGCTGCCGATTCTCACTTTCATCGCCATGATGGCCGGACTGCTCGGCGGCATGGCGGTCGGTGCAACCTCACTCGACATCTCGCCCGTACTGTTCATATCGCGACTGCAGGAATCGATCCCACCGCAGCATTTCTGGGTCGGCATGGTCAAGGCGCCGTTCTTCGCGTTGCTCATCGCGCTGGTGGGGTGCCTCGAGGGATTCAAGGTATCGGGCAGCGCCGAGTCGGTGGGTACGCACACCACGTCGAGCGTCGTGCAGTCGATTTTCCTGGTGATCCTGCTCGACGCGATCTGCGCGGTGGTGTTCATGGAGCTCGACTGGTGAGCGCGCAGCCAACCTGCACACCTGCCGCAGACGATTCGGTGATCCAGGTGCGCGGACTCGCCAACCGCTTCGGTACTCAAGTCGTCCATGAGGGGCTCGACCTCGACGTTCGCCGCGGTGAAATCCTGGGCGTCATCGGCGGCTCCGGCACCGGCAAGTCGGTCCTGATGCGGTCGATCGTCGGGCTGCGGCGGCCGAACGAGGGCAACGTGCGGGTGTTGGGATTCGATCCCCACGGCAGCGAGGAGGATCGCGCGGCGATCGAGCGACGCACCGCGGTGCTTTTCCAGGAAGGCGCCCTTTTCTCCTCCCTCGATGTCACCGAAAACGTCGAAGTCGCGCTGCGCCAGCACCTCGACCTGCCGTCGCAGCTGCGCGGCGATATCGCGCGCCTGAAGATCGGGTTGTCGGGCTTGCCCATGGACGCGGCACGCAAGCTGCCGTCCGAGCTGTCGGGAGGCATGAAGAAGCGCGCGGGCCTTGCGCGCGCGCTGGCGCTCGACCCGGACATCCTGTTCCTCGACGAACCGACGGCCGGGCTCGATCCCGTAGGCGCCGCGCAGTTCGATGAACTCATCCTCACCCTGCGCGACGCGCTCGGCCTGACCGTGTTCCTGATCACGCACGATCTCGATACGCTGTTCACCATCTGCGACCGCGTCGCGGTGCTTGCCGAGCGGCGCGTTCTCATCAATGCGCCGCTCCCCGAAGTGATCGCGTTGCCGCACCCCTGGATCCGCGAGTATTTTCACGGACCGCGCGCACGCGCTGCGCAAAATGCCCACGACGCTGCCGGAACTCCGCCAGCGTGATGGACGGAGATTGTTGATGGAGACGCGCGCCAACCATGTGCTCATCGGAGCGTTCACCGTCGGACTGGTGGTGCTCGGGCTGCTGTTTGCGCTGTGGCTCGGCGCCAGCCGCAGCGACAGCGACCGCAAGGAGTACGACGTGATTTTCCGCGAGGCCGTCACCGGCCTCTCCAAGGGCGGCCTCGTCCAGTACAACGGCATCACCGTCGGAGAGGTCCGCAGGCTGTTCCTGGATCCCGACGACCCGCGCCGCGTCGTGGCGCGCATCCGCGTCGACAACGCCACGCCCGTCAAAGTGGACACCACCGCCAAGTTGGCGTTCGCGGGACTGACTGGCGTCGCCTTCATCCAGCTCACGGCGGGTAAGCCCACGAGTCCGCCGTTGCTGCCGCCGCCGGGCGAGCGCTACGCCGAAATAATCGCGGATACCTCGGCGCTGCAAAAGCTCCTCGCCAACAGCGAGGACATCGTCACCAGTGTCAACGACATGCTGATCCGGCTCTCGCGGCTGCTCAACGAGAACAACATCACCAAGCTCGAGGCCACCATCAACCACATCGAAGAAGTGACGCGAGTCGTCTCCGACAACCGCGAGGGCATCGGCACCACACTCGCGAACATGGGCGAGGCGACGACGGCGCTCAAGAATACGCTCGTGGAGGCCGAGCAGATGGTCGCGCGCCTCGAGAAGGCCTCCGCCACGATGGAAGGCCTGCTGGACAACGAGGCACGCGCATTGCTGGTCTCGGCCCGCGGATCGATCGACTCGGCCAAGCGCCTGACCGATAGCGCCTACGGCGTCGTCGAGGAGAACCGCGAAGCCGTGCGTACCTTCAGCAACCAGGGGCTCGCGCAACTCGGCCCGACCCTGGTCGAACTGCGCAACACGCTGCGCAAGCTCTCCGAGTTGTCCGAGAGCATCCGCGACAATCCCAAGGAATTCATCCTCGGACAGGACCAGCCCATGGAATACCCCGCGAAATGACCACGAACCGCGCTTGGCACCCCTTCCGGATCGCGTTGCTGGCCTCGCTGTCCGCCATCGGAATTTCCAGCTGCTTGTCCGTCGGCGGTCCCAAGGAGTTCAACGTCTACGGGCTCAACCTCGACATGCCGAAGCCCGGAGGCGCCGCTGTGACCTGGCAACTGCTGGTGGACGTTCCCTCCGCAGCGGATCCGGTGTCGAGCCAGCGCATCGTGCTCAAGCCGGGAGACCGCGCGTACGGCGTTTTCGAAAAGGCGCGCTGGACCGATCGCGCGCCGGAACTGTTCCAGGCGCTTTTGCTCGAGGGATTCGAGGACTCCGGACGCGTCACCGGAGTGGGCCGGATGAGTTCCAGCGTCGGCGGCGACCTCGCGCTGATCGGAGAGTTGCGCGCGTTCGAGGCGGAGTACCCGCCGCAGGGGCAGGTCCATGCGCGCATCGTGTACAGCGCGAAGCTGATCCATTACTCGAGCTCGCGGGTGCTGACCTCGCGCGTGTTCGAACAACGCGTGCCCAGCGCAGGGCGCGAGCTGCCTGCAGTGGTCGCGGCGTTCGAGCGCGGGATCAACGTCATGGTGCCCGAGATCGTGGACTGGTCGCTCACGGCCGGCAACGCCAACTGGGAAGCCGCGTATCCCCGGGCGCGCTGAATCGCAGCGCGATCCGCATCCGCCTTGACCGGCCTCTCGCCCCGTTTCACACCAGGTCGCAACCTCTGGTTGCTCGCCGGTGCGAGTTTCTTCACCGATGTGTCGAGCCACATCGTGTTGCCTCTGCTGCCGCTGTTCCTCGTCGGCGTGCTGCGCGCCGGGCCGGCAGTCGTCGGACTCATCGAGGGTGGCGCGGAGTCGATGGCGGCGTTGATCAAGGGTTTTGCCGGGCGCTGGTCCGACCGCAGCGGCCAGCGACGGCTGTTCGTCGTTTCGGGCTACGCGCTGTCGACGCTGACGCGTGCGTTGTTCGTCATCGCCACGAGCTGGCCGCTGGTGCTGCTTGCGCGGTTGACCGAGCGCATCGGCAAGGGCATCCGCTCCGCGCCGCGCGACGCCTTGATCGTGGAGGACACTGATCCCGCGTGGCGTGGCCGCGCGTTCGGCTTCCAGCAGGCATTCGACGCAGCCGGCGCATTGCTCGGCGCCGTACTCGTCTGGTGGCTGGTGGAGTACTTCGAGTACCGCGAGCTCTTCATGATTGCGCTCGCTCCGGCCGCAGTGGCAGTCATTCTCACTGCGCTGGTGCGCGAGCGCCGCGATGCGTCATCGAGCACGACCCTGAGCACGCCAGCCGCCCCTCGCGCGCGAGCGCGCTTCCGCGACTTGCCGCCCGCACTCGGTCGCGCCATCGCCGCATGCGCGCTGTTCGCATTCGGACAGCTTGGCGTCGCGTTTTTCGTGCTGGCGGCGCACACGCGCGGGCTCGGCGACCGCGACACGCTCGCGTTCTACGTGGTTTTCAATGCGGCCGGGACGCTGGCGGCGTGGCCCGCCGGCCGCTGGTCGGACACGCATGGCCGGCGTCCCCTGTTGATCGGCGGGTACGCACTGTTTTCGGTGGCCTGTGTCGGCATGCTCGTGCATGCCACCACGGCGTGGGTGATCGCATTCGCGCTGCTCGGCGCGGGCATCGCGATGATCGAGGCGGTGCAGCGAGCGCTGATCGCCGACCTGTCGCCGCCGCATCTGCGCGCCACCGCGATGGGCGCCTACTACGCCGCGATCGCGCTGGTGGCGCTGCCCGGCGCCTGGCTGGCCGGCAAGCTCTGGCAAACCTACGCCCCCGATGCGACCTTCGTGTTCGGCATCCTCACCAGCGTCATCGCGGCCTGGATGATCTGGCGCCTGCCCGAGTCGCACACCACGCGTTCCTGACCCGCCTTCTTCTGTAGAGCGGAGCTATGCTCCGCTACTCGCGAATTTCCCGCACCGTTCAAGAGTGCAGCCGAGCACAGCCCGGCTCCACAACAGCGGACGCTCCTACAATCCGGGCGATGACGAACACAAGGTGGATCCCATGAACGAAGCTGCGCGCGAGTCGATGGAATACGACGTGGTCGTGGTCGGTGCCGGTCCCGCCGGCCTGTCGTGCGCGATCCGGCTCAAGCAGCTCGCTCCCGAACGCACGGTGTGCGTGATCGAAAAGTCCTCGACCATCGGCGCGCACATCCTCTCGGGCGCGGTGATCGAACCCGGCCCGCTTGACGCGCTGCTTCCGGGGTGGCGCGACGCGCCGCCGCCGATCTGCGTGCCGGCGGCCGACGACGAGATGTGGCTGCTGACCAAGACCGGCGGCCGCAAGCTGCCGGTACCGCCGCAGATGCGCAACCACGGCAATTTCATCGTGTCGCTGGGTGCGATGTGCGCGTGGCTGGCGCCGCAGGCCGAGGCACTGGGCGTCGAGATCTATCCGGGCTTCGCTGCCGCGAACGTGTTGCAGGATGAATCAGGTCGCGTCGTCGGCGTCGCCATCGGCGACATGGGCGTGGCGAAGGATGGCTCGCACAAGCCCGAATACACGCAGGGCATCGACATCCGCGCAAAGGTCACGGTGCTCGCGGAAGGCGCACGCGGACATCTCACCAAACGCCTGGTCGGACAGTTCAAGCTCGACGCCGACTCGGATCCGCAGGCTTACTCGATCGGCCTCAAGGAACTCTGGCAGGTACCGGCCGGTCGCGTCGTGCCGGGTCGCATCGTGCATACGCTGGGTTGGCCCGCGGACACACGCACATATGCGGGGAGTTTTCTCTATCACCTCGACCACGAGCGCATCGCGCTCGGTTACGTGGTAGGCCTCGACTATCGCGACCCGAACTTTGCTCCCTACGAAGCGTTCCAGCAATGGAAGAACCATCCGCAGGTGAAGGGATTGCTGGAGGGCGGCGAGATCCTGTCGTCGGGCGCGCGCGCGATCGTCACGGGCGGCTATCAGTCCCTTCCGAAAGTCGAAATGCCCGGCGCGCTGCTCATTGGCGACTGCGCGGGCCTGCTCAACGTCCCGAAGATCAAGGGCACCCATCAGGCGATCCGCAGCGGCATGCTGGCCGCCGAGCACCTGGTGACGTCGCTGGACTCGACGGGCTTCGATGCGAAGTTGCGCGCGTCGCCGGCGTACGACGAACTGCGGCGCGTGCGTAACATCAAGCCTGGTTTCAAGCGCGGGCTGTGGTTCGGACTCGCGAATGCCGGCTGGGAAACGATGGTCGGCGGGCATTCGCCCTGGACGCTGCAGGTGAAACCGGACTGGTCGTCGATCGACAAGCTCGGCGAGCACGAGCAACCGCGGCGCGACTATGTCGATCGCACGCTGCCACCACGCGACCGGCTCGCTGGCGTGTATTTCGCTGCCACCGAACACGACGAAAACCAGCCCGTGCATCTCATCGTGCACGACACTTCGATCTGCGTGACGCGCTGCACCGTCGAATACAACAACCCGTGCACGCGCTTCTGCCCCGCGGGCGTTTACGAGATCGTCGGCGAAGGCGATTCGAAGCGGTTGCAGATCAATGCCGCCAACTGCGTGCACTGCAAGACCTGCGACATCAAGGATCCCTACGAGATCATCACCTGGGTCACCCCCGAAGGCGGCTCCGGCCCGAACTACCAGAACCTCTGACGGCACTCGCGCGCGCGCTCCCCTCTTTCGATCGCGAGCTGCCCCTCACCCGGCGCTGCGCGCCACCCTCTCCCCGCTTCGCGGGGCGAGGGTAAGCATTTGTGCGCTGCTTGCGGGGATGGCCCCTCACCCGGCGCTGCGCGCCACCCTCTCCCCGCTTCGCGGGGCGAGGGTAAAACCGCGCCGTCAAGCGGCGAGGAGCGGAACGCCGGTTTTTGAGCGGAGTTCGTCGGGGGTCACGCCGGGGGCGGATTCGACGACGCGCAGGCCCTGGTCGGTGATGTCGAAGACACCGAGCTCGGTGATGATGCGGTTGACCACGGCCACGCCGGTCAGTGGCAGCGTGCACTCCGGCACGATCTTGTGCGAGCCGTCTTTGGCAGCGTGTTCCATGAGCACGACCACGCGCTTGACGCCCGCGACCAGGTCCATCGCGCCGCCCATGCCCTTGACCATCTTGCCCGGCACCATCCAGTTGGCGAGGTCGCCCTTGTCGGTGACCTGCATGGCGCCGAGGATCGCAAGATCGATGTGCCCGCCGCGAATCATCGCGAACGAATCGTGGCTGCCGAAGTAACTCGCGCCAGTGCGCGCGGTGACGGTCTGCTTGCCCGCATTGATGAGGTCCGCGTCAACTTCCGCTTCGGTCGGGAAAGGCCCGATGCCGAGCAGGCCGTTCTCGGACTGCAGCCACACGTCCATGCCGTCAGGAATGAAATTGGCCACGAGCGTCGGCAGGCCGATGCCGAGATTGACATACGCACCGTCGGTCAATTCCTGCGCGGCGCGTTGCGCCATTTCATCGCGGGTCCACGGCATTGGTCGCGCCTCCGATTGTTTTTGTAGAGCCGAGCTGTGCTCGGCTTGTGGACGGGCCAGCAGCGGAGCATAGCTCCGCTCTACAGGACCGGACTCAGGCGCTGACAGTGCGTTGTTCGATGCGCTTTTCGGGCGTCGCGTTGACCACGATGCGATCGACGTAGATGCCGGGCAGATGCACGTGGTCAGGGTCGATCGCACCGACGTCGACCAGTTCTTCGACCTCGACGATGCAGACCTTGCCGGCAGTCGCGGCCGCAGGGTTGAAATTGCGCGCGGTCTTGCGGAACTGGAGGTTGCCCGACGAGTCCGCCCGCCACGCCTTGACCAGGGACACGTCGGCCTTGAGCGCGGTCTCGAGCACGTAGTGTTGCCCATCGAACTCGCGCGTCTCCTTGCCTTCCGCGACGATCGTGCCGTAGCCGGTGCGGGTGAAGAACGCCGGAATTCCTGCACCACCGGCGCGCAGACGCTCGGCCAGCGTGCCCTGTGGGTTGAACTCGAGTTCGAGTTCGCCGCCGAGATACTGGCGCTCGAACTCCTTGTTCTCGCCGACGTAGGAGGAAATCATCTTGCGTATCTGGCGCGTGCTGAGCAGTTGTCCCAGGCCGAAGCCATCGACGCCTGCATTGTTGGAAATGACCGTCAGGTCGCGCGCGCCGGAGTCGCGCAACGCGGCGATCAGGGCCTCCGGAATGCCGCACAGGCCAAATCCGCCGACGGCGAGGGTCTGTCCATCCGCCACGACACCGGACAGCGCGGATGTCGCGTCAGGGAACACCTTGCTCTTGGGCTTTTTCGCGTCTGGCATGTTCCGATCCGCGCAGGGAGGCACTCTCCGTCGCGCCGAGTGTAACCCGCGGCTTTGCGCGTCGCCCACGGCTTCGCGCCGATGCGAGATTGGACCTTCGTCCAATGCGCGGCAATCGTCGCCGACGGGTGGCAGACCGGCACACGTGTCAGGTCGCTGATGCGACCTGACCTACACCCGCACCCGTAGGAAAGGTCGCGGAGGCGACCTGACGCATTGCCCGGCCACGGCCGTCAGGTCGCGTCCGCGACCTGACCTACAATCATCAGCCCACAAAACCCGCGATGCCCCGCATGCCGAAGATCGCCCTCATCACCGCCGACGCGGCGCGCGCCCGCGACGAAGATCTCGATCCCCTCCTGGCCGCATGCACCAGCGCAGGCCTCGACGCCGAAGTGGTGAGCTGGAACACGCCAGGCATCGATTTGTCGCCCTACTCGCTCGCAATCCTGCGTTCGCCGTGGGATTACGCGGATCGACTGCCCGAATTCCTGGCGTGGTGCGCGCAATGCTCGGGGGAGACCACGCTGCTCAATCCGCTTGAAGTCATCCGCTGGAACACCGATAAGCATTATCTCGCCGATCTCGCGCGCACCGGCGTCGCCTGCGTGCCGTCCTCGTTCGTGGAGCCCGGCGAAGACGCCCGCACCGGCGTCGCCGCGTTCCTGGAAGCGCACGCCGAGGCTTCCGAGTTCGTGGCCAAACCCGCAGTCGGCGCCGGCTCCCGGGGCGCGCGCCGTTTTGCCCGCTCCGAAGTCCCGGCGGCGCTCGCGCACGCAGAAGACCTGCTCCGTGCGAAGCGCAGCGTGTTGCTGCAACCCTATCTCGCGCGCGTCGACAGGCGCGGCGAAACCGCGCTCATTTTTTTCGACGGCAGGTACAGCCACGCAATCCGCAAGGGCCCGCTGCTGCCGCTGGGCAGTGCCGCCACCGACGAGTTGTTCGCTCCGGAAGCGATCACCGCGCGTGAACCGACCACGGCGGAGCGCGACCTCGGCGAGGCGGTGGTCGCGGCGGTCCACGCGAGATTCCCCGGCATCGCACCGCTGGCCTACACCCGCGTGGACCTGCTGCTCGACGATAACGGCCTGCCCTGTGTGCTCGAGCTCGAGCTGGTCGAGCCGTCCCTGTTCTTTGCGCATGGCCCGCGCAGCGCGGACCGCTTCGCCCAGACGCTTGCTGCGAGATCCGCCCGGCTGGTGTAGGAGCCGCCAGCCGCAAGCGTCCTGCGTGTCCATCGCGAATAGCGGCGCTCCTGCAGTGGACTTCGGCGTCTGATCGGACGGCGCTTAGGCGATCGCAGCCGGGGCGGCTAGAATTCGTGTTCGGCCGCGCGCGGGACGCGGCGAATCTCCAGGGTGGCAATGAAAATTCTGGTCGGCTTCAAGCGCGTGGTGGACTACAACGTGCGCATCCAGGTCAAGCCGGACGGGTCCGGCGTGGTGACCGACGGGGTCAAGCTCTCGGCCAATCCATTCGACGAGATCGCGCTCGAGGAAGCCCTGCGGCTGCGCGACAAGGGCGTCGCCACGGAAGTGATCGTCGCGACCATCGGCCCTGCCGACTGCCAGCCGCATCTGCGCAGCGGACTTGCAATGGGCGCCAACCGCGCGGTGCACGTCGTGGTTGACCAGCCGATCCAGCCGCTGACCGCGGCGCGCGTGTTCCTCAAGCTGATCGAGAAGGAACAGCCGGATCTCGTGATCCTCGGCAAGCAGGCCATCGACGACGATGCCAGCCAGACCGGCCAGATGCTGGCGACCCTGTGGGGACGGCCGCAGGCCACGTTCGCCTCCAAGGTCGACGTCGAAGGCAAGGTCGCGACCGTGACGCGTGAAGTGGACGCCGGCCTCGAGACGCTGGAAGTCGACCTGCCTGCGGTGATCACCACCGACCTGCGCCTCAACACGCC
>JBBSLL010000045.1:0-16886 GCA_038255255.1 Lysobacterales bacterium
GCTGCAGCGCGTCGATGAAGCTCAGGCCATGGATCGGATCGCCGCCGATGCCGATGCAGGTGCTCTGCCCCAGGCCGGCGTTGGTCGTCTGGAACACGGCCTCGTAGGTGAGCGTGCCCGAGCGGGACACGATGCCGACCTTGCCCGGCTGGTGGATGTGCCCCGGCATGATGCCGATCTTGCACTCGCCCGGCGTGATGATGCCGGGGCAGTTGGGGCCGATGAGCACGGAGTCCGGATAGTGCGCGAGCGCATGCTTGACCTTCAGCATGTCGAGCACTGGTATGCCTTCGGTGATCGCGACGATGACCCGCACGCCAGCTTCTGCGGCTTCGAGGATGGCATCGGCTGCGAACGGCGGCGGCACGAAGATCATGGTCGCGTCGGCACCGGTTTCGTCGACCGCGTCCTGCACGGTGTTGAACACCGGAAGGCCGATGTGCTCGCTGCCGCCCTTGCCAGGCGTCACGCCACCCATGAACCGGGTGCCGTAGTCGATTGCCTGCTCCGAATGGAATGTGCCCTGCTGCCCGGTGAAACCCTGGCAGATGACCTTGGTGGACTTGTTGACCAGAACGCTCATCGATTTTTTCCGTGACGATTATTTTCTTACCCTCTCCCCGCACGCGGGGAGAGGGTGCCGAAGGCGGGTGAAGGGCGGGGAGAAGGGAACAGCTACGCGCGCGCGGCTGCCACTGCTTTCGCCGCGGCGTCGTTGAGGTCGGTCGCGGACGTGATCTTGAGCCCGGAATTCGCCAGCAACTCGCGGCCCTGCTCGACGTTGGTGCCCTCGAGCCTCACGACCACGGGAATCTCGAGCCCGACTTCCTTGACCGCGGCAATGATGCCGTCGGCAATGAGGTCGCAGCGCACGATGCCGCCGAAAATATTGACCAGGATCGCCTCGACCTTGTCCGACGACAGGATCAGCTTGAACGCCTCGGTCACGCGTTGCTTGGTGGCGCCACCGCCCACGTCGAGGAAGTTGGCGGGTTCCCCGCCAGCGAGCTTGATGACGTCCATGGTGGCCATGGCGAGGCCGGCGCCATTGACCATGCAGCCTATGTTGCCGTCCATCTGCACGTAGTTGAGGTTGTGGTCGGCAGCCTTGGCCTCCGCCGGATCCTCCTGCGTGATGTCGCGCAGCGCCTCGATGTCCGGGTGCCGGAACAGCGCGTTTTCGTCTGCATTGACCTTGCCGTCGAGCGCCATCAGGTCGCCGGTGCCGACGATCGCCAGCGGATTCAGTTCCACCAGCGCCAGATCGAGCGCGACGAACATGCGATAGAGCCCGTCCATGATCTTGACCAGTTGACCGACCTGCTTGAGCGTCAGTCCCATGTCGAAGCCGAGCTTGCGCGACTGGTATGGCATGAGCCCCGCAGCGGAATCGACGACGATGGTGTGGATGTCCTCCGGGGTATCGCGCGCGACCTGTTCGATGTCGACACCACCGTGCTTCGAGGCGATGAAGGTGATGGCCTTGGTCGCCCGATCCACCAGCACCGAGAGGTACAGTTCCTTCTTGATCGGTAGCGCCGGTGCGATCAGCACCTCGTTGACCGGCATTGCACGGCCGCCCGACTGGTACGTGACCATCGAGGTGCCGAGCATTTTCGCGGCGGCGTCGCGCGCCGCTTCCGGCGACTTGACCAGCTTGACGCCACCGGCCTTGCCGCGGCCGCCGGCGTGGATTTGCGCCTTGACGACCCATTCCTCTCCACCCAGCTCACGGGCTGCCGCCAGTGCCTCGTCGGCGGTGCGCACGGCACGCCCCGGGGGTACCGCAATGCCGAAATCGGCGAACAGCTTCTTCGCCTGGTACTCGTGGAAATTCATGCTGGATTCCTGCGAAGAGACCCCGCGCGGAGCGGCGAGGCCGTGGGGCGGCGCGGCTGGGACCGATGAAGTCGACCGCGGCCGCGCATTGTCCTATCTCGGGCGCCGCTAAGGAAGCCTTGATCGAGCACCGCACACGATTGCGCAGGTTGGAGGCTTGCCAATCGGCCAACGCGGTTGCAAGGTCGTGCGCCTATACTCGGCCTGTGGGGAATCCTCAGTGAATCCGAACCCGACGCCTGATCGCTTCGCCTTGCCGGCGCGGTTTTCGCGACTGGCGACGGTGAGCGAGCGCGAAACCAATTTCTTCAGCCTGTACCGCGTGCTGCTCGCGGTGGTACTGGTCGCGCTGGTATTCGGTTCCGGCGGCGGCGCGTTCATCGCGCTGAGTGGCCCTGCCCTCGCGCGATTCACGGTCCTCACGTACCTGGTGCTGGCGCCGCTGCTCTGGTTCGCGGGAACGCAGGCGACCCGCCACAAAGACCTCATCGTGCGCATCGGGCTGCTGGTCGACATCCTCGTCGCGGGCATCATGGTGCTCGTCAGCGAAGGAGTCGATTCGGGCATCGCCACGCTCATGGTGATTGCGGTCGCGTGCGCGGCGCTGCTTTTCCAGTTGCGCTGGACGCTCCTGTACGCCGCCCTGGCCTCCGTGGTGGCCGTGATCGCAACGGTGCCCACCGACATTTCCTCGTTCGAGCCGCTGCAATGGGCCGAGGCGTCGTTTTTCATCGCCACTTACGTTTCGGTTGCGCTGCTGAGCCAGATACTCAGGCAGCAATCGGCTGCCGCCCGCACGCTCGCGGTCGAGCAGGAGTCGGGACTCGCGCGCATGGCGGAACTCAATGCACACGTCATCCGGCGCATGCGCACCGGAGTCATCGCGGTCGACCGGAACAACCAGCTGATGCTGCACAACCAGGCAGCGGTGCAACTCATCGGGCAGTCGCTCGAAGACGGGTTGTCCCTGCAGTTGGCTTCGCCGGCTCTGTCGGACAAATTGCGCGTCTGGCGCGACCAGAGTGCGGGCCAGCCGCCCGCATTGATCCTGTCGCCTGACGGCGCTCCGGTGCGCACGCGTTTCGTGCGCCTGACGAGTGGCGCGGACGACGTGACGCTCGCGTTCCTGGACGACACTGCCCTGGTGTCGCGCGAGGCGGAATCCCTGACGCTCGCGTCGCTCGGCCGACTGGCCGCGAGCATCGCGCACGAGATCCGCAACCCGCTCGCCTCGATCAGCTACGCCTCGCAACTGCTCGACGAGTCGGAGACCATCGACCTGGCGGACCAGCGCATGGTCGAGATCATCCGCGAGCAGTGCCAGCGTCTCAACGGAATCGTCGACAATGTGCTGCATCTGGCGCGTCGCGAGCGCTCGCAGCCGGAAATGCTCGATCTGGCGCGATGGGTGGGCGAGCACTGTGAGCGTGCGCTCCGGGAACAGCCGCTCGTGGGCGGAGACGAGATCACCGTCAAGCTGTCCAAGGAGGCCTTGCCAGTGCTCGCGGACCCGAGCCAGCTCGACCAGGTACTGGGCAATCTGCTGCAGAACGCGTTGCGTTACGGCCGCCTGCCCGAGCAGCCTGCACGCGTGGTTGTGGCCGTCAGCCGCGACACTCGCGGCATGCCGCAGCTTGAAGTGATCGATCGCGGTCCGGGCGTTCCGCAAAAGCTCATCGAGCGCGTCTTCGAGCCATTCTTCACCACCAACGAAAACGGCACGGGCCTCGGGCTTTATCTCGCGCGGCAACTTTGCGAAGCCAATGACGCGCGGCTGTCCTACTCGCCCGTCGCCGGCGGCGGCGGCTGCTTCCGCATCCAGTTCCCGACGCCGCACGCGCTCACGGCCGTCACGCGAGACACCGGCGAGATGGCGGTGGTGACGTTGCCGGCGAGGTAGAGGCACCGAGTCCCGCCCCGTTGTAGGGGCTGCATCGCGACAATGGCGGAAGGCGGTAGCGCCGTCGCAAAGTGGCGAAAGGCGGTATCGCCTTGCCTCCGGGTGAAGCCTCTTATCCTGCGGCAAGGCGATCCCGCCTTTCGCCACGAGCACCCACTAAAGTCGATTTTCTCTTCCAAGCCGCAAGCCCCGACCGCGGTTTGCGAAGAAGTTGGTGGCGACGGGACGGCGCTACCGTGCCGGGAAGCGTGGGCGACAGGGATGTCGCCCTCGCAGCGTACAGGGACGTATTCACAGCGGTTCCCGGCGCGGTAGTGACGGCTCGGCGCGTGCGGGAAGCGAAACCGAGGTGGGGAAACGAGGCGACTAGGTTCGCGCGTCCAGCGCTCACCAAGTCGCTCCGGCCCGGCTCGCAGTGACATTAGTCACTGCGAAAGCGCCGGGCCTCACCCACGTGGGTGATGCGTGCGGTGGAGGGATTTGAGGCCCTCGCGCGCGATCAGTGTGTAGACCTGGGTGGTGGAGAGCGATGCGTGGCCGAGCAGCATCTGCAGGGCGCGCAGGTCGGCGCCGTGGTTGAGCAGGTGCGTGGCGAAGGAATGCCTGAGCACATGCGGCGACACGCGCGAGGCCTCGATCCCGACGATCGCGCCGTATTGTTTTAGCTGCCTCCAGAACACCTGCCGCGTAAGCGCGGCGCCGCGCGCCGCCGGAAACAACCAGGGACCCCGCCGCGCGCCCAACAACTCCGGACGCGCTTCCTCGAGGAACCGCGAGAGCCATTGCTGCGCCTCGTCGCCGATCGGAACCAGCCGGTCCTTGTCGCCCTTGCCCCGCACGCGCAGCACGCCCTGGCGCAAGTTGATCGAATCGAGCTCCAGCGTGACCAGCTCACTGACGCGAAGGCCCGCCGCATAAAGCAGCTCGAGCATGGCGCGATCGCGAAGACCGGCCGGCGTGGTGTCGTCCGGTGCGGCGAGCAAAGCCTCGACTTCGCTCTCGGTGAGCGGTTTCGGCAGCTTGCGCGGCAGCCGCGGCGCTTCGATGCGCGCGCTGGGATCGTGGGCAGTGCGACCCAAACGCAGCCACAGGCGATAGAAGTGGCGCGTCGATGACAGCCAGCGCGCATTGCTGCGCGCCTGGTATCCCGCGTCGAGACGGTGTGCGAGATAGCGATGCACGTCGGCCCTGCTCGCCGTCAGCAATGAGCACCCGTTTTGCGACAGCCAGGCCGCGAAAGCGCGCAGGTCCGACCGATAGGCAGACTGCGTACTGCGTGCCAGCCCGTGCTCCGACCATGCCCGCTCGATGAAGTCGTCGATCAGGGCAACGTCGCCCTCGCTGGCGAGCGCAGATACGGATGCAGTGACGGCCATCGCCGGACTCTATCATTCGCTCCGATGGAGCCTTCGACCACGACACCGGATGCACCGATGAACGCCGCACCGGACTTCGAGCTGGCGCCGGTCTGGCGGCGCCTGGCCGCGGGCGTGTACGACCTGTTGATCGTGCTGGCTTTGTGGTTTGCGACCGGCGCGGCCGCGCTTGCGCTCACCGGCGGATCGCTCGCCGCGACGCATCTGCTGTTCCGGTTCGCACTGGCCTTGGTGGCCCTCGGTTATTTCGCGTTGTCGTGGCAGCGAGGTGGACAGACCATCGGGGCGCGCGCGTGGAGATTCCGCATCGAGGATCGCGCGGGCCGGACCCTGTCGGCGAAGGCGGCCTGGCTGCGCGCGCTGGTGCTATGCGCGGGCGCGTTGCCTCTGGGGCTCGGCACGGCCGTCGCGTGGTTCGATCCTGAGCGGCGGGCTCTGCAGGACCGCGCGGCCGGATCCCGCGTCGTGATCCAGCAATAGCAATCAGCTTGGTGTTTGGCGAACCTCAAAGGGGTCACACCGAGCGGCGGAACCACCAGGCGGCGAGCAACCCGACGACGATCGATGGGAGTGCATGCGCGAGCCGCACGTCGATCGAGTAGACGTCGGCGACGTTTACGAGCGCGCGCTGCCCGAAAAAGAACCCGGTGACCAGGAGCAGCCCCAGCAGGAGTCGCTTGCCGAACCCTCCCGTGCGCAGCGCGCCGAATGCAAAGGGCACCGCGGCCATCACGAGCATCAGCACGTTCAGGGGAAAAAACAATCGCGCCCAGAGTGCCGATCGGAACGCCTGCGTCTGCAGCTCGTTGCGGCGCTGGTACTCGATCCCAGATACCAGGTCGGCCACCGGCAGGTATCGCTCGCGCACCAGTCCGAGATTGAGCAGCTTGGGATCGAGCGTCGAGGCCCAGTGCTGCAGCGGCAACTTCTCGCTCACCACCGAATCTTCCAGGAAACGCATACGCACCACGTCGCGCAGTTCCCAGCGCCTTCCGTCGTGCGTGGCCCGGGCGGCGGTCGAGATGCGTTTGAGCTGGCCGGCACGCGTGAATTCATAGATGCGCACGCGTTCGAGTTCGAGCTTGTCGGCCGTACCGCGCCCGGACAGCGCATTGATCAGCACGTCGCCTTCGCGCGCCCAGACGCCGCCTCCGCCGGATGCAATGCGATTCTGCGACTTGGCGCCCGCCGCAACCGATTGCGCGCGTCGCTCCCCTGCGGGCCCTGCGGTCTCGCCAACCACAACCACCGCCGCCGTGACGAGCGCGATCGAACCGACGACGGCTAGGCAGATCCGCGCTTTGGACATGCCGCCCGCACGCATCGCGGTGATTTCGGCGGTCGACGCGAGTGCGCCCAGGCCCAGCAGCGAACCGATCACGGCGGCGATGCCGAACAGGTCGTAGCTGCGGCGCGGCAGGGTCAGCAATACATAGTGGACGGCCGTGGCGAGCGTGTAGGAGCCGCGTCCGAGATCGTCGAGCTCCTGCACGAGCGCGATGAAGGCGTCGAAGCCGAGCAACAGGAGCCACACTGCGAACACGGCGCCCAGCACCGTGCGGCCGACCATGCGGTCGATGGTGAGCGGCAGCAACGTCATGCCGGGGTCGCCGCGATCGCACGGGGCCGCCCCATGCGCTCTCCGCGCAGGAGCAGCGCAATCGCGATGGCGATGGCGATGCCGTGCACCCACCAGAGCCCGAGCCACGCGGGCAGCGCGCCGTCCGCCATCCAGCCACGGCCGAGCGACAGCAGGTTGACGTAGACGACGTAACCCATCACCGCCGCGAAGGTCCGCGCGTATCGCGATTCCCGCGGACGCGATCGCGACAGCGGAAAAGCCAGCAGCATGAGCACCCCCGCCGCCAGGGGCAGGGCCAGGCGCCAGTGCAGTTCGGCCTGGTCGGCCCGGTTGCCGCTGCGCAGGAGGTTGAACGAACTGCTGCGGGTCTGCACCCGCTTGCGACGTGCTGATTCTGCTTCCGGCAATCGCAGGTCGTTGCGCTTGAACCGCATGGTGCGGAAGTCGGGCTGGCCGAGCGAGCCTTCGACCCTGAAACCATCGCTCAGGCGCAGGTACCGCTCCGCCTTGTTCTGGTCCTGAAACAATTCGCCACTGCTGGCGGTCACGATATCGACGCGGCCGTCGCGCTCACGATGCACGAACAGACGCTTGAACCTCTGTCCCCGCGGGTCGAGTTCCCCGACGTACACGACGCCGTAGCCTCCGGGCAGATTCATGAACTTTCCGGCTTCAAGGCCGGCCACCAGCAGGGACCGGTTCGCCTGATCGACCATGCGGTCGGCGACGCGCAGCGCGGTCGGCACGCCCCAGAACGTCAAGGCCAGCAGCCCGGTCATGAGCGGCACGGCGATGAAGAGCAGTGGACGCATCAGATCCGACGCGCGCATGCCGGCGCTCGACATGACGGCGATCTCGCTGTCGCGGTAGAGCCGACCATAAGCCATCAGCACTGCGATGAACGCTGCCAGCGGCAACAGCAAAGTCAGCGCATCGAGACCGAGCAGCAGCACCTGGGACAGCAGGAGGGGCGGCGGTACCTTGCCGCGCGCGACCTTGTTGATGACGTCGACCAGCGAGCCACCGAAGGTCACCATCAGCAACACGGTGGTTGCCGCCGCAAAGGAAACCAGCATCTCGCGCAGCAGGTAGCGGTCCAGCAGACGCAACAGCATTCGGTGTGGCTTCCTGTTGCCTGATCGAAAGCCCGGACGAGTCCAGCGAGGACATTCCGGGCGCCGCCGCTTGCGGTACATGACCGCCAACGGCTCACATCTGTCGAAACACCACGCGCCCCGCCGCACGGCTTGCGTTCCGGTTGTGTCCCAGCGCAGAAACAGAAGCACTGGCACCGGCTGTTAGACTTCGCGGCCGTCGCGCGGTTCGCGCCTCGTCCACCATGGCGAGTGGTGCGCCGCGGCGTCGCAGTTTAGCCCGAATCCCCCTGAGACCCCTGTCCTGCCGACGCGGCGGGCGTCAACGCGAAGTCAAACCATGTCCATCGAACCCATCCGCTTTCGACTCACCACTGAACATCCCGCACGGGAATCCGCCGACGCCGTCGTCGTGGGCGTCTTTGACGATGGCACGCTGAGCACGGCCGCAGCCGAGATCGACGCGGCCTCAGGGGGCACCCTGCGCAAGCTGCTCGGCTCGGGCGATATCAGCGGGCGCAGCGGGCGCCACGCCTGGCTCCCCGGGCTGGCCGGTGTCGCCGCTCCGCGCCTGCTCGCGGTGGGTCTCGGGGATGCTCGCAAGTTCGACCGTGGCAAGTTCGTGCGCGCGTGTCGCGAAGCGGCTCGCGCACTGCGAGGTGGCCCGTCCCGCACCGTGGCGTGTTATCTCGCTGAAGTCGATGTCGAGGGCACCGATGCCGCCTGGCGGTTGCGCCAAGCCGCGCTCGCATTCGACTTCGAGCACTACCGCTTCGATGCGATGCGCAAGCCGCCGGAACACGACACCCTGCTTGAGGCCGCGGCATTCCGCGCGTCGGTTGATGCCATCGAACTCTCACGCGCGCAGGCCATCGCCCGCGGTGTGCGGCTCGCGCGCGAACTCGGCAACCTGCCGCCCAACGTCTGCACCCCCTCGTACCTCGTCGAGCAGGCCCGGGCCTTGTCGACCGACCGTGCCGGTGTGGAGTTCGAATCGGTCGATGCGGCGGGCATGCGCGAGCTCGGCATGCATTCGCTGCTCGCGGTGGGCGGCGGCAGCGTCCATCCGCCGCAGTTGATCCTGTTGCGCTGGCGCGGAGCCGCAGACCCGGACGCCCCACCCATCGCGCTCGTAGGCAAGGGCATCACCTTCGACACCGGCGGCGCCAACATCAAGCCGACTGCGGGCATGGAGGAAATGAAGTACGACATGTGCGGCGGCGCAGGCGTGCTGGGCACCTTTGCCGCGTGCGTCGCGCTGGAACTGCCGATCAATCTGGTCTGCGTGGTTCCGGCTGCAGAGAACATGCCCGATGGCGCGGGCTACCGCCCCAGCGACGTGCTGCGCACGCTGTCGGGAAAGACCGTCGAGGTACTGAACACGGATGCAGAAGGCCGGCTGATCCTGTGCGATGCGCTTACCTACGTCGTGCAGCGTTACAAGCCGTCGACAGTGATCGACGTGGCAACGCTGACCGGCGCCTGCATGGTCGCGCTCGGCACGCACGCCTCCGGCCTCATGACCCACGACGACAGCCTCGCCGACGAATTGCTGGATGCCGGGCAGGATTCCTGGGATCGCGCGTGGCGGCTCCCGCTGTGGGACGACTACCAGAGCCAGCTCGAGAGCGGCAGCGCGGATTTCGCCAATATCGGTTCGCGCTGGGGCGGCGCGATCACCGCGGGCTGCTTCCTTTCGCGGTTCGTCGAAAAGCAGCGCTGGGCGCACCTGGACATTGCCGGGAGCGCCAGCACCGAGGGACGCAAGGGCTCCGCCACGGGTCGGCCCGTGGGCCTGCTGACCGAGTGGCTGATCCGGCAGGCCGGCTGAGTCCGAGTTGGCCCGCGCGGATTTCTATCTGATCGCAAAGCCGCGGTTCCGCCTGGAGCCGCTCAGGCTGGTCTGCGAACTGGCGCGCCGGGCGTTCGAAAGCGAGCAACCAACCCTCGTCCTCGCACGCGATGCCGCGCAGGCGGAGGAGCTCGACGACCTGCTCTGGTCCTTCGATCCCGACGCCTATCTGCCGCACCAGATCGCCGGCATCGCCGATCCCGAAGACGATGAAGTGACACCGATCCTGGTGGTGCCGCCGGGCGTAGAGACCCCATCGCGGCCGCTGGTCATCAATTTGCGCGACGCGGCCGCCACGGGCGACTTCGCGCGCGTGCTCGAAGTCGTGCCTGCCGACGAATCGTCGCGGGAGCCGCTCCGCGCACGCTGGCGCGCCTACCAGCAGCGCGGCTTCGAGCTCACCAAGCACGACATGTAAGTTTTCCTTCTCCCCGCAAGCGGGGAGAAGGAAGAGCATGAGGCTGCAATACAATCCGGGACTTCATTTCGATCAGGATGCTGGCGGTTGCCGCTGGCCGACATTGCATGGAAAAGGGCTACGAACCCTCGAGTTTCGAATCCGGCTGGTATGCGCACTGGGAACAGCACTCGCTGTTCGCCGCGAGCGGCGAGGGCGAACCCTATTCGATCCTGCTGCCTCCGCCGAACGTCACCGGCACGCTGCACATGGGCCACGCCTTCCAGCACACGCTGCAGGACGCGCTGATCCGGTACCACCGCATGCGCGGCTTCGACACGCTGTGGCAGATGGGAACCGATCACGCGGGCATCGCCACCGAGATGGTCGTAGGACGCAACCTTGCCGCCGCAGGCCTGACGCGCGACGGACTCGGGCGCGAAGCCTTCATCGAGCGCGTGTGGGAATGGAAACGCGAATCCGGCGACACCATCGAGCGGCAGATGCGGCGCCTCGGCACGTCCGGCGACTGGTCGCGCAAGGTCTTCACCATGGATGCCGGCCCTTCCGAGGCGGTCGTGGAGGCCTTCGTGCGCATGCACGAGCAAGGGCTGATCTATCGCGGCAAGCGCCTGGTCAACTGGGATCCGGTCCTCAAGACCGCGATCTCGGATCTCGAAGTGGTGAGCGAGGAGGAAGACGGATTCCTGTGGTCGATCCGTTATCCGTTCGCCGACGCGGCCCTGCGCGGAGCCGACGGCGAGACGGGACTGGTGGTCGCCACCACGCGCCCGGAAACAATGCTCGGCGACGTCGCGGTTGCGGTGCATCCCGAGGACGAACGCTACGCGCACCTGGTGGGAAAAACCGTGCGCCTGCCGTTGAGCGACCGCGAGATCCCGATCATCGCGGACGCTTACGTGGAACGCGAGTTCGGCACAGGCTGCGTCAAGATCACGCCGGCGCACGATTTCAACGACTTCGCTATCGGACAGCGCCACGGCCTGCCAACGCTCAACATCCTGACGCCCGACGCTGCGATTTCCGACGACGCGCCCGCGGCGTATCGCGGCCTCGACCGTTACACGGCGCGCAAGCAAGTGCTCGCCGACCTCGAGTCCGCCGGACTGCTCGTCGAGACCAGGAAACACAAGCTGCAGGTGCCGCGCGGGGACCGTACGGGACAGGTACTCGAGCCCTACCTCACCGACCAGTGGTTCGTGCGCATGGAAGCCATGGCGGCGCGCGGGCTCGAACTCGTCGAGTCTGGCCGGATCGAATTCGTTCCCGCCAACTGGGTCAGTACGTACCGGCACTGGCTCGGCAATATCCAGGACTGGTGCATCTCCCGCCAGCTGTGGTGGGGGCATCGCATTCCGGCGTGGTACGACGACAGCGGCAATATTTACGTCGCGCGCACGGAGAGCGAAGCTTTGGCGCAGGCGCAAGCGCAAGCGGGGAATGGCGGGTCTAGACCCGCCCTACGCCAGGACAATGACGTGCTCGAGACGTGGTTCTCGTCGGGGCTGTGGCCGTTTTCCACGATGGGTTGGCCCGAGCCAGACGCAATGGCCGCGCGCGGCTACGACCGCTTCCTGCCATCGAGCGTGCTCGTCACGGGCTTCGACATCATCTTCTTCTGGGTCGCACGCATGATCATGCTGGGCGATCACCTCACCGGGCGCATTCCATTCAAGCAGGTCTACATCACGGGACTCGTGCGCGACCGCGATGGCCAGAAGATGTCGAAGTCCAAGGGCAACATCCTCGACCCACTCGATCTCATCGATGGCATCGATCTCGAGTCGCTGGTGACCAAGCGCACCTCCGGCCTGATGCAGCCCGCGATGGCGGCGAAGATCGAAAAGGCGACGCGCAAGGAATTTCCGGGGGGCATCCCGGCGTTCGGCGCGGACGCGCTGCGTTTCACCTTCGCCAGCCTCGCGAGCCATGGCCGGGACATCAAGTTCGACCTCGCACGCTGCGAGGGCTACAAGAATTTCTGCAACAAGCTCTGGAACGCTGCGCGCTTCGTGCTGATGCACACCGAAGCACTTCTCCCCTCTCCCGCAGGGAGAAGGGTTCAGGCCGGGACTGTTTCGGCCCAGACCGATGCGGAGAAGTGGATCCTCGCGCGACTGGCGCAAACCTGCGCCGAGGTTGAAACGCAATTCGCCGCCTACCGCTTCGATCTGGCAGCGCAGGCGCTCTACGAGTTCACGTGGAACGAATTCTGCGACTGGTTCCTCGAGCTCGCCAAACCTGCATTGATGTCCAGCGCGGTCAATGACGCGTCGGATGAGTCGGCTGCCCCATCCGCGGCATCGGTCGACGCTGCTGACAGCACGCGCCACACCCTGCTCACGGTGCTGGAGGCGACGCTGCGCCTGCTGCATCCGCTGTTGCCGTTCGTGACCGAGGAAATCTGGTTCGCCGTCGCGCCACGCCTCGGCCTGCGCGCGGATCGCGATGCGGGCGACAGCATCAGCCTCCGCGCCTATCCGACCTCTGCCGAGTTCGCAGCCGAGCACGGCACGGCGGCCGCCGATATCGAGTGGCTCAAGGGCATCGTCATGCAGTTGCGGCGAATCCGCAGCGAAATGAATGTGTCGCCCGCGCGCTCGGTGTCGCTCCTGCTCGCAGATGGCAGTGCAGGCGACCGCGAGCGCACGGTGCGGTTCGCGCCGTCGCTGCGTTTCCTCGCAAGGGTCGAGTCGATCGAATGGCTGGCCGAGGGCGCGACGTCGCCGCCCGCAGCCGCGGGGGTCGTCGGCAGTCTCAGACTGCTCATACCCCTCGCGGGCCTGATCGATCTCGACGCCGAGCGGGCACGCCTCGCAAGGGAACTCACGCGAATCACGGCGGAAGTCGCGAAATGCGAATCCAAGCTCGCCAGCGAAACCTTCGTGGCTAATGCGCCGGCAGCAGTGGTCGAGACCGAGCGTACAAGGCTCGTGGACTGGAAGGCGCAGCACGCCGCGCTCTCCGCGCAACTCGAGCGACTTGCAGACCAATCTGCCGCGTAAGTCAGGTCGCTGGCGCGACCTGACCTACTCCGGCGCGAGGAGCTCGAGCGCCATCACGGTGGCATCCTCGCGGGCACCGTCGCGCGCCGGGTAATACTTCGGGCGCGCGGCAATCTCGTTGAACCCCAGAGTGTGGTACAGCGCGATGGCGTGGGTGTTGGTGGGGCGGACTTCGAGGAATACGCGCTCGCAACGCTGCCAGCGTGCCAGATCGAGCACCCGTTTCACGAGGCGACGCCCCAAGCCCTCGCCCTGGCGCTCGGGGACGACGCACACGTTGAGCAGGTGGGCTTCGTGCGCCGAGGCGGTGAAGATCGCATAGCCGACGATGCCATCATCATCCTCGAGCACCATGGACGTGTAACCGGCGCGCAGGCAATCGGTAAAGATGCCCGGCGTCCAGGGAAACTCGTACGCGCGCGCGTCGATGTCGGCGATTCTTGGTACATCCTCGACCTGCATGCTGCGCAGGCGCAAGCGCCCTCGCCCGGCTTGCGCTTCGGGATCGATGACGAGCGCGCTCACCGCTGCCGCAGCCACGCCCGTAGTTGATGCCATGTGTCGCGGCGCGCGGGCACGGACTCCCGCAATTCCGCGAGGCGCGGAAAAGTCATGGAGGGTTCGATGGCGTCTCCCACCACGGCGACTCCGAAGCGCCACTCCGGCAATCGGCCGGCGGCTCCGACGGCGAAAGTCCAGTCACCGCTGCGCAGTCGTGCTGCGCGCAGCACTGCCGCGAGCAGTTGCGGATACTCGTCCCGTCGCACACCCCCGACCAGTACGCGGGGCGTGCGGGACTTCGCCTGTGACCGCCCTTCGCCCGCCGACTGTGCGGGATGGGGCGGCGATACGACGGGATGGGCCACGCGCGCGAGCGGCATGTCGCGCGGCACGTACACATCGACGCCCATGATCGCGAGCAGACGCAGCCGTTCGGACTCGGCGAGCGGCGCCTGGATCGCACTCATGACTTGCCGAGCGCCACCAGGTCCGCGCGAAACTGCGCGAAGCACTCGTCGATCGCCTTCGCGAATGCACGCACCGTGGCCTGGATGCTGGCACTTTGGGTGGGCACCTCCGCCCGATAATGCTTCTCGAGCAGGGGTCGATCGTCATTGCGGTCGATGCGGAACTGCAGCGCGACGTAAACCTGCCAGCGTTCCTCGGCGTCCTTGCCGCTGATCTTCACACGCTCGAAGCGCTCGATCAGGCCCGTGATGCGCAAGGAGGGCTGCGCGGCGGGCAGCCGATCGGTCACCAGCGGCGCCATGCGGGAATTGCGCAGATGGGCGATCAGGCGTCGCTGCAGCAGGCGGCCCGGAGGATCGCTCCAGAGCTGGTAGTGGTACGGCTTGAGGTTGCCGTCGGGCTTCAGCGAGTACAGGATCGCCTGTTCGTTGTAGACCCCATCGGCGGTAAGCGGTTCGACCACCAGCGCCTGCTGGAATGCCTCGGATTCGGCGCTCGGCAACTCGGCGGCAGGCGGCAACCGGTAGTAGCGCACCTCGGGCACTTCCGGCACGGTGCCGCAACCCGCGGCACCCAGGACGGCGACCGACAGGGCAAGCACCGCGATGGCTCGCGCGAGTGGACGGGTTCGCTTCATGTCACTCCTCCTCTACCACCACGTCGTCGGCCGGCGGCGTGCGCAGCAGGCGGTTGGGATTCTTGCGCAGCTCGCGCGAGAGTTCCTGGATGTTGCGGCTCGATGCTTCGAGATTGTGCGAGATGGCATCGATGCGTCGCGACAGCGCCGAGGTGATCTGCGCCATGTCCTGCACCGCCTGTCGAACCGCCGGGCGATTCTCGACGGCCATGCCCTCGATTTCCGTCATCGCACTGTCGAGCTTGGCCTGCGTACCTTTGAGTTCGCCGGTGACCTCGGCGAGATTCGAAAGCGTTGCGTCGATGGCCTTGCGATTCTGCGGACCGACAACCTGGTCGACGCCTTCGGCGACGCGGTTGAGGCGTATCAGCAGATCGCGGAACTGCTTGATGATCTCGGGCGCGCTTTCGTCGACCGTGCCCGAAATCGAATCGATGCGCTTCGTGAGCAGGCGCACCAGCGGCGTGACCTGCGTGCGCGTCAGGTGCGTGACTTCCCCGGCCAGCTCGTTGAGCGCGTTGAACACGTCAGCAGCTTCGCGACCCTTGAGCCTGCCGCCCGGTGTGAGCATTTTCGTACTCGCCCCCTCCCGGATCGCGATCGCGACGTCGGCCAGCAGGCCGGCGGATGCCAGCTGCGCGAGCGAATCGTCCGGCAGCGGCCAGTCGCGGCGCACCGCGATCTCGACGTTGTAGCGGGTCTTGTTGTCCTTGCGCTGCGGCACGATGTCCTCGACCTGCCCGATGCGGTAACCCTCGTAGAACACCGGCGCACCGACGCCGAGACCCGTCACGTTCTTGTAGTCGACGAAATAGGCATGCGTGCGGCCGCTGCGCCCGGTGATGACCACGAGCGCGATCAGCAGCAGTGCCAGCGCTGCGAGGACGAAGACGCCGACCAATGTGTAGTTGATGGTGTCGCGTTTCATGGGCGGGCGCAGCTCCAAGGGCGGGAGGATTCGACCATGTCAGTCGGCTTCCCCGGTGAGGCGTTTGAGATAGGCGTCGGCGTCCACTTCCACTTCGCGCGGCCGCCGGTTGAGCAGGTCCTGGATGCGCTCATTGTCGCTCGCCCGGACCTCTTCCGACGAGCCGGTCAGCAGGATGCGGCCCTGGTCGAGGACCGTGATGCTGTCCGCGATCTTGAAAGCCGACTCGAGTTCGTGCGTCACCACCACGATGGTCATGCGCATGGCCTCGCGCAGTTTCAGGATCAACTCGTCGAGTTCCGCGGAGACCACCGGATCGAGCCCCGCGGAAGGCTCGTCGAAGAACAGCAGCTTGGGATCCATCACGATCGCGCGCGCCAACGCGGCGCGCTTGACCATGCCGCCCGAAAGCTCGCTCGGCATGAGTTCGGCGAAGCCACCGAGGTTGACGACTTCGAGCTTGAGGCGGCTCATGATGCGGATGGTGCTCTCGTCGAGATCGGTGTGTTCGCGCAGTGGCAGCGCGACGTTGTCGCCGACCGACATCGACGTAAACAGGGCGCCGCCCTGGAACGAAACACCCATCTGCCGGCGCAGGTCGATCAGCGTGCGCGACTCGGCGTGCGCCACGTCAACGCCCAGGATACTGACCTCGCCTTTGCGCGGCCGCAGCAGGCCGAGCAGGTGCCGAAGCAACGTGCTTTTGCCGGAGCCGGATCCACCCATGATCACGCGGATCTCGCCCGCATCGACGCGGAAATCGACGTCGTGCAGCACCTGGCGACGCCCGAACCATGCACAGAGGCCGGTCACCGAAATGATCGGCAACGCTGCCTTGTCGTCCTTCGCGGCCTCGGCGCGCACGGCGTTCATCGGTTGGCGAAAAAACTGAAAATCATGTCGGTAATCCGACATTGTCTGGAGATCGACAGAGGGGAATGGGCGTTCATCGGTTGGCGAAGAAGCTGAAGATCATGTCGGCGACCACGATGCTCGAGATCGACAGTACGACGGCCCTCGTGGTGGCGCGGCCCACGCCCTCGGCGCCCCCGCTGACTCCGAAGCCCGTGGAGACTCCGACCAATGTGATCAGGAACGCGAACATGACGCTCTTCGCGAGGCCCTGCCCGATGTCCCAGAACGTGAGCGTCTTCAACGCCATCATCATGAAATTCGAAATGCTGACGTCGAGGATGGGCGAACAATACAGGGCCGCCCCGAGCAACCCGACCGCATCGGCGAAGATCGTCAGCAGGGGCATCATGACCAGCATGGCGAGCAGCGCC
>JBBSLL010000046.1:0-15297 GCA_038255255.1 Lysobacterales bacterium
CGTCCCACCGCCGAGCGCACGCTTGATGCGCAGGAGCGCTGGGAACACCGTCAGCGCCAGATGGGAGACTGAGTCCGATCGAGTCTTTCCGTGCTTGATAAGGGCGCATCCGGGATGCGCCCTATGGCTCAGGCGTCGCGGGCGGCGTGGGTGGCGTGATGCTTGATTCGCGCGAGCATGGCGTGGAGGCCATTTCTCCGCGTCGGTGAGAGATGTCGGGAGAGTCCCAACTCGGCGACGAAAGTCGGTTCCGTCGCCAGGATTTCCGCTGCCGTCCGGCCCGAGTACACACGCAGCAGCAGGGCAATCAGTCCCGATACGATGCTCGAGTCGCTGATCGCGCTGAACTCGAGATGCGCCGCTTCTCCGTGCGGCACGATCCAGACCTGCGACTGGCAGCCATCGACCTTGTAGGCGTCGGAACGGAGCGCTTCGGGCAACGGCGGCAGCCGTCGGCCGAGATCGATGAGATATTGATACCGTTCCGACCAGTCGCTCAACATGCCGAACTCGTCGACGATGGCGTGCTGCGCTTCCGCTGCGCTCGCCTCCGTCGGTTGGGCGAGGATGTTCACGTCGCACGCTTCCCGCGTACGCCCTGCGGCGTGTCTTCCAGCACCACGCCCTCGGTCAGCAACTCTGCCCGGATCGAGTCGGAGAGCGCAAAGTCGCGCGCCCTTTTTGCAGCGTCGCGCGCATCGATCCGCGACTGGATCCTTGCATCGTCACCACCGGAAGTACCGCGCTCGAACCACGCGGTGGGCGACTGTTGCAGTAGCCCCATGGCGAATCCCGCTCCACGCAGGGCCGATGCCCCCGCCGCGCGCGCTTCGGGCGTAGCTGCGCGCCGCGCATCCGCGCCGATGCTGGCCAGTTCCGCCAGCGCCGCGGGGGTATTCAGGTCGTCGTCCAATGCGGCAGCGACTGCAGCGGGGATCGTGGGCTGCGAGTCCGGCCGGGGGCCGAGATCGCGCAGGGTTCCGTAAAGCCGGTCCAGTGTCCGCACCGATTGTTCGACCAGGCCGTCCGACCATTCCAGAGGCTGGCGGTAGTGCGCGGAAAGCAATGCGAGGCGCAATGCCTCCGGTGGATACTTTTCAACAAGCTCGCGCACCTTCTCGATATTGCCGACCGACTTCGACATCTTCGCCCCGCCGAAGGTCAGCATGCCGTTGTGGAGCCAGTACTTCGCGAGCGGCTTGCCGCCGTGCGCGCACTCGCTCTGGGCGATCTCGTTCTCGTGATGCGGAAACTGCAGGTCGATGCCGCCGGCGTGGATATCCAGCGTCTCACCGAGGTGGGACGCGGCCATCGCCGAACATTCGATGTGCCAACCGGGTCGTCCGCGACCCCACGGCGACTCCCATCCGGGAAGGTCGTCGGTGGAGGGCTTCCACAATACGAAATCGCCCGGATCGCGCTTGTACGGCGCCACATCGACGCGCGCGCCAGCCAGGAGATCATCGGTGTCGCGCCGCGACAGCTTGCCGTAGCCGGAGAACGAGGCCACCGAGAAAAGGACATGACCCTCCGCGGCATAGGCGTGGCCGCTGGCGATCAGCCGCTCGCACATTGCGATGATGTGCGGGATGTGCGAGGTGGCGTAGGGCTCGATGTCCGGCGGTGGCACGCCCAGCCGTGCCATGTCCTCGCGAAACGCCGCGGCGTACCGGTCAGTTATCGATGCGATCGGGACGCCCAGGTCACGCGCCGCATGGTTGATCTTGTCGTCGATGTCGGTGATGTTGCGCGCGTGGCGCACGGCCCCGAATCTCGACCGCAGCAGCTCGGCCAGCAGCCCGAAGATCACGTAAGGCCTGGCATTGCCGATGTGCACGAAGTTGTACACCGTCGGCCCGCAGACGTAGAGCGTCGGGCAGGACGGGTCGGCGGGCTCGAAGGTCTCGAGGCGGCGGGACAGGCTGTTGAAAAGTCGAAGGGACATCGGGCCTCCTGGGAGCCCGGATTGTAGCGAGGCCACGATATGTTCAAGAAAGGTGAAATTTGCACAGGCTCGATTCAGGCGCGCGGTGCTTTGATACTTCACAGAGGCCGCTCGCGGCCAGGACCAGTGGACGAACCATGAAATTACTGACGCGCCTGGCCTTGCTCGTGCCCTTGGCACTCGGGGCAGCTGGTGCGGAAGCCCAGCGGCTTTCGGAGAACACAACAAGGCCAGTGGAAAACGTGAGCTACGGCTTCGCCGATGTGCTCCGGGTGGATCCCGTCTACCGGCAGGTGCGCGAGGAACGCCCGCGCGAGGAATGCTACGACGAGCAGGTCACGCGAGCGGAGCGCGGCGGCGGAGACGGCACGGGAGGGACCGTACTCGGTGCCATCGTGGGCGGCGCGCTGGGCAATACCGTCGGAAGTGGAGATGGCCGCCGGGCCGCCACAGTAGCCGGGGCAGTGATCGGTGGGGCAGTGGGTCGCAACATCGATCGCAACAATGGCGGGCCACCGCGCGAGTTCGAGGACGTGCGAACGCGTTGTCGGGTGGTTGCGGATGTCGCGAACCGTCGCGAGCTGGTTGCGTACGACGTCGAATACCGGTTCCGTGGCGACGTGTTCCGCTCGCGCCTCGATTACGATCCCGGCCCGCGCCTGCGAGTGCGCGTGGGCGTGACTCCTGCTCAGTGATGCCGATTGGAGGCCGCGGGCCCGGTTGATCCGGGCGCGCGCTGCGTGTTCCAATGCGGCCATGTCCCAGCAGTGTTCGAGGTACGCTTCCGGTTCGGGCCTGGCGTCCGGCATGACGTCGCGAGCGCGCTGCCCCCGACTCTCCTGACCGGGCGCGGACTGACTTTGTTTCGCACGCCCGGCCGATGCCGGGCTTTTTGCTTTCTGGGGATACGTTCTTGAAGCGACTGCCGTGATCCGACATTTTCTGGACACCCAGGATTTTTCCCGTGGCGAGCTGGACGCGCTGCTCGACCTTGCCGCGCGTCTCCGGGAAGCTCCGCGTTCCAGTGCGATGGCGGGACGCAGCATCGCGCTGGTCTTTTTCAATCCCTCGATGCGCACCCGCACTTCATTCGAACTGGGTGCCTGGCAGATGGGTGGACACGCGGTGGTGCTGGCCCCCGGCAAGGACGCGTGGGGCATCGAATTCGAGCCCGGCGCGACGATGCTCGGGGAGCCGGAGGAACACGTCGCGGAAGTGGCGCGCGTTCTGTCGCGTTACGTGGACCTCATCGGCGTGCGCGCGTTTCCCAAATTCGTCGACTGGTCAGTCGATCGCGAAGATCGCGTGATCAAGGCGTTTGCACGGCACGCAACGGTACCCGTGATCAACCTCGAGACGATCGTGCACCCCTGCCAGGAACTGGCGCACGCCCTCGCGTTACGCGACCGGTTTGGACCCGACATGCGCGGCCGCAAGTATGTGCTGACCTGGACCTACCATCCCAAGCCACTCAATACCGCCGTGGCCAACTCGGCGCTCCAGATCGCGACGCGGCTCGGCATGGAAGTGACGTTGCTGTGCCCGACGCCGGATTACGCGCTCGATGAGCGTTACCTGCAGATCGCCCGGGCCAACGCCGCGGAGAACGGCGGGTCGTTCGAGATCACCCACGACATCGATGCGGCCTACCGCGGCGCGCACGCCGTCTATGCGAAGAGCTGGGGCGCGTTGCCCTACTTCGGGCGTTGGGACGACGAGCAACCGCCTCGCGACACGTATCGTCATTTCATCGTCGACGAGCGCAAGATGGCGCTCACCGACGACGCCGTCTTCAGCCATTGCCTGCCGCTGCGGCGCAACGTGAAGGCGACCGATGCGGTGATGGATTCTCCGGCGTGCATCGCCATCGACGAAGCCGAGAACCGCCTCCACGTGCAAAAGGCGGTGATGGCCACATTGCTGGAAACCCATCATGGAATCCATGAATCAGGACCCGGAGAAAGGGCATGA
This sequence comes from Lysobacterales bacterium, assembly GCA_038255255.1. Classification (GTDB taxonomy): domain Bacteria; phylum Pseudomonadota; class Gammaproteobacteria; order Xanthomonadales; family Ahniellaceae; genus JBBQNY01. Next base: position 3,917 of record JBBSLL010000046.1, read on the forward strand.
ATGCGCAGGATCCCCGTGACGTCGTGCTCGCATTCTCGGGTGGGCTGGACACCAGTTTCTGCGTCCCCTATCTCAAGGAACAGGGATACTCGGTGCACACGGTGTTCGCCGACACCGGTGGCGTGGACGCTGAGGAGCGAGCCTTTATCGAACAGCGCGCGCAGGAACTGGGCGTCGCATCTCACGTCACCGTCGATGGCGGTCCCGCGCTCTGGTCGGGGTTCGTCAAGCCGCTGGTGTGGGCAGGTGAGGGCTACCAGGGCCAGTACCCGCTGCTGGTATCCGACCGCTACCTGATCGTCGAGGCGGCTCTCGAACGCTGTGCGGCGCTCGGTACGCGACATATCGCGCACGGCTGCACGGGCATGGGCAATGACCAGGTGCGCTTCGACCTTGCGGTCAAGGCGCTCGGAAACTTCGATATCCTCGCGCCCATTCGCGAAATCCAGCGCGAACACACGGAAGTGCGCGCCTACGAACAGCGCTACCTGGAAGCGCGCGGGTTCGCGGTACGCGCCAGGCAGCAGGCCTACACCATCAACGAGAACCTGCTGGGACTGACGATGTCGGGCGGAGAGATCGATCGCTGGCTCGCGCCGGGCGGCGAAGCGCGCGGCTGGTGCGCAACGCGCGAGCAGTGGCCGGCGGAAACGTTGCGTACCGCGATCACCTTTGAGCGCGGCGAAGCCGTTGCGCTCGACGGCGTCGCCATGCCCGGGCACGCGCTGCTGGCGAAGCTCAACGCGGAGTTCGCCCGTTACGGCGTGGGCCGGGGCATGTACACCGGCGACACCACGATCGGACTCAAGGGCCGCATCGTGTACGAGGCACCCGGCATCACCGCGCTGCTCGCGGCGCATCGGGCGCTCGAAGAAGCGGTGCTGACCAAGCAGCAGAACCGGTTCAAGCCCGCCATTGCACGGCAATGGGTGGAACTGGTGTACGAGGGTTTCTATCACGATCCCCTCAAGCGCGATCTCGAAGCGTTCCTCGCGTCGAGCCAGGCCTGCGTCAATGGCACGGTGACGCTCGAGACCGCGGGTGCGCGCGTCGATGCCGTGGCCATCGAGTCGCCGCACATCCTCACAGCGAAGGGGGCGACGTACGCGCAGTCCGCCGACTGGGGCGTTGCCGAAGCCGAGGGCTTTATCAAGCTCTACGGCATGTCGAGCACGCTGTGGGCCGAAGTCAACCGGAAACCCGCATCGTGATTTTCCCGAACGAGCAGTTGCCGAATTCGCCTGGTATCCGATTCCCGCATGAGTGAATCACTCGCCACGGCCCTGCAGCACCTCGAGGCGCTGGTGGCCTTCGACACGCGCAACCCGCCCCGTGCGATCGGAACGGGTGGCATCTTCGATTACCTGCGCGCGCAGCTTCCGGGCTTCGAATGCCGTGTCGTCGACCACGGCGCGGGCGCGGTATCGATGCTCGCCGAACGTGGAGCGCCGCCTCGCGTTTTCAACGTGCACCTCGATACGGTGCCGTCCTCGCCCGCCTGGAGCGCTGACCCGCTGCGCCTGCGCATCGCGCCGGATCGCGCGATCGGACTCGGCGCGTGCGACATCAAGGGTGCCGCGGCATGCCTGCTGGCCGCTGCGCAGGCCACGCGGGGCGATGCTGCGCTGCTCTTCACGACGGACGAGGAGGCGAACGACGCACGCTGCGTCCCGGCCTTCCTCGCGTCCGGTCATCGATACACGGAAGTGGTCATCGCCGAGCCGACGGGCTGCACGGCAGTGCTCGCTCATCGCGGGATCAGTTCAGTCGAGATGGAGTTCCACGGCACCGCCGGGCATGCCTCCAACGCGCAGCGGCTCGAGTCGAGCGCATTGCACCAGGCGGTCCGGTGGGCGTCCCGCGCGCTCGAAGAGGTTGAAGCGCAGACGCACGCTCGCTTCGGTGGCCTCACTGGATTGCGCTTCAACATCGGTCGCATCGAGGGTGGCATCAAGGCGAACATGATCGCGCCGCATGCACTGGTACGCTTCGGATTCCGTCCATTGCCCTCGCAGTCCATCGATGCCGCGCATGATCGCTGGCGTTCGTTTGCGCCGGATGCCGCGGCGATGCGCTACCGCGAAACGTTCCGGGGCCCGGCACTGCCCGCGGGCAGCGGAAGCGACGCGGAGGAGGCAAGGCTCAAGGCTCGCGATCTCGCCGATGCGCTGGGCCTGCCCATCGGCAATGCCGTGGATTTCTGGACCGAGGCCGCGCTGTTCTCGGCCGCTGGCCTGACTGCATTCGTGTTCGGACCGGGCGACATCGCGCAGGCGCACGCGGCGGACGAGTGGGTCGCGCTCGACCAGCTCGCGACCGCCACCCACCATTACGCGCGATTGTTCGGGGATGCAACGTGAGCCGCGAGCTGCGTCCGACCATCGTGCGGCTGCTGTCCAACATGGCCAGCGCCAAGGAGATCCAGCAATACCTCAAGCGCTTCGCGCAGCAGGATGCTGCGCGCTTCGCCGTGGTCAAGGTGGGCGGCGCCATCCTGCGCGACGAGCTCGACGCGCTGGTGTCCTCGCTGGCGTTCCTGCAACAGGTCGGCCTCATTCCCATCGTGCTGCACGGCTCGGGGCCCCAGGTCGATGAGGAAGTGAACGCTGCGGGCATCGCCAGGGAGATCCGCGATGGCCTGCGGGTGACCGATGCGGCGACGCTCGCGATTGTGCGCCGCGTCGCGCAGCACGAGAACCTGCGGCTGGTCGATGCGCTGCAGAACGCCGGAGTGCGCGCCACATCGATCCAGGCGGGAGTCTTCACCGCCGATTTCGTCAACCGTCGCAAGTACGGACTTGTGGGCAAAGTGGTTGCGGTTACGACCACGGGTATCGAGGGCGCCATACGGGCCGGATCCATTCCGGTGATCACGTCCCTGGGTGAAACCACGGGTGGCCAGATCCTCAACATAAACGCCGACTGGGCAGCCAATGAGCTGGTCAAGACGCTGGAGCCCTACAAGATCATTTTCCTGACGGGGACCGGTGGACTACTCGATGGCGACGGCGAGTTGATCGACTCGATCAACCTCTCGACGGAGTACGAAGGCCTGCTGCAGCAGCCGTGGCTGCATTCCGGAATGCGCCTCAAGATCGAGCAGATCCACGACCTGCTGATGCAGCTGCCGCCCTCGAGTTCCGTGTCGATCACCCGGCCGGACGAACTGGCCAAGGAACTGTTCACGCATCGCGGATCCGGCACGCTGGTGCGACGGGGCGAGCGGATCCGTTGCGTCAAGTCGTGGAAGGGCGTCGAACTGGAGCGCTTGGGACGCCTCATCGAATCGAGTTTCAAGCGTCGACTGGTGCCAGCCTATTTCGACGACACGCGGCCGTGGCGCGTGTACGTGAGCGAGCATTACCGTGCCGCGCTGGTGTTGACGCTGGAGGACGGCGTGCCGCACCTCGACAAGTTCGCGGTCGCCGACGACGCGCAGGGCGAGGGCCTCGGTCGCGCAGCCTGGCAGGTGATGCGCGCGCAGACTCCACAGCTGTTCTGGCGTTCGCGCAACGAAAACGCGATCAACGATTTCTACATGGACGAGGCGGACGGCTGCATCAAGGGGCCGCGCTGGACCGTGTTCTGGTACGGGTTCGACGACTTCGAGCGCATCCGTTTCGCGGTGGAGCACTGCCGGACGCGTCCCGCGACGCTCAAGGGCTGACGTGGGCAGCCGGACATGAAGATCGGGCTGGTCGGTGCGCGGGGGCATGTCGGCGCCGAGCTGATCGCGCTGCTCTCGGAGCATCCGCATTTCGACCTTTCGTTCGTGTCGTCCCGCGAGCTGGCCGGCCAGCGGGTCGAGTTGCTTGGGACGGAAGGCGACCTTCGCTATGAAGCGCTCGCGCCCCTCGACGTTGCGCAACGTGGCGCCGACGCCGTGGTGCTGGCCCTCCCGAACGGCCTGGCTGCAGCGTTCGTAGAAGCGATCGATGCCTCGTTCCCACGAACCGTATTGGTAGACCTGAGCGCCGACTATCGTTTCGACGAAGCCTGGTTCTACGGCTTGCCTGAGCTTGCGCGCGACAGCGGGAGTGGCCAGCGCCGCATCAGTAATCCAGGCTGCTACGCCACCGCGATGCAACTCGCGCTGGCGCCGATGGTGGATCAGCTCGTCGCGCCCTCGCAATGCTTCGGTGTCTCGGGCTACAGCGGCGCCGGCACTTCGCCTTCGCCGCGCAACGACCCGGAGCTTCTCAAAGACAATCTCCTGCCCTACGCATTGATCGACCACCTCCACGAACGCGAAGTCACTCGGCACCTCGGGCACGCCGTCGAGTTCCTGCCGCACGTCGCACCCCATTTCCGGGGCCTGACCGTGACGGCGAACCTGCACCTGCGCTCGCCGACCACCGCGGAGTCCATGCGCTCGCTCTATGAGTCCTTTTATGCACCGCATGCGCTGGTGCGTGTGCAGGAGCGGGAGCCGTGGGTGAGCCGGATCGCGGGCAGGCACCATGCGGAAATCGGCGGCTTCGCCGTTGCCGCCGACGGCAAACGCGCAGTGGTGGTCGCAACGCTCGACAATCTGCTCAAGGGCGCGGCGACCCAGGCCGTGCAGAACCTCAACAGGGCGTTCGGCCTGCCCCTGCTCACCGGAATCCCCACGGAACTGCCCGCATGACCACGCCGCTCTGGCAGAAGGACGATACCGAGATCGATGCCGCGATCCAGCGTTTCCTCGCGGCCGACGACGTGCTGCTGGATCGGGAACTGATCGAGTTCGACATCGCCGCGAGCCGCGCGCATGCCAATGGGCTGGCCACGATCGGCATCCTCACGCCGGGCGAAATGCGCCACATCGCGCGGGAGCTCGACGCCTTGTCGCTGGCGCTGCGCGAGGGCCGCTTCGTGCTCGACGAGCGTTTCGAAGACGGGCATTCCGCGATCGAGCACTGGCTGACGCAACGACTCGGCGAGGCCGGCCGCAAGATACACACCGGCCGCAGCCGCAACGACCAGGTGCTGGTCGCGATGCGCCTGTGGCTCAAGGCCAGGCTCGGCGCACTGCGCGCGATTTGCCTCGAAGTCGCGGCCGCAGCGCTCGATCGTGCAGAGCGTGACCAGAATCTGCCCATGCCGGGCTACACGCATCTGCAACGCGCGGTCGTGTCGAGCGCGGGACTCTGGTGGGCCGCGTGGGTCGAGGCCTTCCTCGATGACGCCACGCTCGCCGAAGACGCGCTGCGCTGGATGGATTCCTCGCCGCTCGGCAGCGCCGCAGGTTTCGGCGTCAACCTGCCGCTCGCACGCGAGCAGGTCGCGGACGCGCTGGGCTTCGACCGGCTGCAGATCAACCCCGCATACGCGCAACTCTCGCGCGGCAAGTTCGAGCTGCATGCGCTCGCGGTACTGGGGCAGGCGCTGCTCGACCTGCGGCGGCTGGCGTGGGACCTGAGCCTGTTCGCGACCAGCGAGTTCGGCTTCATCAAGTTGCCGGCGCAGTACGCGACGGGGTCCTCGATCATGCCGAACAAGCGCAATCCCGACCTCATCGAACTGCTGCGCGCGTCCTATGCGGTTTGCGCCGGCGCGCGCAGCGAGATCGAGTCGCTGCTGTCGTTGCCTTCCGGTTACCAGCGCGATGTGCAGTTCACCAAGGGCCCGACGCTGCGCGGTTTCGGGCGCGGGCTGGCGGCATTGTCGCTGGTGCCGAACCTGCTTCGCGCAGTCCAGTGGGAGACCGCCCGCATGCGCGAGGCGATCGAGCCTGCGATGTACGCAACGGACCTTGCGATCGAGAAGGCCATCGAAGGCGTGCCGTTCCGGGACGCGTACCGCGACGCCGCATCGCTCGGCGCCGCTTTCGACCAGCGCACGCCGGAACAGAGCCTCGCCGCACGCGTATCCCCGGGCGCGGCGGCGGACCTCAGGCTGGACGACCTCCGCGCTCGGCTCGGCCTCATGCAGCTGGCCAGCTAATGCAGAGCGCCACCAAATCCGACTGGAAAACGGTAGCGATGCCCAGGATGCGCGCCGTCCTCCCGCTCGAAGAGCATTTCGAGCCCGCGGAAGTGGAGGCTATGCGTCGCGGCGTGATCCCCGACGAGATGGAGGACAAGTGGTTCATTTACTGGAGCCGGAACCGACTCTACTTCCACCGGAGTTGGACCGGCATATGCGTCTATGTCGTCCAATTCAAGTGCGACGAGGCAGGCGGCACCGCGGTGGGGGCGCTCGCGAACCGCGATCCGGCGCAGTATCTCGAGACCGACGACGAGCGCGACAGGGCGATGGTCCTGTTCCTGATCGACGTGGTGCTCCTGCACCGACTAGGCGAATTTCCGAGCGCCGAACCTTCCGACACGAAGCGCGCACTGATGCAATGGAGCCAGGTGGGCCGGGGGGGGATCGGGAAGGGGCCTGGCACTCACTGAGGAGTTGAGTGGCCGCTGGCACGGCTCTGCCGCTGTGAAGCGAAGAGCGGAAGGGCTTCGAGGCGCCCGGCGCTGGAGGCTCTCGCAGGCTACTTCGCAACTATTGGTCGGGGAGACAGGACTTGAACCTGCGACCTCTACGTCCCGAACGTAGCGCTCTACCAGACTGAGCTACACCCCGATTGCGAGCCGCGCATGTTAGCGGTGGCCCCCGGTGCGCGCAACGCTGGCTTCGCTAAACTGCGGCATCGCTTCAGCCCGACCCTTTCAGCCGAGCAAAGCTCGGCTCTACCGAAGCGGACGGTGCATAGCCCCAGCCACGGAGTCGAAGTTTGATCAAGCCCCGCACCATGCCCGGCGTTCTCGAGTTGCTGCCGCTCGACCAGATCGCCTTCCAGCGCATGCAGGACGTCATCCGGGGTGCCTTCGAGCGCTTCGGATTCCTGCCCGTGGAAACGCCGGCGATCGAGTTCACCGACCTGCTGTTGACCAAGTCAGGTGGCGAGACCGAGCGCCAGGTGTACTTCGTGCAGTCGAACGGGTCGCGCGAGCAGGGGCAGGATCCGGATCTCGCGCTGCGGTTCGACCTCACCGTCCCGCTCGCCCGATACGTGGCCGAGCACGAACACCAGCTGCATTTTCCCTTCCGGCGCTACCAGATGCAGCGCGTCTATCGCGGCGAGCGCGCGCAGCGCGGGCGCTTCCGCGAGTTCTACCAGTTCGACATCGACGTGATCGGCAAGGACTCGCTGGCCGTGCGTTACGACGCGGAGCTGCCGGCCGTCATCAACACGGTGTTCGAGGAGCTGCGCATCGGCGAGTTCACCATCCAGCTCAACAACCGGAAGTTGCTGCGGGGCTTCTTCGAGTCGGTCGGCGTGGGAGAGCCGGCGCAGCAAGGTGCGGTGCTTCGCGAAATCGACAAGCTCGACAAGCGGGGTGCCGACGCGGTGGCAACGACCCTTCGGGGCGAACCCTTCCAGCTTGCACCGGACGTCGTCGAGCGCATCATGCGTTTCGTCGCGGTGCGCTCGACCAGCCACGACCAGGCGCTGGCCCAGCTGGATGCACTGCCCGACAGCAATGAAACGCTGGTGAGGGGCCGCGACGAGTTGCGCGAGGTGCTGAACATGGTCCAGGCATTCGGAGTGCCGGCACATCGCTACGCGATCAACTTCTCGATTGCGCGCGGCCTCGACTACTACACCGGCACCGTGTTCGAGACCACGCTCGACGCGCATCCGGAGATTGGCAGCATCTGCTCGGGAGGTCGCTACGACGACCTGGCGAGCCAGTACACGCGCTCGAAGCTGCCTGGCGTGGGCATTTCGATTGGCGCCAGCCGGCTGTTCTGGCAACTTCGCGACGCCGGGCTGATCGTGTCGCGCGGCAGTTCCGTGCACGCCCTGGTGACGCTGCTCGACGAGGCGGATTTGCCGCTGTACCTCAATCTCGCCAACGAACTTCGCGCCGCGGGCATCGCGACGGAGGTGCAACTCGACGCGGTCAAGCTCGCGCGCCAGTTCAAGTACGCGGATCGCGCCGGCATACGCTTCGTGCTGGTCTACGGCAGCGACGAGCAGGCGCGCGGCGTGGTGACGATCAAGGATCTCTCGACCGGCGATTCATTCGCGGTCGACCGCGCCGACGTCGTTCGTGCGCTGCGCGTCGAGATTGCGCAAGGCGAAACCATGGCTGAAGTGCCCGTCGCATGAGCACGACGGTCGTACTCGATGGGGAGAGCCTGACTCGCGCAAGCCTGGTGCGGATCGCCGCCGGTGGGATGACCGTCGAACTCGCCGCGTCTGCGCTCGACAGGGTGCACCGGGCCGCCGAGTTCCTGGCCGATCGCGCCCAGCGCGGCGAGCCGATCTATGGCGTGACCACTGGCTTCGGCAGCAACGCCGACAAGCTGCTGGGCGCACGGCGCGCGCGGAGCCCCGGGAACGGCATGGGTGATCCGGACGCCCTCACGCTGACTGAGGAACTGCAACACAATCTGATCATCACGCACGCCGTGTGCGTCGGAGAACCCCTCGCAGCGGACGTGGTGCGAGCGATGCTGGCGATCCGGATCAACACGCTGTTGCGTGGACATTCGGGCGTGCGCGTGTCGACGCTGGAAGCGTTGGCCACTCTGCTCAACGAAGACGTGGTGCCCATCGTCCCGGCGCTGGGTTCGGTGGGTGCCAGCGGCGATCTCGCGCCGCTGTCGCATCTGGCCCTGGTGCTGCTCGGACACGGCGAGGCATGGCACCGGGGCGAACGTATCGATGGTGCGGAAGCGTTGCGACGCGTGGGGCTCGAGTCGATTCGGCTCTCGTACAAGGAAGGGCTCGCCCTCAACAATGGCACGGCGCAGATGCTGGCGTGTGCGGCGCTGACGCTCGAGCGCCTCGCGATGCTTCTGGACACCGCGGACCTCGCCACGGCCATGACGCTGGAGGCATTCGCCGGGCGGAGTTCCGCCTTCGCCGAGGCGGTGCACGCGCTGCGCCCGCATCCGGGCCAGGTGGAGGTAGCAAGTCGATTGCGGGAGCTGACAGGGGGTTCGACCCTGGTGGACATCCCGTACCACATGGTGCCGCGCTTCGTGACGTGGTGCGCCGACAGCTGGATCGACCCGGCGCTCGCGCAACTCACATTCGATATCGCGTGGGAATGGGTTCCACCATCGAGGCGCCACGGCCGCGAGAAGTTCTACACGCGGTTCCTTCCGTTCCGCGGCGGCAAGAAGCACCAGCCGCAGGACAGCTACTGCCTGCGTTGCGTGCCGCAGGTGCACGGCGCCGTGCGAGACGCCTGGGCGCAGGCCGCGCGCATCGTCGACATCGAGCTGAACTCCGTCACCGACAACCCGCTGGTTTTTCCTGACCGGGGCGATGCAGACCGCATCGAGGAGCAGGTCATCAGCGCCGGCCATTTCCACGGCATGCCGCTGGCGCTCGCGATGAGCTATCTCAAGGCGGCGATACCGGTGCTCGCCAGCATTTCCGAGCGACGCCTCAACAAACTGCTCGATCCGGCGACCAACGACGGCCTGCCAGCGTTCCTGATCGGGAACGAGGACGCCACGGACTCCGGCTTCATGATCGTGCAGTACACCGCCGCAGCGCTGGTCAACGACCTCGCGTCGCGTTCCCATCCTGCGTCGGTGTATTCGATTCCCACGTCGGCGAACGCGGAAGACCACGTTTCGATGGGCGCCAACGAAGCGCGGCATGCGCTGGCCATGACCGAACAACTCGGCCAGGTGCTGGCGCTCGAGCTCTATGCTGCAGCGCAGGCCCTCGACTATCGGCGCGACATGATCAATGCCGCTCGATCGCTGGCCGGCGCGGACAATCGTGCAGCGCTCGCTTCGAAGATTGTCGATGCACCGGCAGTCGGGCACCCGGATCGTGCCGCCTTCGAACGGGATCTCGACGCGCTGATTGAAGCTTTGTCGACCGATGCGGAGTTCCGTCCCGCCGACGCGGTGGCGCGCGCCAGCCGGACCATCCGCGAGGTCATCGACTTCATGCCGCGCGATCGCCTGATGACGGGCGACATTGCCGCTATGACAGGGCTCGTGGAGTCCGGGGCTCTGCGCCTCGCACCCTGAGGCGGTATTTGCCCAGGGGCGCCCGAATCGGGTGACGCCGTCGACGGCGCTGGCTGAGGCACCACGACGGGCAAGGGCCAACGGGCCGGGAATCGGAAGCGTGGCGACACGGCTGCCCCTGGTTGCATTGTCCGATCATGTTCACTAATGTACTAGCGCATTAGTACATTGGACTGGACATGAAGCGTCGACCGCCGTTGACTCCACGGGAACAAGCCGCCGCCCTCGCGGACCTGAGCGCCGCATTGGCGAGGCTGCGCGATGCAGGCGAGGTCCAGGCGTTCCTGCGCGACCTGTGCACGCCGGCAGAACTCGAAGCCATTGCCGACCGCTGGCAGGTCGTCCCGCACCTGCTCCGCGGCGAGCCCTACCGTGAGATCCACGACGCGACAGCCGTCAGCGTCACCACCATCGGCAGGGTGGCGCGCTGTCTCGCGGAACCTGGTAGCGGATATCTGCTCGCTGCGCGCCGACTGGGCATCGCCGGCTCGCGCGCTGGCGCCACCCGGTGATCGCGCGCAATCGCCTGCGCATCGCGGCGCAGAAGTCCGGCCGGCTCGCCGAGCCTGCGCGACAGTTGCTGGCACGCGCCGGCCTGGAATTCCGCCAGAGCCGGGACCGGCTGTTCTGTTTCGGAGAAACCTTTGCGATCGACCTGTTGCTGGTGCGCGATGACGACATCCCGGGACTGATTACCCAGGGCGCCTGCGACCTCGGCATCGTTGGCCGGAATGTGCTCGTCGAACAGTCGCTCGCGGCGCGACGCGCGGGGGCACCCGCACCGTGCGTCGAGCTGCTGCCGCTGGGTTTCGGGCGCTGCCGGCTGTCCATCGCCGCGCCACAGCGCTTGGCGTTCGAGGGTCCGGCGAGCCTGTCGGGTCAGCGGATTGCTACGACGTATCCGCGCCTGCTCGAGCGCTGGCTCGCCGAGCAGCAGGTGGAGGCCACGATCGTCGAGCTCTCGGGGTCCGTCGAAATTGCACCTAGCCTGGGTACCGCCGATGCCATCTGCGACCTGGTGTCGAGCGGCGCCACGCTGTCGGCCAACCAGCTCGAGGAGCTCGCCACCGTGCTGGAGAGCGAGGCCGTGCTGGTTGGGCCCGAAGGTGCGTTGGCCGGCGTGCGCGCCGAACTGCTCGAAGACCTGGTCCGCCGCATCGCCGGGGTGTTGACGGTTCGCGATGCGCGACTGCTGATGCTGCGCGCGCCGCGTGCGCGCATCGACGAAGTCCGCGCGTTGCTGCCCGTTTCCGCGAACTCGATCGTGTTGAGCGTCGAAGGGCAGGGCGACGAGGTGGCGCTGCAGGCCATCTGCCCGAGCGACGTCAACTGGGTGCAGCTCGAGGGAATGAAGCGCGCCGGTGCCCATTCGCTGCTGGTGCTGCCGGTCGAGCGGA
>JBBSLL010000047.1:0-15208 GCA_038255255.1 Lysobacterales bacterium
TCGCGGCTATTGGAGCGGGAAACGAGACTCGAACTCGCGACATCTACCTTGGCAAGGTAGTGCTCTACCAACTGAGCTATTCCCGCGGAGCCGCGCATGATAACTCGCCCTCATTCGCTGTCAACCGAAGCGGGCGATGGAGTGGAGCTTGCCCTCCCTTCCGCGCGCATCAGCGGCCAGGCGGCGCGCAGGTAGACGAAGCCGGACCAGAGCGTGATGGCGGCCGCGATCATGAGCAGATACTGCCCGAATTCGTACAGTGGCCTGCCGGCGTAACGATGCTGCAGCAGCAGGATGATGATGGCGACCATCTGCAGCGCGGTCTTGAATTTGCCCATCCCGCGCACGCGAACGTGTGTGCGCTGGCCGATTTCCGCCATCCACTCGCGCAACGCGGAAATCGTGATCTCCCGGCCGACGATGACAGCCCCGGTCACTGCCATGTACCAGGTCGGGTCGGCCTGCACGATGAGGAACAGCGCGAAGCAGACCGTGATCTTGTCGGCGACCGGATCGAGGAATGCGCCGAAAGCCGAGTACTGCTGCCAGCGCCTTGCGATGAACCCGTCCAGCCAGTCGGTCAGTGCGCCAATGGTGAAGAGCACCGCCGCAAGCAGATTGGAGAATCGATAAGGCAAGTAGAACGCGATGACCATGATCGGCACCATGACGATGCGAAACAGGGTCAGTGCGTTCGGTACCGTCAACTGCATGCGCGATCCGTACTCGGGAACGAAAGAAGCGAGGCCCCCCTGGAAAGGGCACCGGTGCATTGTCACGTCATTCGTGCAGCACAGCATAGATGCGCATTGCGAGTTCGCGGTGAATGCCGCGCACTTTGAGCATTTCCTCGACCCCCGCCGCTTCGAGACCTGTCCAGCCCCCGAAGTGCTTGAGCAGTGCGGCGCGGCGTTTGCTCCCGACGCCCGGAATCTCTTCCAGTGAGCTGGTTTCACGCTTCTTCGCACGTCGTGCCCGGTGTCCGGTGATCGCGAACCGGTGCGCTTCGTCGCGAATCGTCTGGACCATCAGCAAGCCCGGGTTGCCGTTGCCCGGGTGGACGGTGAGTCCATCGGCGAACACCAGGTCTTCCTCACCCGCCCGGCGATCGGGACCCTTGGAGACGCCGACCACCTGGACGCCCTGGATATCGAGACCGGCGATCACTGTCGCGGCGCGGGCGACCTGCCCTGCCCCGCCGTCGATCAGCAACACATCGGGCGCGACGAACTCGCCTGCAGACACCCGCCGGTAGCGCCGCTCCAGTACCTGCTGCATCGCGGCGTAATCATCGCCCCCGACGATGCCTGCAATGTTGAAGCGGCGATAGGCCTGTCGCTCGGGCCCTTCCGGTCCGAACACCACGCAGGAAGCGACAGTCGATTCGCCCATCGTGTGCGAGATGTCGAAGCATTCGACCCGATTGAGGACGGAGGTACCGAGGAGCACGCGCAACGCCTCCCAGCGCGAAGACTGCGTTTGCCGCGAAGTCAGCTCTATCGCCAGCGCAAGCTCCGCGTTGCGCACTGCCATGCGCAGGAGACCGGCGCGTTCGCCGCGCACCTTGGCCCGGATCTCGACCTTGCGGCCCGCCCCCGCCGTCAACGCAGCCGCGATGAATTCGCATTCTTCCAGGTCCTCGTTGAGGATCACCAGCGCAGGCGGCGGATGCTCGAGGTAATACTGGGTGACAAAGGCCTCGAGCACTGTCGCGGTGGACGAACCGGCCGGCGTCCGCGGAAAGTGACTGCGGCTGCCCAGGCTGATTCCGTTGCGGAAGAACAAGACATGCACGCACGCAAGGCCGCCCTCCACCACGCAACCGATCACATCGGTGTTGCGCTCTGAATGATTCACGTGGTGGCGCGCCTGGACTTTGCCGAGCCGCTGTATCTGGTCGCGCAGGCTCGCAGCGCGCTCGAAGTCGAGCCCGGCGGCCGCCCGGTCCATCGCCACGCCCAGTTCGTCGATCAATTCGTTGCTGCGCCCGTCGTAGAACATTTCCGCATGGCGCACGTCCTGCGCATAGGCATCGGGTTCGATGAAACCGACACACGGCGCGCTGCAGCGGCCGATCTGATGCTGCAGGCACGGCCGCGATCGATTGCGGAATACCGTGTCCTCGCAGGAACGCAGGCGAAAGGTGCGCAGGATGGCGTCGATGCTCTCGCGCACCGCGTGTGCGCTGGGGAACGGACCGAAGTAGCGGCCAGGCAGGTTCTTGGCGCCCCGGTGGAATCCGATCCTCGGGTAGGTCTCGCCAGTGGAAACGAAGGCATAGGGATAGCTCTTGGCGTCCCTGAGCATTACGTTGTAACGGGGCTTCAGTGACTTGATGAGCTCGTTCTCGAGCAGCAGCGCCTCGCTTTCGGTGCGCGTGGCCGTCACTTCGATCGAAGCGATCTGCGCCACCATGCTCGCGAGCCGGGGCTCGAGCTGTGGTCGAGCGAAATAGCTGCCCACGCGCTTGCGCAGATCGCGGGCTTTGCCGACATACAAGACACCGCGGTCCGCACCCAGCATCCGATACACCCCCGACACGCCCGGCAGCCTTGCTGCGGCCTCGCGTCCATCGAAAGGGTCGCTCACGGCGGCGGGCGTTCCGGCCGGCGGTGCGCCGCCCAGAATGCGCTTAACCATCGCGCTCGCGCAGCAGCCTGTCCACGCGCTCGAGGTCTTCGGGCGTGTCCACGCCCGCGGCGAAGGGCTCGGGCGCGATGCCGACGGCGATCCGGAAACCGTGCTCGAGGGCGCGCAACTGTTCGAGCGACTCCGCCTGCTCGAGCGGCGTGGGAGCCAGCGCAGCGAGGGTCTTCAGGAAACCTGCGCGGTAGGCGTAGATACCGATGTGGCGAAGGTAAGGCGTGGCGACGGGTAGTGGGTGGCTCCCATCCGCCCATGCATCGCGAGCCCAGGGTAGCGGCGCGCGCGAAAACAGCAGCGCTTCGCCGCGGAGGTCGCACACGACCTTCACCACACTGGCGGAAAAGACGTCTGCAGCATCGTCTATGCGGCTCGCCAGCGTCGCCATGGGAGCGCGGGACGAAGCCAGCACGGACACCACGGCGCGAATACCGGACGCGGGCGCAAGCGGCTCGTCGCCTTGCAGGTTGACGACGATGGTGTCGTCCGGCCACGCACAGATTTCCGCAGCCTCGGCCAGCCGATCGCTGCCGGAGCGGTGGGCAGGGTCGGTCATGACCGCGCGCGCACCCGAACGGCGGGCCAGCGCGGCGATGTCGTCGTCATCCGTCGCCACCACAACTTCCGCCGCGCCAGCCGATTGCGCGCGTTCGACGACGTGCACGATCAGCGGGCGGCCGGCCAGCAGCCGAAGCGGCTTGTCGGGCAATCGCGTCGAAGCGCGCCGCGCCGGAATCGCGATTACGAAATCGTCAATTGCGCTCATTCGCACCCCCCGAACCGGCCCGGATCTCACAAAGTCGCTGATGCAGCGCATCCGCGAACGACTGTGGCAATTGCGCCTCGGCCGGAACCACCCAGACATTTGGCAGGATCAACCCGCTGCACTTCACGGCATCCTTCTCCGTGATCAGCACGGGCAGTTCGTCGTCGAAGCGTAGTTCCCTGCCGGTGAAGCGATGATGGTCGCCCAGCGGGTGCGCGATCACGTCGAGGCCCTCGGCGCCGAGCATGTCGAAGAAGCGCTGGGGATTGCCGAGTCCCGCCACCGCGTGCACCCGCTGGCCACGAAACTCCGTGAGCGGCTGCGAACGGCCCTGTTCGTTCAGTGCCCAGGCCCGGGTCCCCTGCACGCGCATCGGAATCTCACCGTCGCGCGGCACCCCATTGCATACGATGAAATCCACGCGCCGCAAGCGCTCTGCCGGCTCCCGCAGAGGGCCCGCCGGAAGCAGGCGCGCATTGCCGAGCCGGCGCGCCCCGTCGATCACGGCGATCTCGAGGTCTCTCGCAAGCGACCAGTGCTGCAACCCGTCATCCGTGAGCAGGACGTCGCAGTCGCCACGATCGGCGAGGATGGAGCCGGCCTGCGCGCGCTTGCGGCCGATGGCCACCGGCGCTCCGGTGGCACGTCGAACCAGCAAGGCTTCATCTCCAACGCTGTCCGCATCTGCGTCTGGGCCCACCGCCTGCGCGCGTGCCGCATGCCCGCCGTAGCCGCGCAGCAAAACGCCGGGATTCCAGCCGCGCTGTTGCAGCTCGCGCACCAGCCAGATCACCAGCGGAGTCTTCCCGGTGCCGCCTACGGTGAC
Organism: Lysobacterales bacterium; assembly: GCA_038255255.1. GTDB lineage: Bacteria > Pseudomonadota > Gammaproteobacteria > Xanthomonadales > Ahniellaceae > JBBQNY01. The sequence continues at coordinate 4,236 of JBBSLL010000047.1, forward strand.
GTTGCCGACTACCACCACGGGCAGAGCCAGGCGGGTCTGCCGCACCCAGCGGCGGCGAAAAGCGATGCGCCGGCCGTAGAGCCCGGCGCGATACACATGCTCGAGGGCCGCCAGTACCCACGGAACAGGCCGCTGCCGATACCAGACGCCGTCGAGCCAGCTTGCGAGCGACGGCGCACTCATTGCGCCGGCGTTGCCTCTGCGGCCGGTGGGCCGCCGGCTGCTTCGCGGAACTGCATGCCGTGCAGCCGTGCGTAGGCACCGCCTCTCGCCAGCAACTGCGCGTGCGTCCCCTGCTCGACGATGCGGCCCTGGTCGAGCACGAGCACCTGGTCGGCATGTTCAATGGTCGACAGTCGATGCGCGATCACCAGCGTCGTGCGATCGCGCATGATGCGCTCCAGCGCGTCCTGCACGAGGCGCTCGGATTCGCTGTCGAGCGCAGACGTGGCTTCGTCGAGGATCAGGATCGGCGCGTTCTTGTACAGCGCCCGCGCTATCGCCAGGCGCTGTCGTTGACCGCCGGACAGCATGCCGCCGTCGTTGCCGATGCGCGCATGGATTCCGTCCGGCAATCGTTCGATGAATTCCATTGCATTGGCCGCGACCGCCGCGGCGCGAACTCTTGCTTCGTCTATCGGACCCAGGGTGCCGTAGGCGATGTTCTGCGCAACGCTGTCGTCCAGCAGCGTCACGTCCTGGCCCACCATCGCGATCTGCCGCCGCAGGTCGGCGAGGCGGTACTCCCCGACAGCGATGCCATCGAGCACGACTTCGCCCTGCGTGGGTTCATAGAAGCGCGGCAGCAACCGGATCAGCGTCGACTTGCCGCTCCCCGATCGGCCGACGATTGCAGTCACGGTGCCGGGCTCCGCGCGGAAGGAGACGCCGGACAATGCGTCTTCGGCTGCCTCGGCGTAGCGCGCCCCGACGTTGCGAAACTCGATGCGCCCTTCGCTCCGTTCGATGCCGCGCGTGCCGGTGTCGCGCTCGCCCGCCTCATCGAGCAGCGCAAAAAGCTCCGTCGCCGCGGCCACGCCTTTCTGGATGAGGCTCTGCACGTTGGTGATGCGCTTGAGCGAAGGCAGCAACGCCATCATCGCGAACATGAAGGCGACGAACGCACCGGCCTCCAGATGGCCCTTGATGGCCTCCTGTCCCGCAATCAGCAGGATCACCGCGAGGGCCAGCGCGGCGAGCATCTGCACGAGTGAAGAACTCAAGGCGCGCGTCGCCTCGACCTTGATGTTGAGCTTGCGGTTGGCGTCGGCGATCCTGGCGAAGCGCGCGATCTCCTGCGCATGCGCGCCGTAGAGCTTGACTTCCTGTTGCGCGGCGAGCGCCTGCGTACCGACCTGCGCCATCGCCGCGACCGAGTCCTGGATGTTGCTGTTGATCCGCCGGTAGCGACGCCCGACAACTGAAATCAGCGCGGCGATGATCGGGCCGACGAACAGCATGGCGAGCGTCAGCTTGACGCTCTTGTCCAGCATCACCGCCAGCAGCACCAGGATCGTGAGCGTGTCGACCACCACGACCTTGATCGACTCGGAACTTGCCTGCGCCACCTGCTCGGTGTGGAACGTGATGCGGCTGGCGAGCCGCGCGGGCGACTCGCGATCGAAGAATGCGCTTGGCATCCCCAGGAACTTGCCCATCAGTTCTTCGCGCAGCTGGCGTACGACGCCGCGCCCGACGCGCGCCATGCCGGTATCGGTGACCCACGTCGCGACGCCGCGCACCAGGAAGATGCCGAGGATCGCAGCCGGCAACCAGAAGCTCGTGCCACGATTCCGATCGACGAAAGTCTCGTCAATCACCGGCTCCATGAGCGCGGTGAATGCACCGGCAGCGGCCGCTTCCAGCACCATGCCGACCGTCGCGAGCGCGAGCACCGGCCAGAACGGCCGCGCATATCGCAGCAACCGCCGGTAGACGATCCATGGCCCCTGATTCCGGACCGCGTCCCCGGGCATCGGACTACTGGACATCGCGCTCCGGCGTCGTGGCGATGCTGAGTTGCGCAAAGCCGAGCTGTCCCAGCGCGTCCATCGCCACTACGACGGCCTGGTGCGGCGTGCTCGCGTCGGCGCGCAGCAGCACGCGGCGCGAACGATCGCCGCCGCTCGCAGAGAGCAGCGCACCCTTGAGCGTGTCGACATCGCGGTTGAGCACCTCGCGGTTGTCGACGGAATAGCGCCCCTGCGCGTCGATGACGACAATGACCGAGCGTTCAACCGAACTTGTTTCCTGGTTCGACGCCTTCGGCAGGGTGACCTGCATCATCGAACGCTGTTCGAAAGTCGCGGTCAGCACGAAGAACATCAGCAGGGTCAGCATCACGTCGATCAACGAAATCAGGTTGATCTCGAAGTCGTCTTCCTGGCGGCGGGAAGCAATGCGCATCTCAGCCCCGCCGCGCGATCGAGGCCGGTGCGGGACCGGCGTCCTGAGGATGGGCGAACGCTGCCACCGCCGCCGGCGGAGGATCGAGTTCCTCGTCGAGTCGACCGAGTTCGCGTTCCATCTCCACGCCATAGTTCGCCACGCGGCCGCGCAGCCAGCGGTGGAGGATGTACGCAGGCACAGCCACCATGAGTCCTGCCGCCGTGCAGATCAGTGCTTCTCCAATTCCGCCGGCCAATGCGGACGTGTCACCCGCGCCGGACGTCATGATCGCGAGGAACATGCGCACCATGCCGATGACCGTTCCGAGCAGCCCCAGCAAGGGGGACACCAGCGCAATAGTGCCAATGGCGCCGAGGAATCTTTCGAGATCGTGCATGACGCTGCGGCCACGGTCCTCGACGCGTTCGCGAAGCACCTGGCGTCCGCGTGGCCGCGCGCGCAGGTAGGTCGCGAACAACGCGCCGAGCGGTGAACCGCGGTCCAGTTCCTCGAGGTGTGCCGGATCGATGCGTCCACCTTTGACCCAGTCGCGGACCTGCGGACGCAGTTGCGGGGGCATGACGGCACTGCGCCGAAGCGCCCACAGGCGCTCCGCGGTCATTGCCAGCAGCATCACCGAGCACACCACGATGGGCGCCATCGCCCATCCACCCGCCTCCAGTAATTCGAGCACGCACGCACTCCACCAGGGCTCGCGGCCCACAGCTTCGGATCATAGCAAGCAGGACTCGAAGCCCCGGCAACGGCGGCGGTGCTGCATCAGTCGCCCCTGCCGGGTTGTTCTTGAATCGCGACCCGTTCACGGCTCTGGATTGCGCTTCTCGCGGATGCGGGACCCGGGCTCGGCGCGGACCACCATCGTGGTTCATCGCGACGCATGCACCCCGCGCCGGATTTCACGCCCCGCGGACCCACTGTGACGCGGATTGCACCACACGCCGCGGTATCCAGCACTCGCGCGCCCTGCGCCTGCCAGCGCTCGACCACTTCGGGATGTGGATGCCCGAAGCGGTTGGCCGCGCCCGACGACACCAGCAGGTACTCGGGCGACAGCCGCCGGACCCATGCGGAAGCTGACGAGCCGCGACTACCATGGTGGGCAGCGACCACCACCTCGATATTGCGCAGCCTCGGGTGTTCGTGCAGGAGTCGCTCTTCCACCACCGCATTGATGTCGCCCGGAACCACGATGCCCGAAGCGGCGGTTCGCGCCACCAGCACGCAACTCGCGTCGTTGCCGAGATCTGCGGGAAACCAGCGCGGCGGGTGCAGCACCTCGAAGTCGACCCCATCCCAACGCCAGCGCTGGCCTGCGCGGCAACGCACCCATCCTGCGGGTGGTTGGCTGTGCAGCAGGCGCGGCGCCGCGAAAGCTTCCAAGACGGCACCCGTACCCCCATCGTGGTCGAGGTCGCCGTGGCTGATCATGAGGCCGTCGAGACGCTTGATGCCGAGCGCGCGCAGGCTGGGTACAACCGCAGCCTCGCCCATGTCCAGGCCACTGTCGAATCGGGGTCCCGTGTCGAGCACAAGCGCATGGCTGCGAGTCCGCAACAGCGCCGACTGGCCCTGTCCCACGTCGATCAGTGTGAGTGCCACTTCCCCGTGTGGCGGAGACTGGTCACGCGGCGCCACCAGCGGCAGCAGGAGCAGAATTCCCGCCACGCGACCGCCCACGCCACGCGGCAGCAACAGCATCAAGGTACCCAGAACGGCCAGCAACAGCGCGCCCAATGAGGGGCGCGGCAGGTACCACTGCCCACCGGGCCACCGCGCGCTGGCATCGAGCAGCCGCCAGAAGCCCGCAGCGCTCGCGGCCGCATAGTCGAGCACCGCAGCCCAGATCGCCCCGTCGATGCCCGCGCCGTGCAACAGCAGGGCGGCCAGTCCCAGCGGCACGGTCACCAGGGAAATCCACGGCACGGCGACCAGGTTGATCCATGCACCGGTCAAACTGGCCTGCTGGAAAAACCAGATCGACAACGGCAGCAATGCGAGCGCCATCACGGCCTGGGCGCGTGTGAATTCCAGCCAGAGGGGGCGCTGGCGGGCACGTCCCTGCAAACAGAATATGAGCCACGCCACGCCCACGAAGGACAGCCAGAAGCCCGCTGCCAGGAGGCCCAGCGGATCCGTGACCAACATGACGCCCGCGGCGAGAGCGAGCGTTTGAACTACCCCGACATTGCGACGGCTCGCGGCAGCCAGTGCGACCGTCGCGATCATCAGCAGCGTGCGCAGGACCGGAAGGGAAATGCCTGCGAGCAATCCGTAGCCTGTGGCCGCGAGGATCGCTGCCGCCGCCTGGGCGATGCGGCGCGGGATGCGCAACGCCAGGCGGGGCCAGACTCGCCAGAGCCCGCCCGCAGCAAGGGCCGCGAAGCCGCCGACGATTCCGATGTGGAATCCCGAGATGGCGACCAGGTGCGTCGTGCCTGTCCGCCGCAAAGTATCCCAGTCGTCTCCCGTCAGCGCACCCTGGTCACCAACGATGAGGGTTCGCAACAGGTCGGCTGCCCGGCGGTCCGGCACTTCCCGCGCCACGCGACTTGCGAAGCGTGCGCGGAACCGGTCGAGGTCGCCGCGTCCATCGACTCCGATCCGCTGTGGTTCCGCGAGCAGATATCCCTGCGCGTGCTGCCCGCGCTGGAGTGCGTGCGCCTCGTAATCGAACCCGCCGGGGTTGCGGGTGCCGCGTGGAACCCGCAACCGGACGTGGGCGCGCAGGCGCGCGCCGGCCTCGATCGCGTGCGTGGGCCGGTACCACGCCAGCCGCACGAGACCCGCGACGGGTTCCTGTCCGTGGTCGATCGTGAAGTCGAAGACCGTGCGCTGCGGCTCCGTGCGCGGCAATCCGGACACGCGGCCCGTGACGGTGTAATCCGCCCCGCTCGCGCCGAGGGCGATGCGTTCGTCGAGCGTGATGCCACCGCGCAAGGCAAGCCAGGCTGCACCGAGCACGAACATGCCGAGGCAGCGCGTGACGCGACCGCCGGCACACAGCACGAGGCCCACCACGCAAGCGCCCGCAACGATGTTCCAGGCGGGGAGCGCGGGAAAGCGCAGCGCGGCGAGCGCACCGAGCAACGCGCAGGCGATCGGGACCGCAGATGCCAGTGAAGGCGCACGACCCGAGGCGCGGTCAACCAACGTCATCCCTGACATCTCCTGCTCCCTCCTTGGGCAATCAGGACTTTAGCGCGCTACCTGGATTTCCGCTGGCTCTTCGTATCGCAAGCCACCGGGGTCTGTGGCCGCGGTCGTCGCAACCGGCGTCGTTCCAGCAAAAGCTCACGTCGCGGCGCCGGTCCAACGCTCACTTTGCCTCGCACGCCGCCTATCCACCCAAGGGCACGAGCCTGCCGTCCACGATCTCGAGCGTGCGGTCCATGCGTGCGGCAAGTTCGCGATCGTGCGTGACGATCACCAGGCTGGTGCCTACTTCGCGATTGAGCTCGAGCATGAGTTCGTACACCTGCTCGGCGTTGCGGTGGTCGAGATTTCCCGTGGGCTCGTCGCCGAATACGCACGCCGGCCGGGTCACCAGCGCACGTGCGACGGCGCACCGCTGCCGCTCGCCGCCGGACATCTCGCCGGGCTTGTGCTCGAGACGCGCGCCCAGCCCGACGCGTTCGAGCAACGCGGTGGCGCGCACGCGCGCGTCCGGCATGGTTGCGCCGCCGATCGCGAGCGGCATCACCACGTTCTCGAGCGCCGTGAACTCCGGCAGCAGGTGATGGAACTGGTAAATGAAGCCAAGGCTGCGGTTGCGCAGCGCGCCACGCGCCGCGTCGGACAGCGCCGACATCCGCGCGCCTTCGACCTCCACCTCTCCTCCGGTCGGGAGATCGAGTCCGCCGAGAATATGCAGCAGCGTGCTCTTGCCCGCACCGCTCGCGCCGACGATGGCAAGCGTTTCGCCACGCGCGACGTCGAGGTCAACCCCCCGCAACACCTCGGTCCGGATTGATCCTTCGCTGTAGGTTTTGCGGATGGCACGGCAGTGGATCACCGGCGTGGTGCTGGCCGCGCTCTCACTCATAGCGCAGTGCCTCTGCCGGCGGCGTGCGCGAAGCACGCCACGCGGGGTAGATCGTCGCGACCAGCGACATCACGAACGCGACCACGACGATGCGGAAAACGTCCGCGCTGCGCGTGTCCGACGGCAGGTCGCTGATGTAGTAGATCTCCGCCGGCAGCAACTGGAATCCGAAGGTGCGCTCGATCATGTGCATGATCGGCGACACGTTCTGCGCGAGCAGCACGCCAAGGAGCACGCCGCTGACGATGCCGATGATGCCGATCAGCATGCCCTGCACCATGAAGACGCCCATCACGCTGCGCGGCGGGAGGCCGAGCGTGCGCAGGATCGCGATGTCGGCCTGCTTGTCGGTTACCAGCATCACCAGCGACGAGACCAGGTTGAAGGCTGCAACACCGACGATCAACGACAGGATGATGAACATCACCGCCTTTTCGGTCTGGATCGCGCGGAAGAAGTTCGACTGTTCGCGCGTCCAGTCCGAGACTGCATAGCCCCCGCCGAGACTGTCGCGCAGATCACTGGCGACGCGGTAGGCGAGGAACAGGTCGTCGAGCTTGAGCCTGACGCCTGAGACGCTCTCGCCCATGCGTAAAAGCTTCTGCGCATCCGCCATGTGCAGGACAGCGACGTACCGATCGTAGTCCTGATGACCGACCGAGAAGATGCCCGTGACCACGAAACGCCGCGTGACGGGCAATACGCCCGCGGGTGTAGTCCGTGTCATGGGCGCGAATACCTGCACCGTGTCGCCCAGCTCCGCGCCGATTGCGTAGGCGAGTTCCTGCCCCAGGATGACGTTGTAGGCGCCGGGCTCGAGAGAGGCCCATTTGCCTGCGATTACTTTGCGCGGCAGCTCGGTCACCGATGCTTCGAGTAGCGGGTCCACGCCCCGGATCGCGCCTCCGGAAACGCGCGCACCCTGCACCATGACTTCGCGTTCGATAAAGGGCGCCGCACCAATGACATGTTTCGCGTCGCGCGCCGCTCCCACCAGCCGCTGCCAGTCCTCCACGCCCTCGCGATCGGATCCTGCGATGGTTGCGTGCGCGACCATGCCGAGAATCCGTTCCCGCAATTCCTTCTCGAATCCGTTCATCACCGAAATCACGGTGATGAGCGCGGCCACGCCCAGCGTGATGCCGAGCATCGACACGCCTGAAATGAAGGAGATGAAGTGGTTGCGTCGCTTGGCGCGTGTGTAACGCAGGCCGATGCTGAGCGCGAGGGGATGGAACATGCGGGGACGCGCGGCGAAGAGGCCCGCGAGCTTACCCGGAACGGCTCCCCGCCTGTAGAGCGGAGCGGGGCTGTGCTTCGACGAGGCGCTCCCGACGAATAACGCAAGCCGGGCGTAGCCCGGCTCTACAGACGCGCGGGGTCGGCCGCCACCGCGTTCGGCCGGGCGAGGCGCACGCGCAAATGTCGTCGCGTGTCGGTGTCGAGCTGGTCGGGCCAGATGGGGAGATCGATGCGCCCATCGGAACTACGGAAGTTCAGGACGATCAAGGGTCCGAGCAGCGTCGCCTGCGTGAGCACCGCGCCACCTCCAGCGCCATCGACCCGCTGCCAGTTCCAGTTGCCTTCGCAGTCCAGCTGCCAATGGCTGCCGTGCCACGCGCGTTCGAAACGCAGGTTCCGCCACTCGAGCCACCCTGCCAGCAGCGCGATTCCACCCTTTACCGGGATATCTACTCCCGACCACATCAGACAAAGGGCTCCCACGACAAACGTTCCCCAGCGGAAGGCGCGCCAGCCCCGCGAAGGCTCCCAGTCAAAGACGATGGCGGGCGCGGATGACATCGATCACGGTGAGCATGTCGGCGTCTCCGGGCGTGGTCCGTCCCATGCACCAGTCCCAGACATCCGGATCCTGCTCTTCGAGCAGGCGCGCGAACCCCATTTGCTCGTGGGCGGCCGCAGTCGGAAAACGTACCTCCAGGAACCAGGTAAGCAGTGCGTCCAGTTCGCGCGTGCCGCGCCGGCATCGCCAGCGCAGCCGGCCTGGATTCAGGGCGGTCGATTCGCCTGCCGCGCCGCAGCCCGGTTCGATGGCTATGCCCCGACCCTCTCCACCAGCAGCTTCTTGGTCTCGGCGATCGCTTTCGCGGGATTGAGTCCCTTGGGGCACGTCTTCGTGCAATTCATGATGGTGTGGCAGCGGTAGAGCTTGAAGGGATCATGCAGGTCATCGAGACGCGCGCCGGTGTCCTCATCGCGCGAGTCCACGATCCATCGATATGCCTGCAACAGAACGGCCGGACCGAGGTATTTGTCGCCATTCCACCAGTAGCTCGGGCATGAGGTCGTGCAGCACGCGCACAGGATGCACTCGTAGAGCCCGTCGAGCTTCTTGCGGTCCTCCGGAGATTGCAGGCGTTCGCGATCCGGCGGCGGCGACGACTGCGTGCGGAGCCAGGGCTTGATCGACGCATACTGCGCATAGAACTGGGTGAGGTCCGGCACCAGGTCCTTCACCACAGGCATATGTGGAAGCGGCAGCACCTTCACGTCGCCCTTGCCGCATTCCTCGATCGGTTTGGTGCAGGCGAGCGTGTTGGTGCCGTCGATGTTCATCGCGCAGGAGCCGCAGATTCCTTCGCGGCAGGAGCGCCGGAACGCGAGCGTGGGGTCTATCTCGTTCTTGATCTTGATGAGCGCGTCGAGAACCATCGGCCCGCACGACTCCATGTCGACTTCGTAACTGTCGATATGCGGATTGGCCTCGTCGTCCGGATTCCAGCGGTACACCTGGAACACGCGTACGGCCTTGGCGCCCGCCGGTGCGCGGAAGGTCTTGCCGCGTTCGACCTTGGAATGCTTGGGTAACGTGAATTCCGCCATGAGCTGTCCCGGTTCCTGCTGATTGCGCTTCGACTTCGAACCACGAATTTCCGACTTTGCTGGCCGCTCGCGACTGCCTAGTAAACGCGCGGTTTGGGCGGCACCATTTCGACATCGCTGGTGAGCGTATAGAGATGCACTGGCCGATAGTCGATCGCGACCTTGCCCGCCTCGTCTATCGCGATCAGCGTGTGCTTCATCCATTCCACGTCATCGCGATCCTGGAAATCCTCGCGGGCGTGCGCGCCGCGCGATTCCTTGCGGTTCTCCGCTGCCTGCATGGTCACCACCGCCTGTCCCAGCAGGTTCTGCAACTCGAGGGTCTCCACCAGGTCGGAATTCCAGTGCAGTGATCGATCGCTCACGCGCACATCGGCGAAGCTGTTGAATGTCTCGCCGATCCTGGCGCAGCCCTCCTTCAGCGTCTCCCCAGTGCGGAACACTGCGGCGTCGCGCTGCATGGTCGCCTGCATCTCGTCGCGGATCTCGGCAGTGGAGCGCGCGCCTGCCGCGTGGCGCAACCGGTCGAAGTTGGCCAGCGCGCGATCGGTGGATGCCTTCGGTGCGACAGGCTGGTTCGCGGCTGGCTTGAGGATGTCCCCACAGCGGTTGGCCACCGCGCGCCCGAAAACGACCAGGTCCAGCAACGAATTGGAACCCAGCCGGTTCGCGCCGTGCACGGACACGCAGGCTGCCTCGCCGATCGCGAACAGGCCCTGCACGACGTGGTCCGGGTTGTCGTCCTTCCGGATGACGACCTCGCCGTGGAAGTTGGTCGGGATGCCGCCCATGTTGTAGTGCACGGTGGGCAGCACCGGGATGGGTTGCTTGGTCGTGTCCACGCCGGCGAAGATCTTCGCGGTTTCGGAGATTCCGGGAAGCCGCTCGTTGATGACATCGGGCCCGAGGTGCATCAGGTTCAGGTGGATGTGGTCGTTGCGCGCGCCTACGCCGCGCCCCTCGCGGATCTCGATGGTCATCGCACGGGACACCACGTCACGCGACGCAAGGTCCTTGGCGTTGGGCGCGTAACGCTCCATGAAGCGCTCGCCCTTCGAGTTGGTGAGATAACCGCCTTCGCCGCGGACCCCTTCGGTGATCAGGCACCCGGCGCCGTAGATTCCGGTCGGATGGAACTGCACGAACTCCATGTCCTGCAGCGGCAGACCCGCACGCAGCACCATTCCGCCCCCATCGCCCGTGCAGGTATGCGCGGACGTGCAGGAAAAATAGGCGCGCCCGTATCCGCCTGTCGCGAGGATCACCGCCTGCGCGCGGAAGCGATGCAGGGTGCCGGTCGACAGGTCCCATGCCATGACGCCGCGACACACGCCGTCGTCGTCCATCAGCAGGTCCAGGGCGAAGAACTCGATGTAGAAGCGCGCGTCGTGCTTGAGGGACTGCTGGTAGAGCGCGTGCAACATGGCGTGGCCGGTACGGTCAGCCGCGGCGCAGGTGCGCTCGGCGGTGCCCTTGCCATAGTGCGTGGTCATGCCGCCGAACGGGCGCTGGTAGATCTTGCCGTCTTCGGTGCGCGAGAAAGGCACGCCGTAGTGCTCGAGCTCAATGACCGCAGGGATCGCTTCCTTGCACATGTACTCGATCGCGTCCTGGTCGCCGAGCCAGTCGGAACCCTTGATCGTGTCGTAGAAATGAAAACGCCAGTCGTCCTCGCCCA
>JBBSLL010000048.1:0-14920 GCA_038255255.1 Lysobacterales bacterium
ACCATGACGACGCCGTCGTCCTGCAGGAAGCGCCGCTGGTTGGCGGCACGCGCCGAGGCGGGCATTCCCGCGTGGTAGGGCAGGGCGTCGATGCCCGCATCGTGCAGCTGCGCCGCGATGGTATCGACCCGCTTGCGCGAGAAGGCGTAGACGATGCCGCTCTGGCCGCGGTGCGCGGAAAGGAATTCCGTCAGCTGCCGGCTTCCGTTTTCCTTGGGCACCACGCGGTAGCGGATGTTGGGCCGGTCGAATGAGCTGATGAAGATCCGCGCCGCATCGAGTTGCAGCCGCTCGACGATCTCGCGTCGCGTCGGCGCGTCGGCCGTCGCGGTGAGCGCGATGCGCGGCACCCCGGGCCAGCGTTCGTGCAGCAGCGTCAACTGCCGGTACTCGGGCCGGAAGTCGTGTCCCCACTGGGATACGCAGTGGGCCTCGTCGATGGCGAACAGCGCGATTTCCGCCCGGTCGAGCAGCGACACCGTGCGTGGCGTCAGCAGGCGCTCGGGCGCCACGTACAGGAGGTCGAGTTCGCCGGCGAGCAGCGCACCCTCGACGGCGGCGGCCGACTCCGCATCGAGTGTCGAGTTGAGGTAGGCGGCGCGCACGCCCAGTTGCCGCAACGCCTCGACCTGGTCCTGCATCAGCGCGATCAAGGGCGAGACCACGACGGCGCAACCCGGCCGCACCAGCGCCGGCACCTGGTAGCAGAGCGACTTGCCGCCTCCGGTCGGCATCAGCACCAGCGCGTCGCCACCGGCGATCACGTGCCCGACGATTTGCTCCTGCTCGCCGCGGAACTCTGCGTGCCCGAACACGCGATGCAGAACCTCGAGCGCGGGTGAACTCATGCAGCGAACGTCGGCACCACGGCGCAGGGCGGGTGAGCCGTGGTTGTGTAGAGCCGAGCTGCGCTCGGCTGCTCCTCACCGCAGCGCCCAGGCGTATGCAGCGGAGCGCAGCTCCGCTCTACAGAAGCGCGGGACGCGCTACTCAAAGTCGTGGTTGAACAGCAGCGACACCGCACCATTGGGCACGTGCATGACGATGCAGTGGATCGCACCCGCGAGCCCGATGATTCCGGAGCAGTCGATCTGAACGATGCGCTTGTCCTGGAACGCGGCGGCGAAAGTCGCGCGTGCCTCTTCGTTGCGCTGCGCCTGCCCGCTGAAGGTGCACACCATCACGATGGAATTGAGAACGATCGAGTTGGCGTAGGTGAAATGCGTGCCGGTGCCGAAGCCGCTGCTCCAGCCCGGCGTGCGATAGACCGTGTAGCCCTCGGCTGCGCGCGCCGCCGCGAAACTGTCGGCGATGCCGTCGGGTATCTCGTCGCCCGCTTCCGGGTAGTCGCTCACGATGATCTCGTTGTCGTCGACCGGGAACACCCACATGTCGATGTGCTGGGTCGAGTCGAAGGTCGACGGAAACGCCGGCACGAGCTCGACGTCGAGTCCCTGGTAGTCGCGGTAGTAGTCCCGCACCTGTTGCGCGCTGACGCCGGGGTTCTCGTTGACGATGAGCTGCGTCATGAAGGCGCGGCGATTCGAGAAGAGATGGAAATTGCCGCCGCCGTGAATGAGGGGGATGTCGTACTGGGGTTCGGCGCGCAGGGCGCTCCAGACTTCGGGAAACAGGTCGTCGACTGGGCGCGGCCGGTTGTAGACGTGATCGATGCTCTCGCGCTCGCCGCGGTTATCGACAAAGCGCGGTCCGTAGTCGCGCATCCACACGCTGCATCCCGACGTGCACGGCTGTGTAATGAACTCGACCCGGCTCATGTCGACGCCTGCGCCTTGCAGCGTCGTGGTCGCGGAGGCCTGCTGCGTGGTCCCCGTCACGACGACGTACATGCGCGCCGTCGAGTCGAGCGTCGTCGCCGCAACGGCCATCTGGGTCAGCAGGGCGTTCTGCGATCCCCAGCGCACCAGCAGTCCGTCATTGGCCTCGTACTCGGCCTGCGCGCGCACGGGGTTCACCGGCGGTGCGTAAGGCAGCCGCGACAGATCCGGTGCACGCCAGGTTGCCCTCTCCTGTGGCGTCATGCCTCGTGGCAGCGTGATGTAGTCGTCCTTGATGGTCGCGAGGTAGGCAGGGTCCACCAGCGGCGCTTCGGTGGCTGCGCGCGATGCGCTCGCCATCGCGACCGCGCAGGTTGCTGCGGCGAGCCAGACGTTCAACCGGACAGTTTTCATCGGGACCTGCGTGGGAAGCGGATGCGCCGCGCGCATTGTAGGTCAGCGCGCCGTGCGAATAGAGCTTGGTCTGGTGGCACTTGGCCGAGGTATCAGGCCGGGGCCGGCTGCGCATGTCGCGCGAGGTATTCGCGCACGCGCGATCGCGTCAGCGGCCCGAACTTCAGCTGGTCCAGTACTGCGGTCACGCGGGCGGGGTCGCCGGTTCCCAGGAGGTACGCATCGGGATCCGCTGGCACGTCGGCCTCGCAGAAGACACCCGTGAGGCGCCGCGCCAGTCGCGCCGTAGCGGCGTGTTGCACCAGTCGCGCGGCCATCGCCGCCGCGCCCCGCATGCGCAGGTACGGAACCTCATGCGCGCGCTCGAGCAGCTCGTCGAGCGTGCCGAAATGGCCGAGGAGTTGCGCGGCGGTCTTTGGCCCGATGCCCGGCACGCCGGCAATGTTGTCCACCGGGTCCCCGGTGAGCGCCAGGAAGTCCGCGATCTGGTGGCTGGCCACGCCGAACCTGTCGAGCACGCCCGCACGCGTACATCGCGTGTCACGCGCGAAATCCCAGCAGCTGTCGTCGTCATTCTCGAGAACCTGCATCAGGTCCTTGTCGGCCGTCAGCACGGTGATCCGCGCGCCGCGTGCGCGCAGCACGCGGGCAGCGCTTGCGATCAGGTCGTCCGCTTCGTAGATCGCGGACGACAGCATCGGCAGGCCCAGCGCTTCGACCAGCGCCGCGCAGTAGGCGAACTGCCGCTCCAGTTCAGGCGGCGGCAGCGTGCGGTTGGCCTTGTAGGCGGGATAGATGTCGTTGCGGAAAGAACTGGTCAGCGACTGGTCAAAGACCAGTGCCGCGTGCGTCGGTCGCGCCTGCTCCAGCCAGCGCAGCACGAATCCGAGGAAACCGTACACCGCGTTGACGGGATGGCCATCGCGATCATGCATCGTCGGCGGCACGGAATGCCACGCGCGGAACACATAGATGCTCGCATCGACGAGTTGGGCTTCGAAGGTCATGTCCGCGGGCACTTCGCCGGGCGTGGCGCCGTCAACCCTGCCACTCACTGAGGCGCGAGGCGGCGTCGGGCCGTTCGCGGTCGGAGATTCGCTCCACGGCCGTCCCGATGTGCACGAAGGCCACGATGCGTTCGTTGTTCCCGAGTCCGAGTGCCCGCTTCACGTCGGGGTCGTACGCGGCCCAGCCGGTCAGCCACTGGGCGCCGAAGCCCAACGCCTGTGCGCCGAGCAGCAGGTTGTAAGCCACGCAGCCTGCCGACAGCAGCTGTTCGATTTCGGGCACCTTGTGCGGCAGCGTGAGGCTCGCCACGACCACGATCACGACCGGCGCATGATTGAAGCGTTGCCGATCCTTGTCGAGGACCGCGTCGTTCACCTCCGGGTCGCGCAGACGGTGCACGCGCGTCAGCAACTCGCCCATTCGGGCGCGTCGATCTCCTGAGATAGACAGCAAGCGCCAAGGTTCGAGGCGCCCATGGTCGGGAACCCTCAATGCTGCATTGACGATGTCTGCCAGCGCTTCCGCGCTCGGCCCGGGTTCGCCGAGCAATCTGCTCGGAACCGACAGGCGCCGATGGAGCGCAGCGAGATTCGACGGGATCATCACGCCCAGCTTATCAGCGGGGTCAGGCACAGATTTTGCTGCCGGACCTTCGAGGCGGGTCGAACAAGACACGGCCACGACTTCCGCGCTGGCGTTCGCGCACGGTCTCCGCGAGGAACCGGCAGGAGGCGGCTGTGCCTTTTAAGGCTTTTTGTGTACCAACGCACACTTTGGGTCTGATTCTACGTCGGTTGACTACCACCGCTCGCCATTAGTCCGTAATCTCCCTGACGCTAATAGGGAGAATCACGCATGAGTGCCGTCGATGAAGGCGCCAGTGCCGATCGCACGGCGCCCAACGTGGTCTCGCTACGCGGCCCGATCCCAAGGGATGCGGCATCTGCAGGGTCGCGCCTGAGTCCCCAATCGGCGGCCACCCTGAACCAGGCGCGGGCGATCGCCGAGCGCCATCTGGCCGTGACCGTGACGGGCGTCCTGCAGGCAGCGGACAACACCCTTTTCGAACTGGCGCAAAAGTCCGACCAGAGCTCGGTCCAGTCCGACTATTTCGCCGGCATGCGCGTCCTGCGCCGCCGCCGCCCGATGGTGGAGCAGGCGTTCAGTGCCGAACTGCGCCGCGCATTTGCCGTGATCGAACGACACGAAGCCGTGTCTGCCGATGGGACGGCTGGCGAGATGCTCGAGCTGGTGAGCGACGAGGCCCTCGAGGAAGACATCGCGATCGCCTCGATCGTCAACGCGGTGCACGGCTTCGCGTCGCGCATGCTGTTTCCGATCAACGAGCGCATGACGGCACTGGTTGGCGGCGGATACCAGGTCGGCGACCACAACAATCCGATCGCACCGCGATCGATGGCGCAGATGATGCGTGCGTCGCTGCGCGACGTGGATCTCGTGCCCAACGTGCGCCTGATCCTCCTCAAGCTGTTCGAGCGCGCGACGCTCGAACAGTGCGAGAAGTTGTATGCGGAAATCAATGCGGCGCTGCTCGCAGCCGGCGTGCTGCCGAGCCTGCGCATCTCCGCACGCAGGGAAGACGGCCGCGGAGCGCCCTCCGACGCCTCGCATTCCGTGGCCGGTATCTCTCCGTCCAGCGCGGAGGGATTCGTGACCCAGGGTGCGCATCCGTCCGCGCATGGCGCAGCGCACGTCGAGGCCGGTGACAGCGAGGTATATGCGGCGGTGCTGGCGCTCCTGCAGAGCCGCCATGGCGCTGCGCCGGTGCACTCCCAGACGCTTCATGCCGCTCTGCCAATGTCCGGCAACGAGCTCCGCTCACTGCTGACCATCCTCCAGGCACAGGCGCTGCCCCAGGATTCAAACAACTGGATCCACACCGAAGTGGCCTCGCTGCAGCAGGTCAAAGCGTCGTTGGCCGAGCAGGCCCGCGCGGTGGGTGTAGATCCGAAGCGTCGCCACATGGCGCATGCCGACGAAGACACGATCGACCTCGTGGGAATGCTGTTCGAGGTCATCCTCGACGACCGCAACCTGCATCCGAAGGTCAAGTCGCTGCTCAGCCGGCTGATGGTGCCCTACATCAAGCTTGCGCTGATTGATCGGCATCTGTTCCTGCAACGCTCGCATCCGGCCCGCCGCCTGCTCAACGAGATGTCGAACGCACTGGTCGGTTTCCAGGACGACAACGAGCAGGACGAGCGTTTGCTGGCCAAGGTCGCCGCGGTGGTCGAGGCGTTGCTCAATGAATTCGACGAAGACGCGAGCGTTTTCCAGCGCCTGGAAGCC
Source organism: Lysobacterales bacterium (assembly GCA_038255255.1). Classification (GTDB taxonomy): domain Bacteria; phylum Pseudomonadota; class Gammaproteobacteria; order Xanthomonadales; family Ahniellaceae; genus JBBQNY01. The sequence goes on from JBBSLL010000048.1 coordinate 5,511, forward strand.
GACTTCACGGATTTCTTCCTGCGGCATCGCAAGCGGTCCGAACTCGTGGAACAGCGCGCCGCGGAAACGGTGCGCGGCCGCGAGCGCCTCTCGCAGGCGAGGCGCAATTCGCACAATGAATTCGAGGCGCGCGTATCCAGCAAGGACCTGCCCAAGCTGGTCAAGGAAGTGCTGGCGCGCTACTGGACGCATCACCTCACGATCACGGAGCTGCGACAGGGCGTCGACTCTCCCGATTACCGCGACGCGCTGCAACTCGGCAGCCAGCTCGTGGCGGCGGCCGAGACGCGCGTGCGCGGCGGTCGCGGCTTGCCAGCCGCTCGCGTGATGGACTTGCGCGAGCGCCTGGCTCGCGTGCTGGCGCTGGCAGGATGCGGCGCCGACCAGGCCCAGCCGATCCTCGAAGGACTGGTCGCGATCATCGACGACCCGGTCGCAGCGGCGCCGGAACCGCGCGGCGTCATCGAGGCTGCTTCGCAGATGGTCGCGTCGTCGCCTGCGGCCGTGGTTGCAGAAGAAGAAGAGCCCCAGGTGAGCACCATCGCTCCAGCCGACATGCCGACGGAAAAGCAGGTCGTGGATCATCTCGATGCCGCAGGCGCGATCACCCTCGGCAAATGGGTGGACTTCATCGGCACCAACGGCGAAGCCCAGCAGGCCAAGCTTGCGTGGATCAGTCCCATCTCCAACCGGCTGTTGTTCGTGAACCGTCGCGGGTTGAAGGTTGGCCTTTATTCGCTTCAGGAACTGGCTGCACTGCTGGCCGTGGAGCGTTTGCGGCTGCACGATGGCGTGCCTGCGTTCGACCGGGCGATGCGCACCGTGGTGGAGAAGCTCGGCACCCAGACGCACGCCCGCGCCTGACTTTCCGCTCTGCGCGGGCCTCCGCGGGAGAAGGGGCGGAGTTGCTGATTCGCGGGTAATTGATCGTCGTGAGGTGCCTGATTACCTCAGTCCCCTTCATCCGCGCTAGCATCCGACCTTCGCGCTTGGGGAGGGGGAGCAGCGTATGGCGGTTCGAATCGCGGCACTTCGCGAGGACGGTGCCCAGGAACGACGGACGGCGCTGACGCCCGAAATCGCCAAGAAGCTCAAGGCCCTCGGCGCGGATCTGCGCCTGCAGAGCGGCAGCGGCGACGCCGCCTATTTCATCGACGGGCAGTACGCCGAAGTGGACCGCAGCGACGACGCTGCAGCCGTACTTGCCGACGCCGATGTGCTCCTGACCGTGCAGCCACCTTCGCCGGAACGGGTGGCCCAGTTGCGCGAGGGTTCTGTAGTCATCGGCTATCTCTCGCCCCACACTGGCGATGACCGCATCCGCGCACTGCGTGATCGCAAGATTACGGCCTTCGCGCTCGAACTGCTGCCGCGCACCACTCGCGCGCAGGCGATGGACGTGCTGTCGTCCCAGGCAGGCATGGCCGGCTACAAGGCGATGCTGATCGCGGCGCAGGCCAGTCCCAAATTCTTTCCGATGCTGACCACCGCCGCGGGCACGATCCGTCCGTCGAAAGTGCTGGTCATCGGCGCGGGCGTCGCGGGCCTGCAGGCCATCGCGACGGCCAGGCGTCTGGGTGGCGCGGTCGAGGGTTTCGATGTGCGTCCTGAGGTGCGCGAACAGATCGAATCGCTGGGTGCGAAGTTCCTCGACCTCGGCGTGTCGGCGGCGGGTGAGGGCGGTTATGCGCGGGAGCTGACGGCCGAAGAGCGCGCCGAGCAGCAGCGTCGCCTCGGTGAGCACCTCAAGGGTGTCGACGTCATCGTGTCGACTGCCGCAGTGCCGGGCAGGCCGGCGCCGAAGATCATCAGCGCAGCCATGGTCGACGGCATGAAACCGGGTGCGGTCATCGTCGATCTCGCGGCCGAAACCGGCGGTAATTGCGAGCTGACGCGCGCCGGCGAAACCGTGGTGCACAAGGGCGTCAGCATCATCGGCCCGGTAAACCTGCCGAGCATGGGAGCGACCCACGCCAGCGAGATGTACGCGCGCAACCTGTTCAACTTCCTGTCGCTGATGATCAAGGACGGATCGCTGAGCATCGACTGGAACGACGAGTTGATCGCGAAGAGCTGCGTCACGCACGCAGGCGAGATCAAGCACGAGCCGACGCGTGCGCGGCTCGAGCCCGCGTCGGGATGATGAGCCGCGGTAGGTCAGGTCGCGCATGCGACCTGACCCGAGGTGGGGGTATGTGCCGTCAGGTCGCGTTCGCGACCTGACCTACGCGAAGTTCGAGGGGGGAGTAGGCAAATGATCGACGGCTGGGTGGCGCTCTACATCTTCATGCTCGCGGCCTTCACCGGCTACGAGATCATCGCGCGGGTGCCGGTCATCCTGCACACGCCACTCATGTCGGGCTCGAACTTCGTGCATGGCATCGTCATGGTGGGCGCGATGGTGGTGCTCGGCGCCGCCACGACGCCGCTTGAACAAGTCATCGGTTTCCTCGGCGTGATGCTCGGCGCGGGCAACGCGATGGGTGGCTATATCGTCACCGAGCGCATGCTCGAGATGTTCAAGTCGAGCAAGAAACCGGGACAGCAGAAGGGAGTGGCCAAGTGATGGAACTGCTCCCGGTCAACATCGCCACGCCGCTGATCCAGGCGAGCTATTTCGCTGCAGCAGTGCTTTTCATCCTCGGCATCAAGCGCATGGCCTCGCCGGTGACGGCGCGCTCGGGCATCCACTGGGCCGGTGTCGGCATGGTGGTCGCGACGATTGCGACCTTCCTCACGCCGGGCATGCACAACCTCGGGCTGATCGGCGTTGCCATCCTGATCCCCTCGGTGCTCGCGTGGTGGAGCGCCAAGCGCGTCGCCATGACCGACATGCCGCAGATGGTCGCGCTCTACAACGGCATGGGCGGCGGCTCGGCCGCGGCCATCGGTGCGATGGTGCTGACCGCCGTGGCGCTCGCGGCGCCGGGTTCCTGCACACCAGGCGCCGAGACGCACGGGCATCACTGTCTCGACCTGACCCAGCGCATCCTCGCAGTGGTGGGCGCGCTGATCGGCGCCATCTCCTTCTCGGGCTCGCTGATCGCGTTTGCAAAGCTGCAGGGCTGGATGGACAAGACGTTCCGGTTCACCGGACAGAAGTTCTTCAACGGCCTCGTGTTCCTCACGACCGCGGTGATCGGCGTGATGATCGTGATCGAGCCGTCGATGGAACTGATCGTCGCGTTCTTCGCGCTGGCGCTGATCTTCGGCGTGCTGATGACGCTGCCGATCGGCGGCGCCGACATGCCGGTGGTGATCTCGCTGTACAACGCATTCACCGGCCTCGCGGTGAGCTTCGAAGGCTACGCGCAGGGCAACATCGCGCTGATCATCGCGGGCATGGTGGTGGGCGCCGCGGGAACGCTGCTGACGCGGCTCATGGCGAAGGCCATGAACCGGTCGATCGCGAACGTGCTGTTCTCGAACTTCGGCGGGCCGGGCGCGGGCGGGTCGCAGGAGATCGCCGGCGCGCAGAAGGGCATCGAGGCCAGCGACGCCGCCTCGCTGCTCTACATGGGCGAGAAAATCATCGTGGTGCCGGGCTACGGCATGGCGGTGGCGCAGGCGCAGCACAAGATGTGGGACCTGTGCAAACAGCTCATCGAGCGCGGCAAGGACGTCAAGTTCGCGATCCATCCGGTCGCGGGGCGCATGCCGGGCCACATGAATGTGCTGCTCGCCGAAGCCGGCGTGCCCTACGACCTCATCATCGACATGGACGATGCGAATGCGGAGTTCCCGACCTGCGACGTTGCGATCGTCATCGGAGCGAATGACGTCGTGAATCCGATGGCGAAGACCGATCCGTCCTCGCCGATCTTCGGCATGCCGATCCTCGACGTATCGCTCGCGCGCCAGACCATCGTGATCAAGCGCGGCAAGGGCACGGGTTTCGCGGGTATCGAAAATGCGCTGTTCTACGCCGACAACACGCGCATGCTGTTTGCGGATGGACAGGCTGCGGCTTCCTCCCTGACCAGCGAACTCAAGGCGCTGGACGGTGGTGGCGGCCACTGAACCGTTCTTACCTTCGCCCCGTGGGCACGGGCCGAAGGTGGCGCGCAGCGCCAAGTGAGAGGTCTGCGATAATTTACCCTCGCCCCGCTTGCGGGGAGAGGGTGGCGCGCAGCGCCGGGTGAGGGGCTGTATGGGACTGCGCGAAAACGACACCCGCCTCGTCATCCAGGAGTTGGGCCAAAACGCCCTGCTGCTCACGCTGGGCGAGCGCATCGACGCCGTGCTGAGCCGGCAGGCGCAAGCGCTCGCCAGGCATTTCGCGAAGGCGGGACTTGCGGGCCTGGTCGACGTGGTGCCCGCATTCGCCAGCGTTACGCTGCATTTTGATCCGGACGTCCGGATCATGCGATCGCGTATCCGCGCGCTGGCTCTCGCAGCGCTCTCCAATCGCAGCGACACGGAGGCCGGCGATGCGACGCCCCGCATCGTGACGCTGCCCGTCACGTACGGCGGCGATGCCGGCATCGATCTCGAATCGCTTGCGCGTTTTGCAAACCTCGATCCCGATACCGTCGTTGCGCGACACGTCGCCCAGGAATACGAAGTCGCGATGCTGGGTTTCCTGCCTGGTTTCGCTTACCTCATGGGCCTCGATCCCGCACTGGCGATGCCGCGGCATGCGACTCCTCGCGCACGGGTGCCGGCAGGCTCGGTCGCGATCGGCGGCGCGCAGACAGGAATCTATCCCAGCGATGCACCCGGCGGATGGCAACTGATCGGTCGTACCGACGCGGAGATGTTCAATGCAAGTGCGGCATCGCCTGCCTTGTTGTCGCCCGGCGATCGCGTACGTTTTCGCGCGGTAAAGTCCGGCAAGTCTCGATGATCGAGATTCTGCACGCGGGCCTGTTGACCACCGTGCAGGACCGGGGACGCCCGGGATTCCGACATCTGGGCGTGTCGCCCGGAGGCGCCGCCGACGGTGACGCGCTGCGACTCGCGAATCTTCTGGTGGACAACCACCCCGCGGCGGCGGTCCTCGAGTTCACCCTGACCGGCGCCGCCATGCGTTTCCGGCGCGAAGCCTTGCTCGCGGTGTGCGGCAGCATCGAAATCGAGTGCGATGGCGAATTGTTCCAGTCCTGGCGCACGCTCCGCGTTCGGCGGGGGTCCACCCTCAGGCTGGGGCGCGTAGTCGCAGGCGCGCGTGCCTACCTCGCCATCGCGGGGGGGATAGACGTCCCCCTCGTGCTCGGCAGCCGCAGCACCGACCTAAGGGGGCGATTCGGCGGCTACCTGGGTCGTGCGCTGCGCGCGGGGGATCGCGTGGCAGCGGGCTGCGCAACCGCACGCGCCCGGCGTTTGCTGGCCCGACGGCTGCATGAAAGCCGCAGGGCATGCGTCGCGGCGCCGTGGTGGGTGACGCCTCCGGACGATCTCGAAGGCGACTACACCTTCCTGCACCTGCTGGACGCCACGCATTCACGCGGCCTGGACCGGGCTTCCATCCGTCGCGCCACGCATGGAGAGTGGCTGGTGAGCGCCGCCAGCGACCGCATGGGTGTGCGCTTCGACGGCGTCGAGCTGGCCTTCGAGCGCCCCCCCGAACTGGTTTCGGCGGGCACTGCGCCAGGCACAGTGCAACTGCCGCCCGATGGCCGCCCGATCGTGCTCGGCGTCGACGCGCAGACCACGGGCGGCTATCCACGCATTGCGCATGTGATCGCCGCCGACCTGCCGCGACTCATGCAGCTGCGACCGGGACATCGGGTGCAAGTCGTGCGCGTGACCCGGGAAGCCGCCGCCATCGCGTGGCTTGCCCGTCAGCGCACGCTCGCCAGAATGAGCGAAGCCATCGCCGGGCGACTGTCGGTCGGCGAGTCCTGATGGATGCTGCGGAAGTAAGATCGCCCCGCGAGTCACACCCCCGGCATTCGATCTGTCGGTGACAGGCCACGGAACCATGCAGAGACGCATCGACCTCAATTGCGACATGGGCGAGAGCTTCGGTCCCTGGCGCATGGGCGATGATGCTGGAGTCATGCCGTACATCACCTCGGCCAATATCGCCTGCGGGTTCCACGCGGGCGACAGCGAAACAATGCGCGCCACGGTCGCACTCGCCGTGGATCAAGCCGTCGCGATCGGCGCCCACGTGGGCTTGCCGGATCTCGAGGGATTCGGTCGGCGCGAGATGGCGATCGATGCACGGCAGGCCTACGCCTACACGCTGCATCAGCTCGGCGCGCTGTCGGGATTCGCGCAGGCAGCAGGCACCGCACTGCATCACGTCAAGCCGCACGGCGCGCTGTACCACATGGTGGCCCGTGAAGCTTCCCTGGCACGCGCGATGGTCGATGCCATCCGCAGCTTCGACGCACGGCTTTGCGTCTACGGTCCCGCGGGATCCGCGCTTTCGGCTGCAAGCGCCGTGGCCGGGGTTCGATTCGTCGCGGAAGGATTTGCGGACCGGCGTTACGGCGATGACGGCCTCCTGCTTCCACGCTCCGAAGTTGGCGCCGTGATCGAGAGCGTTGCCGATGCCGTGGCGCAGGCACTCCGGTTCATGGAACTGGGCTTGCCTGGAGCAGCGTCGCCCACTGCGATGGAGACGCTGTGCCTGCATGGAGATCGCAGCGATGCAGCCACGTTTGCCAGGGAATCAAGGCAAGCGCTGGAGCGTGCCGGGATCAGGCTCATCGCGCCCGGGCATGCCGACAAGTGAATTACTGGCCATTGCTGGGTGTCGCGGTAGTAATCGTCGGCTTCGTGTTGCGACTCAACCCGATGGCCGTGGTCGTCGCCGCGGCATTCGCGACGGGATTCGGCGCAGGCATCGCGCCGGTGGCGTTGCTCGAACTGTTGGGCGAGGCATTTGCACGCAATCGATTCCTGGCCATCTTCGTGCTCGCGCTCCCCGTCATCGGTCTCCTGGAACGGCACGGCCTTCGCGAACAGGCAGAGCACTGGGTGTCGAAGCTGCGCGGGGCGACGGCAGGGCGGGTCCTGATCGCCTACCACGCGCTGCGCCAGCTGGCGGCGGCGGCTGGCCTCACCAGCATCGGCGGACATGCGCAGACGGTGCGGCCGCTGCTCGCTCCCATGGTCGAGGGCGCGGCGCGCCGCAGGCTCGGCTTCCTTCCGGAGCCGTTGCGCCTGCGCCTGCGTGCGCTCAGCGCGGCGACCGACAATGTCGCGCTGTTTTTCGGCGAGGACATTTTCATCGCGTTCGGCGCCGTGCTGCTGATGCAGGCGTTTTTCGCGGAGAACGGCATCGCGCTGGCGCCGCTTGAAATCGCGTTGTGGGGAATCCCGACTGCACTTTGCGCATTCGCGATCCACAGTTTTCGCCTGTTGCGGCTCGATGCGGAAATCGGGCGTGCATTGGCCGCCGATTCCGCCACCGCGCAGCGTCCGATTGATGGCCGGAGCGACTCGTGACCGGCCTGGTGCCCGTCTATGCTTTGCTCGGCGGCTTCATGCTGTTCGCCGCAGTGTCCAACCTGCGCCGCGCGGAAAAAGGTTCAAACTACAGCGCCGCATTCTGGGGTCTGCTGGGCAGCATCACGCTGCTGGCCGACTGGTTGCCTGCCATCGCCACGGGCGCCGCGGTGGTGGCGGCCGCAGTACTTGCGGCCAGCGGACGCATGCGGGATGTGCGCCGCGCCGAGGAGCCGCTTACGGTCAACGCGCCAGGCGCGTCGCTCTCCGACATGGGCAGCGCGTTCGGCAATCGCATCTTCGTGCCGGCGTTGCTGATCCCGGCGATCACGGTTGCCGCGGTGCTCGCGTTCAAGGCGGCAGAGCGCGGTGGCAACCCGCTGGCGACCGCGCAACACGCCACGCTGCTGGCGCTCGCACTGGCCTGTCTCGTCGCAACCATCGTCGCCTGTGCAATGACGCGTGAGCCGGCGGCCACTCCACTTCGCGAAGGCAGCCGCCTGCTGGACGCGATCGGCTGGGCGGCGATCCTGCCATTGCTGCTCGCCATGTTGGGGTCGGTGTTCGGCGAGGCGGGCGTGGGCGAGATCGTCGCCGAGCTCATGCGCGCCTGGGTTCCGACGGACAGTCGTTTCGCCTGCGTCCTGGCCTATGCGCTCGGGATGGCCCTTTTCACCATGCTGATGGGCAATGCCTTCGCTGCATTCCCCGTCATCACGGCGGGAATCGGCTTGCCGCTGCTGGTGCAACAGCACGGCGCCGAAGCCGCTTCGCTGGCGGCGATCGGCATGTTGTCGGGCTATTGCGGCACTCTCCTGACGCCCATGGCCGCGAACTACAACCTGGTGCCGGCGGCCCTGCTCGAACTCCCCGACCGCAATGCGGTGATACGCGCGCAGGTCGCGACGGCATTGCCACTGCTCGCGTGCAACGTCGCCCTGATGTACTGGATTCCGTTCCGCGGCGCGTAAATGCGCTGCCCGCGGAGGCGGCTCGCTACGGATTCCTGCGGCGTCGCGGCGCCATGGCAAAAGCGGCGAGGAACGCGATTGCGGCAAGCAGACCCGCCCAATCAAGCGCGCCGGCGCGCTGCCGCGCCAGGGCGAGTGCGAGCCCGGGACCCATCTCGCGCAGGGTGCGCAGGAAATCCAGTCCCAACTCGCGGCTGACGACAGCGGCCGAGCCGAGATACTGGGCGTACGCCGCGGCAAGCAGAAGCAACAGCGCATTCGGCACGAGCATGCGCTTTCGCGACCGCTCGGCATTTGCGATGAAGCCGAGCTGCGACGGTGCGTTGGCAATGAGAAGCGCCGCGGGCAGAGCCATCCACCCGGCCGGCGTGTCGCTCCACTGGGTGACGACGCCCCACACGCTGCCCGATGCGAGCGCCACCATCAGGGCCAGCGGTCCAGCAGTGGCCGCATCATGTCTTGGGACTCGCATCGCTTAAAGCATATCGGGCCGGCGTGAGGGAAAAGCATGCGCGCCGCGCACTTGGCGCGCGCCTCGTCGCCTCCATCTACACTGCAGGCCTGCCGCAGGGATTTCTTTCGTGCATTACTCGCGCCACAGCGAACCCGTTGTCTTCGAGCGCGACTGCGCCGCCGTGCTCGTGCCGGCGGGCGACGTGGTCACGCTGCCGGCCGGGCAGACCGGGTACATAACCCAGGCGCTCGGTGGCAGCTTCACGGTGTTCGTCGAGGGCAACCTGTTCCGCATCAGCGGACACGACGCCGATGCCATCGGCAAGGAACCGCTCGTCCTGCCCGAGCTTCCCGCCGATGCCAGCGACGCCGATGTCGAAAGACTGGTGTGGTCCCAGTTGCGGACGTGTTTCGATCCCGAGATTCCGATCAACATCGTGGAACTCGGACTCGTGTACACCTGCGACCTCGGGCGCCGCGAAGACGGCGAGCGCAAGGTCATGGTGACGATGACGCTGACCGCGCCCGGATGTGGCATGGGCGATGTCCTCGTCGAGGACGTGCGCAGCAAACTCGAGCTGGTGC
>JBBSLL010000049.1:0-14053 GCA_038255255.1 Lysobacterales bacterium
CCTCGTCGAGCGACATCAAGGCGCCCAACTCGCGCAGCGTCGTCTCGACGTCCTTGATCTGCTCCGGGATTAGCACCAGCCGGTATGCGGGCAGGTTCTCCGCGAGCAGCACGCCATTGCGGTCGTAGATGAGTCCGCGTGCCGGGGGCAGCGGGCGCAGCTTGATCCGGTTGGCCTCGGCGCGCGTCTTGAACTCGGCATGCCGCAGCACCTGCAGTTCGAAGTAGCGACCGATCAGCACGGCACCCGCAAGGATGACGGCGATGCCCGCCACCCACGCGCGCCGGCGGAACAGCGCCGCTTCGGCCATGGCGTTACGCAAGGGCTTCATGCAGGGCCGCCCCGCGGCATGCGCCGCAATTCATCGAGCAGCAGAAACAGCCAGGGCCAGAACAGCGTGCCCACCAGCGGCGCGCCCCAGAAGCTCCAGTCGGGCCAGCCTGCGCCGCTCAGCAGCCGAAGGGCCACCGCGATCACGCGGTCGTTGACGAGCAAGGCGAACACGGCCAGGGACTGCTGCAGCATGGGGAAAAACCGCATGCGCGAGCGGAATCGCAGCACGATGAAGACGATGATCGTGAGTCGCAGGGCCTGCTCACCCAGCATCGCTCCGGTGGCGAGGTCGCACAACAGGCCCAGCAGGAACGCGCGGCCCAGTCCCATGCGTTCGGGTTCCTCGAGCGCCCAGTAGATGACGACCAGCGCGATCCAGAAGGGCTTGAACGGCGCCAGCGCCAGCGGCAGCGGGGCGAGCGAAAGCAGCAGGCCGCCCATCACGCTGACGAACAGCGGCAGGCCCGACCATCGCAGGCGAGTCATGGCCGTTCCCCTGCGGGACGAGGGGGCGTGGCCGCGCCGGCACTTTCCGGAGCATTGCGTGGCCTGGCGTCCGGGTGTTGGATGGGCTCGCGCAACGCAGGCGGCAGTGCCGCCGCCACGCCGGCAGGCGGCGCTGGCGGTCCCATCGACGCCGATGCGGACACGCGAGTATCTGCTGCAAGGGGCACTTCCTCTTCCCGCAGAAGCAGGACTTCGCCGTAGCGCAGCAAGTCCGCTGCCGGGCGCGCGGTGGCAACGGCGAAGGTCCCCGAATCGTCCGCTTCGACAGTGAGGATCGTGGCCACCGGCAGCCCGCCCGGAAAGCGCCGGCCGAGGCCCGAGGTTACTAATTCGTCTCCGGCTTTGACGTCGGCGCTGAAGGGAATGTAGGGCAGGCGCAACCGTTCGCTGTCGCCCGTGCCGAATGCCAGCGTGCGCAGGCCGGTGCGTACGACTTCGACCGGCGTGGTGTGGCTCGCGTCGGTGATGAGCAATGCCACCGCGCGTTGCGGCGGGGCGTCGACCACCTGGCCGAGCAGGCCGCGCGCGTCCATCAACGCCTGCCCCACCCGCACGCCCTGCGCGCTGCCCGCGTCGAGCACGACGCGCTGCCGGAACGGATCCAGATCGACGTCCACGATCGCCGCCATCCGCGCGTCAAGGGCGAGTCGATAGCGGCTGCCCAGCAACGCGCGTAGCCGCAGGTTCTCGTTGTCCAGGGTCGACTGGCGCGCGAGCTGCGCCTGCGCGCGCAGCAGTGCTTCGCGCAGCTCGTCGTTTTGCGCGATCACCGAGCGCTGGTCGGTCACCGCCGTGGTGACGTCGCGCGCGACCCGCACGGGGGATGCCGCGAGCCAGTAGAGCGGCCCACGGAACGTCGCGGCGCGTTCGCGCAGCGCATCGAGATACCCACCGCGGTGGTCCGCAGTCATCAGGATCAGCGCGGCAACGAGGTACATCACGAGGCGCAGCGTGCCGCGCGCCGCGTCAGCAGCACGCGGCGCGGAACTTCCCATGTAATTCATGACTGCACGCGCCGGTTACGGACGGCACACGACAACCTGCCTCGCCGCGGAGAATGCCCGTAGCGAGGGGCCGCGAATGGGCGCGGCACGATTCGCCTACTCCGGGGAGAAGAACTCGTCGCCGTGCAGGTCGATGAGCTCGATCGCCCGGCCACCGCCGCGCGCGACGCAGGTCAGCGGATCGTCGGCGACGTGCACGTGCAGGCCCGTTTCCTCCGCCAGCAGGCGATCGAGGTCGCGCAGCAGGGCGCCGCCGCCCGTGAGGACGATGCCGCGCTCGGCGACGTCCGAGCACAGTTCGGGCGGAGTCTGCTCAAGCGCCGCCTTGGTCGCGCCGACGATGCCGGCCAGCGGCTCGTGCAGCGCTTCCAGGATTTCGTTCGAATTGATCGTGATCATGCGCGGCACGCCCTCGGCGAGGTTGCGGCCGGACACGTCGATTTCCTTGACTTCGGATTGCCGGTACGCGCAGCCGATTTCGATCTTGATGCGCTCGGCTGTCGATTCCCCGATCAGCGTGCCGTGGTTGCGGCGCACGTAGTTGATGATCGCCTCGTCGAACTTGTCGCCGCCGATGCGCACGCTCTGCGCATACACGATGCCGTTGAGCGAAATCACTGCGACCTCGGAGGTGCCGCCGCCGATGTCGATGACCATCGAGCCCCGCGCCTCATGCACGGGAATGCCTGCGCCGATCGCCGCGGCCATCGGTTCCTCGATCAGGAACACGTCGCGCGCACCGGCCGCTTCGGCCGATTCCTTGATGGCCCGGCGCTCGACCTGGGTCGAACCGCAGGGCACGCAGATCAGCACGCGGGGACTCGGCCGCAGGAAGCGCGACTTGTGCACCTTCTTGATGAAATGCTGGAGCATCTGCTCGGTCATGTTGAAGTCGGCGATGACGCCGTCCTTCATGGGCCGGACCGTGACGATGTGGCCCGGCGTGCGGCCGAGCATGCGCTTGGCTTCCGAACCCACGGCCGCGATCGAGCGCGGACCGCCCGGACCGCGATCCTGACGGATTGCCACCACGGATGGCTCGTTCAGCACGATGCCCTGGCCGCGGGCGTAAATGAGGGTGTTGGCAGTGCCAAGATCGATCGACAGATCGTTGGAAAACATGCCGCGCAGGCTATTGAACATGAACCGCTTGGAGTGGCGAGGGAACGCGCCAATCTAGCGGCCGGGGCGGGTAGGGGCAAGGCAAAACGAACCCGATTCCGCCGACTGCCTCACGTCCGCCGCTACACTGCCCGCGCTTTTGCCCACGTGGAATCCCTGCAATGTCGGCCTTGATCTGCGGCTCGCTCGCTTACGACACCATCATGGTGTTTCCGGACCAGTTCAAGAACCACATCCTGCCGGACAAGGTGCACATGTTGAACGTGGCCTTCCTGGTGCCGCGCATGCGCCGCGAATTCGGCGGCTGCGCCGGCAATATTGCGTACAACCTCAATCTGCTCGAGGGCGACCCCCGGCCCATGGCAACGGTCGGCCAGGACTTCGGACCCTATCGCGAGCACTTCGAGCGCGAGGGCATCGATATGTCGCGCGTCACGGTAATCGAGGAGCTGTTCACCGCGCAGGCCTTCATCACCACCGACCTCGACGACAACCAGATCACCGCGTTCCATCCTGGCGCGATGATGCGGTCGCACGAGAACCACGTGCGCGATGTACCCGGGGTGGAATTCGGCATTGTGTCCCCTGATGGGCGCGACGCGATGCTGCAGCATGCGACGGATTTCGCAGCGGCCGGCATCCCCTTCATTTTCGACCCGGGCCAGGCACTGCCGCTGTTCAACGGCGAGGAGTTCCGGCATTTCATCGAGCAGGCCGACTACGTCACGGTCAACGACTACGAGTCGAGCCTGCTGACCGAGCGCACCGGCTGGAGCGAGCGCGACATCGCGTCGAAGGTGAAGGCCTACATCATCACGAGGGGACCCCAGGGGTCACTCATTCACACACCGAACGGGACGCTCGAGGTGCCGCCCGCCTCGCCGATCCGCGTGGTCGACCCGACGGGATGCGGCGACGCCTATCGCGCGGGGCTTCTGTTCGGCCTCATGCGTGGCTTCGATCTCGCCACCACCGGCCGCATTGCGTCGCTGATGGGTGCACTCAAGATCGAGCATCCGGGCACGCAGAACCAGCGCTTCACTTTGGAAGCCTTCCGCGAACAGTTCCGCCAGCAGTTTTCCTACCGACTGCCGGCCTGACCCGAGAGTTCATCGTCGGCGGTCGGGCTCAGGGCTTCTTCTTGGGCATGTAGAGGTCGGTTATCGTGCCTTCGAAAACTTCGGCGGCCATGCCGACGGATTCGCTCAGGGTGGGATGCGGGTGGATGGTGCGCGCGATGTCGGCTGCTTCGCAGCCCATCTCGATGGCGAGCGCGAGCTCCGCGATGAGATCCCCCGCGTGTACGCCGACGATGCCCGCGCCGATGATGCGGTGCGAGGCCTCGTCGAAGACGAGCTTGGTGAAGCCTTCGGTGCGCCCGATCCCGATCGCGCGCCCTGAAGCCGCCCACGGAAATTTGCCCACGCCGACCTTGATGCCTTTCGACTTGGCCTCTGCTTCGGTTACGCCCACCCACGCGATCTCGGGGTCGGTGTAGGCCACCGATGGAATCACGCGCGCATCGAACGCGCGCTTGTGCCCAGCGGCGACTTCGGCGGCGACGTGCGCCTCGTGCGTCGCCTTGTGCGCGAGCATCGGCTGGCCCACCACATCACCGATCGCGAAGATGTGCGGCACGTTGGTGCGCAGTTGGCCATCGACGGCGATGAATCCACGTGCGTCAACCTCGACGCCAGCAGACGCCGCATCGAGCTTGCTGCCGTTCGGCGCGCGTCCAACCGACACCAGCACCCTGTCGTAAGTCTGGGCCTCGAGCGCGCCAGCGCCTTCGAACGATACCGTGATGCCCTTCTTCGTCGCCTCGACCTTCGCGGCCTTGGTCGCGAGGTGGATCGCCACGCCCTGCTTCTTGAGCCGATCCGCAAGCGGCTTGACCAGGTCGGGATCGGTGCCGGGCATGAGCTGGCTCGCCATCTCGACGACAGTCACCCTGGATCCCAGCGCGCGGAACACGGTCGCCATCTCGAGGCCGATGATGCCGCCACCGACTACCAGCAGCGACTTCGGGATCTCGGCGAGTTCCAGCGCATCAGTCGAATCCATGATGCGCGGGTCTTCCCATGGGAAGCCTGGAAGCTTTACGGGTTGCGAGCCGACCGCGATGATCGCCTTCTCGAACTTTACGACCAGCTCACTGGCCTCGGACGCGACCCCCAATTCGAAAGGCGACAGGAATCGCCCCGCTCCCTTGAGCACGCGAACCTTGCGCTGTTGCGCCATGCCAGCGAGCCCTTTGGTCAGTTGCCCGACCACCTTGTTCTTGTAGTCGCGCAGCTTGTCGAGCGTGATCTTCGGCGCGCCGAAATCGACGCCATACGCGCCCGCGTGCGCCGCCTCGTCGATGACGGCCGCTGCGTGCAGCAGCGCCTTCGACGGGATGCATCCAACATTGAGGCAGACGCCGCCGAGCTCGGCGTAACGTTCGACGAGGATCACGTCGAGCCCCAGATCGGCGGCGCGGAATGCGGCGGAGTATCCGCCGGGCCCTGCACCCAGGACGACGAGCTGTGCGGCGTGGTCGGCCTTCCGTCCACTCGCGGGCAGCGTGGTCGGTGCGCGGCGATCAGTGCCGGTGCCGCGCTCATCCGAACCATCGGTTGCGGGCACGACGCCTGACACTCGGCGGTCATCCGCGCGCTTTTCCGCAGCGCCGGAATCGGCGGGCGCAACGGGCGGCGGAGCGCCGGCTGACGGTGCCGCGGGCGTCGCGGCCTCGCCTGCGTCCGCACCTTCGATTTCGGCGATGACGCTGCCTTCGGAGACCGTATCGCCGAGCTTGACGCGCAGCGACTTCACCACGCCCTCAGCGGTCGACGGCACTTCCATCGTGGCCTTGTCGGACTCGAGCGTGACGAGCCCCTGGTCGAGCGCCACCGTCTCGCCAACCTTGACCAGGACTTCGATCACCGGCACGCCGTCGTAGCCGCCGATGTCCGGCACCTTTACTTCAATCCGCGCCATGGATGTTGCTCCTCATTGTTCGCGCGCCTTGCCTGGCACGACGGGGATTTCGCTGGTTTCGCGCGTCACTGATTGCTCGGCTGCCGCATCGTCGGGGGAAGGCTCTTCGGTCTCCTGCCGGGCGTCGTTGCGCGACAGCGACACCCGCTCCTCTGGCGCCAGCGTCGACGGCACCGGCTTCGACGCCGGGGCGGGCATGCCGACGCGCGAGCCGCGCAACAATCCGATCGCCTCGTCGCCGCTCAGGCCGAAAACGCTGCGCACGTTGAGGTCGCGCTGCGGAAACGGGATCTCGATGCCGTGTTCCTTGAAGGACGTGTCCAGCTCCCACAGGTAGGCGGCCTTGGCCGCGGCGTTGCGCTTGGTCGCCTCTTCGGTCAGCCACACCGCCAGGACGTATTCCACCGCACTGTCGCCGAAATTCACCAGCCAGACCTGGGGCCGCCGTGGACCCTCCATCGCGAGCGTGAAAGGCACGCGCGCCGCCGCCTCCAACGCGGCCTTCTTGACCAGCTCCTTGTCGACGCCGTATGCGACTCCGAACGACACGCGCAGGCGGCGCACGACATCGCGGTGCGTCCAGTTCACGACGCGGCCCGTCACGAATTCCGAGTTCGGCACCAGGATGTCGATGTTGTCGTTGGTGGTGATGCGCGTGGCGCGGATATGGATGTCGCGCACGGTGCCGCGCACGTCTGCTCCGATCTCGACGAAATCGCCGACCTTGAGCGACCGGTCGAACAGCAGGATCAGGCCGGAGACGAAGTTGCTGAAGATCGCCTGCAGGCCGAAACCGAGGCCGACACCGAGCGCACCAGCGAACACGGTGAACTTGCCGACCGGAATGCCGGCGAGGTCCAGCGCCAGCATGATGCCGAATGCGAGCAGCACGTAGTGCACCACCCGGGTCAACGTGTACAGCGCCGGGCCACTGACATTGGTGTGGCTGCGGCCGTAACGGTTCAGCGCGTAGCGCAGCAGCGCCGAGGCGACCCAGACGGCCACGATCGCCAGCACCGCCGCCACGAGCCCGCCCACAGTGACTTCGAGCCCGCCGAAAGTGATCAGCTCGAAGTCCAGCACCGAGCGAGCGTGCTCGCCCGCCTGTTCGAGTCGCTCCGCTGCGGGCGTGGGGCTGGCCATGCGCGGGCTGCCTCAGAGCAGCATGCGGCGCAGGTCAGCGAGCACTGCAGCGAGATAAGCCGTGAAGCGCGCCGCGGCGGCGCCGTCGATCACGCGGTGGTCGTAACTCAACGACAGCGGCAGGATCAGGCGGGGTGCGAACTCGCGGCCGTTCCACACGGGCTGCATCGCGGACTTCGACACGCCGAGAATCGCTACCTCCGGGGCATTGACGATGGGCGTGAACGCCGTGCCTCCGATGCCGCCCAACGATGAGATCGAAATGCAGCCGCCGCTCATCTCCGCGGGGCCGAGCTTGCCGTCGCGCGCCTTCGCCGCGAGCTCGCCCGATTCCGTCGCGATCTGCATGACGCCTTTCCTGTCGCAGTCGCGCACCACCGGCACCACCAGCCCATTCGGCGTATCGGCAGCGAAGCCCACGTGGAAGTACTTCTTGAGGGTGAGAGTTTCTCCCGTCGCGTCGAGCGATGCGTTGAAAGTCGGGAACTTCTGCAGGGCGGAGACTATGGCCTTCATCAGGAACGCGAGCATCGTCAGCTTGGTCGCGCTGCCCTTCGCGATCGCCTTGGCGTTTTCTTCGTTGAGTTCGACGCGCAGCGCCTCGAGCTCCGTGATGTCCGCGTGGTCGAACTGCGTGACGTGCGGGATCATCGCCCAGTTGCGCGCGAGGTTGGCACCGGAAATCTTCTTGATCTTGCTCAGCGGCTCGGTGGAGGTCTCGCCGAATCGCGAAAAGTCGACCTTGGGCCACGGAATGACAGAGAAATTCCCGCTTCCCGCGCCGGCACTCGAAACGACCGGCGCCGCGAGCGCGCCCTTGACGTACGCGGACACATCCTCCCGACTGATCCGTCCGCCCCGTTCGCTACCGGTCACTCGCGATAGGTCTACCCCGAGCTCACGCGCAAATCCCCGCACCGCCGGACTGGCGTGCGGCACCTGGTCTGGCAGCACGCGCGAAGCGTCGAACACCGCGGCAGGCACATTGGGCGGCGCCGCTTCGGGATCGAGTGCGCTGTCGCGCGCCGCGTCGACAGTCTGCTGGGAAGGGGATGCCGTTGCTGCCGGCGGCGCATCGGCCCGGACTTGTTCGGCACTCGCGGGGACGGGGGCACTGGAACCAGTCGCGGGCTTCGCGGCGGGCGGTGGCGCAGCGGGCTGTGGCGCGGCTGTCGGAGATGCCGCGGGAGGCGCATCCTCGCCAGCGCCTTCCTCATCGATCAATGCAACGACCGTTCCCTCGGCGATCGCATCGCCGAGTTTGACCTTGAGTTCCTTGATGACGCCCGCGAACGGCGCGGGCACCTCCATCGTGGCTTTGTCGGATTCGAGCGTGATCAATCCCTGGTCGGCGCTGACGCGATCGCCCACCTTGACCAGCACTTCTATAACCGGCACATCGCTGTAACCGCCGATGTCTGGGACGGTGGCTTCGCGAATGGCCATGTGCGCTCCGGTGTCAGGATTGCGAGCGGCCTATTGTGGCTGGCGCGGTTGATCGCGCCAATAGGGCGCGTCTTGACGCGCCGCAATCACGTCGTCATTTCCCGTCGCGCCCGAGGCGCGACCTACCTCAATTTCCCTCTTCGCTTACCGATGTCGCGTCCGAGACGCGACCTACAGCTCCCAGCGGCCGCCGAATGTGAGGCCGTGATCGTCGAAAAACTCGAGGCCGAACAGGCGCGAATACGCGACGTAGCCCTGGAAGCCACCGGGTGCGACCCATGTCAGTCCGAGATCGAGATTGCCGTAACTCGAGTCCCGCTGGTCGCCGACCACCAGGAACCGCGTGCGCGCCACATCGTTGACGAGGCGCACGGCCAGCGTATCGGCGTTGTCTTCGGTCTCGTAATTGAACGTCAGCTGCGCGTAGGGCACAAGGATGCCGCCCGCCGTGCTGATGTTGCGCGACACGTTGAGCGAGAACGCGGCGACCAGCGACTCGAGGTTCTGCTCTTCGACAGCGACGTTGAACTCGGCGGCGCCCGTCTCCTCGAAGGCGTCGATCGACGTATCGAGGTAACGTAGCGAGCCGCTCGGCGTGATCACCCAGGCGCCCGAATTGAAAGCGTGGCCCACGCTGATATCGAAACCTAACTGGTCCGAATCGGTCTGCGACGCCGCAGTCCTGTCCACCGTGGTCCCGCCCACCGTGAACGCAACGCGGCGAGCCTGGTCGAAGTCGACCGTGGTGTAGCTCAACACGCCATCGATATAAGTACCGCCCGGATGCGACCAGCTGGCGTAGCCGAGCAGCGAAAACGCATCCGAATCGACCGAGCCGCCGCCGCTGATATCGGACGACACGCTCGAGTAGCCCAGCGCGCCGCCGGCGACCCACGTGTCGTTGAACCGGTAGTCGGCGCCGCCACTCAAGTCGAATCGGTCATAGTCGAAGCCGGCCGCGCGGGCGGTGCCGTCCCGGTCGCCACGGCCGATCGATGCATTGGCGAACACGCCCCATGGGCTCGCCAGCAGGCCCGCGCCGTCGTTGCCCGGATCGTCGGTCTGCACCAGTGACTGCAAGAGCGAAGACACCGGCGTGCCCGCGTAGTCGAAGTTGAAGGCGAACTCGCTGCGTGCGCGCCGCGAATTGCGCGCGACGTGCAGCGCGCTCAGCCGTTGGCCGATGCTGTCGAGATGCGCGCCGCCGAGTTCCACCACGGTGGCGTTCTGGGTCTGCGTTTCTTCGGGCGCGATCGCGCGCAACGCTTCCTGTACGCCCTCGCCATCTCCTGCGGCCACGCCGCCCTGGATAGCGCGGCACTGGGCGATGAGCGCGGGATCCTGGCCCGGTGCGTTGCAGACCGTGTTGAGTGCGGCCGCGACGGAAGTGGCTGTAGGATCCTCGGCCACCAGTCCACCGGCGCCACCGCCCACGTTGGTGAGGTCGTCGTTGTCGTCGATGGTGAACGTCGCGAGCGCAATGCCGCCGCTGCTGATGCCCGTCACCGAGGCCGATCCACCGGGTGGCGTGTTGGCAAACGCACCGCCGAGGCTGCCGAACTTGATGGTCTCGTCCGGCTCTGGCGTCGTGTCGTCGATGATCGTGACCGGCAGGTTGGCACTGCCCGACGTCGGCCCACCGAACTGGGCGATATTGGCCAAGGTGACCGATGCCGGATTCGGGGAGCCGATGGTGTAGTCGCTGCCGAGCGTCGCCGTACCGCCGGGAACTACGCCGAAATTGATGCGGACGATGGTGCTTCCCGAAAGACACATCGCGTCGACTGTCACGTTGAAGGTCGCAGAAACCGTGCCTGCGTCCTCGTCGACTCGCGCAGTCGCGGCGCCGCCTGCAGTTTCGACATATCGAAAGGCCGTGCCTGGATTGGCTTGGCAGAATGCCTCCCCGACTTTCGCGAGACTGCGGCCGGCGGTGATGCGCACACCGCCTCCTTTGAGCACTTCGACTGTACGGACCTGTTCGCGAGCTTGCACGGCAGCAATCGAGAACACGGCAGCGATGGCGGCGACGAGTTGCAGCGGACGATTCTTGGTCATGGCGGTTTCCCCTGTTCCCGTCGGTTATTGGCAGTCGAACAAGGTAGCCGGCTCGCGGCTGACAGCGCGCGCACCGCCGCCGAGATCCGTCGTGACAAAAGCGCCGAAGACGGTCATCAGTACGAAGCGGCCGTCGAAGCTGGTCAGGTCCCCGCTGAGTTGAGTAATCGTAGTTGGGGAGGTGGAAGGCAGACCCAGCGATGCGAGCAGGTCTGCAACCGCGTCGAAACGTGTGGTGACTTGCCTGAGTTGGCCCGTCTGAATGTCATACCTAAACAGCTCGAAGCTCTGGTCACTGTTGCGTCCGACGAGATCCTGCTGCGCCTGGAAGTACACGTAGCGCTCGTTCGGGGTGACAAATGCCAGGCCAGGTGAAAAGTACTCGCCGCTTCGAGGCAACGCCGTATTGGTGAGCTGCGTGATGCCGATGCCGGGCTGAGCGATATAGATTTCGCCATTTTGTTCCGGATTGCCTGGCGTGTTGAGGAACGGCACGGTTCGATCGAGTGTGACGAACGCACCTGTTGCGCCCAATTCCCTGACGAAGACCAACAGGCTACCAAGATTGAGGCCCGGCATCGGACGGGAAGTATCGGGTTCCGCCACCAGAGTCAGGCGGTTGGTCGAACGATCGAAAACATACGCCACGGTCACCAGGCCGTACAAATTGCTTGGCAGGGCGCCGATGCGCTGGCCCAAGGCCGGTCCGCTCAGCGCGATCCGCGTGCTCAGAGCCAGGCGATTGCCGTCGCCCGACAGCGCGATGGTCGTCAGCGGAGAAATTCCGAAGTTACTCGAAGCGGGAACGCCGGACACCGCGACAATCCGATCCAGCACATCGAATGACGTTTGCTGAGGGATGTCGATCAGGTTGAGGCCGCCTGCGACACGGTTGCCGCTGCTGTCGTAAACGGCCTCCACCAAAATGATGGTGTTGCCGTCATAAGAGGCGGCGACGAAGTGTCCACTCCACACCATCCCAGCGTCTTGTGCAGCTGTTCGGGTGGGCGTGCGTACGGACATCACCGTGCCCGTGCTGGCGTCCGCCAGCAGGATTTCGCCGCCGCGCACTGGGGTCTGCAGCGGCACGCCATCAACGCGCTGAATCGATGACAAGTCGCCGTTGGTGTTGTAGTTGAACCTCAGGAGGCCGTTAATGCGGTCGGTGATCAGCCACGCGCGATTTCCGGAAAGCGGGTAGACCTCATCCCATCCTTGCGGGCTGGAAGAGGTCAGTGCTCGTGTGGTTTGCAGTGCTCGGTTGTATACGCTCACCTCGAACACCTGCCCGCAAATCTGGGTCGACACGGAACAACGTGGGTCACGGCGTGCCGGGTCCGGCACGCCGAAGAACACGAAGTTCGCATTGGTCGAGAGTCCAGCGGCGTATTCCGTCACGTTGGCCGGCAGCGGCACGACTGCGCACGCGTTGGCGCTGGGGGTTACTGGTGGAATCACCACGGTCGCCGCGGTGAGCGTCGTGCTGACCGGCGCGCCGGTGACAGCAGGCATGCAGGGACAACTGATGCTGTATTGGGCGTTGGTGATGACGCTACCTGCCACGCCAGTCACGCGAACCACCAGAGTGAGCGTGCGCTCGCCCGAGTTCGCGGGCAGATCACCGATGTTCCAAGTCACCGTGTCGCCGGACAGCGTGCCGCCATTGCTCGCCGACACGAATGTCGCACCCATCGGCAGGCGATCCTGGATCACGACGCCACTGACTCCGCTACCGAGGTTGGCGTATCGAAGCGTGTAGGTGAGATCGGTCCCCACCGCTGCGGTCGCAGCGGCGGACTTCGAGATGGTCAACGCGGGAGGCTGGCCGGTCGGCAACCCGCCGAGCGAGCAGGCCACCGTCGCGGTGGTCGCGGTCGGAGACAGATCAAACGCGAACGCATTGGTGATGTCGTTGGGCCCAAAAACCGGGCGTCCCGGATAGCGGGCGTCGGTGATGGGCGGCAAACTCGTCGTGTTGATTACGCCGGGAATGGAATAGCTCGCCCCCGTGGTCGTGATCAAGTTTCTGAGATCCGAAAACTCGTCAGCGGCCCAACCGATATAGGTGGCATTGACCGCGCTCAGGTACCCCGCAGCATGGGCAACGCCAAAGTTGTCGGTGTTGTCGACCGTCAGAACGTTGAAGTCGGACTGCCCGGGAGTGCCGAACAACACCATGATGTCGTCGCCGGCACCCACGACGTCCTCGTCGAGGTAACACGCAACGCGCAGCGCCCCGAACGGCGCGCTGCTCGTGAACGTGACGGTGTTCTGATAGACCAGCGAGCCGGACGCGATGCGTGACACCGCCGTCCAGTTGACGGATCCATTGGCCCCCGCGAACGTGCCTCCCGAAGAGACCTGTCCAGGCGCTGTCAGGGTGGGTTGACCGGTGATCGTTGTGTCGCTCAGGCGAACACCGCCCCCGTCTGCCCCGGTGTCGACATAGGTCGAGAGTTCGAAGATGACGTTGTTCGGTCCGATCGGACCCGCCGGATCCAGAATGCCCGAGCGGGAGTCGCCTCCTGGCTCGACGGTGACCTCCCAGGCACCGTCCCCCGTCACGCCGTTGTCGATCGGAATTGGCACAGCCCGAACGTGTGGCGAACCCAGCATCGCGACGCAAGACAGCAGTACAAGGAGGAGCGCTTTCATCGATTACTCCGGGGAGAGTGCGCCTGCAGGCGTCGTGGGATCACACGAATGCCGGCGAACGGAAGCGGGAAGACGGACGGACGCGCGCCAACGGAGCACTCGCCCTTGCGATGCGTCCGGTAGTGACGTGGGGTAGGAGAGACCACTGGAGCGTTGGCTCACAGCGTGATTCGCGGCGGAAGCGCCGCCCTTGCTCTCGCGTGCATAGCGTAAGTGTTGAACGATCGCGCGAAGCGCCGCGTGCGTGCACCCTGTGAGCGAGCCGGCGGTAGTCATTGATCCCCCCGAATCAATCGGGTGTCAGCGAAGCGTCGAGAACGCGCGCGCACACCGTTCGTCCCGAGTCTAGTCTCCTTGACTTTTGTGATGCAAGTAACGTTTTAAAGAACCCAAAACGTATCCACCTGCAACGCGGCAAGTGGGCGCGTGCGGCTCTGGGATAGCACGCCCCGGACCGATGAGTCGCGTTTGTCAAAGGGATTCGGACGCCCATTTCCCTACGTGCGCCGGAAAAGAAAAACGCCCCCGGCTTTTTGGCCTGGGGCGTTTTGGGTTGTAGATGCTCAGCGATGACCGACTCATCCACGGCTTGAGCCGCGAATACCAAGCGGGCGCTGTCGCGTTTCTTCTGGTACGAGCAAAGAAAAACGCCCCGGGATTGAGGCCTGGGGCGTTTTGGGTTGTAGATGCTCAGCGATGACCGACTCTCGCACGGCTTGAGCCGCACTACCATGGGCGCTGTCGCGTTTCACTGCCGAGTTCGGGATGGGATCGGGTGGGACCACGACGCTGTGATCGCTGAG
>JBBSLL010000050.1:0-13667 GCA_038255255.1 Lysobacterales bacterium
CATCAGTGACACCGTCTCGATTCGCGAGCGTCCGGCCGACATTGAAGATCGAGCTGTACCCGGACACTGGGAAGGCGATCTTTTTTGCGGCAGCAGCAACAGCCAGATCGCCACGCTGGTTGAACGCAGCACCCGCTACGTCATGTTGGTCAAGGTCGAGCGCAAGGACACGCAGACAGTAGTTGATGCACTGATCCGCACTGCCCGCGAGCTACCGAACGAGTTGTACAAGTCACTGACCTGGGACCGCGGCAAGGAACTGGCAGACCATCGGCGCTTTACGCTCGCAACGGATATCCAGGTCTACTTCTGCGATCCACAGAGCCCTTGGCAGCGCGGTTCCAACGAGAACACCAACGGTCTGCTGCGCCAGTACTTTCCGAAGGGCATCGACCTGTCCGGGATCTCCCAAGCCAAGCTCGACGAGGTCGCCAGACGCTTGAACGAACGACCACGCAAAACGCTGGGCTTTGAAACCCCGATCGAGCGATATCGACAAGCTGTTGCGTCGACCAGTTGAAACCGCCGTGGGAAGCAGCCGTCGCGAGCCGCTGGTTCGACGTAAACTCTAATCTGCGTGAGCCACCTCGAACGCCCCCATGTAGTTATCGTCGGCGGCGGCTTCGCCGGCCTGTGGACCGCGCGCGCGTTGGCCGGCGATCCGGTGCGGATCACGCTGATCGACCGGCAGAACCACCATCTGTTCCAGCCTTTGCTTTACCAGGTGGCCACTGCTGGGTTGTCCGCGCCCGATATCGCTGCGCCGCTGCGGCACATTCTTCGCAGGCAGGCAAACGTGGAAGTGCGCCTGGCCGAGGTGACGGACGTCGACGTCGTGGAACGCCGAGTGCGGCTCGGCACGGATGAATTCCTCGGTTTCGATTACCTGCTGCTCGCCACCGGCGCGACCCACGCCTACTTCGGCCACGAGGAGTGGGCGCAACACGCGCCGGGACTGAAGACGCTCGACGATGCGTTGCGCCTCCGACGGCAGCTGTTGCTTGCTTTCGAGCGCGCGGAGTCGGAAGCGGACGTCCAGCGTCGGGACGCGTGGCTAAGCTTCGCGATCGTCGGTGGAGGCCCGACTGGCGTGGAGCTCGCCGGCACGCTCGCCGAGATCGCCCGACATACCTTGAAACACGAGTTCCGCAACATCGATCCGTCGCAGGCGCGCATTCGCCTGATCGAAGCCGGTCCGCGCATCCTTCCGTCATTCCCCGCAGATCTTTCGATGGCGGCGCAGCGGCAGCTCGAGCGACTGGGAGTCGAAGTTTCCACCGGCTCGCCGGTCACCGACATCGATGAAATGGGCTACCGCGTCGGCGACGAGTTCGTTGCGTCCCACACCGTCGTCTGGGCTGCGGGAGTAGCTGCCTCGCCGCTCGCGCGTACGCTCGGTGTGCCGCTGGATCGCGCCGGGAAAGTCCGCGTGAGTCCCGACCTCAGCGTGCCTGGTCATCCGGACATTTTCGTCGCAGGCGATCTGGCTGCCTTCGAGCAAAATGGGAGCCCGGTGCCGGGCGTTGCACCGGCAGCCAAGCAGATGGGCCGCCATGTGGCACTGGCGATCAGGGCGCGAATGGCTTCGCGGCCTGAACCCGTATTCCAGTATCGGGACTACGGCAACCTCGCGACCATCGGACGCATGGCCGCCATCGTGCACGTGGGCCGACTGAAGTTGTCGGGACTGCTCGCGTGGTGGTTCTGGCTCGCGGCGCACGTGTTCTTCCTGATCGGATTCCGCAACCGCATCGTCGTATTGCTCAACTGGGCGTGGGCGTACTGGAGCTACCAGCGCGGCGCGCGCATCATCCTCGGCAGCGACGCGGATCGACTGCGGCAGGAGTAGCGCGTCCTTCTGCGAGTTCCCGTAGCGCTGGTTGCGCTGTCGGTGGCATCACTGACGCGCAATTGATGGTGGACATCGAAAAGGCCTGCCTTGGCGCGGATGCGGGGAACCGTTACGGTGTCGAGCGTTCGGCTCGCATCGGGCTGGGCGTCCCTTTCTCCTGGATCCACCGCATGACCATTCCCGTTCGCGCGCGCTGCGCGCTGGCATTCCTGCTTGCGTTCGTCGCGACGTCCACTTTCGGCTCCGAACGTCGGCCGATCACCGCGCAGGACCTGTGGGCGTTCAAGCGCGTCGGTGCGCCGGCGATCTCGCCCGACGGGCGGCGTGCGGTGGTCAGCGTGCAGGAATGGTCGATCGAAAAGAACAAGCCCACCGCGAGTCTGTGGGTTGCGGACATTGCGAGCGGACAGGTGCGCAGGCTGACGCGCGGCGAGAGCAGCGATTCGAAGCCGGCATGGAACCCCGACAATCACCGCATCGCGTTCGTCAGCCAGCGCGGGAGCGATGAGGCTGCTGCGCTCTACGTGATCAATACGGACGGCGGAGAGGCCGAGAAGATCGTCGCCATGCCGTACGCGGTAACCAATCCGCGCTGGCTGCCGGATGGGCAGGCGATTGTCTTCGGTACGGAGGTTATCCCCGAGCTCGGCGGGCGGCTGGACACCGCTTCGCTCGACGCCATGCGCAAGGCTGCCGCGCAACGCAAGTCATCCAAAGTGACTGCGATCGTCACGGAAGTTCAGCAGTACCGCTGGTTCGATCGCAACATCACCGACAACCTCGCGAGCCGCCTCGTGCGGGTCGACGTGCGCAGTGGCGCGCTGACTGATCTCACGCCAGGTTACCCGCGCCGGTTCATGGCCAGTGGCGACGTCAACTTCGACGTCGCTCCGGACGGTCGCCACGTTGCCCTCGTGATCGACGGCACTCCGCCGCCCTTCGTGAAAGGTTCGAACTTCGACATCCACCTCGCCGCAACCGATGGCCGGGGCGCCATGAGAAATCTCACCAGCGACAACGCGTTCGTCGACGATATGCCGCGCTTCGCGCCGGATGGGAGATCGCTGCTCTTCGTGCGCCAGGCGCTGTCGCTGCCGGCGTTTGCCGGCGAGCCGCGGCGACTCTGGCGCCACAGCCTGGCCGACGGCCGCAACACGCGGATCGGCGACGGGATCGACCTCAATGTCGAGTCCATGCGCTTTTCCGAAGACGGCCGTAGTCTCTGGCTGGTCGCGGAGAAGGAAGGCCGGGTACCGCTGTTCAAGCTCGGCGCAGATGGCAAGGGTCTCTCCGAAGCCTTTGCGACGGCGACCAGTACGGGACTGGATGCTGCCCGCGGCCAGGTGGTCTTCCTCAACGAATCCATGTCGCGGCCAGCCGAGCTGTTCGTACTGGACGTTCGCAGCGGCAAGGCGAGGCAACTCACCCGCTTCAACGATGCGCTGGTCGCTTCACTCGATCTGGGCCGCGTGGAGTCGCACACGTTCAAGGGCGCGGATGGCGACACCGTGCAACTCTGGCTCACCTACCCACCGGGGTTCGATTCGGCACGCAAGTACCCACTCGTACAGATGCTGCACGGCGGCCCTGCCACCATGGTTCGAGATGCCTTCGGCTATCGCTGGAACTCCCACGTGTTCGCCACTCCGGGTTATCTCGTCAGCCAGGTCAATCGGCACGGATCAACCGGGTTCGGAGAAGCATTCGCGCGCAGCATCAATGGCGCTTGGGGCGAAAAGCCCACGGAGGACATCCTCAAGTCCAACGCGTATCTGTTCGGCGCCGTGCCTGCGATCGACCGGAACAACCTCGCGGCGGCCGGCGGCAGCTATGGCGGATATCTCGCCACCTGGCTGCTGGGACATACCGATGTATTCAAGGCGTACGTCAATCATGCCGGGGTCAGCGACTTCGTGGGCCAATACGGGTCCGACGTCACCACCGGCCTGTTCAGCGCCGAGGTGATGGGCGGCGTGCCGTGGCAGGACGCCGACGCCATGCGCCGCAACAGCCCGATCACTTATGCGGACCGGTTCAATACGCCCATGCTGGTCCTGCACGGCGAGAAGGACTATCGCGTGCCCTATGGCCAGGGCATCGCGCTGTACGGGATTCTGCAGAACAAGGGTGTTCCCTCGCGCCTGGTCATTTTCCCCGACGAGAACCACTGGATACTGACACCGCAGAACGCGATCTACTGGAACTACGAAGTGCAGAGCTGGCTCGCCCGCTACATCGGCGGCAAACCCATGTCGAAGCCGGAGTTCAAGGTGGCCCCTTGAGCGCTGCAGGCCGTGTCTTTTTCAACCTTGTGGATGCCCAATCGCCGCACTCCGCGAGCCGGGCTCCCGATGGTCGATCGACGGCGGCCGCACGTTGACCCGCATGGCGGTCAACGATTAACGTGACGGCATGAGCAAAGCCGCCGCCCCTACTCCGCAAACCGAACCAGAACGCTCGCCCATCGCGGACTTCGAGGCCTCGCTCGAAGAGCTCGAGCAGCTCGTCGCGAAGCTCGAGGAAGGCGAACAGCCCCTCGAACAATCGCTGCGCGACTTCGAGCGCGGCGTCGCGCTGTTCCGGCGCTGCGAGCAGGCGTTGCAGCAGGCCGAACTTCGCGTTCAGCAGTTGCTTGACCCAGCCGATCCCGCTTCGGCGCGACCGTTTGAACCAGACCCGACCTGAGCTGACCGAAGCGCTGCTGGCTTACGCGTCGCGTATCGAGTCAGTGCTCGACGCGCGCCTGCCGCCCGCTTCGCAGCAACCCGAAACGTTGCATCGCGCCATGCGCTACAGCGTACTGGGCGGCGGCAAGCGCCTGCGCCCGCTGTTGACGTACGCCAGCGGCGCGGCGCTAGGTGCATCGTTCGATTCGCTCGACTCCGCGGCGGCGGCAGTAGAGGTGATTCATGCCTATTCCCTCGTGCACGACGACCTCCCGGCAATGGATGACGACGCCTTGCGCCGCGGCCAGCCGACCTGCCACGTGGCATTTGGCGAGGCCACCGCGATTCTTGCCGGGGACGCGCTGCAGGCTTTTGGTTTCGAACTCATCGCGGCATGCGGACACACGGCGCCCGGGCAATGCGCCACGATGCTGGGATTGCTGGCGCAGGCTTGCGGCTCGGAAGGCATGGCAGGCGGCCAGGCCGTGGATCTCGATGCCGTAGGGCGGCAACTGACACTGCCGGAACTCGAGCGGATGCACACGCTCAAGACGGGTGCATTGATACGCGCGAGCGTGCTGCTCGGCGCAGCGGCGGCGAACTGCGAATCGACCCGCGTGCTCGACTGCCTGTCCCGCTACGGGCTCGCAGTGGGCCTCGCATTCCAGATACGCGACGACATCCTGGACGTGGAAGGCGAAAGTGCGATTATCGGCAAGACCCGCGGCAAGGATGCTGCCGCGGCCAAACCAACCTACCCGGGGCTACTGGGTCTGGACGGAGCGCGACGCCATGCGGCCCTGCAGCGCGCGGACGCGCTCGACGCGCTCGCGGACTCGCGGATCGCTTCGGAGCCTCTCGCCGACCTCGCGCGCTATGCGGTCGATCGGGCCAGCTGACGCAGGATCATTTGCGCTCGCAAGCGAAGCCCCCGGCTCTGAAGCGGCCGAGCAGTTCACCGGTCCGCAGCGCTTCCGCGCTGTCGCCACTGGTGAGCGTGGGCAAACGCTCCGCGCGCTCGAAAACCGTGCGGCGGTTCGTGCACTGAAAGAACGTGAGGTCATCGCGCGCGCCCAGCGCGTTGACCTGAAGTCGCAGCGTGTCTCGCAGGCGATCGCGCGCCGAATCGTCTCGTCGTTCCAGTCGCTCGAGAAGATCGAGGTCGGCAACGATGCGGCTGTTGGCGAGGCGGACTTCCTCCGTGTGCCACCGGTAGTTGTAATACCCGGCTGCCGCAAGCGCGCCGGCCAGGACACCCAGTGCGAGAAACAACCAGCTGTCTTTGGCAATAGTCACGTGTCTGCTCCCGGGTCATGGACACAGGGAGGATCACACTGCCACTGCGTTCCTGCGTCGAGGACGAGTGAAACCGGTCGAACGCATTCAGCCTGTGGCTAGAGCTTCGCGAGCTCCGGATCCACTTCCCGCGCGAGGCGCGCATCGAATTTCTTCGCCGCGAGCAAGGCGGTGCGGGCCTCGGGGCCGCGACCGAGACCTGCCAGGATCATGCCGCGTCGGTACGCGATGCCGGCGCGGCTGATCGTGAGCGGCAACGGGTTGATCGACGCGATCGCATCGAGATGCACCAGGCCTTCCGCCAGCTTCTGTCCCGACAGCGCGGCGGTGCGAGCGAAGTGAAACCGGAGCGTGGGATCGTTCGGCAGTTTCGCGAGGCCAGCGTCGACTGCGGCGAAGGCCTGCGGGTATTTCTTCTGCGATGTGTAGCTGCCGATCAACGTGGAATGCATGCGCACATCGGTGGGCGCGAGCGTGACCGCACGCTCGTACTGGCGTTGGGCTGTCGCCGCATCCTTGGCCATCGCTGCCTTTAGCCCGAGCAACAGCGCATGCAGCGCCGGCGCGCGCTGCCGCGTCGCCTCGATCACCGCGTCGCCTTTCGCCTTGTCGCCGCCCGCAAAGCCCGGTGCGCCGTAATAGAACTGCATCAACCCCACGTTGCCGTCGAGGTTCACAGGATCGAGCTCGACAGCCCGCCCGAACGCGTCGCGGCACCGCTTCGCGCGACCGAGGGCCTTGAGCTTGGAGCCTTGTTGCGCCTGCGCGCAGATCAGCGAGCCCTGGGTCGTCCATGCATCGGCGTCGCCTGGCGTTGCGCGCGTCGCCTTCTCGATCAACTCCACCGCGCCGTCGAGGTCGCCCGCGCGCGCCGCCTTCATCGCAGCCTCGGTTTGCGGGGTCCGGGCGAGCAACGCGCCCAGTGGGATGCTGCCCAGCAAAACGGTGAGCACCAGCTTGCGCGCAAGGTCGATCATGGAATATTCCGGTTGCGAGACGGACCGCAGACCCTGTCGGACAGTGGGAGTTCCCGCAGCGGCGCCGCGAGGCGCTATCGACGCTACGGGAATGGGTCGCGGCCCACCCCGGAAAACCGCGCACTAACCGTCAATTGCGCCCCGTAGGGCACCTGCATCCGAAGCGGACTTCAAGCGGCGTGCTCAGAAAAGTCGCAGGGTGAAAGGATATCGATACGGCAGCCCTTCCTTGGCGCGCATCGCCGCAATGATCGTGCAGACGAACCAGGCGATGCCGATGACCACCGCTGCAGGAACGGTCAACAGCGCGCCGATGCCCAGCGTCAGGATCGTCAGACCGATCAGCAGCAGGGCCACGATCGCCATGGTCACGTTGAAGTTGAGCGATTCCTTGGCGTGCTGCGCGATGAATGTTGAATCGTCACGCTTGATCAGCCAGATCGCGAGCGCACCGACCGCCCCGCCGACGCCGAAAAACCAGCTCGTCAGCAAGGCGAGCACCAGCGCCGTGATATGGGAGGCCATCGCCCAGTTCCGTTCCTCGGCGCTCAGCGCAGGCGTGGGCAAGGTCGTGTCAAGGGTGTCGGTCATTTCGCGGTGTCCAGGACAGGCGGGGATGACATGAGCTTACCGAAACCCCGCGTTCCCGCGAGTGCCATCAGTTGGCGCCTGCTCAGGCGCCGGCAAGGGTCATGCGATCGACCAGCAGTGAACCCGTCAGGATGGAGCCGCGCCTGTCCACGTCGCTGCCGATCAGGCGGATACCGTTCCACAACGACCGGAGGTGCCCCGCGATGGTGACCTCGTCGACGGGGTGCACGATGCGGCCGTTCTCCACCCAGAATCCAGCAGCGCCGCGCGAGTAGTCGCCCGTCACGATCGACACGCCCTGCCCCATCAGCTCCGTCACCAGCAAGCCGGTGCCCATTTCCGCAAGCATGCCGTCGAAGCCGGGACCATTGGTGGTGACTTCGAGGTTGTGCACGCCTCCCGCGTTGGCGGTGGTCGCCAGCCCGAGCTTGCGTGCGGAATAGCTCGACAGGATGTACCGCGCGAGCACGCCGTGCTCGACCAGCGGCGACTCGCGCGTGGCGACGCCTTCGCCGTCGAACGTCGCGGAAGCCTGCCCGCGCGGGATCCATGGCCGCTCGATCAACGACAGCCACGTCGGCAGTACCTGCGTCCCCTGCGCGTCCGCAAGGAAACTCGCGCCGCGGTACAGCGCGCCCCCGGACACTGCCGCGAGCAGGTGCCCGAGCACCCCGCGCGCGAGCTCGGGCACAAACAGCACCGGGCATTCGCGTGTCGACAGGCTGCGCGTCCCGAGTCGCGCCAGCGCCTTCTCGGCGGCGCGTCGCCCAATGGCGGCGCCGTCGAGCAGATCCTGCGGCGCGCGCTGGCTGTCGTAGTGGTCATCACGCTGCATCTCGACGCCCGCTGACGCCAGCAGCGAACAACTCAGGTGATGCCGCGTGCCGCGCTCGCGCCCCACGAAACCGTGCGAATTGGCGTACACGCCGATGCTCTGCTGCGTGCCGATGCCGGTGCCGTCTGCATTGGTGATGCGCGGGTCAACGTCGCGCCCGGCCTGCTCACAGGCCAGTGCCACCTCGATGGCGCGCGCGGGTTCGATATCCCACGGATGCCACAGGTCGAGGTCCGGAAACGTCGTCGCCATGAGCTCCGCATCGGCGAGACCGCTCGCGCCATCGCGCTCGGTGTAGCGCGCAATGGCGCAGGCCTGTTCTACGGTCGCGGCGAGCGACGCGGGCCCGAGATCCGCGGAACTGGCGGAGCCCTTGCGCTGGTCGATGTACACAGTCACCGACGCGCCGCGATCGCGCGTGTGCTCTAGCGTCTCGACTTCGCCCATGCGCACGTTGACCTGGAAGCCGCGATCGCTGCTGATGCCCACTTCGGCCTGGCTGGCGCCCGCCGCGCGGCACTGCCGGAGGATGTCCTCTGCCAGCGACGCAAGCTGGTCCATCTCTTCCGACGCGGCGTCTCTTTTTGCGACTGGATTGCTCACTGCGTATCCTGCTCAGTTGGTTTGGGCTTCACGCCGTGCCCCTGTAGAGCCGAGCTATGCTCGGCTGAAATCCTGCAGCGGAGCACAGCTCCGCTCTACGAGAGCCGGAGCCAAGCGCTTCAAGGAATTGGTTTGCACATGATCGAAACCGAATCGCCCGACGACCTTCCGCCGAGCCGCAGCCAGCGGCGCCGCGAGGCGCTGGACGTGCTCAAGCTCGCGCACGATATCGTCGCGCTCGACGACCACAAGCTTGCCGGGCTGGCGCTCGACGAAGACCTGTTGCCGCACGTCCTGCACGCGCGCCGCATCACCCAGCACATCGCGCGCAAGCGTGAAGTGGGCTTCCTCGCCAAGCAATTGCGGCGCTACGAGGAAGAGCTGCCCCACTGGCGGGCGACGCTCGATGCCGACACGGCCGAATCGCGACAGGGAGCGGCGCGCCTGCATCGCGTCGAAGCTTGGCGCGACCGGCTGCTGCGCGACGGCGACGACGCGCTCGGAGAGTTTGTCGCGCAGCATCCTGAGGCGGATCGCCAGCAACTGAGAACGCTGCTGCGCCAGGCGCAAAGCGAACATGCGCGCGGCAAGCCGCCGGCGGCGGCGCGTCAACTGTTCCGGTCTCTGCGCGATCTGATGGCGCCCGGCGCGGACTGATCCTTCCCTACCCGGCACGCGTGCCGCCCACGGTCAATCCATCAACGAGCAGCGTCGGCTGGCCGACGCCCACCGGCACACTCTGGCCGTCCTTTCCGCAGACTCCGACGCCGCGGTCGAGCGCGAGATCGTTGCCGATGCCGCGGATGCGCGTCATCGTTTCAGGACCACTGCCGATCAGCGTCGCGCCCTTCACCGGCGCAGTCACGCGACCGTCCTCGATGAGGAACGCCTCGCTCGCCGAGAACACGAACTTGCCGTTGGTGATGTCGACCTGTCCGCCGCCGAAATTCACGGCGTACAGGCCCCGCTTCACCGAACGGATCAGATCCTGCGGATCGGCGTCGCCGGCGAGCATGAAGGTGTTGGTCATGCGCGGCATCGGTAGCGACGCATAGGACTCGCGACGGCCGTTGCCGGTCGGCGCCACTCCCATCAGTCCCGCATTCATGCGGTCCTGCAGATAGCCCGTCAGCACGCCATCCTCGATCAGCACATTGCGTTGCGTGGGCGTGCCCTCGTCGTCGATCGCGAGCGAGCCGCGGCGTCCCGGCAACGTGCCGTCGTCCACGACAGTCACCCCGCGTGCGGCAACCTGCTGGCCCATGCGTCCGGAAAACGCGGACAGGCCCTTGCGATTGAAGTCGCCTTCGAGTCCATGCCCGACGGCCTCGTGCAGCAACACGCCCGGCCAGCCGGAGCCGAGCACGACCGTCATGCCGCCCGCGGGCGCATCGACCGCATCGAGGTTGGTGATGGCCTGGCGCACCGCGTCGCGCACGATCTCCGCGCCGATGCCCGCACCCAGCAGTTCGCGATAGTCGTAACGCCCACCGGCGCCCGCGGAGCCCTGTTCGCGCCGGCCATTGGCCGTCGCGATGACCTGCACGCCGAGGCGCACCAGCGGACGCACGTCGGCCGCGAGCACGCCGTCGCTCGCCGCGACCAGCACGGTATCGACGCCGCCCGAGAGGCTCACGATCACTTGCGTGACGCGCGGATCCAGCGAGCGCGCGAGTGCGTCGAGTTCGCGCAACACACTGACTTTCTCGGCAGCTTCGAGACTGTCCACGGGATCGACCGGTCGATACAACGCATGGCCGCTCCGCACGGCGAGCGCCTGCGGCAGGGTGGTGCGCCCATCGCGCGCGATGGCGCGCGCCGCATGAGTGGCCTCGAGCAGCGCCGGCAGCACGATCTCATCGGAATAGGCGAAGCCGGTCTTCTCGCCGGAGATCGCGCGCACGCCGACTCCCTGCTCGATCGAGTGGCTGCCTTCCTTGACGATGCCGTCCTCCAGCACCCAGCTTTCCTGCCGCGAGTGCTGGAAATAGAGATCGGCACGCTCGATGCCGCGCCCGAGCGCCTGCGCGAATATCCGTTCGAGATCACCGAGCGCGATGTCGCTCGGCGCCAGCAGCTGCGCCTGCGCGATGGCAAGATTTGCGCTCATCCGATACTCCAAGGGGTCGACCGGCCAAGATGGCGGCACTACCGGGCACTTGCAACCTCCAGCCTCGCCCCCTCGGCACCCGTGAGTCCGCGGAGCAGCCCAGGAGTGCTTAGCCCGAATCGTCATTCCCGGCACGCTCGCTGCGTTGCGTAACGCGCGGCATCTGGGTGATGACGGGCTTGGACCAGGGGCCGGTCACCCGATAGCGCGTGCGGGCGGCGAGGCCGAGCGGCTTTTCGAGTGCGCGCTGCATGACCCAACCAAGCGCCGCGCCCGCCGGTCCGGCGGCGACGGCACCGACCACCGGCAAGGCGCTGCCGATGCGCGGCCGCACCTCGACCTGCTGGTCGTAGTCCTTGTTGGCAAGGCCGGTACGGCCCGTCACACGGACTTCGGCCGCCGGCGCCTTGAGGATCACGTTGGCCGTATGGGCATTGCCGGCACGCATTCGGAAGTCACCGTCGATGCGATCGAACGCCATGCCCTCGATGAAAAAATCGCTGAAGTCGAGCGACAGCCGCCGCCGGATGGCCTGCAGGTTCACGAGGCCGAAGAGGCGGCCAGCGCCAGGCTCCACATCGAGGATGCGACCGGGACCCACCGCCACGCCCAGTGTGCCTTCGAGATTCGCAAGCGCGAAGTCCGCCGGTGCACCGCGCCAGCTGCCATTCAAGCCCGCCCGCGTCACCCCGCCCGCCACGATCCCCTCGTACCCGAGCGCAGTCAGGAGCTTGCCCAGATCGGGTGAGCGGAATTCCGCGAGGACCTGCGAATGTTCGCCTGTGGCGTCGCGCAGCCAGTCGCCTTTCGCGTCCAGCTGCATGCGCGGGCTTCGCGCGGTGAGCGACGCCACGCGCATGCCACGGGGCGAAGGCTGCGTGCGCAGCGCAACTTTTCCCAGACGCGCGCGTCCCATCCGGAAATCGGCTATATCGACCACGAGCGGTGGCACGTTGGCGGGATCCACGTTCGACCGCTTGCGCACGGCCCTGGGGCCGGGCCTGGATTCCGGCAAGTGGAGTCGTTCAAGGTTCACGGTCAATGCCCGCGCGGAGTCGCCCAACGGCACGCGCACTTCACCTTGCGCGGTGCCACCGGCGACCTGGAAGCGCAGTGATTCCCCGGCCACGACGCCTTTGACCGCGAGCGCACCGAAGGGTCGAAGCCCGAGCATCCACGCATCTGCAGCGACATCGAGGCCGGCGAAGCGCTCGGCGACGGTCCATTTGCGTTTCGGCACACCGCCGACTGCTCGACCGCCGGAAGCGCCTGTCGCAGGGGAATTGTCCGCAATGTCCGGCCGAAGTGCCTCACCCGAGGTGCTCGTGCGGTCCGCGGTCTGCACCGGCTCGAGGTGCGCGTCCATTTCGCGTACCAGCGCGGTCCAACCCAGCACTTCGATCGTGCTGGCTCGACCGCTGACCTTGACGCCACTCGCCGGCAACTCCGGCAGGTCTGCGACTCCGAGCGCAAAGTGCGCGGTAAATGGACGCGTGGCGTCGGCGACCCGCGCGCGGGCGCTGAGGATGCGGCCCAGCGCGATCCGGACTTCGCCCTTGTCGACCGGGAGATCCACGCCGACGGTCAGTGGAAGTGCAACTCCCGCGGGTTTTTCCAGTGGAGCGGGAAGCGTCACCGCAATGCCACGCAGCGACGACTCGATCTCGAGGCGCTGCAAGCGCTGCCGTTGCTGCTGCGCATGTCCGATGGAAACACGAACGTCGAAGTCGCTGCGGCCCTCGAAGCGCGCGGCCAGCGGCGCGAGTTGTGGAACGCGCGCGAGCAGTGATTGCGCGCGCAGGTCGCCGCGCAACCGTGCTTCGAATGCGTGGCGATCGCGGTCCAGCACCTGCTCGCCGCTGCGCAGGTCGAGAAGCGCGGGATCGCCGTCGAACCGCACTGTCCAGTCCCTTGCGATGAAGCTGCGGCGATCGAACTGCACGGTTCCACTCGCATCGTCGAGCTGGATGTCCCACTTGGAATCTGCGATGTCGGCGTCGAGCATGACGACGCTGCCCTGCACGGTGCTCTCGCCCAGCGACTTTTTCAGGGGGATGCGCAGGCCGATCGCCAGCTCGCCCTTGCCGTCGATGGTGAGACCCTCGATGGCCGGACCCACCTTGTCCCGCACCGGCGACGCGCGCAGGTAGTCGAGCATGGCGTTAGCCGGTCCGTGGCCTGTCGCCTGGATGTCGAGCACGGGTTGGCGCAGCCGCTCGATGTCCGCGCTGGCGGCCGTCACTTCGAGCCCGGCGGTGCGGGCGCGGTGAATATCGACGTGCATGCTGCTGCCCACGAACGCGATGTCCGCTGAAGAGATCATTGCTATTGGCCAGTCCGGCCGAAAGGCAAGCTCTGCATCCGCCACTCCGGCGCGCACCTCGAACCTGCCCTCGCCTTGCCTGAAGGGCCAGGCGTCGAGGTCGCCGTGCAGCACGAAGCGTGCATCCCGGGCCTCACCGCTGCGCAGGGATTCGTCCAGCCACTGCACCGTCTTCGGCGGCATGCGGGTGCGCGGCCAATAGTTGCGGAGGTCCTCCACCGCCAGGCGATCAACTCCGAGCGCGAAGTCAGCGAATGGCTTCTGCCCCTGCTTCTCGAACTCCAGCGCAAAGCGACCTGCCACGGTTGCCGAGTCAATGACGAGTTCCAGCGCCGCGCCTTCAACCCGCGCGCCGTCTGCTGAAGGCATCACTCCGATCACGCCGCCGCGCCACTCGATGTCGAATGGCCTGGG
>JBBSLL010000051.1:0-11446 GCA_038255255.1 Lysobacterales bacterium
CCGCCCTGCAGGTGCGGCCGCTGCCCGTTGACGCGGATGCCGCGCAGGATCACCGGGTTGCCGGGCGCGCCGCCGTCCTGCGCCGGCATCACGATGTTGCCGGCATAGACCACGTTGCCATCGACCTCGACGATGTCGCCGGGGCCCAGATCGACCGCCGCGAACAGCGCGTTGAGCGTGGTGTGCGAGCGGCCCGGCCCCACCTGGAAGGTCGCGGCATGCACCGCGCCCCAGAAGAAGAGCAGGATCACGACACCGAGCGGAGTTGCCGATTTCGAGAGTGGGTTCATCCACGCTTTTCGCGCTGGCGGCCGAGGCGCTCAGCCACACGACGTCACGATACGCCGAAGGGCGGCGAAGTCACAGGATGAGGCCCGCAACGCCTTCCCGCTCGCTTGACTGCCCAGCGCGGCGCTCGGACCGCTCCGCTACTGCACCCAGAAGAGCAGCGAGCGCGGCGGCGCCGGTTTGCGCTCTTTTTCCCCAGTCACCTTGATCGGCAATCGTGCCGCCACGATCTGGTGCCGGCCGGGCGCGAGACCGGCCGTGGGCAACATGGCGAGCAGTCCCCGCTGCTCGCCCTTGCGCACGAGTTCGAATGCATCGGCCGGCAGCGCGTTGCCGTCGAGTTGGATACGCCATAAGCCCGCGATGCAGTCGCGAAGCTCGAGAGCTGTCGCATGATCGGTTCCCGCAGTTGGCACAGCCTTCTCGAAGTCCGCACAGCGAGTGCGCAGCGCGCCCGCGTCGCGTTGTGGCTGCAGAGGCACAAACAGTTCGACCCACGCACCTTGAACCTGGATGCGATCCAGGCGCGGGACCGACGAGTCCGCCGAGCGGTCCGCTGCGCTGGGGGACTGGGTGATGCCGTACCGCGCGATGGCGTCGTCGATGAGCGCGTACGCAGTGCTGTTGCCGACGATGGACTGCACGTATCTGTGCAACGGAAACGCCAACACGACGATGAACATCGCCGCCATGATGACCAGCGTAAATCCGAGCTGCGACGTGCGACTCTGCAGCGTCAGCATCGGTGCCAGCATCATGCCGCGCGGCAGCCAGCGGGAAAACAGGGCGGCGATGCCCGTCACCGTGCGGCGCACCCAGGGTTTCGCTGCCCATGCGGGACTTCGCGCCGCGAATCCGTAGTCCAGGATCACCTGCACGGACAGCGGCAGCATGAAAACGGCCAGCAGGATGGCCGAACCCCACGCCAGATGACGCAAATCCATGAACAACGCGATCATTGCGAAGAAGGAAGCGAGCAGGGTCATCATCACAAGCACGCTCGCTGCCGCGAAGATCATGCTGGCGGCGCGATCCACGCGCACGATAGTCGCGCCGATTTCCGGTGTGATCCCACGCTGGTATTCCGTCGTGATCGGCGCCGCCCGCGCGAGCCTGTCCCAGTCGATGCCAGTGGGAAACACCGAGCGCAAGCCGATCAGGCCGATCCAGAAAGCGCGCAGTGCAAGATGCACGAAGAAGCTGGTCAGCAGCACGAACACCACGCCGTAGCCGACCTGCATCAGGGCCATGCCGACCTTGAGCGTGGATGCGGACTGGTGCACCGACCACGATTCCCAGGATGCCAGCAGCCAGCCCGGCACTTTGAACAGGGCAAAAAACACGGCGGCGGAGATCAGCAGTTCGATCTCGTCGGTGCGTTGCACCGAGTCCCGCCACACCTCCTGTTCCGTACGCCCGGCAGGTTGCTCGATGGCTACGGCCCCGTCGGCCTGATGAGTGTCCGCCGGCGCGGGGCGGTCGTCGGCCGAGTAGTCGCGGGGCGGCGTTGACATGCCGACATCGTATCAATTGGGGACAGACGGCACCGGGTTTCATTGCGCGCGCAAACACGGCAGGCTGTGGGCATGAAGTCCCTGCAGACCTACCTGGTGGGCGGCGCCGTGCGCGACCGGTTGCTCGGTCGCGAGGGCAGCGATCGCGATCATGTCGTGGTGGGCGCCACGCCGGAACGGATGCTCGCGCTCGGCTTCAGGCCAGTCGGGCGCGACTTTCCCGTATTCCTGCATCCCGAGACGCACGAGGAATACGCGCTGGCGCGTACCGAGCGCAAGAGCGGCCGCGGCTACCACGGCTTCACGTTCCTGGCGGACCCCTCCGTGACTCTGGAGGAGGATCTGGCGCGTCGGGATCTCACGATCAACGCCATTGCGGAACACACCGACGGCACGCTCGTGGATCCCTACGGGGGAATGCGCGATATCGAGTCGCGTGTGCTGCGGCACGTGTCGCCTGCGTTCGCCGAGGATCCAGTTCGCATTCTGCGCATCGCGCGATTCGCGGCCCGCTTCACGCCGCTCGGTTTCACCATTGCCGAAGAGACCCTGCAACTGATGCGCAAGATGGTTGCCGACGGGGAAGTCGACCATCTCGTTCCGGAACGCGTATGGGCTGAAATGCAGCGCGCACTGGCGGAGCCTGCGCCCCAGGCCTTCGTTTCAACCCTGCGCTCGTGCGGCGCGCTCGCGCGCCTGCTTCCCGAGGTCGATGCGTTGTATGGCGTCCCCCAACGGCCCGAGTTCCACCCGGAAATCGATACCGGCGTGCATCTCGAGATGGTGCTCGGGCAGGCCGCGCGCCTGGCGCCGGGCAACGCACTCGTCGGTTACTGCGCCTTGGTGCATGACCTCGGCAAGGGCGTCACCGAGGCGGAGTTGCTGCCGCGGCACCACGGTCACGATGCCGCCGGCGTGCCGCTGGTAGAAGCGGTCTCGCAGCGGCTAAAGGTTCCGACGGAGTACGCACGCGTGGCGCGGCTCGTGTGCCGCTGGCACCTGCTCGCGCACACCGCGCTGACGCTCAAGGCGGCCACGGTGCTGTCGCTGTTCGACCGGCTCGACGCGTTCCGCCGGCCCTCCACGCTGGAGGCTTTCCTGCTGGCCTGCGAGGCGGACCAACGCGGGCGACTTGGCCTCGAAGAGCGACCCTACCCCCAGGCTGAGCACCTGCGCGCCGCCTTCACCCTTGCGCGCGCCGTCGAGGTTCGCAGTCTCGTGCTGCCCCCGGAATCGAAGGGTCCTCTCATCGCCGAGGCTTTGCGGCGTGCACGCACCCGGGCAATCGCCTCGCTTGGAAGGTCCGGAGCCGGAGCCGATCCGGCGTGAGATCGACGGGTCACCTGTTCCAATGTTTCTCGACAACCGAAAGCAGATTCCGCAAGGGTGTGAACACCAGTGCGCCGCCCAGCAAGACGCCGAGCGTATTGGCGAGCGCGTCGCGCGGATCCCCCTTGCGCGTGTCTGTCAGTCCTCCCTGCGCCAATTCAAGCGCTACGCCGAGCAGGACGAGCGCCACGAGGCTCGCGAGCAGCGCGCCGCGCGGCCTGAAAATCTGCACCGCCCAGGCCGCGAGAACCCCATAAGCCAGCAGGTGGCCGACCTTGTCTGACAGGGGTGGTGTCTCGGGGAGATCAGGCGGCGAAATCAGCGACAGCGCGATGCACAGCAGCCAGCCGAACGCCCACACTCCCAGCCACAGCCGCCGGTGGTGCAAGGGCCGCAGGTGCGCGGATCCTGACGGGTCCTCGCCTGGCGTCACAGGCTCGCGCTCCGGTCGATGCCGGCGAAAGGCAGCGACTGGCAATCGATGTCACGCGCAAACGTGGCAACGGCAAAGCGCTCGCCCATCTCTCCGGGGAGCATGAGTTTCTTGACCTGCTGAGCCAACGCGTACTGCGCTTCCACGCCGAGCGATGGCGCGTCGCCCAGCACCCGGTCGAGCCCGCATGCAAGCAGGAACTGCGCCTGCGTCGAGTAGGAAACGAGACCGAGGCCAATGGCCGTGCAAGCCTCGGCGAGCGCCGTGAAGTCCACGAAGGCAGTCAGATCCTGCAGCCCAACCCAGTGCAGCGGATCGGCATGCGCGTGGTGCCGGTAGTGGCAGATGAGGGTGCCATCGCGCCGCGCCGACGTGTAGTACGCCGCGCGCGGGTAGCCGTAGTCGATGAACACCGCGAGGCCCTGTTGCAGGGTGCCGATCACCGCGTCTATCCATGCCGGAAGTTGTGGCAACACCTCCGATCGGTACCCATCGGGAAGCGCGCTGCCGATGCTGCGTTCAACGTGCGCGACCGCGCCCGACAACCACGCGTCGGCGGGCCTGTCGATGACGGCAAAGCCGCCGCGAGCATCTGTGACCACGTGTTCGGACCACACTTCTCCGTTGCGTTTGACGAACCGGAAAGTCGGCAACGCGTCGATGACCTCGTTGGCTACCGCGATGCCGCGCCACGGTTCCTCGGGAGGCCGGTCCAGCCATTCGACGCGCCGTGCGAGCGCTGCAGGCAACAGGCTTTCAACACGTCCCTGTTGCTCCTCGCGCAAGGTCGCGCTCGGCTCCAGCAGCAGATACTTCGAGGGCACGCGGTCCAGCGCATGCAATGCGAGCATGAGGTCAACGCACAAGGCGCCGCTGCCACCGCCCAACTCGAACAGGATGGCCCGCCCGGCGCCGATCTGCTCGATGACGGGCGCAAAGGCATGAGCAAGACACTGCGCAAAGACGTTGCCCAACTCCGGCGCGGTGACGAAATCCCCATCCGCACCAAACCGGGTGCGCCCCGCGCTGTAATAACCCAGGCCGGGCGCGTACAGCGCCAGCTCCATGAAGCGCGCGAACTCCATCGGGCCACGCGCCGCGATCTCCGCGCGGATGGTTTCCGCGAGACGCTCACTGTGCGCGAGCTCGAGGGCGCTTGGTTCGGGGAGGCGGTGTGCGGGCCGATTCAACGCGACCTCGAGAATTGTTCGGGCTACAGTGCCAGGCACTGTCTGATCGCTGCGATTCGCGCGGCGGTGGTGAGGGAGCATATCGCATGGCCACATCCCCACGACCGGTTGCGCTGGTAACGGGAAGCGCGCGCCGCATTGGTGCCGCGATCGCGCGAACGCTCCACGCGGCCGATTACGACCTGGTCCTGCATCAACGCCAACGCACGCCAGAAGTGGTGGCGCTCGCCGGGGAACTCGAGGCCCGACGCGCAAACAGCACCCTGGTTCTGGCTGCCGAACTCGGGGATCCGGATGCGGTTGCCGGCATGCCGCAGCGCTGCCTGGAACGCTTCGGCCGCCTCGATGCACTCGTGAACAATGCGTCCAGTTTCTACGCGACGAAGTTCGGAGCGATCACTGCGGCCCAGTGGGACGATCTTTTCGCCGCCAACGCGCGCGCGCCGCTGTTCCTGTCGCAAGCTGCGGCACCGCATCTGCGGGAACGGTGCGGCGCCATCGTCAACCTGCTCGACATTCACGCGTCGCGGCCGCCTTCCGGCTACAGCGTGTACGCAATGGCCAAATCCGCGCTAGAGACGCTGACCGCCTCGATGGCCATCGAACTCGCGCCGGAAGTACGCGTGAATGGCATCGCGCTGGGCGCCATCCTCTGGGCAGAAGGAGAAGTCGACGATGTCGATCGCAAGGCCCGCATCCTCAAGCGCACTCCGCTCGGCCGACTTGGCGAAGTCGATGAGGTGGCACGCGCGGTGCTCTTCCTGCTGCGCGATGCGGGTTACTGCACGGGATCCATCCTGCGCATCGATGGGGGTCGTTCCCTGGCGTAGCGGGGTCGCTCCGGCGGTCCGCAAGCAAGCAACGATTCATCGGTGGGAGTCCATGCTCCGCAGCCGCACTCCACGGAAAGTTCGGCCGTCCCCCTGCACCGCCGACCAATGAACCGCTTCGACACCTGACTGCGAGTAACCAGCCCATGGCAACGCGCAAACGCTCCCGCACCGATTCCGCGCCCGACAACTTCGCCGAACGGATCCTCGACCTGGTCGGCAAGATTCCTTCGACCAGCGAGCGGGCCGCCGAGGACGCGCATGCGCGCTCACGGGAGATCGCGCGAAAGGCGAAGGGACGGGCTGGCGCGACGTCGGGCGCCATGGCCCTGCCCCCCGGCGTATTCGGCTACATGACGATCCTGCCCGAACTCTTCACGCTGTGGAAAATCCAGACGCAGATGGTGGCGGATATCGCCGGGGCCTACGGCAAACGCGATCTCCTGTCGCGCGAGCAGATGCTCTACTGCCTGTTCAACCATACGGCGGCGCAAGCCGTCGGCGGACTTCTGGTGCGCATCGGCGAACGCTACGTGGTCCGCCGTGCACCCATCGGCACGTTGTACTCGATCGCCAACAAAATCGCGCTGCGCGTCGCCCAGCGCAGCTTGCGGCGCGGAATCTTTCGCTGGCTTCCCATTGCTGGCGCGCTCGGCGTCGGGGCGTTCGCCTATGCGGATACCGGTACGGTGGCGGACGCCGCAATCGAAGTGTTCTCGCGCGAGATGGTCATCGAGGGCGAGGCGGAGGTGGAAGGGGTGCGGGTGGCGCAGGCGGCGGAGCGCAAGTCGCGCTCCCGCAAGGCCTCG
Source organism: Lysobacterales bacterium (assembly GCA_038255255.1). Classification (GTDB taxonomy): domain Bacteria; phylum Pseudomonadota; class Gammaproteobacteria; order Xanthomonadales; family Ahniellaceae; genus JBBQNY01. Next base: position 6,394 of record JBBSLL010000051.1, read on the forward strand.
ACTGGTAAAGCGTCGACAAAGCGCGCCGCGTCGCGGAAATAGGTCAATCCGCAGGTTAGGGCTTGAGCGGCGTGACCCTTGCGCGATCCTGCGCCGAAAGGTCTCGCCAACGCTCGTTCAGCGTCCGAGGATCTCCGTCGGGCGGCACGATTGCGGGATCGAGGTCGCACATCGGGCGCAGCACGAAGGCATGGGCGAGATCGGCACCCGGCACGTGGGGCCGCGCGGGGCCGGGCGCACCGTCGTCGTAAAGGATCAGGTCGATGTCGAGCGTACGGCTGGCGAAGCGCGGCTGGGTGCGGTCCCTTCCCCGTCGTCCCTCGAGAGCGCGCAACCAGTTCCTGAGTGCAACCGGCTCGAGTTCGGTGTCGATCCGCGCGGCGAGGTTGATGAATTCCGGCCCGTCGAAACCGACCGCTTCCGTGCAATACCACGGCGACTCGAGGATGTCGCCGAAGCGCGATCGCAATTCGGCGAGCGCGGCTCGCAGGTTGGTCCGCGCGTCGATGTTGCTGCCCAGGCTCAGCCATGCGTGAGCCATCAGGGGTGCCTATGGCCGCGTTCGATGATGACTCCCACGGCGCGCGCACCGCGCACCGCCCCCGGCTTGCTGAGCTTGAGGCGCACCCAGCGCACGTTGAACTCCCGCTGCACGATCTCGGCACAGCGCTCCGCAAGTGTTTCCACCAGCCCGAAATCGGTCGATGCGACGAACTCGCGCAGGCGCTTGCTGACCGCCTTGTAGTCGAGCGTGTCGGCGACGACGTCCGTGGACGCCGGCACGCGATTGTCGAAGGCCATTTCGAGATCGAAAACGAGCCGTTGCCGGATGCGCCGCTCCCAGTCGTAGATGCCGATGGTCGTCTCGATCTCGAGCGCCTCGATGAAAACCTTATCCATGGGCGACTCAAGGCACCCCGGCGGGCGCGACCGGCGGCAAGCTTGCCATGTCCCAGCGTGGATGCGCGTGTATGCCCGCATCTTCCCGCTGGCCCGACTGAAGGCGGAGCGCGCCCGCAAAGGCGATCATCGCGCCGTTGTCCGTGCAGAGTGCAGGCGGCGGAAAGACGACCCGGTATCCAAGTTTGCCGGCGCTCTCCGCCAGGCGCACCCGCAGTCGCTTATTTGCACCCACGCCGCCAGCCACGATGAGGACCGCATCACCGGTCTCCAGGATTGCGCGTTCGCACTTGATGGCCAGCGTGTCCACGACCGCTTCCTCGAAGGCACGCGCGATATCGGCTGCCACTTCGCGCCCATCGCCGGCTTTCCGGCGCGCCAGCATTGCCTGGGTCTTGAGCCCGGAAAAGCTGAAATCGAGACCCGGACGATCGGTCATGGGGCGCGCGAAGCGAAACGCTCCGGGCCGCCCGCCCTCGGCGAGCGATGCGACGGCGGGTCCTCCGGGGTAGGCAAGTCCGAGCATCTGGGCGGTCTTGTCGAATGCCTCGCCAGCGGCATCGTCGAGCGTGTCACCCAGCAATTCATAGCTGCCGATGCCGGTGACGCGCATCAGCTGCGTGTGCCCACCGGACACCAGCAACGCCACGAAGGGCGGCAGCGGCGCGTCCGGTCCCATCAGCGGGGCCAGGAGGTGCCCTTCCATGTGATGCACGCCAATGGCCGGCTTTTCGAGGGCCCAGGCCAGCGCCCGCCCTGTGGCAGCCCCGACCAGCAGGGCGCCCCCAAGACCGGGGCCCGAGGTGTAGGCCACGCCGTCCAGATCGCCGACATGGAGTCCGGCCTGCGCAATCGTTTCCCGCACCAGTGGCAGCAGACGGAGCACATGATCCCGGCTGGCCAGCTCGGGCACTACGCCTCCGTAGGCCGCGTGCAGGTCAATCTGGGTGTAAAGGGCCTCGGCAAGCAGTCCACGCGCGGTGTCGTACACCGCGATTCCGGTCTCGTCACAGGATGTCTCGATGCCCAGAACTCTCATTCTTTACCTGGTTCCATCCTGACGGCGCTCCCGCTAGAATGTGCGGCTCGCCCGGAATCGGTGCGAGCTTATCAGTGGAGATTTCATGCCGAATGTCAAAGTCCGCGAGAACGAACCGTTCGAGTTCGCTCTGCGCCGTTTCAAGCGTACCTGCGAGAAGGCCGGCGTCATCGCCGAGACTCGCAAGCGCGAGTCGTACGAAAAGCCGACCCAGGAACGCAAGCGCAAGCGCGCTGCCGCGGTGAAGCGTCACATCCGCCGGGTTGGACGCGACGTCACCAAGCGCCAACGCATGTACTGATCGGTTCGGGCTGCCTCAGCCCGACGATCCGCTGCGCCGGTTGCCCCCGAGCCGATGTCGCCCCGCGACGTCGGCTTTTGCGTTTCTGCGTTACACGGAGTTTGGTCGATGAGCCTCAAAGCACGTCTGGTCGAAGAGATGAAAGCCGCCATGAAGGCGGGCGAAAAGCAGCGTCTCGGCGTCATCCGACTGGTCAATGCCGCGATCAAGCAACGCGAAGTCGACGAGCGCATCGAGCTGGACGACGTGCAGGTGCTCGCCGTTCTCGACAAGATGGTCAAGCAGCGCCGCGATTCAGTCTCGCAGTTCGCCGCGGCCAACCGCGAGGACCTCGCGCAGGTCGAGCGCGACGAGATCGTGGTGCTCGAGACCTATCTTCCGGCGCGCCTTGATGAAGCTGCGATTCTCGCCGCCATCGACGAAGCGATGTCGGCTACCGGCGCCGTGTCCGCCGCGGACATCGGCAAGCTCATGGCAGTGTTGAAACCGCGACTGGCCGGCCAGGCCGACATGGGCCAGGTGTCGGCGCTGGTAAAGCAGCGACTCGCGCGGTAGTCCGCTCCCGCGCAATCTGGAGTCTGCTCTCGTGGGAACGATGCCATTCGCGAAAGCGAGATCCAAATCTTCGCGTTCCCGACAGGTCGCGGTCGGCAAGCCAGGTATGTCGATGCAATCCTGGTGTCCGTTGGCGTCGAGGCTCCTGGCTTCGATTCGGCGCAGCGCAAGCGCAGGCGGTAAATTGGTTACATGGCCCGCATCCCGGACGCATTCCTCGACGACCTCCTTGCGCGGACGGATATCGTCGCGCTCATCGGAGAGCGCATTGAGCTCAAGCGCGCCGGCCGGGAATTCCATGCGCGTTGCCCGTTCCACGACGAACGTACGCCGAGCTTCACCGTAAGTCCGACAAAACAGTTCTACCACTGCTTCGGTTGCGCGGCGCACGGCACCGCCCTCAAGTTCCTGATGGAGTACGAGCGCCTCGAGTTCCTCGACGCCGTGGAGGACCTGGCGCAACGCGCGGGATTGTCGGTGCCACGCGAAACCCATGCGAGGCACAGCCAGGGTTTCGAGGAACTGTATGCGGTCCTCGCCGCAGCGGGGTCGTTCTTCGCGAGCGCGCTTGGCGGAGAGGCCAAGGCACTTGCGTACATAAATGGGCGGGGCATCGATGCGTCAACGCAGCGTGCGTTCGGCCTGGGCTATGCGCCGGATGCGTGGGACGCGCTCAAGAACGAACTCGGGGGTGACGAGCGCCGTCTGCGCCTGCTCGACCGTGCCGGCCTGGTTTCGCGTAGCGACAACGGCCGCGTCTACGACAAGTTTCGTGACCGGCTGATGTTCCCGATCGAGGACCGCCGCGGGCGCGTCATCGCCTTCGGCGGGCGCGTCATCGCCGCGGGCGTCGAGCCCAAGTACCTCAACTCACCCGAGACGCCGCTGTTTCACAAGGGACGTGAGCTGTTCGGCCTGCATCGTGCCAGGCAGGCGCAGGTCCGGCTGGAAAGATTGATCGTGGTCGAGGGCTACATGGACGTTGTGGCGTTGGCGCAGTCGGGCATAACCCAGGCCGTCGCCACACTCGGCACGGCGGTCACCGCGGACCAGGTTGAACTCATGTTCCGCAGCGCCCAGGACGTGTATTTCTGCTTCGACGGCGATCGCGCCGGGCGAGCGGCGGCGTGGCGAGCCGTGGAGAACACCCTGCCACGCATGCGCGACGGTCGCCAGGCGCATTTTCTTTTTCTGCCGGAAGGTCAGGATCCGGACTCGATTGTGCGTGCGGAGGGCGCCACGTTGTTCGAGTCCCGCCTGCGCGACGCGACCCCTTTGTCTCAGGTCTTCTTCGACGAACTTGCTCGAGACGTCAACACCGACTCGATCGAGGGTCGCGCGCGACTGGCCGAGCGCATCAAGCCCATGCTCGAAAAGGTGCCGGATGGAGCGTTTCGCGATCTGATGCACGCGCGCGCCAACGAACTGACGGGCATGCGACCTGCATCGGCCGCGACGCGCGGCGCCGGTGCGCCGCCCGCCGCGGCGCGTGCGGTCGCGCGCTCTGGGCACGCGCCCACGAGTCTGGTGCGAAAGGCAGTGGCCATGCTGGTTCAACAACCGTCGCTGGCGCTTGCGATCGAACCCCCCTATCGGTTCGCTGTCCTTCGCCAGCCCGGGGTAGAACTCCTCGCCGAGCTGATCGTGCACATCCGGTCACACCCGGACTTGCACACCGGGCAGTTGCTGGATCATTGGCAGGGCAGAGACGATCATCCCATTCTCGTCAAGATCGCTTCTCTCGAGCTGGCCGCCACCCCGGAAACCTGGGGCGTCGAGTTTCTGGAAGCGTTGCAGAAACTGGATCGCCAGACGCTGGACCAGCAAATCGATGATCTCCTCGCCGAGCAGTCAAAGCGCCCGTTGACGGCAACTGAAGGCAAGACTCTGTGGCAGGCTTTGCAGGAGCGATCCCGCGTTGATCTCGCCAGCCACCAGTCTGGCTGACACGCTTTCTTCGCCGCAAAAGAAAAACGCCCCGGGCTTTTTGGCCTGGGGCGTTTTGGGTTGTAGATGCTCAGCGATGACCGACTCATCCACGGCTTGAGCCGCGAATACCAAGCGGGCGCTGTCGCGTTTCTTCTGGTACGAGCAAAGAAAAACGCCCCGGGCTTTTTGGCCTGGGGCGTTTTGGGTTGTAGATGCTCAGCGATGACCGACTCTCGCACGGCTTGAGCCGCACTACCATGGGCGCTGTCGCGTTTCACTGCCGAGTTCGGGATGGGATCGGGTGGGACCACGACGCTGTGATCGCTGAG
>JBBSLL010000052.1:0-10349 GCA_038255255.1 Lysobacterales bacterium
AAGGACCGGATGAGGGGCAGTCGCAGGTTCCGACAGCCCCTCACCCGGCGCTTGCGCGCCACCCTCTCCCCGCTAGCGGGGAGAGGGTAAGGAATTGATTACCAGCTGCCGGTTTTCTTGAACTCGCCGAGCGCCTGCTTGAACGTGCCTTCGAGCTCGTCGTTCCAGTCGCCGGTCGACACGATTTTCGCCATCGCGTCGCCGAAATTGTTGGTGTAATGCGTGTGCAAGCCCTGCTCGAATGCGCCGATCTTGTTGATCGGCACGTCGTCGAGAAAGCCCTCGTTGACCGCGTAGATCGACAGCGCCATCAGCGCGATCGACATGGGCGCGTACTGCTTCTGCTTCATGAGCTCGGTGACGCGCTGGCCACGCTCGAGCTGCTTGCGCGTGGTCTCGTCGAGGTCGGAGGCGAACTGGGCGAACGCCGCCAGCTCGCGGTACTGCGCGAGCGAGATGCGGATGCCGCCCGACAGCTTCTTCATGATCTTGGTCTGCGCCGCGCCACCCACGCGCGACACCGAGATGCCCGCGTTGACGGCCGGGCGGATGCCGGCGTTGAACAGGTCGGTCTCGAGGAAGATCTGGCCGTCGGTGATCGAGATCACGTTGGTCGGCACGAACGCGGACACGTCGCCCGCCTGCGTCTCGATGATCGGCAGCGCGGTCAGCGAGCCGGTCTTGCCCTTGACCTTGCCCTCGGTGAACTTCTCGACATATTCCTCGTTGACGCGCGCGGCGCGCTCGAGCAGGCGCGAGTGGAGATAGAACACGTCGCCCGGATACGCCTCGCGACCCGGCGGACGTCGCAGCAGCAGCGAGATCTGGCGATACGCGACCGCCTGCTTGGAAAGATCGTCATAGATGATGAGCGCGTCTTCACCGCGGTCGCGGAAATATTCGCCCATCGTGCAGCCGGAGTAGGCCGCAACGTAGAGCATTGCCGCCGATTCGGAAGCGCCCGCGGCCACCACGATGGTGTGCGCCATGGCGCCGTGCTCTTCGAGCTTGCGCACGACGTTTGCGATCGACGAGGCCTTCTGCCCGATCGCGACGTACACGCATTTGATGCCCGTGCCCTTCTGGTTGATGATCGTGTCGATCGCCATCGCGGTCTTGCCGGTCTGGCGGTCGCCGATGATGAGCTCACGCTGGCCGCGGCCGACGGGGATCATGGAGTCCACCGACTTGTAGCCGGTCTGCACGGGCTGCGATACGGACTTTCGCCAGATCACGCCCGGTGCGACTTTCTCGACCGGTGCGGTCATGGTCGCGTTGATCGCGCCCTTGCCGTCGATCGGCTCGCCGAGCGCGTTGACCACGCGCCCGAGCAGTTCGGGTCCAATGGGCACTTCGAGAATGCGTCCCGTGGTCCTCGCCGCGTCGCCTTCGCGCAGGTGCTCGTAGTCGCCTAGCACCACCGCGCCGACCGAGTCGCGCTCGAGGTTCAGGGCCAGCGCGAAGGTGGGCTTGCCGTCTCCGGTCTGCGGCAGTTCGATCATCTCGCCCTGCATCGCGTCGGCCAGGCCGTGCACGCGCACGATGCCGTCGGACACCGAGGTGATCGTGCCTTCGTTGCGCGCTTCGATCGAGCCCGCGAATTTCTGGATGCGTTCCTTGATCAGCTCGCTGATTTCGGAAGGGTTGAGGACGGTCTGCATGATGTTTCCTTGGTACGTGTCCGCGCACGCGCGGAAGGTTTGGATGTCTGGGTTTCTGTAGCTAGTGCGCGAGTTCCTGCGCGAGGCGCGCGAGCCGCCCGCGCACCGAACCATCGATGACGGTTTCGCCGGCCTCGATGACGGCGCCGCCGACCAGGCCTTCATCCAGCGCGGTTTCGATTTCCACTTCGCGCGAAAAGCGGCGCGCCAGCGATGCCTTGAGCTTGGCGATCTGGTCCGCCTCGAGTGGCACGGCGCTGCGCACCGTGACCTTGAGCGATCCTTCGGCGTCGCGCTTGAGCGTCTCGAACTGCGTGGCGATTTCCGGCAACACCGGCAGGCGCCCGTTCGCAGCGAGGTCCCGGAGGAACAGCGCATACGGGGACTGGTCTGCGGTGCCAGTCGGCAGCAGCAGCGCCACTGCCTCCGCCTGCGAACGACGCGGATCGATCAGCAAGGCGCCGACGCGCGCATCGCTGGCGAGCGCGGCCGACACGTCAAGATTCCGGCCCCATTCGCCTAGGGCCCCGGATGCCTGCGCGAGCTCGAAAGCGGCGCGCGCATACGGTCGGGCGAGGGTGGCGTTGCTGCTCATCAGAGCTCCGCGGCCAGTCGATCAAGAAGATCGCGGTGTACTGCCGGGTCGATTTCGCGGGCGATGATCTTGCCGGCGCCGGCCACGGCGAGCGCCGAGACCTGCTGGCGCAAGTGCTCGCGTGCGCGTTCAGACAGGGTCGCGATTTCCGCTTCCGCCAGCTTCTTCTGCCGCACGCCTTCCGCTACCGCATCGGATTTCGCCGACTCGAGGATCTGCGCGTACTGCTGGTTCGCGCGGTCGACGATGCCCGATGCCTCGACGCGGGCCTTGCGGACTTCCTCGTTGGCGCGCTCGTCGGCGAGCTTGAGGTCCTCGCGCGCCTTGTCCGCTGCGGCAAGCCCCTCGGCGATCCGGCGCTGACGCTCCTCGATGGCCGCCATGATCGGCGGCCAGATGAACTTCATGGTGAACCAGATCAATAGCGCGAAGCTGAGCGCCTGCAACGCAAATGTCAGATTGAGATTCATATCCAGCCTCGTTCGAACGCAACGCCGCGCCGAAACAGCTTCGGCGCGAACGAACCACCCGACCGCGAGCCGAGGCTCACGGCCGCACGGCGTTTCAGCCGCCCGCAGCCTGCATCACGGCCGGCAGCAGCGGATTGGCGAAGCCGAAGAACATCGCGATCGCGAGGGCGATGATGAACGACGCGTCGATGAGGCCGACGAGCAGGAACATGCGCGCCTGCAGCATCGGAACCAGTTCCGGCTGGCGGGCGGCGGATTCCATGAACTTCGAACCCATGATGCCGATGCCGATACAGGCGCCGAGCGCGCCGAGGCCGATCATGAGGCCGGCCGCGATGGCGGTGTAGCTCTGGACGAGGGCGATGAACTCTTGCATGACGATGCTCCTAAGCAGATAAAAACGTGGACGACAAAAGTTGGGGAAAGCGGGAAATCAGTGGTGTTCCTGCGCCATGGCCAGGTACGTGACGGTCAGCACCATGAAGATGAAGGCCTGCAGCGCGATGATCAGGATGTGGAATACCGCCCACGCGAAGTTGAATGCGACGCCGAACGGGAACGAGAGCCAGCTCACCGCAAGGCCGGCGATCAGCATGAAGACGATCTCGCCGCCGTACATGTTGCCGAAGAGTCGCATGGCCAGCGAAAAGGGCTTCGACAGGTATTCGACGATGTTGAGTCCGATGTTGGGGATCAGCAGCGCGACCTTGGCGCCGGTGCCTTCCGCGTGGAACGGCGCGGTAAACAGCTCCTTGGTGAATCCCCAGCCGCCCTTGGCCTTGATCGAATAGAAAATCGTCAACAGGAACACCACCGCGGACATCGCCATCGTGGTGTTGAGATCGGCAGTCGGCACCACGCGCAGATACGTGTGCTCGGCAGCCTCCTTGCCCGCAAAAGTCTGGACGAGCCAGCCCGGCAGGTCGAGCGGCAGCAGGTCCATGGCGTTCATGAAGAACACCCACATGAAGATGGTCAGCGCGAGCGGCGCGACGAAGCGCCGGTCGCCGTGATACACGTCCTTGACCTGTTGATCGACGAATTCCACGACGATCTCGACGAAGGCCTGCATCTTGCCCGGCACGCCCGCGGTCGCCTTGCGCGCCTGCGACCAGAACCAGAGACAGAACAATGCGCCCACCGCCAGCGACACCAGCCACGTGTCGTAATGCACGTCGCCGCTGCCGAGCGATCCGACATTGTGCGTCAGGTGATGCTGGATGTACCCGGTCAGTCCGCCGGATGCCGATTCGCTAGCCACTCAGTTCCCCGTATTCCAGGGCTCCGTTCGTGCCTGGAGCCGCAAGCCAATAAGTTGGACCAACAACGCCACAATCAATCCGCAGACCACCGCAAGGGCCGGCCACCTGGCCCAGCCGATCGCCAGTGCAAGCCCCGTTGCAATGACCATCCAGCGCGCCAGGAATCCCACGATCAGGCCCTGGAACGCGCTCGCCGCAGAGAAGCCGCTGCCGCCGAACATGCCGCGCCCGAGCAGCCACGTGCCCAGCGCCACCGCGATGCCACCTGCTGCGGCGCCGAGTGCATGCGCCGGGCTGCGTGCCAACCACGGCAATGCAGCAACAATCGCCACGAGAGCCTGAAGTCCGCTCATGCGTCGCGCCAGGGACTTGCCTTGCGCGTGCGGATTGCGAACGGGATCAAAGGGTGCAGGTGAGAACATCGGATGGTGCCCGGCGCCGCTGTCGCCTGCAAAGCCGCGAGATTCTAGCGGGCGCCACGACGGGCGGCAACGCTGGATTGTCGGAAGGACATGGATTGTTCCCGGAATCCGCCGGTTCGCAGGGTTTCCGGTGAGCTAAGGGGATTCAGGGATCCGGCACCACCGCGAAGCGACAGATCCGGTCCCAACTCTCCGAGAGCTGCGTCGAGGTGTAGGTGTGACCCTGGTTGAGTCCGGTCACCCAGATGTCGATGCCATCGCGCCAACCGGCATCGAGGAATCTCCCCCGGTCCGCGCTGATGTCGTTGATTGGGACCACCGGATCGCTGATTCCGCTCGAAAGGTCCAGAGGGACATGGCGGGGCACGGCGGCGAGATACGGCGGGCAGGTTTCCGTCGTGCACGCATGCCTCGTCAGCAGCCCGGCCGCGATCGCGTACCCGGCAAAGAGGTCAGTGCGCTGCAGCACGAAGCTGTGCCCGAAGTGGCCTCCCGCGGAAAATCCCCAGAAGTAACGCCGCGTGGAGTCCGTGTTGGCGAGGCCCTCGACGTGCGCGCGCAACGCATCGAGGAACGGCATGTCGACCGCTGTGTTCCAGCTTCCGCTCGGGGTAGAGCCGATTGGCACGATGACCAGCATGCCGCGCGCACGGGCGAGGGAATGCCAGCTCTGCGCGATCGCGAGTGCGTTGGTTTCCGCGCCCGCTGGAGAGCCACCGGTGCCATGCAATGCAAGCAGCGTTGGATGTGCGCGTGCCGGTCGATAGCTCGGCGGGACAACCAGGAAGTACCTGCGGCCGCCAAACTCCCGCGTCAGCAGCCCGACCTCGAGTTCCCCTTCCTCTCCGAAGCCGTGGCCGAACAGGCGGTCATTGCGACAGACGGACGGGTCGAGGATAAGCGTTTGCGCGGCCACCACCGGACCGCTGCCTTGCCACAGCAGCAGGCCTGCCAGTGCTGCGACGACACTGCGTTTATTCATCCCGCCAGTCTCGGGCTCACGGACGGAATCGCCGCTAAACGCGCAATACTCTGCCTCCTTTCCTGCAACGGGGGTTGGCCATGACGATTGCCTACTGGTGCGTGTTGATCGCTGCCCTGATGCCGTACGTCCTGACCGGATACGCAAAGGCGACGACGCGCGGATACGACAATGGCGCGCCGCGGGATTGGCAGTCGAGACTCGAGGGCCGATCCGCACGGGCGCACTGGGCACACCTCAACGCGTTCGAGGCTTTTCCGTTTTTTGCGGCGGCCGTGATCATCGCGCACCTTGTCGACGCCGAGCAGTCGACGATCGACGCGGTCGCCGTGGGCTTCGTGTTGGCGCGCGCGGTCTACAGCGTGCTCTACGTCGCCGGAATCGCGCCTCTGCGCAGCATCGTGTGGGCGCTCGGTTTCTTCGCCTGCATCGCGCTGTTCGTCATCGCCGCCTGAGGCCCGGGCCTCCAGAAATTGCGCTGATGGCCCCACAGCAGCGAAGTCGCGCAAGGGCGAATGTGTCCGGGCACAAAAAAGCTCGCCGGCTTTCGCCGGCGAGCTCGATTCTGCATCGGACATCCGTGTGCCGTACGGCTCGCAGTTCCGATGAAGGAACTGGAGACGCTGGAGGCTTAGCGAGCCTTCTTGCTGCTGTTGGTGGCGTCCTTGACGAAACGATCGCCATTGCGCACTGCTTCGCGGGTCGCGTTGCCGGCTTCGGCAACAGCCTGCTCGGCCACCTGCGTGACGGTCAGGTTGACGGTCTCGACGGCACCCTTGACCAGCGCGCCGATCGACTCACCGGTCTGCGTGGTGACGTTCATGACTTCCTGCGCAGTCGCGTAAGCCTTCTCGGCCGACTCGCGAACGAGCTGGAGGCCGGTCGGCCACACAGTCTTGGCGGCGTCCGTGTCGCGCGCTTCGGTCGCGAAGCTCCAGAAGTTGGTATTCGCGCTCATCTGGTCCTGCAGCGCCTGCATCTGGATGCCGACGATACGCTCGAAGCCGGCGAATGCCAGGCCGTGCGCCTTGAAGGTGGTCTCGGCCAACTGCTTGCTGGTGGCCAGGAACTGGGTGTTCATTTGCTCGTACATGGTCGTGCTCCCGACGTTTGGTGATTTGTTGCAGTGCATCATACTGACTTCGTGCTGCATTGCAACATATTTCAGTTGACTACCGTTAAGTCTGTCAGATCAATGGTTTAGAGTTCAGACGAGGTCTGAGGTCGGGGGTGGTCGCCCGCGTAGCGAGCTCCCGATGTGCAGGTTTCGTGAACAATTACCTGGGACAGTTGGGGTAGCGAAGCCTCGAGGCGGTCCCAGATCCAGCGCGCAAGGTTCTCGCTGGTGGGGTTGTCGAGACCTTCGATGTCGTTGAGGTAGTGATGATCGAGCTGTTCGTACAACGGCTTGAACGCCTTCTTGATCTCGGCAAAATCCATGACCCAGCCGGTGTGCGCATCGACGTCCCCGCGCACCGCGATCTCCACGCGAAACGAGTGGCCGTGGACGCGCGCGCACTTGTGGCCCGGCGGCACATTCGGCAGCCGATGGGCCGATTCGAGGGTGAACGCCTTGAAAATTTCCATTTCCCGAGTCTAGCGACCAGGCTCACTCGCAGCGAAGGCGAAATGGCCAACGAGGCCCATGAGGCTGCGAAGGTCCTGGTCGTTGTGCGCCGCCACGCGGTGCAGCAGGGCGCTGGATCCTCCGCGAAGATAGGTCAGCCAGGCGCCCGGGGCCTCGGACCCCGGCAGGTCATCGTCGCGCACCACGCCGAGCAGTTCGCGCTCCGCGGTTGCGAGCCGGCAGTTCGGCCACGCGCTTCGATAAGCGCGCCGCGTCACGTGCAGCAGGTCGAGGTGGATCAATGCCGGCAATGGATCACCAAGTCGCGCCAGGCGCAACCGGGTCGAGAGCAGTGGTCGGTCATAGCTGCGACCGTTGTAGCTGACCAGTACGTGATCTTCGCGGAGCCAGTCGCAGAACGCCTGGAGCATGCTTGACTCGCCGGCCAGACGGGTCGTCAACAGCTGGCGGACACGCATCCTTCCATCGGAAATATCGGCCACGCCGATCATGAAGGCGCGCGTCCCGGTTCCACCCGCGAGCCCCGTGGTCTCGGTGTCGATCGCGAGCAGCCGCGCGGGATCCACGACGCCGGCACCTTCGGGTTCCTGCACACGGGCGAGTCGCTGTTGCGCAGTGGAGCGCAGTCCGTGCAATGCGATCGAGCTCGGTAGATCCGGAAGCGGGTAGAAGCGCTCGATGAGCTGCACGCCGGCACCGATGTCGACGCCAGGCAGGGAACGATCGCGCAGCGCAACCTCCGCGCCAGCGTTGAACGGGCCGCCCGTCCCGCGCAAGTCGGAGCGACGCCCCAACAAGCTGCGCAAGGCCGCCACGCGCTGCTGGATTTCCTCGACGCCAGCGCGAGGGCCGGGATCGCACGCGCGCAGGGGCGTGCGGGCATTCGGTTCGATTCCGGTCGCAGCTGGCCGGTCGGCAGAACGAGCGCCGGCCTGACGGCGCAGCGATGCAAGGCGCGCGGAAGACGTCATGCGGTTTGCGCAAGCCTGTCGAGGACGCGCAAGGCCAACAGCTTCGGCGTGACCGCGAGGCCCTCATCCGCGGCTAGCACCGGGCCGACGCACGCAGGGCAGCCGGCAGCGCAATCGCATCGTGCGATCAACTCCCGCGCGCCGAGCACGACCTCGGACGCACGTTCGAACAGGGGCTCGCTGAGACCGATACCACCCGGGTAGTTGTCATACAGGTACAGCGTCGGCAGGAAAGTGGCCGAAGCCGGCGATTGCGCCATGGCAGGCGCAGTGGCTTGCCTGTGCCTGCCGATATTCCATGACTCGTCGCCAGTCCCAACCGAGCGCTGCAGGTCGCGCGCATCCGCCATCACCGACAGGCTCGCGATCACATGCAGCGCGTGAGCGGCGCCCAGGAACGCGTCGAGGGCCTCTTGCCGGCCGGCGAAGGCGGCATCCAGCACCGGCTGCGGCAATTGCCACCACACCGCAGTCGTCTGCAGTTCCTGGTCCGGCAGGCTGACCGGTCCGTAGCCGATGTTCTCGTGCGTGTAATAGCGGATTTTCTTGTAGCCGGACACGCGGCGCACCACGTGCACCTCGCCGTGCTGGACGCTTCCCGAACCGGATTCCCGCGCTTCAAAGCAACTCAATACCTTCAGCTTGGTGTAGTCGATCGCATCCGTGTAGTAATCGACCGAGGTGCGCGTGACGAATGCCTTGCGTCCCGCCCAGTCAAGCTTCTCGACCTGGAAAGGCGAGGCCTGCACCATGTGGATCGCACCTTCATACAGAGTCAGCGCCGCCGCCGTGTAGTCCACCTCCGCAACAATGACCTGCCGGCCGTCGGTGCGGTCAACCACCACGAAGTTGCCGTCCGCGACAGCGCGCAACGACACGGCGCCGGCGGGATAGCTGTCGGCGATCCACTCCCAGCGCGCGCCTTCGCGATGCAGCACGCTCTCCTCGACGAGCACTTCGAGGAACGGCTCCGGATCGAGCCGGCCGAACATCTCGCCCTCTCCGAAGGGCAACTCGAACGCCGCGCAACGCACGTGGTCGAGCGCGATGAGGTCCTGGTCGGCGTGGATGCGTGCATGCTCGGGGGGCGCGTCGCGAAAAAACTCGGGGTGGCGAACCAGGTACTGGTCGAGCGGCTCCGAACTCGCGATGAGCACGCCGAGCGAAGGTTGCTGGCGTCTGCCCGCGCGACCGAAGCGCTGCCAGGTCGCTGCAATGGATCCCGGATAGCCGTTGCAGAGCACCACGTCGAGGGCGCCCACATCCACACCCAGCTCGAGCGCAGACGTGGAGACGATGCCGTCTATTTTCCCCGCGCGCATGGAGCGTTCGACTTCGCGTCTCTCCGTCGGCAAGTAGCCGCCGCGGTACGCGCGGATGCGCGGCGGCTTGCGGGGGTCATGGTCGAACACGTCCTTGAGGTACTTCGTGATGATCTCGACCATCGTGCGCGACTGGGCGAACACCAGTGCCTTGAGTCCCGCGCGAATGGCGGCGCGCGCGATGCGGGTGGATTGCGATCGCGCAGAGGCGCGCAGCCCGAGGTCGCGGTTGACGACCGGCGGATTCCAGAGCAGCACGTGTTTCTCGCCGCTCGGCGCGCCCGACTCGGTGATCGCCGTGACACGATCCTCGAGGAGAGCCTCCGCGTGAGCGTGCGGATTGCCGATAGTGGCCGAGCAGAGGATGAACTGCGGGCGCACGCCGTAAAACGCGCAAATCCTTTGCAGTCGCCGAAGGACGTTCGCCACGTGCGAGCCGAACACCCCACGATAGGTGTGGATCTCGTCGATCACCACGTAGCGAAGGTTCTCGAAGAACTGCGCCCATTTCGTGTGATGGGGCAGGATCGCGGTGTGCAGCATGTCTGGATTCGAAACCACGATGTCGCCATGCAGACGCACCGCCTGCCGTGCATCGCCTGGCGTGTCGCCATCGAACGTCGACGCGCGCAAGCCGAGATTGCCGGCCTGGTTGATCTCATTGAGTTCAGCGACCTGGTCCTGCGCGAGCGCCTTGGTCGGAAACAGGTAAAGGGCTTTTGATCGATCGGCAATCGCACCTGCCAGCACCGGCAACGTGTAGCAGAGCGTCTTGCCGGATGCGGTCGGCGTGACCACCACCACGTGCTCCCGTCGCTGCGTGGCCTCCCAGGCTTCGAGCTGATGCGAATAAAGCTGGTGGATGCCGCGGGCATGCAGCGCGCGCAGGACCGAATCCGGTACCTCAGCTGGCAACTCCGCGTAGCGGCCCGTTCGGGCGGGAAACACGAGAGCGCCCGTGATACGACTGGAATACTTGGACTGCAGGCGCTCGGAGAGCACGCGTCCATCGGCACGCTGGTCGTGTCGGGGCAAGGCCACGGGACGGGCTGGGGCAATGGCGAGCATGCGCGGAT
>JBBSLL010000053.1:0-9662 GCA_038255255.1 Lysobacterales bacterium
CGATGCCGCAGGCCGCGATAGCAGGACAGATCCATCAGGCGCTTGATGCTGATGCCGACCTCGCGACGGAGGTCGCCCTCGACGGTGTACTTGCCGACCTGTGCGCGGATCTTCTCGACATCGGACTCTGTCAGGTCCTTCACCTTGGTCGACGGCTGCACGCCGGCTTCCGCACAGATTTTCTTTGAACGCGAACGGCCTACGCCGTAGACGCTCTGAAGGCCGACCCACACGTGCTTGTGGACTGGAATGTTGACACCGGCAATGCGCGCCATAACTAAGCCATCTCCGAGACTGGCGCCGATTCAATGAACGGCGCAGTGAACAAAACATTATACATAAATATCTCAAACCATTGAAACCGGCCGATTTTCAGGCCGTGTGCCGAGCCCGACTCAGCGCGAGGTGCCGAGACGACCTCCACCTTTCAGGTTGGCCTTCTTGAGCAGGCTGTCGTACTGGTGGGACATGAGGTGGGCCTGGATCTGCGAGATGAAATCCATGACCACCACCACCACGATGAGCAGCGATGTGCCTCCGAAGTAGAAGGGCAGCTCACGCCAGCCCAGCCGCATGAATTCCGGCAGCAGGCAGACCGCGAGCAGGTACATCGATCCAATGCCGGTCAGGCGGGTCATCACGCCATCGACGTACTCCGCAGTGGCCCGGCCCGGTCGGATGCCCGGGATCAAGGCGCCCGACTTCTTGAGGTTGTCCGCGGTTTCCTGCGAATTGAAGACCAGCGCGGTGTAGAAGAACGCGAAGAACACGATCATTCCGCCGTACAGGATCATGTAGAGCGGCTCGCCGGGCGACAGGGCAGCGGTCACCGCCTGCAACCAGCGTGCGCTCGACCAGTCCGATCCCCACGAAGCTGCAGTGGCCGGGAACATGATCAGGCTCGATGCGAAGATCGGCGGGATCACGCCGGCCATGTTGATCTTGAGCGGGAGGTGCGACGACTGGTTGAGGTACGCACGCGCACCGCCCTGTCGTTTCGCGTAATTCACGGTGATCCGGCGCTGGGCACGCTCGAAGAACACCACGAACGCCGTCACCGCCAACACCACCAGCAGGATGGCGATCACGCTGAGCGCGCTGAGTTCGCCGTTGCGGGCCAACGTGAGCGTGCCGGCAATGGCGCTGGGCAACCCTGCCACGATGCCCGCGAAGATGATGAGCGAAATTCCGTTGCCGACCCCGCGCTCGGTGATCTGCTCACCGAGCCACATGAGGAACATCGAACCTGCGGTCAGGCCCACCACGGCGCTGAAGATGAAGGCTGGCCCCGGGCTTATGACTACCGGGATGCCGTTGGCCGCACCTGAGGCCTGCAGTGCCATCGCCACGCCGAAGGCCTGGAATGCCGCGAGGACAACGGCACTGATGCGGGTCCATTGGTTGATCTTGCGACGGCCGGACTCGCCTTCCTTCTTGATCGCCTGCATCCAGGGCACGACCTGGGCCATCAGCTGGATGATGATGGAGGCGGAGATATAGGGCATGACGCCCAGCGCGAACACCGAGAAACGCTCGAGCGCGCCACCCGAAAACATGTTGAACATGTCCACGATGGTGCCGCGCGAACGCTCCATCAGCCGCACCATGGCTTCGGGGTTCACGCCCGGGACCGGGATGAACGTGCCGAACCGGAACACGATGAGCGCTCCCAGCACGAACAGCAGCCGCTGCTGCAGTTCCTTGAGCTTGCCGATGCCCGAGAGCATCTGCGACTGGTTGGGGGTCTTGGCCACCCGCTACTCCGCCGCCGCTTCCGCGCTGCCGCCGGCGGCCACGATCGCGTCACGCGCGCCCTTGGTCAGCAGCACACCGGAACCGGTGAACGTGTAGGCGCGCGTCAACTCACCCTTCTTCATGAACTTGACCTGCTTGGCGTGCGGCGGCACGAGGCCAGCCTTGCGCAGTGACGCCAGGGTGATCGCCGTGTCCTCGAGCTTCTCGAGCCGGTACAACGCGATCTCCGCGGTGTCCTTCTTGATCTTGGAACGGAATCCGACCTTCGGCAGGCGACGCTGCAACGGCATCTGTCCGCCCTCGAAGCCCGGCTTGATCTTGCCCTTGCCGCTGCGAGCGTACTGACCCTTGTGGCCACGCCCCGCGGTCTTGCCGAGACCGGAACCAATGCCGCGGCCGACGCGTGTGCGTTCCTTGCGCGCGCCCTTGGCCGGCTTCAGAGTATTCAGTTGCATGTTTGCGACTCCGTTAAGTTCCGGACGTCCGCCAGTTGGGCGACGGCCGGTGGTGCCTCGAACCGACGGCTGCTTTTGCCTGCGATCAGTCTTCGACCCGCAGGAGGTAGCCGACCTTGTTGATCAGGCCACGAACGCTCGGGCTGTCCTTCAGTTCGCGAACGTCATTGATCTTGCGCAGGCCGAGGGCCTTGACGCTCAGCTTGTGCCGGCCCTGACAGCTGGCCTGGCTCTTGATCAGGCGCACGCGGACGGTCTTGTCTTGCTGCTCTTTCTTAACCATGGCTTGGGCGGATCTCTTCGACAGTCTTGCCGCGCTTGGCGGCGATCTGGCTCGGCGAATCCACAGCCGTCAGGCCCTGGATCGTCGCGCGTACCAGGTTGATCGGATTGCGCGAACCCTGCGCTTTCGCGAGCACGTTCTTGATGCCCACGACCTCGAAGACCGCGCGCATCGCGCCACCCGCGATGACGCCCGTGCCTTCCGAGGCCGGTTGCATGTAGACCTTCGCGGCGCCATGGCGTCCATGCACCGCGTAGAACAGCGTGCCGTTGTCCAGTCGGACGGACACCAGGTTCTTGCGCGCGCGCTCCATCGCCTTGGCGATGGCGACGGGCACTTCACGCGCCTTGCCATAGCCCATGCCGACTTTGCCGTCGCCGTCGCCGACCACCGTCAGGGCGGTGAAGCTCATCTGGCGTCCACCCTTGACCGTCTTGGCCACGCGGTTGACGGCGATCAGTTTCTCCTGCATCCCGTCGCCGCTGTCGCGGTCGTTGCGGTCGTTGCGATTGTCGCGGTCGTTGCTCATTTAAAACCCTTTCGGAAAATTGGTTCGCGCCTGGCGGCGCTCCTGCAGCCCTACGAAATCAGAACTTGAGACCGGCTTCTCGCGCAGCATCGGCCAGCGCCTGGATACGACCGTGATAGAGGAAACCGGACCGGTCGAAGGCCACGCTGTCGACGCCGGCCGCCAGAGCGCGCTCGGCGATCATGCGTCCAACGACTGCCGCCGCTGCCTTGTTCTTGGTCCCGCCCTCGATGCCCTTGCGCACATCGCCCTGCACGGTCGAAGCCGTCGCCAGCACTTTCATGCTGTCGGCGGAAAACACCTGCGCATACAGGTGCTGGCCGCTGCGATGCACCGACAGACGCGGCACGGCGAGCTTGCGGATGTGCATGCGCGTGCGCTTGGCGCGACGCAGACGTTGAATTCTCTTTTCCACGGTTCCCTACCTCCGAGCCGGAACGGCCATCAGGCCTTCTTGGCTTCTTTCATGACGATGCGTTCGCCCGCGTAGCGGACGCCCTTACCCTTGTACGGCTCCGGCGGACGCACCGCGCGGATCTTCGCGGCGGTTTCGCCGACCTGTTGCTTGTCCGCACCCTTCACCAGCACTTCGGTCTGGCTCGGAGTCTCGAGCGTGATGCCTTCCGGCGCCACGATGACCACCGGGTGCGAAAACCCCAGTGCGAGGTTGAGGTTCTTGCCTGCCACCGAGGCGCGGTATCCGACGCCGACCAGTTCGAGCTTGCGCGTGTAGCCCTCGTGCACACCGCTCACCATGTTGGCGATCAGCGAACGCAATGTTCCAGCCATCGCGTCGTTCGAAATGGCGACCGGCGAGACACTGAGCTTGCCGTCTTCCTGCACCACGGTGACGCCCGCGTGCGCAGGCACGGACAAGGTGCCTTTCGGTCCCTTGACGGTGATGGCCTTCTCGTCCTGCTTGAACTCGACGCCCTTGGGCAGATCGATGATTTTCTTGGCAACGCGCGACATCTTGAAACTCCCGAATTCTGCTTAGGCGACCATGCCGATGAGTTCGCCGCCCAGGCCCTTGGAACGGGCCTGCGCGTCGGTCATGAGGCCGGCCGACGTGGAAACAATGGCGACACCGAGGCCACCCAGCACCTTGGGCAGCGCATCCTTGCCGCTGTACCGGCGAAGACCGGGGCGCGATACGCGCTTCAGCCGATCGATCGCAGGCTTGCCCTGGTAGTACCGCAGCGCGATTTCCAGTTCCTTCTTGGCGCCGAGGTCCCGCACGGCCAGGTCATTGATGTAACCCTCGGCCTTGAGCAGTTCGGCGATGGCAACCTTGACCTTGGACGACGGCATGCGAACCGCCGGCTTGCCAGTGGCCTGGCCGTTGCGGATGCGCACGAACATGTCGGCGATGGGATCCATGACACTCATGAGTACACCTTCTTCGTTTCAGATGCGGTCCATCAGGACCGCGGATATTTGGAGCTTGTGTTCGCGACTTGCGTCGCTCCTGCCGTTACCAGCTGGCCTTGCGAAGACCGGGCACGTCGCCGCGCATCGTGGCTTCGCGAAGCTTGTTACGGCCCAACCCGAACTTGGCATAGACACCGCGCGGGCGACCCGTTAGCGCGCAACGCGAGCGCATCCGCGAGGGACTGGCGTCACGAGGCAGCTTCTGCAGCGCAGTCTGCGCGGCAGCGCGGTCGTCGAACGATGTTCTCGGGTCCGCGATCTGACGCTTGAGTTCAGCGCGCTTGACCGCGTACTTCGCGACTGTCTTGGCGCGACGCTTGTCGCGCTCGATCATCGATGTCTTTGCCATGTGCCTTCTTGCCTTTCGTAGGTCAGGTCGCAAAGCGACCTGACAGGATATTCGTTGTGATTCGTGGTGTTCAGTTCGTCAGGTCGGCGAGCCGACCTGACCTACATTCAGCTTTTCGATCAGTTGCGGAACGGAAACCCGAACCCTTCCAGCAGCGCCTTCGCTTCGGCATCGGTCTTCGCCGTGGTGGTCACGGCGATGTCCATGCCGCGCAATGCGTCGACCTGGTCGAAGTCGATCTCCGGAAAGATGATCTGCTCCTTGATCCCGAAGTTGAAGTTGCCCCGGCCGTCGAACGACCGGCCACCGACGCCACGGAAATCGCGCACCCGCGGCAGTGCGATGTTCACGAGGCGATCGAAGAACTCGTACATGTGCGCCCGGCGCAGCGTCACCTTGCAGCCGATCGGCCAGCCGTCGCGGATCTTGAAAGTCGCGACCGAGGTGCGCGCCTTGGTGATGATCGGCTTCTGTCCGGCGATCTTGGCCATGTCGGCGACCGCGTTCTCCAGCACCTTCTTGTTCGCGGCTGCCTCGCCCACGCCCATGTTGAGCGTGATCTTGGACAGGCGCGGAACCTGCATCGGGTTCTCGTAGCCAAAGCGCTCGGTGAGCTTCGGCACGACCTGGTCTTTATAGTATTGCTCGAGACGAATCATGTTCTTGACCTCAGGCGTCGACGACTTCGCCGGACGAACGGTAGGTCCGCACCTTGCGGCCGTCGTCGAGCACCTTGAAACCGACGCGCTCGCGCTTGCCGGTGGCTTGATTGACCAACATCACGTTGGACCCATGGATCGAGGCCTCGCGCTCGAGAATTCCACCGGGCTGGTTGGCCTGCGGATTCGGCTTCGTGTGGCGCTTGATCACGTTGACGTTGGCGACCACCACGCGCTCGCCCGCGACGCGCAGCACCTCGCCCTTCTGACCCTTGTTCTTGCCGGTGATCACGATGACCTGGTCACCTTTGCGAATACGTTTCATGACTTCTTCTCGTAGGGTGGGCGTTGGCCCACCGTTGTATTCATTGCGGCGGGTCGAGACCCGCCCTACAGAACCTCAGGCGCGAGCGACACGATCTTCATGAACTTCTCGCCGCGCAGCTCGCGCGTGACCGGTCCGAAGATGCGCGTGCCGATCGGCTCGAGCTTGTTGTTGAGCAGCACTGCCGCATTGCCATCGAAGCGGATCAGCGAACCGTCTGCGCGACGCACGCCCTTGGCGGTACGCACCACGACCGCGTCGTAAACCTCGCCCTTCTTGACCTTGCCACGCGGAATCGCGTCCTTGATCGATACCTTGATCACGTCGCCGATGTGCGCGTACCGGCGCTTGGAGCCGCCGAGCACCTTGATGCACATGAGCTCGCGAGCCCCGCTGTTGTCTGCCGCGGCCAGCCGGCTTTCTACCTGAATCATTGCGTTCTCCTCGGGTCTTCCGGCTTACAGCTGCGCGCGTTCGACGACTTCGACGACCTGCCAGTTCTTGGTCTTCGACAGCGGCCGGCATTCGCGGATGCGCACCAGGTCGCCTTCGCGGCACTCGCCCTTCTCATCGTGCGCGTGCACTTTGGTCGAACGGCGAAGCAGCTTGCCGTACAGGCCGTGCTGCAGCTGCCGCTCGATCAGGACGGTGACCGTTTTCTGCATCTTGTTGCTGAGGACCCGGCCTTCGACCGCGCGCTGCGTTGTGCTTGCTTCCGACATGGCTCTGCCTTACTTGGTCTTGACGGGTTG
Source organism: Lysobacterales bacterium (assembly GCA_038255255.1). Taxonomy (GTDB): domain Bacteria; phylum Pseudomonadota; class Gammaproteobacteria; order Xanthomonadales; family Ahniellaceae; genus JBBQNY01. The sequence continues at coordinate 6,539 of JBBSLL010000053.1, forward strand.
CTGGTTGCCCAGCTGCTGCTTGGTGCGCGCGATATCGCGGCGAACCTTGCGTACCTGGTGGGTCTTGGTCAGTTGCCCCGCGCCCTGCTGCATGCGGAGGTTGAACTGTTCGCGGCGCAGCTCGAGGAGCTCCTTCGCGAAATCCTCCTGGGTCTTCGGTTTGACTACTTTGGTCTTGGCCATCACAGCACCGTCCGGGTGACAAACGCGGTCTGTACCGACAATTTGGCAGCGGCCAGGCGGAACGCCTCGCGCGCAGTCGCTTCGTCGACTCCTTCCATCTCGTAAAGCATCCGGCCGGGCTGTACCAGCGCGACCCAGAATTCGACGCTGCCCTTGCCCGAGCCCATGCGGACTTCGATAGGCTTCTTGGTCACGGGCTTGTCCGGGAACACGCGAATCCAGAGCTTGCCGCCGCGCTTCACGTGGCGCGAGATGGAACGTCGAGCCGCTTCGATCTGGCGCGAGGTCAACTGGCCATGCGTGGTTGCGCGCAAGCCATACTCGCCGAACGAGACGAGATTGCCGCTCCAGGCAAGCCCATCGTTGCGGCCCTTGAACTGCTTGCGGAATTTGGTGCGTTTTGGCTGCAGCATGGCGCGTTAAGTCCTCTGTTCCGTCCGACGCGGCTCGCGCTTCGGGGTGCCGGCGTCATTGGCCTGCTCGGCGAGGGTCGAGGCGTGCAGATCGAAGATTTCGCCCTTGTAGACCCACACCTTGACGCCGATGATTCCGTAGGTTGTCTTGGCTTCCGCGAATCCGTAGTCGATATCGGCACGCAGGGTGTGCAGCGGCACGCGACCTTCGCGATACCACTCGGAACGCGCGATCTCCGCACCGTTGAGGCGGCCGGCGACGTTGACCTTGATACCCAGCGAACCCAGGCGCATCGCGTTGCCGACCGCGCGCTTCATGGCACGCCGGAACATGATGCGGCGCTCGAGCTGCTGCGCGATCGACTCGGCAACGAGCTGGGCGTCGAGTTCAGGCTTGCGCACTTCGTTGACGTTGATGTGGGTGGGAACACCCATCACCGCCGTCACCTCGCGCCGCAGCTTCTCGATGTCCTCGCCCTTCTTGCCGATGACGACGCCCGGACGCGCAGTGTGGATCGTCACGCGCGCGGTCTTGGCCGGTCGCTCGATGGTGATCCGGCTGATGCCGGCCGCGGCAAGCTTCTTCTTGAGAAGCTCGCGCACGCGCAGGTCGGCGGAAAGATATTCCGCGTACTCGCGCTTGCCGGCGAACCACTTGGAGTTCCAGTCCTTGGAGATGCCAAGGCGGATACCGATTGGATGAACTTTATGACCCATCGTTGACTGCCTTCGCTCAGTTCTTGCCGTTGCCGACAACCACGGTGATGTGGCTGGTGCGCTTGGTGATGCGGTTGCCACGACCCTTGGCGCGTGCGTGCATGCGCTTGAAGGTCGGGCCCTCGTCGACGAACACGGTGTCGACCTTCAGCTCGTCGACGTCCGCGCCCATGTTGTTCTCGGCATTGGCGACCGCCGAAAGGAGCACCTTCTTCAACAGCTGCGCAGCCTTCTTGTTGGAGAAGGTGAGCACATCCGCCGCGCGCGCGACGCTCATGCCGCGCACCAGGTCCGCCACGAGGCGGGCCTTCTGCGGCGAGATGCGCGCCGTCCTGAGGACCGCGGTGCGCATGTTGACGTCCCTGCGCGCCTTCTTGTCCGCTTCGAGTTTTGCCCTAGCTGCCTTGTCCATGGTGTCCTCTTACTTCTTCGGCTTGGGCTTGGCTTTCGAAGCCTCGGCCGTTTTCTTGTCGCCGGCGTGGCTGCGGAAAGTGCGCGTCATCGCGAACTCGCCCAGCTTGTGCCCGACCATGTTCTCGTTGACCAGCACCGGCACATGCTGCTTGCCGTTGTGGATGGCGAGCGTCAGGCCGACCATGTCCGGCAGGATCATGGAGCGGCGCGACCAGGTCTTGATCGGACGCTTGTTATTGCTCGCAGCAGCGGCCTCCACCTTTTGCAGCAGGTGCAGGTCGACGAACGGGCCTTTCTTCAATGAACGCGGCATGGTTTTTCCTTAGCCCCGGCGATCGCGAACGATGAACTGTTGCGTACGTTTGTTGTTGCGAGTCTTGTAGCCCTTGGTCGGTGTGCCCCACGGGCTCACTGGGTGGCGGCCGCCCGAGGTCTTGCCTTCGCCGCCGCCGTGCGGGTGGTCGACCGGGTTCATGGCGACGCCGCGCACGGTCGGACGGATGCCCATCCAGCGCTTGGCGCCAGCCTTGCCCAGCTTGCGCAGGTTGTGTTCGCCGTTACCGACTTCACCGATGGTGGCGAAGCAGTCCACGGGTACCTTGCGCATCTCGCCGGAGCGGAGGCGCAAAGTGGCGTAACCGCCCTCGCGTGCCACGAGCTGCGCGCCGGCTCCGGCGCTGCGTGCCATCTGCGCGCCCTTGCCAGGACGGATCTCGATGCAGTGCACCGTGGTTCCCATCGGAACGCTGCGCAGCGGCATGGCGTTGCCGCTCTTGATCGGCGAGTTGGCGCCGGCCATGAGCTGGTCGCCAGCCTTCACGCCCTTGGGGGCAATGATGTAGCGGCGCTCGCCATCGACGTAGAGCAGCAGGGCAAGATGCGCCGTGCGGTTCGGATCGTATTCGATGCGCTCGACACGGCAGGCAATGCCTTCCTTGTCGCGCTTGAAATCGACGATGCGGTAGTGCTGCTTGTGGCCGCCACCCTGGTGACGCGAGGTGATACGACCATAGTGGTTGCGACCGCCCGTCTTGTGCTGGCTTTCGACCAGCGGCGCGTACGGTGCGCCCTTGTGCAGATCGGGAGTGGTCACCCGCACCGCGGAGCGGCGACCGGGGGACGTCGGCTTGAATTTCATCAGTGCCATGGTTGCTTGCCTCAGGCCTTCGTCGTCATGTCAATGGTCTGTCCCTCGCCGAGGCGTACATACGCCTTGCGCCAGGTCCCGCGACGGCCACCGCGGCCCTTGAATGCCTTGGTCTTGCCTTTCACGTTGAGCACGGCGACCGATGCGACCTTCACGTCGAACATCTGCTCCACCGCTGCCTTCACTTCAGCCCGGGTCGCCTTGGCGGCGACTTCGAACACGTACTGGTTGATCTCCTGCAGGCGCGCCG
>JBBSLL010000054.1:0-9229 GCA_038255255.1 Lysobacterales bacterium
ACACCCGCCGCCTCGTGCGCCTCGACATCGACGACGACGAGGCGACGCGGGCACTGGTCGACATGCTGCTCGCCAAGAAGCGCGCATCGGACCGCAAGACGTGGCTCGAAGCGAAAGGCGACCTCGCCAGCCTGGATACCTGAGCCGGATCCTTCAGTCGCACCGCTGTCCGCGGATGCGGGTCAGCCTGGCGAGCTCGACCTGCCCTGCGCTGTATCCCGCAAGCGTCGGCGTCCAGGTCAGTCGGGCTTGATCCGCACCGGTGAAGCGCAGGTCCACTTCGCCCCAGGCATCGCGCACCACGTCGCCGGGGCGGAAGCCCGGCGGGAACTGTGCTCCGCGCGTCAGCTGCATCGGCACCCTGGCGCCGTTGGCATCGCTTTCCGCGCTGCCTGTGAGGAAGATCGTGCGTCCGTCCTGGAATGAATACCAGACCAACGCCATCACCGGCCTGTTCCCGGCGCCGTTGACCATCTGCACCTGCAAGCCATGCCCCGATTGCGTCGAGTCGAACCATGTGCCACTGAAGCACGCGGGGCGACCCGCGCTCGCCGCATCAACGGCTGTTTCCCGCAAACGCGTCAATGGCTGCAAGGCCATGTCGCCGGTCAACGCGCCGTCGGCCGAGCGCCACGAGAAATTCGCCGACGATGAGTTGCCGAACTGCAGCGACACTTCGCCCCACCGGCGCAGCGCCAGGTCCGTCGCACGAAAATCCGGCGGGAAATCGGGGCCCGATGCTTCGAACAGCGTGATCGCGCGGCTGCGGTCGCCGCTGAAATCGCCGAGGCCGGTCAACCACAGCGGGTGTCCGTCGCGATACGTGTACCAGATCACCAGCAGCTTCGGCACGCCCTCCTGATCGACGATCTCGAAGTTGACGCCCTGGCCGTCCTGCGCCGGATCGAACCACAACCCGGCGACTTCGTTGCCGATGCGGTAGTCGGGCGTGCCGGAGAAGTCGAGCGCCGTCTTCCAGATGCCGCGCCCGTACGTGAATGCGTGCAGCTGCGGCGGCGCGCCCGCGGAAGCGGGTGGACCCAGCGCAAGGCGCTCCACAATCACGTTGGCGAATCCGGTGTTTTCCACGGCCCACGTCAAACCCGCGTCGGGCGAGAAGAAGATGCCGAGGTCGGTGCCCAGATAGATGCTGGACGGGGTGTTCGGATCGATGACGAGGCTGTGCACCGGGACATCGGGAAGCGCACCGGCCCCGCTGCCGTCGCGTGCCGACCACGTCACGCCGCCGTCGGTACTACGCCAGACGTGTGCGCCACCGACGCTCGAGTATGTCGCCCACGCGACACTGGCGTCGTTGTTCTGGAAGGTCAGCGAAGACACCCACCCAGCGCGCGGCGTGCGCGCGCTCCACACGGTGTTGGTGCCCGCCGCAAGCGTTGCGTCGTTGCGATAGATGCCGGTCCGGTTGCCGACCAGCACGCGATCGGGACGTGTCGGCGCCACGGCGATGGCGGATCCGCGATTGTCGAACGAACTGCCGCCAAGCGGCGCGCTGACGGCGCGCCAACTGTCTGCCCGGTTGTCACTGCGCCACACGCGCGTGCCGGTGGCATACAGGCGCGACGTCGCGCTCGGATCGAGCACGTACGGCATGATGAAGATCGTGCTGTCGTTCAGACCGGTGACGACGCGGCGAAACGTCTGTCCGAAGTTGTCTGATCGATGCAGATTCACCAGCTGCGCGCTCGCGTAGAGCGTCGCCGCATTGTTCGGATCGAACGCGACGTTGCCGCCGTCGCCGCCTAGCACGTGCAGGAACGCGCGACTCGCGGGATCGGCGGGCGCCAGCAGTGTCCCGTTGTCCTGCGTGCCGCCGACCGCGCGGCCGGAGTGCGGCGATACCGCACCGGAATAAAACTGCGTCGTGCCGAGATTGCCGGTGAGCGCGCGCCATGCGGTCTGGTCGTCGCGCGGCGCACAGGGCGCCGTTGCGCCGAGCGCCACGGGTGCGCGTGCGTTCTCGGTGGCGGCGACGCCTCCGTCATTGGTGGAATAAAGCCGCAGGTTCGAGCTGCCATCGAAACGCGGATCGAACTTGAGCAGGTGCTGGTCCGAATGCACGGCGCTCGGGCGGCCCGGAGTCGACCACCACCAGGAGGCCAGGCCGAAATTGCGGCCTGCGTCGTCGGATCGGTAGATATCCATGCCGCCGACCCAGACGCGATCGGGATCGAGCGGATCGACCGCGATCGCATGGTTGTACCAGCCCGCGCCATACCAGTTGTCCGCGGCCTCATTGAAGCAACTGCGCGCGAATGCGCCCGACGCGTGCGAGAACAGCGTGGTGTTGAGCTTGACCGCATCGGTGTTGCGCACCGTCGCGTGCCAGCTGAGGCCGCCGTCGTCGGTGCGGAAAACCGCGTGCAGGGCGTTGTCGTAGTCGCCGAGTCCGTCGCCGGTGCGATCGGGGCCCGACACAATGCTCGCGGATGATGCGTACATCACCTGCTGGTTGGCGCGATGGATGTCGATCTGCGTGCGGCCCTGGCCCGGTTCCGACAAGGCATTGATCCAGGATCCCGCACCGCTCGCATCGGTATTGATGAACACTGCGGCGGGGCACGGGCCCCCGCATGCGGGAGGCGTGACCGTGCCAGGAAGCCAGTAGCGATCGTCCGTGGATCGCGAAGAACAGCTGGCGACGAGCCAGTCGCCCGACATGTCGGTACGCATCGCGAGGTCGGTGCAGCCTTCGTAGAGCGACTGGTTCTGCGCATCGACCGGACCCAGCACGCGCTCGAACGACAGGCCGGCATCGACGCTCCGCCATACGCCCGAATTGGTCGCGGCGTACAGGCGTCGCGAGTCATGCGGACTCGCCACCAGATCGCTGACATACCGGAAGTCTGCGTTCGCGGTTGATTCGAGCTGATGCCAGCTGCGTCCGCCGTCGCTGCTCTTGAGGATTCCCGCGCCCGCCATCGGGGACCACGGCATGCCGCTGTTCCGATACAGCTCACCGGTTCCCGCGTACATGACATTGGGGCGCGCGGCGTCGATCAGCAGCGCGCCGATGTTGAGGTTCACGGCATCGTCGGACAGCGCCAGCCAGCTTTCGCCGCGATCATCACTGCGCCAGACGCCACCGGACACGCCGCCCGCAAAGAGCACGTCGGGATTCTGCGGGTGGAAGGCGAGCGTGCGCATACGTCCTGCGACGTTGGAAGGTCCGAGGAACTGCCACTGGTGCGCGGCCTTGGCGTGCACGTTACCCACCGCATCGGCTGCGACGAGTTCGGACCGGCCCGGCAGGTGGCGCGGCATTGCGCGCATCGCATTCTCTGCCGCAAGCCAAACCGCCGGTGAAAAGGTCGAAGTGCCGGGTGCCGCGCGCCGCGCGATGAAGTCGTGGTGCCGCGCTGCGGCGGCATCCTGGCGAAGCTGCCGGTCACCCTTATACGGTGGCCGTTCAATCGATTCGATCGTCGGCAGGCTCGCCTGCAGTGCGCAGATGGCGAGTACCGCGATGCCCGCTGCGGCTTTCGCGCCATGGACCCCGAAAGCATTGATATTCATGCCTGCATGCTAGTCCGCTACCTTCCCCGCCTCAATGCTCGCCGCGACATTACGCACGTTTTGGCCGACTAACGCCGCGTTACGACGCTCGCTCCTCAACCTCAGCCCAACCCTGCGACGACCCGCGCCGTACCTGCGTCTTTGGAACCCGTTCGGAGATTCGTCCCTGCCACGCCAGGAGTCGTCGACTAAAACCGTGTGGCAGCGAACGGAGCGACATCCATCACAGGTTCCACGCGATTGAGCAACGCCGAGACGAGTTCCGCAGTGACCGCGCAAAGACTCATGCCAAGCATCCCGTGACCGGCGGCCAGCACCACGTTCGATACTCCGGGCGCGCGGTCGATGATCGGCAGGTCATCGGGAGTCATCGGCCGCCACCCGTACCAGTCCGTGCGCGCGCCACGGCCTTCGGGCTCGCGCAGATAACGGCGCGACGCGACAACCAGCGCGTCGAGCCGGCGCCGGTTGAGGCTCGCGTCGAATCCGGCGAATTCCATCGTGCTGCCGAGTCGGAATCCATGCGGCCAGGCCGTCACGCACACGCTGGCGTCCTTGAGTACCAGCGGGCGAGTCGGTACATGTTCCGGCGGTTCGGCATATGTGATCGAGTAGCCCTTGCCAGGCTCGATCGGGAGATCGAGTCCCAGCGATCTCACGAACTCTGACTGCCACGGCCCGAGCGCGACCACGATGTCGCGGGCCCGATGCACGCCCTGTGCCGTGCGGACGCCGGAGACCCGCCCGTCGCGCAACTCCAGCGCCTCGATCTCGACGCCGGTCTGGATGGTTCCGCCGCCGCGCCGCACGACTTGCGCGAGCCCTTCGACGAAACGGTCCGGACGCAGGTGCGCATCCTGCGGATTGAACAGCGCTCCGGCAATGCCCGGCAGCAGGCACTGCTCTTCGGCGAGCGTACGTTCGCTGCCCCAGACTTCAGTGCGGATGCCCAGCGGTGCCAGCGCGGCGATCTGCTTCGCTGCCGCGTCCGCCAGGTCCTTTTCGTTTCGGTACACGTAGAGCGTACCGGATGCGGCAAAATCGCAATCGATCTTTTCCCGATCAATCCATTCCTGGATGAGGGCGCGGGAACGCAACAGCAATCGCGCGCGAACCTCCGTGTTGCGATGATGGATCGCAGGGCGACAATTGCGGGCCGACCGGGACAACCACCGCCATCGCCGCCACTCGACACCCGGCGCGACGCGCAACGGCGCATCGGGTCGCAGCATCCAGCGAACTCCCTGCGTGATCATTCCAGGAGCCTGCAGCGGTGGCGCATGGCTCGGCGTCAGCGTGCCGCAGTTGCCGTGGGATGTCGCGCCGCCGGCCTCGCCGCGATCGAGCACGCGGACGCTGCGGCCCGCACGTTGCAGCGCGTACGCGCAGGCCACGCCGATGACGCCCGCGCCTAGGATCAGTACATCGTCTTCGTGCGTGCTCATCGGGCGCGCCGAGCATCCCAGGCGCGTGAGTGAACGTGCAGCGGCGACATCATCTTGCCGGCAGCGCGCATCCGCCTTCGGTCCAGCCGCACCAGCCGGGGCCGCGCACGACGCGTCCCGGCTTGGCGCCCGTGTGCACGCCTTCGCGCAGGACCTGCGTACCGTTGACCCACACATGCGTCACCCCGGTCGAGAGCTGATGCGGCCTGGCAAAAGTCGCGTGATCGCGCACGGCCGCGCTGTCGAACACCACCACATCGGCGAAACAGCCCGGGTCGATGCAGCCGCGCTCGCGCAGCTTCCAGTTCTCCGCGGGCAGTCGTGTCATGCGCCTGATCGCTTCGCTCAGGCTGAGGACGCCGCGATCGCGCGAATAGTGCCCGAGGACGCGCGCGAAATTGCCGTAGGCGCGCGGGTGAGTGCTGCGCTCGAGGAACACGCCCTCGGGTGCATAGGCCCCCGCGTCGGAGCCGAAGCTCACCCACGGCTGCTTGATGCCGAGTTCGACGTTGTCCTCGCTCATGAGGAAATACACAGTGTCGACACGGCTGTGGTCCTCGATGACCAGGTCGATGATGGTGTCCTCGGGACTGGTGCCACGCAGCTTCGCGACTTCGGCCAGCGTCTTTCCGGTGAGCGGCTTGAGGGCGGGCTTGTTGAATCCGACCAGCATCACGCGGTCCGGTGACCCGGCCTCGCGATACAGACTTTCCCAGCTGTCGTCTGGCGCGCGCATCTCGGCCAGAACACGCGCGCGGATTGCAGGATCCTGCAATCGCCTGGCCCAGGCATCGATGCCCCCTTCCTGCACCCAGGGCGGCATGGCCGCGTCGAGTCCTGTCGCGCCGGCCGTGTAGGCGTACATGTTGGCCGAGACCTCGAGCCCTTCCGCGCGGGCCGCCTCGATTTTTGCGATGGCCTGCGCCATCTTCGGCCAATTGCGTTCGCCGGCGGCCTTGAGGTGGTACACCTCGGCACGTTGTCCGGTCGCGCGCGCAATGGCGATGTGTTCGTCCAGTGCCTCGAGGAAGCGGCCCGCCTCGCTCCGCAGGTGGGCAACGTAGCCGCCACCCGATTGCGCGGCGGTGCTGGCCAGCGCGATCAATTCATCGGTTTTGGCGAAGAAGGCGGGCGCGTAGATCAGCGATGCACCGACGCCGAGCGCACCTTCGCGCATCGCGCTGTCGACCAGCGCCTGCATGCGCGCCAGTTCCCCGGCGCTCGGGGCGCGATCCGCCTCCCCGAGTTCGTGGATGCGCACGGTGACCGCACCGACGAACGACGCCACGTTGGGCGAAACGCCTTTCGCGACCAGCCAGTCGAGATAACCTCCCAGTGTCGTCCACTCGATCGCATAGCGGAAGTCGCTTTGTTCCTTGATCGCGTTGGCCTTCATCTGGTCGTTGAACGGTCCCATCGACCAGCCCTCGCCAAAAATTTCCAGCGTCACGCCCTGCGCGATATCGCTCACGCCACGCCCGTCGACAATGAGCGACTCGTTGGCCCAGGACAGCACATTGATGAAACCCGGCGCGACGGCGAGTCCCCGCGCATCGACGATTCGGAGCGCGGGCTCGTCGTCGAGTTCGCCCAGGGCGGCAACGCGGTCCCCACGGATCCCGACATCAGTCACTCTCGGTTCCTTGCCGGTTCCGTCGAACACGAGGCCGTTGGCGATCACGAGGTCGAACGGCTGGGCTGCCGGCCGGGCCGTGGGCGCCGGGCTCACTGCGGCCGCTGTCGATCTGCGGGCCGGCGGCTGTGCCGCATCGCGTTGCCACCATTGCGCGCAGCCGGCGGAAACGCACAACAACGGAACCAGTGCCACCCAACGTGCGTTGCGCATCTTTCCCCCTACGGAATTTCCACAACCGAGAATTTCAGTCCCGACACCGCTCGCACGGCGTGCGGGCGAGCGAAGTCGCGCCCAGACGCTTTGCTCAGTGACCTGCGTGCCCGTCCGCGCCATGAGCATGGCCGTGCGATCGTTCGTCGTCGGTCGGTTCGCGCACGTCCACCATGTCGATATCGAACTCGAGGGTCTTGCCCGCCAGTGGATGATTGACGTCGACATCGACGACCGACATCCCGACCTTGATCACGGTGACTGGGCGAGCGCCGTCGCGGGTCGACAGCGTGGTCATTGCGCCCGGGTGCAGCCGTTCGTTGGGGGCGAAGAATTTCTTGGGCACCCGCTGCACCGCGTCGTCGTTGCGCAGTCCATAGCCCTGTTCAGGCGGCACGCTGACTTTGAAGCTGTCGCCGGCGGACTTGCCGACGAGCGCGTCTTCGACGCCCTTGATCAACCCACCCCGGCCAATGAGCACTGCGAGCGGCTCGCCGCGCTCTCGCGACGAATCCACCGGTGGCGCATCATGCGCGGCTGCGGAGTCCCGGACCACATAGTGAAAGACGGCGACCTTTCCTCTCTCGGCGATCATCTGCGCAATCCAGTTGGAAGGCACGAAGCTTAGCGTCGCCGGCCCCGGTCGCCGGCGCTGATATCCAGACCAAGTGCTGAACCGCCATAGCCACATTCACGGATAAATCACAAGTCTTGTGGGGCCGCCATGATTTAGCCATATTCCGGCCTCCTCTCCGGCCCCGGCCACGGACTCGAGCTTGATCAAGACGCATTTTCGATGGGCGGCCCTGGCCGCCGGCCTGCTCTCCCTGCTTCTTCAGGGGTGTGCGACGACGTCATCCCCCGCAACCGCCTCCATCCGGCAATTGCCGCCGGCCCGCATCGAACTGAACCCCCCGCCCCTGCAGGTCAATACGCAGATCGGAGCTGCCCCAGGCATCGGCAAGCTCTTTGCGCGCGGTGGCCATGCCTTGGGCAAAGTGCTGCAGAGCGCCCTCGGATTCACGGGAATCCGGTACCGGTACGGCGGCGTCTCCCCCCTGACTGGCTTCGACTGCAGCGGATTCGTCGGCTACGTCTTTCGCGAGAGCGCGGGACTCAAACTCCCCCGCGCCTCCCACCAGATGGCGGGCGTCGAAGGCCGCCAACTCAGCCGTCAGCAACTCGAACCGGGCGATCTGGTGTTCTTCGCACATCGCAAGCGAGTCAACCACGTCGGCATCTATCTCGGCTCCGACCGGTTCATCCACGCACCGAGCACGGGCGGAAGGGTGCGCACGGACGAACTGAGCAATCGCTACTGGAAGGGTCGTTTTGTCGGCGGCAAGCGGGTGCTCGATCCTGCTGGCGATGCGGTGGTCAACGCATCGGACGTTGCCGGCCCCGGACTTACCTCGGACGGCGCTGGCGGCTCCGGCCACTCCACCGCCGGTGGCGGCTGAGCACGTCAAACGTTGCGGATGGCAATACGGCGCAATGTCCTCGCGGTTGTGGCGGGCGCAATAGTCACCGGCCTGGTCGTGATGGGTGTCCAGAGCGAACTGCTCGTGGCGGGCCCCCGGCGATCGGGGGCGTAGTCCCCGGCAGTCCCTAGGCCAAAGCGCGCCGGGCCGGCGGTCGCAGTCGCGCCAGCAGGCGTTTGCGGCAAGCGGCAAGCTCCTGCGAATACCTGAGCCTCGCCTCGATACTGGCGCCTTCCTGCTCCACGGCCCGCTTTTCCCGATACGCCGCGAAAGCCTCGTACGCGCGCAGCATGCCCCGCAGGTCGCGCATCAGCAGGTCCAGCAGGATGGCGTCGTCGAGCAGGCCGATCACGCCGATCTCGTCGGGCACCAGATCTTCCGGATCGCCGAAGTAGGCCAGCGTTCGCAGCACTGCGGACTGGAAGGCTGGCGGCAACAGCCAATCCTCGTCCTCGAGCATGATGATGAGCCGCTGCACGTCGGCAATGCGCGCACGCACGTAACCCGGCGCACTCGCGATCGGCAGATGGTCGAGTGCATGCTTGGCGCCTTCGATGATGTCGCAGGCCTCGGCGCACGCGGCCCGTTCTTCGGCCCGCGCAAGCGCGCCACGGAAGCGGACGAGGTCCTGTTCATCGAGGTGCAGCGTCACGCGCACGGAAACGGTCCCCCTCCGGTATTCACCAAGGAATTGTGCCTGCAAGCCGCACCAGCACAACCTTTTTCGATTCGCCTGTCCCGTGGGAGAGTGAGCGCGATCGCCCGCCCATGGCGCTCAGGGTGCGCTTCCGGTACAGTCCGCGCCGCGATCGCCCGTCTGCGTTGATCCCTCCGGTCGTCGAACTCCGCCACGCGATGCATTTCGCCGCGGTCCGTCGACCTCCCGCACGGTTTCGAAGTGGTCGCCCGGAGTCCTGGCA
>JBBSLL010000055.1:0-8449 GCA_038255255.1 Lysobacterales bacterium
GCACCGCCATGGATACGACCGCCGCCGGAATGGCCGTGGCGATGGTCAAGCCTGCGAACAGTCCGAGATACGCGTTGGCGGCCGCCAGGATGACCGCGAGGATGATCGCCAGCAGCACGGCGCGAAAGGTTAGTTGCGGCACTCCGCGCTCTGACATCGTTCACTCCTGATGGTGGGAAATGACGGACGACACGCCCGTGCAGGAGCCACGATGGTACGCGGCTCCGTGCACCCGCGCCAACGCCAGGCTACTTTTTGCCAGCGCCGGGACCGATGTGGCGATCCAGGAACGCGAGCAGCTTCGTGTAGTACTCGACGTTGTGGCCGTCCTGGTAGAAGCCGTGACCTTCGTCCTTGTACAGCAGCCACTCGGGAGCGTTGCCCGCCGCAATCAACGCGTCGCGCATCATCTCGGAGTGCTTGAGCGGAGCACGCTCGTCGATGCCGCCCGCCGCGAGGAACACGGGCACCTTGATCCTGGACGCAAGGCGCGTGGGGGACGACTGCGCCAGCCTTTCGCGATCGCCTCCCAGCGTCTGGCCCAGGAAATTGGTTCCGCTTTTCGAGTCGCGGATGTCGCCCTCCTGGTACATGAGCGGCAGGTCGTAGACGCCGATGTAGCCAACGGCGCAGCGGTAGAGGTCAGGATCTTTTGCCGCGCCCATGAGTGCGGCGTAGCCGCCGTAGCTCGCGCCATAAATGCAGATGCGCTGCTTGTCGGCGATGCCCTGTCCGATCGCCCATCGCGTGGCGTCGGAAAGGTCGTCCTGCATCTTGAGTCCCCATTGCTGGTAGCCCGCGCGCATGTGATCGCGTCCGTAGTTTCCCGATCCCCGGAAATTGACCTGCAGCACCGCATATCCGCGCGAAGCGAGCAGCTGCGGTTCCGTCTGGAATCCCCAGCGGTCCTGGATGCCGAACGGTCCACCGTGCGGATTCACCACCATGGGCATTCCCTTACCCGACGAACCGGGCGGGATGCTGATGAAGCCGTGCAGGGTGCGGCCGTCGCGAGCCGGAATCGAAACTGGACGCATCGCGGCCATGTGCTCGGGATTCACCCACTCGCGGCGGCTCGCGAGGTGCGTCGCTTCCTTCTTAGCAATGTCGAACACATAGAAGTCGCCGGGGTTGCGGTCGCTGTAGACGTAGACGAGGGCGAGGTTGCCGTCGCGCGTGAAGCCCGTGAACTCCACCGCATGTCCCGGAAAGCTCTTCTGCAGCGACTTCAGCAGTCGGGTCTCCGGCGCGTCGCCGACCAGGAAATGCTGGCGCGGCTGCCCATCGTTGAAACGCACGGCAAATGGTGTCGTCTGATCCGCGCGCCACATGAGGCCCGCGGGATCGACCCTGGCGTCACGCACCGCGACGCTTTGCTTGCGTGTACGGACGTCGAAGGCGTGAATCGCGCTGGGTCCGGTCGGTTGGTCCGCATACAGATACGCGACGCTGTCATCCGAGTTGAAGCCGAGCGCGAAAACGTCGAGGTCGGACTTCGATTCGTCGTTGATGAGTTCCCACTGAGCGTCGGCGGCCGAGCGGTAATAGAGCTTGGAATTACGGTCGATCCCGGCACCCTGCGCGAACCGTGCGACACCTTCATGGTCGATGACGAAGTCGGCGTTCCGGACCGGAGCCCTTGCAATGATGGTTCGGGCGCCGGTCCGGACATGCATCCGCTGCAGCGTGGTGAATGGTTCCTCGCCGGAGATCAGCGAGTACACGGCAACCAGCACGTGGTCGTCGTCGGCCGGCAACGTGTCGACCATGGTCGCGGCAATCATTTCCTGCTTGCGCGATTTGATGCGCGACGCGACCGCCATGTCGCCCTTGCGACGGCCGACCAGTATCGACTGGTCCTTGCCGTCCACGTTGGTCCCGTAGATCTCTCCGGTCAGGTAGAGCTGGTCGAATGCGCCGTTCTTCTCCGCCATGGTGAGCAGCACGCGCGTGTCGTTGACCCACCAGAAATCGTCGATGTGCGACCGGCTCGGGACGCCCACCACGCTCATCTGCTGCATGTCCTTGCGCCGGATGATGACCAGCACCGTCTTGTTATCCACCGGAGCGGTCGCGGCCAAATACTCACCGGTCGGGGAGATCTTGAGCTGATGAAAAGTGTCGAGCTTGACGAACTGCCCGACGCTTGCGGGTGTCGGTCGTGCCGGCGCGGGCGCTTCCTGGGCGGATGCCCCGGCACAGCCGATCATGAAAAAACACGTGAGAAGAAGTTGAGTTGTCTTCTGGAAGAGATGCATGGGAATCCCCGGTCCTTGGTGGTGGTTGGTGAAGTGATACGGATCGATGCGCGCCCTGGCTCAGGTGCGCCCGTAGCGGTCTTCGAGGCGCACGATGTCGTCCTCTCCGAAGTAGTCCCCGCATTGCACCTCGATCAGGTGCAGGTCGCGGTCGGTGGCATTCTCGAGGCGATGCAGCGTCTCGACCGGAATGTACGTCGACTGGTTGCGCTCCAGCAGGAATTCGTCGTCACCGACGCGCACCTTTGCCGTACCCGACACCACCGTCCAGTGCTCGCTGCGGCGGTGATGCAGCTGCAGGCTCAACACGTGTCCCGGCTTGACGGTCAGGCGCTTGACCTTGCAGTCGTCGGCGTCCTCGAGGATGGTGTAACTGCCCCACGGGCGATGCGTGGTCACGTGCGATTCGACCGTCGGATGAGACCGCGCCCGCAGGGCTTCGACCACGCGCTTGACGTCCTGCGAGCTGTCGCGATGTGCAACCAGCACCGCATCCGCGGTTTCGATCACGGTCAGGTCGCGCACGCCGACCATCGCCACCAACCGGCCGGAAGCCTGCACCTGGCAATCCTGCGAGTCGATCAGCACCGTTTCGCCACGACTGCGATTGCCGTCGGCGTCGGGCGCGATCTCTCCGCCGATGGCGGTCCACGAGCCGATGTCGCTCCAGTCGAAAGTGGCGGGGACGACCGCGACGTTGGCAGCCCGTTCCATCACCGCGTAGTCGATCGAGATGTCCGGAATGCGCGCGAAACTTTCCGCGTGCCAGGTACAGGCATGAGCGCCCTGCGACGCGGTCGCGTCGAAGCATTCGCGCGCAGCGTCCAGCACGTCGGGACAGGTCGATGCAGCGGCCTGCAGCAACGCATCGGCGCGGAAGCAGAACATGCCTGCGTTCCAGAGATACGTGCCGCTCGCCAGATACGAGGCGGCCGTCGGACCATCCGGCTTCTCGACGAAACGCTCGACCCGGAAACCACCCGGCAGGATCTCTCCACGCTGGATGTAGCCATAGCCGGTCTCGGCGCGCGTCGGCGGGATTCCGAATGTCACCAGCTGACCCGTGCGTGCCAGACTCTCTGCCGTCGCGACACACGCGAGGAAACTCGCGACATCCCGTATCAGGTGATCGGCCGGCAGGACCAGCAACGTCGCGTCGGCGCCGAGGTTCGCCTCGATCCAGAGCGCAGCGAGCACGATCGCGGGCGCGGTATTGCGCGAAGAAGGTTCGAGCAACAGTCTCTGGCGGCCGACGTCATCGGGCGCGACGCGCGCGTACAACTCCTCGGTGAGGTGACGATAGGCATGGCTGGTCACGGTGACGATCGGCGCACCATCGCTGCCTGCTCCCGCGGCGCGCAGCAGCGTCTTGCCCAACAGGGTTTCGCCGTCCGGCATCGGCATGAAAGGCTTGGGCAGGGTCTTGCGCGAGACGGGCCACAGGCGCGTGCCGGCGCCGCCGGACAGGATCACCGGGACACGGACGCCAGGCCGCATTTTTTCGATTTCATCCACGGGTTCTATCCCTGAGCAGGGAATGCCCGCTCGTGAGTTCCAGCAGGGTCGCCTCGAGTTCGTCCTGCCAGTGCGGCAGCGGAGTGCCGATCCGCGTCGCCAGGCGACCACAGTCGAGGACGGAATACGCGGGACGCCGGGCTCGCGTGGGCCAATCGGCGCTGGCGATTGCCTCCACCCGCGGAGCGGCGTCCAGCAGGTCCAGCGCATGCGACCTGTCGATCGTGCGCTGCGCGTAAGTGTGCCACGAAGTCACGCCGGAGCAGGTCAGGTGCAGCGTCTCGCGCGAGGCTTCGTCTGCATCCGGCGCACGATCGCGCAGCAACCGGGCGGTGACGTCCGCGATGAGGCGCGCGGATGTCGGTGCTCCGACCTGGTCCGCCACGACACGCAGTGCACGGCCGGCGTGTGCGGCCCGCAGGATCGTGCGCAGGAAATTCTGGCCGTGGGCCGCATAGACCCATGCTGTACGAAGGATCAGGTACTCGCACCCGCTGGCGTGGATTGCCTGTTCTCCCGCCCATTTCGAACGACCGTAGGCCGACGCCGGCGCTGGCTCGGCTGCTTCGTCGTACGGCGCCGTCGCGTCACCTGCAAATACGTAATCAGTGGAATAGTGGACGAGCAGCGCGCCGTTGCGCGCCGCCCAGTTGGCGAGGATCGCGACCGCCCGATGGTTGATGGCGGCGGCGAGCTCGGGCTCGTCCTCGGCACGATCGACCGCCGTATAAGCCGCTGCGTTGACGATGATGCGCGGTGCCAGCGCATCCAGCTGGCCTTCCAGCAAATCGAGGTCCGCGAGATCAATCCTTGCTCGCGCCCCCACCGCTCCTCCGGGAGCGGCGCCAGTCGCGAACGGATCTGCGGCTTTGCCATCGCGCGTCGCGAGCGTCAATGGCGCAACGGGGACCAGCGAGCGCGCGAGTTCGCGACCGACCTGGCCGCTGGCACCCAGCAACAGGATCACGCGGACAGGTCCGGCAATTGCGACGGATCAATCGAGGCCAGCACCGGTGCGGAAGCATCCTTCGGAGACAGGCTCGGGCGCGCGATGGGCCAGTCGATCGCGAGGTCCGGATCGTCCCAGCGAATCGACGCATCGCCTTCGCGGTCATAGACCTCGGTGCACAGATAACAGAACGTTGCCTGTTCGCTGAGCACCACGAATCCGTGCGCGAAGCCCGGCGGCAGCCAGAGCTGCCGGCCGTTTTCGGCACTCAGCGTTACGGCTTCGGATCGGCCAAAGGTCGGCGATCCGCGCCTGATATCGACCGCGACATCCCATAC
The DNA here is from genome assembly GCA_038255255.1 of Lysobacterales bacterium. GTDB lineage: Bacteria > Pseudomonadota > Gammaproteobacteria > Xanthomonadales > Ahniellaceae > JBBQNY01. Next base: position 5,061 of record JBBSLL010000055.1, read on the forward strand.
CTCTCCGGACTGCACCCACACGAGCTTGCCCTGTGGCCGTGGCCACTGATGGTGCAGGCCGCGCAAAACGCCGTACTGCGACACCGACACGTTGGACTGGACCATTTCCATATCGATGCCGATCGCGGCGTAGCGCGCGCGGTTCCAGGCCTCGAAGAATGCGCCACGCTCGTCGCGATGTACCGCGGGCTCGAGTAGCTTGAGCCCCGGGATGCGCAGGTCTGTCGATTTCACGCAGTGAATCCGCGCTCGGCGAGGCCCAGCAGATACTGACCATACGCATTCTTGGCCAGCGGCTGCGCCAGCTCACGCAGTTGCGCCTTGTCGATCCAGCCCTGCGAGAACGCGATTTCTTCCGGGCATGCGACCTTGAGGCCTTGCCTGGACTCGATGGTCGCGATGAAATCGCCCGCCTGCAGCAGCGAGTCGTGCGTTCCCGTATCGAGCCACGCGTAGCCACGCCCGAGTTTCTCCACACTCAACGATCCCTCTTCCAGGTACAGCCGGTTGAGGTCGGTGATCTCAAGTTCGCCGCGAGGTGAAGGCTGCAATCGGGCAGCGAAGTCGCTCGCGCGCCCGTCGTAGAAGTAAAGCCCGGTCACCGCATAATTCGAGCGCGGCGCGACCGGCTTCTCTTCGAGGCCGAGTACCGCACCGTCGTCGTCGAACTCGACCACGCCGTAGCGTTCCGGATCGTTGACCCAGTAACCGAATACCGTGGCACCGTCCACGCGATTGGCCGCGCGGCGCAGCTGTTCGGTGAAGCCGTGGCCGTAGAAGAGATTGTCGCCGAGCACCAGCGCGGAAGGCTCGCCTGCCACGAAGTCGCGCCCGATGAGGTAAGCCTGGGCAAGGCCGTCGGGGCTGGGCTGGGCGGCGTACACGAAGCGCATGCCCCATTGCGACCCGTCTCCCAGCAGTCGCTGGAACAGGGGCTGCTCATGCGGCGTGTTGATGATCAGCACATCGCGGATGCCCGCCAGCATCAGCGTGCTGAGCGGGTAATAGATCATCGGCTTGTCGTAGATCGGCAGCAGCTGTTTGCTGATGGATTGCGTCAACGGATAGAGACGCGTGCCGGATCCCCCGGCCAGAATGATGCCCCGGCGGGTCATGCGGCCTCCTGCCCCAGTCTCTGCATTCGATAGCTGCCGTCGAGGACGTGCGCCACCCAGTCGGGATTCGCCAGATACCAGTCCACCGTCATCGCCAATCCGTCCTCGAATGCGACCTCGGGGCGCCAGCCCAGTTCACCCGCGATCTTGCCTGCGTCGATCGCGTAACGCCGGTCGTGACCGGGACGGTCGGCAACGAAGCGGATCATCGCTTCGCGCGGCTCGCCGGTCGCGAGCGGGCGGCGCTCATCCAGCAAGGCGCAAATCGTCCGGACGACTTCGATGTTCTCGCGCTCGGCATCGCCGCCGATGTTGTACACCTCGCCGACCCTGCCCGCTTCGAGCACCCGGAAGATCGCGCGGCAGTGATCGGCCACGAACAGCCAATCCCGGACGTTGCGCCCATCGCCATAGACCGGCAGCGCTTCGCCGGCGAGCGCTTTCGCGATCACCAGCGGAATGAGCTTTTCAGGAAACTGGAACGGGCCGTAGTTGTTCGAGCAGTTCGTGGTCAACACCGGAAGCCCGTAGGTGTGGTGGAACGCCCGTACCAGGTGATCCGACGACGCCTTGGACGCTGCGTACGGCGAGTTGGGTGCATAAGGGGTCGTTTCGAGGAAACGTCCCTCCTCGCCCAGCGATCCGTAGACCTCGTCGGTCGAAACGTGCAGAAACCGGAATCGCGAGCGTGCCGGCTCCGCGCTGCCGCGCCAGAAATCGCGTGCGCACTCGAGCAGGCCCAGCGTTCCGACCACGTTGGTCGCGATGAAGGCCGCGGGCCCATCGATCGACCGGTCCACGTGGCTTTCGGCCGCGAAGTTGATGATTGCCGTGGGCGCGTGTTCTGCGAGCAGGCCCGCTACCAGCGCCCGGTCGCCGATGTCGCCCTGCACGAATCGATGCCGCGCGTCGCCGTCCAGGTCGGCCAGAGACTCACGATTGCCCGCGTAGGTGAGCGCGTCGAGGTTGACGATGCGCAAGCCGGGGTCGCGTTCCAGTGCGATGCGCACGAAGTTCCCGCCGATGAAACCGGCACCGCCGGTGACCAGCCAGGTGGGCATTTCAGAAGCCATGGTTTTTCGCTGTAGGGGGAGGCGGCGCGCGCCAGCCATCGGGCGGCGCGCGATGATAACAAACGAAAATTGCCGGCCAGCCGAGGCCGTCAGCGCAACCTGCGGGACGACGGCCTTCAGCTAGGACTTAGAACGGGATGTCGTCGTCTTCGAAGCTGTCGGCTGGCGAGTTGCGCGGCTCCGCCGCGCGCGCGCCTGTTGCGCCCGCTCCGGCCGCGGCGCCGCCACGTGCCGCTCCGCGCGAATAACCACCCCCTGCCCGCTCCGGACTGCCCCCGCTGTCGCGGTCGCCACCCGCGCCACTGCGGCTGCCGAGCATCTGCATTTCATTGGCGACGATGTCGGTGGCGTAGCGTTCGATGCCTTCCTTGTCGGTGTACTTGTCGGTGCGGATCGCGCCTTCGATGTAGACCTGCCGACCCTTTTTCAGGTATTCACCGGCGATCTCGCCGAGCTTGCCGAACAGCTTCACGCGATGCCATTCGGTGCGCTCCTTGCGCTCGTTCGACTGCTTGTCGGTCCACTGTTCTGACGTGGCGACACTCAGGGTGCAGATGGCGGTGCCACTCTGCGTGTAGCGGACTTCCGGATCCGCGCCCAGATTGCCGAGCAGGATGACTTTGTTGACGCCTCGAGACATGTGCGTTCCCGTTTGCTGGATGGGCCTCCAGCATGCGCCGGCGCGACCCCGTATGAGGATCGGCATTATGCCATCGTGGGGGTAGGAGATTTACCCCTTCGGAGCCGCAGCCGCCGGTATGGCACAGCGTGTCAGACGTAGCTTGCCGCGTCGGCTGAGCGCCAGCCGTATAATCCCGCGTTTCCTATCGAATGGCCGACCAACCTGAGCACGCCCTTCGACTTCGCCAGCGCGCAGGCACTTGCAGCCGCTGACATGGCCCGCGTGGATGCCCTCATACGCGCCCGCCTCGCGTCCGACGTGGCGTTGATCAACCAGGTCGGGGCGCATATCGTCAATGCCGGAGGCAAGCGCCTGCGGCCGATGCTGCTCCTGCTTTCCGCACGTGCGCTCGGCTGCAGCAGCGATGAGCCGGTGCAGCTCGCAGCCGTCATCGAGTTCATCCACACCGCCACGCTGCTGCACGATGACGTCGTGGACGAATCGCCGCTGCGGCGTGGCCGCTCCACCGCCAACGCACTCTGGGGCAACTCGGCCAGCATCCTGGTTGGTGACTTCCTA
>JBBSLL010000056.1:0-7257 GCA_038255255.1 Lysobacterales bacterium
ACCACGGAAACACTGCCGTGCGCGCAGATCAGGAACTGGTGACATTGTCGATGCGCGTGCTCGCCACGCACCTCGACGCTGGGCACCTCGAACACCATGAAGTAGCGCTTGACCGCGAACGGAATCGATCGGTCGAACTCGCCGACTGTAAGGTTGCCGCGCAGGTCCTCGACGCGCGGCAGCCGATGGACGTGGACGCCCCGCACGCGACTCGGCCGGATGCCGGGGCCCGCTTCGGGAGTCGGTCGCGCCGCTGGAGCCGCTTCCTTCCGCGTAGCGTCCACGTAACCGACGATGCGTGCGGGATTGCCAACGACGATGGCGTGCGGAGGCACCGAGCGCAGCACTACGGCACCTGCGCCGACCATCGCGGATGTACCTATGGTGATGCCGGGCAGGATGGTCGCGTTGGCGCCGATCGACGCACCGCGCTGCACGAGCGTGCGCGGGAATGCTTCCGGATGCTGCCTGCTGCGCGGAAACGGATCATTGGTGAAGGTCGCGTTCGGTCCGACGAACACATCGTCTTCCAGCGTGATGCCATCCCACAATTGCACGCCGCATTTGATCGTGACCCGATCACCGACCACGACATCGTTCTCGATGAACACGTGGTCGCAGACATTGCAATCGCGACCGAGGCGAGCGCCCGGCAGCACGTGTGCGAACGCCCAGATGCGAGTGCCCTCGCCCACGCTCGGCGTCTCGCAAATTCCCTGTGCGTGGACAAAATAATTCATCGCGCGCCGACTCCTTCAAAATGCACATGGCTCATCACCAGCGCCGCAGGCCGGCCCTTGGAATTCTCGAACGCGCGATACGCGTACGACCCAACAATGCCGAGGCCGAACATGTTGAGTGCCGCAAAGAAGACGATGAGCAGCACGGTCGCCGCATAACCCGGCACGGCGATTGAACCTTCCAGGCGTGCCACGAGGACCGCAAGGCCCACGAGAAACGAAATGGCGAGTCCCAGCGCGCCGCTGAAGAGCAGCGCGCGGATCGGAAAGTCCGTAAACGCGAAGACGCTGTCGAGCAGGTAGTCGAGCTTGCGCCGGAACGACCACGCACTTTTGCCGTGACGACGGGCAAGGCGCGCGTAGGGAATCGTCTTGCGCCGGAAGCCAAGCCATACCAGCTGCCCGACCAGCGACGTATTGCTCGCCTCGAGCGCCAGCAGCCGGTCCCTGAACCTGCGATTGCAGCCGAACACATCGACGCCGCCCCTGGGAATTTCCGGCTGCACGAAACGCCGATAGGCACCCCAGAACAGGCGCGAAGCGACGCGATCGGAGAGTGCATCGGCGCGCGCGCTGCGGGTTCCGAGCACCACGTCGACGGGTTCCTGCGCCAGCGTCTCGAAAAACGTACGGGCGAGCTCCGGCGGTTCCTGCAGGTCGGCCGCGAGCACTGCGAAGAACTCCCCGCGTGCGTGCCGCAGGCCTTCGCGGATCGCGGCGAATGCGCCGAAATTTCGCGAGAGCAGGATCAGCTGCGACGTGAATCGCCTGCCCGGCAATGCGCTTTCAAGCAGCTCATGGGAGCGATCCGGGCTGCCGTCGACAACGAACACGACTTCCAGGGGCTGCTCGAGGCTGGCCGCAAGTGCGTCGCAGGCCTCGATCAACTCGGGAATCGAGCCCTCGTTCCTGTAGACCGGGACGATCAACGAGTTCAAGGCGCGTCCCAGCGGTTGCAGCAGTCGACCACGCGCGTCACCTCGGCATCCGTCATCTCCGGGAAGCATGGCAGCGTCAGCACCTGCGCGCAGGCCCGCTCCGTGACCGGCAGGCTCAACGCGGCGCAACGCGCGGCGAGGATCGACTGCCGATGGTCGGGAATCGGATAGTGCACTTCGGCGGCGATGCCATGGGCGGCCAGGTGCGCGCGCAGCGCATCGCGTGCTGCGCTGCGCACGACGTAGAGGTGCCCGACGTCGCGTCCCTCGCGGACCGCGGGGACGCGCAGCGCCGGGTGGCGGATGTCGCGCGAATAATGCTGCGCGATCGCGACGCGGCGCGCGTTCCACGAGTCGAGATGGGGAAGCTTCACCGACAGCAGCGCGGCCTGCAGTTCATCCAGACGCGAGTTGCGGCCGTGTGCCACGGTGGCCGCGTACTTCGACGACCAGCCATATTGGCGGAGCGCGCGCAGCCGCGCGGCCACTCCCGGGTCCGACGTCACCACTGCCCCGCCATCGCCGAGCGCGCCGAGGTTCTTGGTCGGGTAGAAGCTGAAGCAACCGACCGCACCGAAGCTGCCGGCGCGTTGACCCCGGTGCTCCGCACCGTGCGATTGTGCGCAATCCTCGATCAGCGGAATGCGTCGCTGCGTCGCGATCGCGAGCACCGCATCGATGTCGACGAGGTGACCGTAGAGGTGCGTGACCACGATCGCGCGCGTAGCATCCGTCAGCGCGCTGGCAAGCAGCGAGGCGTCGATCGCCAGGTCCTCATCGCGGACGTCGACGAACACCGGCGTCGCCCCTACCGCAAGGATCGCCGTTGTGGTGTACATGCCCGCGTTGGCGACGTTGACGACCTCGTCGCCAGCTCCCACGCCACAGGCGCGCAGGGCGAGTTCCAGTGCATCCGTACCATTGGCCACGCCGATCGCGTGCGCAACGCCGCAATACTTCGCAAACGCATCCTCGAACGCCGCGACCTCGGGGCCGAGCACGAACCAGCCGCTGGACAACACGGCTCCCGCACGCGCCGCGAGGGCGTCGGCCAGCGAAGCGTGATGACGCGCGAGGTCGTTGATCTTGAGCATGCAGCAGTCCGCGTTGGCGATAGCGAGGCATGGTAAATCGACCCGCGGCTTTTTGCCGCATGCCGCTGCCGTCATACTCCGCCATCGCGCGCCGCCGACGTCCAGGAACCGAATGTTCGATCGTGGTTCCGCCATCCGCGCCCGGCTCGCGACTCCGTTGCTGCTGGCGCTGGCGATCGGCGTGGCGTGGATCGCGATCGAATCGCTCGTATACCGCACCGGCGCGTACTTCTTCATTGCCGAGCCGGACTCGAACACCGGCGCCGTTGTCTCCACGCTGCTGGCGCTGGATCGACACCATCGCGCCGATGCGCGCAACGTCCTCGTGTTCGGCGATTCGCGCGTAGGGGAAGGTTTCTCGGCCCTCATCGCGGCGAATGGAGATGCGCACTTCAACTTCATCAACCTCGCGGTGCCTGGCAGCTCGCCGCGCACCTGGCACTACCTGCTGCGCGAGATCGACCGCCGCGGGTTCGCATTCGATGCGGTGGTGGTGGGCGTCACGTATCGACCCGCCGGCGGCAGCCTGCACGCGGACTGGCCGCTCGATCCTGCGCATGCCGCGAGGCTGCTCGATCTCAAGGACGTACTCGCCTTCCCCGCCACCTTTGACTCAAAGGCGATGCGCGACACTGCGCGTCGTACGGTGCTGTTTCCGGCGCTGGCATCCCAGCAGGATGCGCAGGCATTCCTGCAGGCGCCTTGGGATCGCCTGCACAAAGTGCGTCGCTGGCGTCCCGCCTACCTGGACGCCGTGCGGACATACGGGGGCCGTGACGAGCGCATGCCCGAGATCGGACTCGCCCCCGCCGCCGCCGGCGTAACGAACTGGGGCACCGCGACACCGGTACAAAGATCGCAGATCGAGACGCACCTGCGCGAGGTAGCGTCGCAGCCGGACGCGTTTTCCGCTGCCAACGCAGACTTCATGCGGCGCTGGATCTCGGCAATGGCGCGCATCACGCGCGACCGCCAAGCCACTCTCATTCTCTACCCGCTGCCGCGCGGACCCTATGGCGATGCGTACGACGAACCCCGCTTGCCGGCGCCACCGCGCGAGTTCGCGGTCGGGGGCAAGGTGCACGTGCTGGCGCCGGACCTGCTCACCGGGCTCGAAGCTCCCCCGTATTTCTTCGATGCGCTGCACGTCAACGGCAAGGGTCGCGAACGCACCAGCCAGCGGGTCGGCGAACATGTGCGAGCGATCCTGCGCGAGGACGGACCGCCATGATGTTCGACACCCTCGCCTTTTGGGCGTTCTTCGTCGGCGCGCTCGTGCTGCTGGCCGCGTTGCGCGACCGCCCGGCCAAGGTCGCGCTGGTGTTGTTGAGTTACGTGTTCTACGGATTCTGGGACTGGCGCTTCTGTTTCCTGCTCGCACTCTCGACAGCGGTCAATTTCGCCTTCGGCGCGTGGATCGACTCGCGCGATGGCGTCGGGCGCAAGCGCATGGTGGCGCTGGCCGTGGCCTTCAACCTGGCAGTGCTGGGCTTCTTCAAGTACGCCAACTTCTTCATTGATTCATTTGCCGGCGTGTTCGGCCTCGACCCCGCCGGCCTGGCGCTCAATGTGATCCTGCCCGTCGGCATCAGCTTCTTCACGTTCGAGGGCATCGCGTACGCCGTCGATGTGTACCGTCGCCAGCTGCGCGCGGTGCGCGACCCCGTCGACTTCTCGCTGTTCATTTCCTTCTTTCCGCATCTCATCGCCGGACCGATCATCCGTCCGCAGGATTTTTTCCCACAGCTCGCGTACCGCGCGCCGCTGACGAGCGAGGACTCCCGATGGGGACTCCGCGAGATCCTCAAGGGGCTGATCAAGAAAGTTGCTTTCGCCAATTATTTTGCGCCGATCGCCACCGCCTACTTCGGCAGCACGCAGTACGAAGGGGCCGCAGTACCTGCGTGGGCCGGAGTGTTCGCGTTTTCCCTGCAGATCTACTTCGATTTCTCGGGCTACACCGACATCGCGCGCGGCTGCGCGCGCCTGCTCGGCTATCGGTTCCCGCCGAACTTCGAGCGGCCTTACCTCAGCTCCAACGTCACCGAGTTCTGGAGGTGCTGGCACATCTCGCTCTCGTTCTGGTTGCGCGATTATCTGTACATCTCACTCGGCGGCAATCGGGTCGGCGTGCCCCGCGTGTATCTCAACATCCTGATCGTGATGGGCCTCGGCGGGCTGTGGCACGGCGCGAGCTGGAACTTCGCGCTCTGGGGGATCTACCACGGCCTGCTCCTGATCGGTCATCGGGTTTGGCGCAACGCGGTCGATCGCAGCGGGGCGTCGCGCCTCGTCGACTCGCCGATACTCACCCCGTTGTGGGTTGGCGTCACGTTCGTGATCGTGACGCTCGGCTGGGTTCCCTTTCGTGCACCAACCTTCGAAGCGACGCTGGCGACGCTCGACGCGCTCGCTTCCATGCCGCCCCTCGCGTTCGCCCACGCACATCCTGGCCTGTGGATCATTCCCGTCGGCACCTTGGCGTTCTGCCTGCTCGACCGGGATCGGCGACTTCAGGACTGGCTGGTGGCGCGCGCGCGTTTTCCGGTCGCGGTCGCCGCGGGCGTCGCAGCGCTTTTCTTCCTCGAACTCTTCGCCCGCATCGAAGCGCAGGTGCCGTTCGTCTACTTCCAGTTCTAGGCAATCCCCGAACAACCCGATGCCGTTCGCGGTTGGCCTGTCGGACCCTGAGCGGAAGGCAAGATCTGGCGACCAGGGTTCTCGCGCTGCTCGAACTTGATCGGCTTATCCGTGGAAGCGACTCGCGCCGTCGGTCATTGACCCGGTCGCGGCAGGCCGCGCAGGCTTGCCGGGAGTTCGGGAGCTTCCGGCATCGACACATTCAGGTCGGTACGGAAAATACGCACGCCCTGCAGCGATTTGGCATCGACGAGCTTGCCGCTGCCATCGACGAGTCCCTTCTGCGAGTTCGCGATGAGGTAGTACGCATCGTCACCGACGACGCCTGTTCCGGGAACACCGAATGCCTCGTGACCTGCGTCGAGCACCTGCGCGTTGGTGATCTTGCGACCCGCTTCGTCGAGTGCGAATCGCATCACGCGGGCCGGCGGGAAGCCGTTCTGCACCGCGATGAGCTTGTCGCCGTGCCACGCCAGTGCGTCGACCGCATAGAGCGTCAGTTGCGGTGGTCCCGCGAGCAGGAACGCGCTGCCCGACGCCAGCTCGAGTCCAAACACGCCGAGCTCGTGGTCCGCGATGTACAGCACCGTGCCCTTGTCGTTGAGCGTGATCGCACGGATACCCGTGAGGTTCGGGTTGCGCACCACCGGGCGGATGACGTCTGCCTCCACCTTCCAGATCACCGGCTGCACCGTGTCGGCGACAAACAGCGCGCCGTCGGGGCCGACGGACATGCCCGTTGGCAGATGCGGGGAACCCTCCGAAGGAATGTCCAGGCGCTTGAGCAGCTTGCCGGTCGAGAGATCGAACTTCAGCAACGCGGCTTCGCCGTAGCGCGCAGGATCCGAATGCCCCGCGTGCGGTACCTGCGCGCTGGCAACCCAGAGCAACTTGCGCTTGGCGTCGACCGTCAGGTCGAACACGCCGCCGATTCCGTTGGCCTTGTCCGGAACGATGAAATCGACCAGCTTGCCGCTCGCCTCGACGCGGGAAACCTTGCCGGTGCGCACCGATCCCACCAGCAGCGCCTTGCGCGTCGGATCCCACGCAACCGACTCGATGAGCAGATCCTGCCTCGGCAGCGTCGCGAACACGCGGCCGCCGCCTACAGGTTTGCGGTTGTCTGCGAACTTTTCGACGAGGTAGTCCCAGACCTGCGTGCCATGCAGGTTCTCGAGTCGCTCGTCATCCTCGATTGCAAAGCCGTAGCCCTGGCCCGGCAAGGGCATGAGTGCGTTGTAACCGCCGGTCTTGTCGTTGCGCAGCGCGTGGCTCGCGGCGATTTCGAGCTGGATATTGCCGGCGTAGGGACGCAGCTGCGCGATGCGCTGCATGATTTTTCCGTATCGGTCCCAGTCCTTCTTCTCGGCCGAAGCCTCTGCCAGCACGATGAGTTCCGGAACCACGGTGATCGCGGCAGGATCCTTGTCGGCCACCGCCGCGCCCGCCGTGGCGGTCGCGGGAACGGACTCGGACTGCGCCTGGACGACACCATTCGACACAAGGCCGGCGGCGCAAATCATGGCAAGCATGAAAAAGGAGATCTTTCGATTCGACATGGGTCTACCTGGAAGAAGGTTGCGACGGCCATGGAGCGGCCGGCAGGGTAGGACAACGCAACAGGCCGGTCGGTTCAACTGGCAGAATGCGCGTTCCCGCATTTTGCCTGAGCGAGCCGCGCCTGCCCATGTCGGACATCGAGACCCTCTATTCCGGCGAATGGCTGCGCATCAAGCGAAGCGGCAAGTGGGAATTCGCGGAACGCACCAATCGCGGCGGCGGCGCGGTGATCGTCATCGCCGAGACCTCCGATGGCAAGGTCGTGTTCGTGGAGCAGTTCCGCGT
>JBBSLL010000057.1:0-6618 GCA_038255255.1 Lysobacterales bacterium
CACCAGCAGTCACCGCAAGGCCATGTTCCAGAACATGGCCACGTCGTTGATCGTGCACGAAGCCATCCGCACCACCTTGCCAAAGGCCAAGGAACTGCGTCGCGTGGCCGAACCGCTGATCACGCTCGCCAAGGTCGACGGGGTTGCCAATCGCCGCCTGGCGTTCGCGCGATTGCGCGACAAGGCTGCCGTCGGCAAGCTCTTCACCGAGCTGGGCCCGCGTTACGTGGCGCGTCCCGGCGGTTACCTGCGCATCCTCAAGGCAGGTTTCCGCAACGGCGATTCGGCCCCGATGGCCTATGTCGAACTCGTGGATCGCCCGCAAGCGAACGTGGCCGTGGACGACAACACCGACTGATCGCTGGCCACGCGCACCGGTCTCGTCGAAGCCCCGGCACCGCCCGGGGCTTTTCGCTTTCGCGCGATGGCACGGTGAAAAGTGCAGGGCCTGCAATCCGTGACAGCGCGACCAAGTTGCAATGCATGGTGCGACGCGGCATGGTGTGATGCTCGACCTCGTCCCCACTGAACCAATGGACTTCTTTCGCTCGTTTCGTGCGCAATTCGCGCTTATCGCCTTCATTTGCGCGGCGCTGCTGGCGTTCGCCTATTACGTGCAGTTCAAGCTGTTCATCGACCCGTGTCCGCTGTGCATCCTGCAGCGCGTGGCCTTCCTCGCGCTGGGCGTGATCGCGCTTGTCGCGGCCCTGCATGATCCGCGGGGCGCGGCACGCAAGGCGTATGGTCTGCTCGCGATGCTCGCCGCGGCGGTTGGCGCAGGCATCGCCCTGCAGCACGTGCGCCTGCAGAACCTGCCGCCCGACGAGGTGCCCGCATGCGGGCCGGGCCTCAACTACATGATCGACACGCTGCCGCTCGGCGACGCCCTGCGCAAGGCGTTCACCGGGTCGGGTGAGTGTGCGCAGATCGATTGGGCATTCCTCGGACTGTCGATGCCGACCTGGACCCTGATCTGGTTCGTCCTGCTGGGACTGTTGGCGCTGTTTGCAGGTTTGCGGCGCCCGCCAGGTCCGAGGCGCTGGCATTGAACGCCGTCCCGCTCGCCACTGCCCAGGAGCCGCTCGAAGCCGCGGTTACCAAGGCGTGGAGTCCCGGTAGCTGGGCGGGTTCGCCTGCCTCGCAGCAGCCGGCTTATTCGGATCCCGCAGCGCTCGCCACGGCGCTGGACGAGTTGCGCACCCTGCCGCCGCTGGTCACGTCGTGGGAGGTCCTCGCCCTCAAGGAGTTGATCGCCGACGCGCAACGTGGCGAGCGATTCGTGTTGCAGGGCGGCGACTGCGCCGAGAGTTTCGGCGACTGCAACTCGGCGACCATTTCATCGCGTTTGAAAGTGCTGCTGCAGATGAGCCTGGTCCTGGTCCATGGGATGCGGCTGCCCATCGTGCGAATCGGGCGCTTCGCCGGGCAGTACGCGAAGCCGCGCTCGTCCGACATCGAGAAGCGCGGCGACGCTTCGCTGCCGAGTTATCGCGGGGACCTGATCAACGGCGCTGCGTTCGAGTCCGACGCCCGGCAGCCGGACCCGCGCAGACTCCTGCAGGGCCACGCCTGTTCGGCGCTGACCATGAACTTCGTGCGCGCGCTGATCGACGGTGGCTTCGCGGACCTGCACCATCCGGAATACTGGGACCTCGACTGGGTCCAGCATGCGCCGCTGGCGCGCGAATACCGTGAGCGGGTCATCTCCATCGGAGAGTCGATACGTTTCATGGAAACCCTCGCCGGCGCGTCGGTGCACAACCTCAACCGCGTGGACTTCTTCACTTCGCACGAAGCGCTCGTGTTGCATTACGAGGAAGCGTTGACGCGCCAGGTGCCGCGCCAGCACGGCTGGTTCAACCTTTCGACGCACCTGCCCTGGATTGGCGTACGTACGGCTGCCCTCGACGGTGCGCACGTTGAATATTGCCGCGGCATCCGCAACCCGATCGGCGTGAAGGTCGGTCCCGCGAGCGATGGCGACTCGCTGCGCCGCCTGATGGATGCGCTGAGTCCCGATGACGAGCCGGGGCGACTCGTATTCATCCATCGCATGGGCGCCGCGAACATTGCCGCGAAGCTGCCGGCGCTGCTCGACGCAGTCAGGCGCGACGGACGCAAGGTGCTCTGGATCTGCGATCCGATGCACGGCAATACCGAGTCGCTGGCCGGCGGCGTGAAAACCCGGCGCTTCGCCAACATCCACTCGGAGCTCGAGCAGGCCATCGATCTGCACGCTGCGGCGGGTACGCGGCTGGGCGGTGTGCATCTCGAGCTCACCGGCGACAACGTCACCGAGTGCATGGGTGGCGCACGCGACCTGCTCGAAGCCGACCTCTCGCGCGCCTACCGGTCGAGCGTCGACCCGCGGCTCAACTACGAGCAGTCGCTCGAAATCGCCATGCTGATCGTGCGCAAGCACGAGCAGCTGCGAAACGCATAGGCCGCTCGGAAACTGTAGAGCGGAGCTGTGCTCCGCTTGGGTTCCGTCGAGGTTTGCAGCCGAGCATGGCTCGGCTCTACAGAAACGCGTCTACCGCGGTCGCGCTTTGCTTGTCAGCCCCTTGCCGTACGCTTGCGGTCGACTTCGGTGCGCGCCTGCTTGCGGAGGCGGATTGCGACAGGGGTCACTTCCACCAGTTCACCATCGTCGATGAACTCGAGCGCCTGCTCGAGCGACATCTTCACCGCCGGCGTCAGCTGCACGGTCTCATCCTTACCGGCAGCGCGGAAGTTGGTGAGCTGCTTGGCGCGCAGCGCATTCACAGTGAGGTCGTTGTCCTTGGCGTGGATGCCGACGATCTGGCCTTCGTAGATCTCGTCGAGCGGCTCGATCATGAGGCGCCCGCGTTCCTGCATCATGATCTGCGCATACGCGGGCGAAGGACCGGTGCCATTGGAGATGAGCACGCCGTTGGTGCGCTTGCCGATCGCGCCTTCCTGCTTCGGCGCGTAATGATCAAACACGTGGAACAGCAGGCCGGTGCCTGCAGTCATGGTGCGGAATTCGTTCTGGAATCCGATCAGGCCACGCGCGGGAATGATGAAGTCCATGCGTACGCGACCCTTGCCGTCGGGCTCCATGTTCTGCAGCTGCGCACGGCGTTCACCGAGACGCGACATCACGTTGCCCTGATACGCCTCCTCAAGATCGACGACCAGGCTCTCGAACGGCTCCATCGTCTGGCCGTCGACTTCGCGCAGGATGACTTCCGGCCGCGACACCGCCAGCTCATAGCCTTCACGACGCATCGTCTCGATCAGGATCGACAGGTGCAGTTCTCCGCGCCCCGAGACCTTGAACTTGTCTGCGTCCTCCGTCTCCTCGACCTTCAGCGCCACGTTGTGCTGCGTTTCGCGGGTGAGGCGATCGCGCAGCTGGCGTGAAGTAAGGAACTTGCCGCCGCTCTTCTGCTTGTTGCCGGCGAATGGCGAGTCGTTGACCTGGAATGTCATTGAGATCGTGGGCTCGTCGACCGTCAATACTTCGAGTTGCTCAGGCGCAGACGGATCGCAGATCGTCTCGGAAATGCTCAGGCCCTCGATGCCCGACACGGCGATGATGTCGCCGGCGCGCGCTTCAGCCACTTCGGTGCGTTCAAGACCATGAAAGCCGAGCACTTGCATGATCTTGCCGCTCCGCGGCTTGCCGTCGCGGTCGAGCACCGTGACCAGCTGGTTGGTCTTGACGCGTCCGCGCTGCACGCGGCCGACGCCGATGATGCCGACGTAGTTGTTGTAGTCCAGCGAAGTCACGCGCATCTGGAACGGACCATCGAGGTCCACCGGGGGCGGCTTGACGTGCTCGACGATAGTCTGGAACAGCGCAGTCATGTCGCCTTCGCGAACGTCCGGCGACAAGCCAGCGTAGCCATTGAGCGCGGATGCATAGACCGTGTGGAAATCGAGCTGCTCCTCGCTGGCGCCGAGGCGATCGAAGAGATCGAAAGTCTGTCCGACGACCCAGTCCGGGCGAGCGCCCGGACGATCGACCTTGTTGACTACCACGATAGGCTTGAAGCCCATGCGGAACGCCTTCTGGGTCACGAAGCGCGTCTGCGGCATCGGTCCGTCCATGGCGTCCACCAGCAGCAGCACCGAATCGACCATCGAGAGCACGCGCTCGACTTCGCCGCCGAAATCCGCGTGGCCGGGCGTGTCGACAATGTTGATGCGCCATTCCTTTCCGTCCGGATCTTTCCAGCGGATGGCGGTGTTCTTGGAAAGAATGGTGATCCCGCGTTCCTTCTCGAGATCGTTCGAGTCCATTACGCGGTCAACCATCACTGCGCGCTCGCGGAAGGTGCCGGACTGTTTCAGCAGCTGGTCGACGAGGGTGGTCTTGCCGTGGTCGACGTGCGCGACGATGGCGATGTTGCGAAGGTTTTCGATGGACATTTGAGAAGCCGAGCGGCAAGGGCAGTGGGTAACCGCCCATGATAACAGGTGAAGGCCGTGGGTTGCCGCCAAGCGCCGGGCCCTCCAAACATGAGCCGGCGCGTCGGCTATCATTCCGGCCCCCCGCACCGGAACGCACGCATGAGCGATTTGACTGCAACATTCCAGACATCGCGCGGCCCGATCCGCGTACGACTGACCCCGACGCAGACCCCGAAGACCGTCGCCAACTTCGTGAACCTGGTTCAGCGTGGCTTCTACAACGGTCTCGACTTCCATCGGGTTCTGCCCGACTTCATGATCCAGGGCGGCTGCCCGGAAGGTTCGGGCCGTGGCGGTCCGGGCTATCGGTTCGAGGACGAATGCGTTTCCGGTTTGCGCCACGACCGCGGTGTCCTTTCGATGGCCAATGCGGGCCCCGGCACCAATGGTTCGCAGTTCTTCATCACGCATGTCGCGACCCCCTGGCTCGACGGCAAGCACACTGTGTTCGGCAAGGTCGTCGACGCCTCCGACCAGCAAGTGGTCGACTCCATCAAGCAGGGCGACAAGATCGAATCGGTCACGCTGGAAGGCGACACCGCCGGCGTGCTCGCCGCGCACGCTTCGCAAGTGGTGGAGTGGAACAAGGCGCTCGACGCGCGGTGATCCGCTCTTGATCTTGTAGAGCGGAGCTTGCTCCGCTGCTTCTGGCTTCTGCGCGGCGTTGCAGCCGAGCAGGCTCGGCTCTGCAGGAGCGCAATAGCGCGGCCGTGTCGACGATCGCGCCTTGCAGCGCTGCTACATCTGGGGACGCGCCGAATCGAACATGGATTCGACGATCTTCCGGTCGCGTTCGAAGTAGTGCTCGGCGGGCGCAAGGAAGAGCATCACGTAAAGACGCCCGCGGTGGACCGAGGCCTGCGCGATTCCCCGGTAAAGCAATCCATCCTGGTTGGCGGTTTCGACTTCGAAGCGCACGCTTTCGCCGTCCCCGAATGTCGCCGGACGAAGCGCGCGTGCGGCAGGGCGCACCGCGCCCAGTTCGCCCAATGCGTCGAGCAGCAGCGCTTGCAGCTCGATGCCGTTCATGCCGGTCCTGAAGTAGGGTCCGTCGGGACGACGTTTCGTTTCGCGCCGCGACCGGAAGACGTGCTGTCCCGGTTCGACCTCGCCCACGAACTGCAGCTGGTTGAGCAGCGTGCCGTCGCGCGTCCAGAGTTCGACGCGCGCGTCGCCGGAGCGCGACCAGTCCACGGGCGTGTCGAGTGCGATCGAGCCCACGGCGCTGGCGGCGCCGGCACGCACCAGCGGACTCGGCCCGCAGGCCGCGAGCAGCATCATGCAACCCAGTGCGACGAGCGCCGCCGCAACCGGATGCCTCCGGCCCCCAGCCCGCTCAGCGCCGGTCACGATTCCATTTCCGCAAGATAGTGCTGCACCAGGGCGCGATCCTCTGCGGCCGGGGCCATCTCGAGGTAACGCGTCAACTCCGCGATCGCCTCGATGCGCTCGCCGCGCCGGCGCAGCAGCAAGCCGAGTTCACGATGCGCCGCTGCCGGAGCGTCGGCGAACGACACCGACTTGCGGTACCACCGCTCAGCTTCCACTGCCGCGGTCGCGGTGTTTTCCAGGCGGGCCACTTCGCCGCGGAAGTAGGCAAGCTCGGCCCGCTGCTCGGGAGGCGCGCGTTTGAGAAGAGCATCGAGGAGCACGCGACTCGGTCCGAACTGGCGTCGCGACAGGTCCGCGCGGATCCAGTCGCCTTGCCGACGGGACATGATCTGGTTATAGCGCTCGGTGTAGCGTCGATCGCGCGCCTGCGCGCTTGCATCGCCTTCGGCATGTGACTGTGCGGCTGCGCGCATGTCGGCGAGCCGTTGCTCCGTGGGCGGATGGCTGGCGAACACGACCGATTTCCAGCGGGGCGGCAACGCGGCCTCCTCGGCCGCAAGCTGCGCGTAGAGTCCGAACGACGCGCTCAGGTCATAACCGTGCCTGGCCAGGGTCGCGAAACCGAACTCATCCGCCGCGCGTTCGTGGTCGCGCGAAAACTGGTTGATTGCCGCAGCGCCTCCCACACCCAGCGCGCCGCCGACCAGCGCGGCACCCACTCCCGCGGTCAGTACCTGCATGGCGCCGAGCAGTGCTTGCGTGCGCTGGGCACTGCGCCAGAGCTGGATCACATGGCGGTGCCGATAGTGGCCGAGTTCGTGTCCGATAACGTAGGCGATTTCGGCC
>JBBSLL010000058.1:0-5575 GCA_038255255.1 Lysobacterales bacterium
ACACGTCCCTGATTGGCACCTCACGGGCCTCGGCCTCGCGCAGGATCCGGATGATCTGTTCCTCGCTGTGACGCTTCTTCATGTAGTTCTCCTCGCCTTGAAGGGTAAGAGAACTCACAATCCGTTTGGCTACACGATTCGGCTCAGGTCACCTGCAGCTTGGCCTCCACGTACAGCCGCTCCACGCGCTTGTAGTTCACGACGAGTCCTTGCTGACACAGCTTGAGATGGATCATGCCCACGCCGTAGCGTCGGTACCGCTGGGCCAGCGCCAGGATGCTCTCGCGCAGCTCGACGTTGCGGTCGGGGCGCGGTGAGTAGCGGTACGCGCTCGCACTCATGCGAACGATGCAGAGCGCGCGTCGTTCGCTAAGCCCGCCGTCCATCAGATGCCGCACCAGCTCCCGTCGAGCCGGTGCGGTCACCACTTTTTTCGCAACGCCTCCCGGGTGACCTCGTTTTCGAGCATCGACTCGGCCAACAGCTTCTTGAGACGCCCGTTCTCGGTCTCGAGTTCGCGCAGCCGTTTGGCGTCGGACACGCTCATGCCCGCGAACTTGTTGCGCCACAGGTAAAACGACGCGTCGCTGAAACCGTGTCGGCGACACAACTCCTTGACCGCCACGCCCGCTTCCGCTTCACGCAGAAAGCCAATGATCTGCTCTTCCGAAAATCGCTTCTTCACGTCCAATCTCCTTGCTTGGGGGGATTGGACTCCAAAGGGACGTGCTACTCAAAATAGGGGGGACGTCGCGTCGGATCGAACAGATCACGGGGCTGAATTTCGGCGCATTGTCCCAGTACGACGGCTTTTCCAACGAAGAGCGTGATACCGGGACGACGATCGAGTCTGTCATTCGAGACCAAGGCGACATCCGCGTTTAGCGCCGACGCCGACCATTGCACTATTGGCGTCGCTTGAACGGTTAAGACCAAAAATGCGAGCTCGCCCGTAAGGAACTTCTGCAACATGCTCACTGCGGAATTCGCCCTGCCACGTATTGCGATTTACCCTTCTTTTGGTAAGTAGCCGCTCGCTGGCGTAGGGGAATAACTTGGTAGGTGCATGTAACTCGCGGGATTACCGAGCCTGACCTGCTTCAGCGGCAGACGTGCTACTGATTGGCGGCGAAAGACCCACGGTGGATAGGATCCGCGCCCATGGAATCTAGCCCTCGCTAAACATGGATGATGAGCTGTGCATCGGCGCCATGGTTACGGTCGGTTCGTTATGGTGGGAGTCCGGTGGTGGCCGGCCTATCGCGAAGCACGGGCACGGTAATCGTTTTTTTCCGGATGATCATTCCTCGCTGTGACCCTTCTTCATGTAGTTCTCCTCGCCTTATAAGGTTAAGAGAACTCACAATCCGATTGGCCACACGATTCGTCTTTGGTCAGTAAGCGGTTCGCGCACACTGCCACGCTTTCCGTTCCGGAAAACTTCATACACCGTTGCAATCTATTCCGGACCGTTCGGGGCGTGCGCTCGCAGCCGCACTGATGTTGCTCCCTGCGCTCCCTGCAAGCGTTTGTACGGGCCCGTATGCTTGCACCGCGCCCAGCCACGCAAGACGTTCTCAGTGAGTTGGTCGCACGCCACGCAAGGCGACAGCAGCGGCAAGCGCAAGCGCCAGCGCGAGCAGCGCCCGATTGACGCCGTCCAGTGCCGTGACCGCTGTCGCGGAACCGGGACCGCCTTGCGGAGCGATGCTGACATACAACACAGCCATCCCGACTCGGAACCCGTCAACACGCGCGGTCGACGCGCCAATCAGCAGTTCATCGCGGCCGTCGGCGTTGAGGTCGGCCAATGCGCCGAGCGAAGCCCCGAATCGCGTGAAATCTGCGGTGCCGTCGATCGTGGCGGCGGCACCGGATGCCACCACGACCGGCGTCAGCACGGTGCGCGGCGGAAACGCCTGACTCGATGCAGCCCGCCGTCCGAACACGATGTACACGCGGCCCCGCACGCCCTCGAAATTATAAGCAGCGCCGCCTGAGATCGCGATGTCGTCCACTCCGTCACCGTTGACGTCGCCGGCACGCGCGAGTGCAGCCCCCAGCTCAGCGCGCGGCGAAGGCGGGCCATCGAGCACGAAGCCGTCGCTGCCATCGCCGCCGAAGGCCGGATCGAGTCGCAGCAGATCGTATTCGGCGGCGAACCGATTCCGACCGTAAAGCACCGACACACGACCAAAATCATCGTCCGCGCCTCCACCCGCCGGCTCGAAAAAAGCGGACCCATACGCCAGATCGACGAATCCGTCGTGATTGAGATCGGTCTCGCCGAGAATGCGGTCTGCGAAACCGAGCCCATAATTTGGACCGCCATTGACCACGAAGCCCAGGGCACCATCGCCGCCCTGCGCGGCACGCAGACGGCCCACCCTGAACTCGGTGCCGAGTGCGGCAACATTGCCCCCGAACACGACGTAACACGAGAAACCAAAGGGTGCCAATGTCGACAAACGACTGCAGACCTGCACGTCGGAAACACCGTCGCCGTTGAAATCGTGCCCGCCGATGATCCCGTTGGCACCGAAGTCCGCGTGCTCTATCGGCGACGGCTCGCCACGCAGCACCAGATCGGGCATTCCGATCGTACGGGCCCTGCGACCGAAGTGGATCTGTACCGCCCCGGAGTCGTCCGCGAATTGGCCGACGTGACCGACCGCGATATCAGCCAAGCCGTCAGCATTGAAGTCGCCAGCTCGGCTCAGAGCGGAGGCGAATCCTCCGGTGCTGCCACCCGAGACCCGCAACAGCCGGCTGCCGTAGGCACCTTGCGCCGCGAGTAGCAGGTCGACACGCGCCGGAAACGGCGGGGCGCCCGGCGCGCGCGGCCCGCCGAAAAAGACGTAGAGCACACCCGACCACGGCGCGCCATCGCTCTGCGCGCGATCGGCAAGGCCAAAGTCGTCGAACCCGTCCCCGTCGAAGTCGCCGAGGGGGGCGAGATAGCCTATGGTGGAGCCGGCCTGAATGAAGCCGTGCGCGACCGGATTGACCACCACGAAGCCGCGCGAACCGTCGCCTCCCTGCTCGGGTTCGAGGCTACGCAAGGACATCGGCATCGGCTCGCGCGAGCCGTACACGACAAAGGTCTTGCCGACGTTGGCCCGTTCCGCGTAAGAAGAACTTGGCGAGCCGACCGCGAAGTCAGTGAAGCCGTCGCCGTCGATGTCACCGATCTCGCGCACCACTCGGCCGTGATCGCCCGGCTCGCCGCCGCCTAACTCTACTGCCCGATAGCCCGGCAAGTTGCCAAACGGCTGCGCGATGGCGGCGGTCGAACAGAGCAGGGCGAACCAACTCACGTGCCGCACCCACCGAGACTTCGGGCGCGACCGGTCGCAGCACGCGGAACGCAAACGAATCACAGTTCTACACCGCCGGAATCGCACGAGAGCGCGGCCGTGCGCGTGGCCACATGGTTGTTCGGATTCGGGTCGACGTGGCTGCCACTTAAGATGTGCGCCTTCAGCGTCACGCTGGGGCTGCCGTACGCGCTGCTGCACGCCCACGTAAGTGGAGCCGGGCCCGCCGGCAGGCTCTGGTAGGTGCAGCGCAGGTAGGAACATTGCCCGGCGCATTCCTCGAGCTCCGGCGGCGGCCGTCCCGCGCACGTCGCGAGGCCATTGTCCACGAAGCTGAGACCGATGACGCTACCGGAGTAGATGTCGACATCGACCACCAGCTGCCTCGCGCGGCTCGGACCGTGGTTGGTCACCTGCGCTGTAACCAGCGACCCGCCCACTTCGGCCGTGACACCAACGTCGGCTTCGACCATGCGATCGATCGCGCCGCGCATGCTTGGAAATGCACCAATGTTGCGCTCGTGCGGGGCCTGCGGTACGCCGGTCGCAGCCAGGTATCTGCGCAACTCCCGTGGCGTCATGATGCTGCCGAGCCGGATTTTGGCGTGCTGCTGCGTGAGCAAGGCAGCGGCAGCGACCATCGGCGTAGCTCCGCTGGTGCCTCCGAAAGTGAACCGATACGTCTGGCGCGGGTCGTTCGGGGCGCCCGGCACTGGAAAAAAGTAACCAAACGTCGCCACGTTCTCTCCCCAACCCTGCAGATTCACCCTGCTGCCCCAGCTTGAAACTGGCATGGGTTGGTGAACAGCGTCGCTCGTGCCGGCGCCGACGATGATCGCGCCGCTGTCGCTCATTTGTCGCCACTCCGCAAAGCCGGGATGGGTGTCGGTATTGACGCAGCCGTTGCCGGCGGCTGCGACGACCACCCGCAGTGCGTCGGTTGCCGTCTTCGTTGCGGCATGGACAAATGGGTTGATTTCCGCGGGTCCACAAGTCGGACAGTCTGTGGAGCAGCTTCCCGGCGCGCCGCCGGCAAACTCCTGCATCTCCAACATCAACACGTCACCAGGTTCCGTGCGCCAATGGGCGCTGGTGATGGCTTCAGGACGTCTCGGAATGCCATTCGCCCCGCCGGCTTTGTGCTCGGGGTGTACGTAGGCAACCGCGTTCGGGGCCATGCCTTTTAGGCCGTAGGCGTTGGGTACCGCGGTCAACATGCTGGTGGCGGCGGCGCCGTGACTACAAATGTTGAAACCGGACTGTGAAGGCGAAACGTTAGGCTCAGGTAAGAGTCGTTCTTCGATGTCTTCATGCTCGTTGAGCCAGCAATACTCGATGTCGGCGTACCGCATGCCCTCACCTCGCAGTCCGAAGAAGCCCGCTGCGTAGTCGATATCCAGCCCCGGGTTCGGTGCGAAGTAGGTTTGCGAACTTTCGTACAGTGGTGTCGTGGGCGGAATGTCTACCGGCGGCGGCGGCAGTGAGTGCGAAGCGTGAACGACCTCGACGAGGGCCAATTCCTGCAGACCATTGGCGATGTTCTGCTGTTCCGTTGGATTCGTAGTCGCGAATGCCAGACGGAACATGCCGGCTAGATCCGGCTGCATCCGGTTCGAGTGCGCGAGCGCCTCGGCCTCGACCGCCGCGATCACCGCGGGTGCGAGGCCGATCTCGGGCGTCAGCGACAGGCCGTTGGCGTTGATGAAATTCTGCAGTGCCACGACGCTGAAGCCGGCTTCGGAGTAGACGACGGTTGGCGCGCTGGTGCGGATACGGGCAGCGTCGACGAACTTGACACTGACGTGATATGGCGCCGGCTTCGTTAGTATGTCGACCGGGGATTTAGGGTACGGCGTGCGCGGCAGTGGTGCGGAAGCGGCGTCACTTGACCAAGCGAGGGCAATGATTAGGGGTAAGAAAGAGAAGGTAGTGCGAGCGAGTGGCGACATGAGGCCTCCGAGCTGACATTTTTGGGAACGTCACGGTGCAGCGCTGCAACCCGCCGGGCGCCTGCCCAGATTACGACCGTTTCTGCCAAGTTGAAAGGTTATTACGCGCTGCGTTGGTACTCGTTCTTCGTGACGCCGTCGCTTCGTCGCGAAGCTTGCCGTTGAAGTTCTCGACGAAGCCGTTCTGCCATGGGCTGCCGGGTGCGATGAATGACTGTCCGATGGCTTGATCGGTCATCCAGCGCATCACCTTGGCTGCGGTGAACTCGGCGCCGTTGTCGGAGCGGACGTACGCCGGCTTTCCGTACA
>JBBSLL010000059.1:0-5491 GCA_038255255.1 Lysobacterales bacterium
GGGCAGGTCGTGGTCAAGCAACGGCGCCCGCAGACGCCGCTGCAGCGCTACACCCGACAGGAACATGGCGGGCAGACCCTGGTCGTGATCGAGGACGAGTTGCGCTTCGAGGTGAACCTGCGCGATTACCTGGATACCGGGTTGTTTCTCGATCATCGTCCCATGCGGGCGCGGGTGAAGGCTCTATGCGCTCGCAAGCGTTTCCTGAATCTCTTCTGCTACACGGGCACCGCCAGCGTGTACGCCGCAGCCGGTGGCGCGCGCTCCACGGTGAGCGTGGATCTCTCCGCGACGTATCTCGAATGGGCTTCGCGCAACTTCGCACTCAACGGTGTTTCGGGCGTGGGTCATCGCCTGGTGCAGGCCGACGTGCGGGCGTGGCTGGCGGCGGAAAACGACCGGTTCGACGTGATTTTCGTGGATCCGCCGAGCTTCTCGAATTCGGCCCGCGCGGAGGACTTCGAGGTGCAGCGCGACCACGCCGAACTGCTGCAACGTTGCGCGCGGGTGCTCGCCCCCGGCGGCACGATCCTGTTCTCGTGCAACCTGCGGCGCTTCAAGCTTGACGCTGGAATTGCGGACGATTTCGAGGTGAGCGACATCACCCGGGCCACGATCCCGCCCGACTTCGCGCGCGATCAGAGGATCCATCGGGCGTTCGAGTTGAAGGCGCGGTAAGGCCATCCCAGCGGCGTGTCCGTCGCCCGATTCGACGGACACGCCGCACCTACGCTTCTGTCGGATTCCATTGGGAGTGCCAGGTGGGTGTGGCACAACGATATGGGTGTGCATGGCTGGATAGACGCAGCGACACGGTAATTCGTCGCACCGGCGACTACACTCGCCCCGCAATCACGGGAGCTGGACGAAGTGCAAAAAGGGCGCAAACGAATCCGGCTGTTTCCCCAGCTGCGCCGGCCGGCACTCGAAGCGGGCTGGACGTT
This sequence comes from Lysobacterales bacterium, assembly GCA_038255255.1. Classification (GTDB taxonomy): domain Bacteria; phylum Pseudomonadota; class Gammaproteobacteria; order Xanthomonadales; family Ahniellaceae; genus JBBQNY01. The sequence continues at coordinate 945 of JBBSLL010000059.1, forward strand.
CTTCCGCCAGTGGATACGGTCCCCGCGCGAGATGTCGTCACTCTCGCCCAGCAGCCGCGAACTCGCCAGGAAAATGACGGACGAGCTGCTCAAGTCCACGCGGCGGGTGATTGAACTGGGTGGCGGCACGGGAGCATTCACACGGGCGCTTCTGGCGTTCGGCATCGAGCCGAAGGACTTGCTCGTGCTCGAACTGAACCAGACGCTCTCGACCCACCTCAAACAAGTGTTTCCAGGCGTGAACGTCGAATGCGCCGACGCCGCTGACCTCGAGCGCGTCGCGGCCGGCTCGCAATGGAGCGAAGGTGGAACGGCCGATGCGGTCATCTGCGGGCTTGGCCTTCTGGCGATGACTCAGGCAGCGCAGCAGACCGTTCTCAATGCAGCGTTCGCGCTGCTTGCGCCAAACGGACGCTTCGTGCTGTTCACTTACGGGCCGGCCAATCCCATCGCGCGGAACGTCATGATGGGATTGAACCTGGGCGCGCGGCGGGGCGGGTTTACCCTCAAGAACCTGCCGCCCGCCACGGTCTATGTGCTGACTCGCAACCGCTCCCGACGCGTGGCACCCAGGGTGCGCAAGGCCTGACCCGCGCCGCCGGCCAGCAGTGCGCGGCGGCCCGATGTCACCGGGGTGCAGGCGGGGCGGAAGAGGTCGCCGAGTTGTCCGTGGCGGCACTGGCGCCTGCCGCCAGCGTGCTGCGATAGCGCAGCGCCAGGACGGCGGCGAGGATCAACGCTGCACTCGCGACGACGTCACTCCAGAACACTCGCGTGACGGCTGAACTGTTGTCGCTGAGCGGAAACGCCAGGACCACGAAGCTGAGCGTGCTGACGAGCCCGGCGATGAGCGCGGGCCATCGCCAGGGCGCGTGGAGGCCGCCCGCGATGAGCGCAGACCCCAGCAGCGCGAACAGCACCGCGCGGTGGCGAAGAAGGAGCAGCGTGTCGGCTTCCTGGCTGCCGATGTCGTACAGGGCCTGCAGCCTGTTGGGGCCGAACACGCCGACAGCCGGATAAAGATGCAGCAGGCCAACGACGACGAGGATCACCGAGACGATTCGATACATGGCGTCGACCTGTTGGGAGGCTCCCCAATCCTACCGCTCTTCGAGGCCTGGATCGGTCGCCCTGCATGCGCCGATGCGATCGCGCACGTAACGCTGGTAGATCTCGGTGTGCAGGTTGTGCAAAGCGAGCTCGAGCTGAAACGGAGTGCGGGGATTGCGATCCAGCATGCGGATCACGAAGTAGCCAATCGGTTTGACCCCGTGAGGATGACCGTAGACGCGGAACCCCCGGTAAAACGGGTCGTCCAGCAGTACGCGCATCGCATCGAAGGCTGTGCGCTCGGTTGGCGTGAGGCGTGCGAGCAGGCGTGCGTCGCGTGCCCACAAAAGCCTTTCGAACCAGCGCCGCCCGCGAATATGAAACGGCTCGCTCAACTCCCAGATGCGCCGATTGAGCCGGTTGTAGTGCACGAAGCCCCCGTGTATTTCCAGCGCCCTGCCGGCGGCTGCGTCCACGTCATAGACGACAAAGTTCTGGGCCTGGTTGTTGATGTCGCTCAAGCTTTCCACGTCGAACACGTGGACCAGGAACCCGGGTACGCCGTTGAACGCCTGGGGGCCGCGTGCCGAAGACTTCCGTGCCCATCCATCAGCGAACATCTCTCCGCGGGCGCTGCCAAGCAGGACGCTCTGCGAGGTGTTGAGCTTGTTGAAGGTGCCGACCACGATCTCCTCGGGCTTGAATGCGCGGTCGAAGCCGGCCGGGCCGAACAACTCCGCCAGCGCCGCGTACTGCCCGACCTGCCGACCGACTCCGCATTCCGCGCGGACGGGTCGCCGGTAGAACGCATCGATGGCCTGGCTGTTCGAGTCCGCGGGAATGAAGCCGCGGCCCCAGGTGAAAATCGGTTTCCAGCCGGCGTCTGCGGCGCTGCCCCCGCCGAAGCCGATCCAGCCCGCCTGGATGCCGCTGAACTTGAATCGCGGGTTCGCGATCAGCTTGTCTGCGGCGCTGCGGGTTGCGTCGCCGAGGCGGATGGCGAACGCGCAAACCGATGCTGGACTCGCAATGGCGGCGTCGAGGTCCGCCGCACTGGTCGACCGTGAGATCCAGGCATCGGTGTCGAGAGGCACGCTCAATCGCAAGTCGCCAGCAGCATGCGCCTCCCCGAGGCTCGCGCGACGGCAAGGCGTGCCGCCGTTCGATTGCACCGAGTCGACGGCCGCGGGCGCGACCTGCCATCCGAGTTCGTACAGGAACTCGAGTTGACACTCGCGGTGACGCAAGTCGGTGGCGTGGGTGTCCGAGGACAGTGCGAAGATCGCAAATGCCAGGGACAGTGCGTTCGCAGGGGCTCGCTTCATCGATCGTCCCGCGCGACTCCGTTCATGGTTCGACAAGCTCCCCACGAACCGAATCCAGTCGCACGCGATCGTACCCCGCCGATGCGGTCGCGCGCCCCGCGAGGACTGGCGCCGTAGAGTTCTACAGCGCCTCGAAAATGCCGGCCGCGCCCATGCCGGTGCCGATGCACATCGTCACCATGCCGTACTTCTGGTTGCGACGGCGCAGTCCGTGCACGAGCGTCGCGGTGCGCACCGCGCCGGTCGCACCGAGCGGATGGCCGAGCGCAATGGCGCCACCCAGTGGATTGACCCGTTCCGGATCGATGCCGACGTCGCGGATCACGGCCAGTGCCTGCGCGGCGAACGCTTCGTTTAGCTCGAACCAGTCGATCTGGTCGAGGCGCATGCCTGCCTGCTCCAGTACTTTTGGGATTGCGGCGATGGGGCCGATGCCCATCACCTCAGGGCGCACGCCCGCCGCGGCGAAACCGACGAAGCGTGCGAGCGGCGTCAATCCGTATTGCCTGATGGCGGCTTCGGAGGCGAGCAACACCGCGCCGGCGCCATCGCTCATCTGGGAAGAGTTGCCGGCGGTAACGCTGCCGCCCATGCGGAACACCGGCTTCAGCCTGGCGAGGCCCTCGAGGCTGGTGTCGCTGCGCGGCCCTTCGTCGGTATCGATGCGCGCCTCGCGGATGCGCACCGCGTTGCCCGACAGGTCCGGGATCCTCGCGATCACGTCGAGCGGAGATATCTCGCCGCGAAACTCGCCGTTCGCGATCGCAGCGAGCGCCTTGCGATGCGAAGCGACCGCAAAAGCGTCCTGGTCGTCGCGCGATACCTTCCATTCGTCCGCAACTTTCTCTGCGGTGATGCCCATGCCGTAGGCAATCGCAACGTTGTCTTCGGAAAATACCTTGGGACTCAGCGCCACCTTGTTGCCCATCATCGGCACCATCGACATCGACTCCGTGCCGGCACCGATCATGAGGTCGGCCTCGCCCAGGCGGATCCGGTCTGCGGCCATGGCCACGGCCTGCAGGCCCGAAGAGCAGAAGCGGTTGATGGTCTGCGCGGGAACCGAGTTCGGCAGTCCCGCCAGCAGCGCCCCGATCCGCGCCACATTCATGCCTTGCTCGCCCTCGGGCATTGCGCAACCCACCACGATGTCGCCGATGCGCGAGGCATCGATGCCAGGCGCCTGCGCAACGACTTCGCGCAACACGTGCGCGAGCAGCTCGTCCGGACGGGTGTTGCGGAACACGCCGCGCGGCGCCTTGCCAACCGGCGTGCGCGTGGCGGCGACGATGTACGCATCCTGGACTTGACGGCTCATGGTTTCGATCCTCGTGTTCTGTGATGGCTGGACGGCGTTCCGTTCAATTGCGCAGGGGCTTGCCAGTAGTCATCGTGTGCTGGATGCGTGCCTGAGTGGCCGGCATCTGCGCGAGCGCGACGAAGTGTTCGCGTTCCAGGCGCAGCAACCAGTCCTCGTCGACCAGCGAACCGCGTTCGACCTCCCCACCGCAGAGACACGTCGCTATGCGCGTCGCGATCTCGAAATCGTGCGCGGAAATGAATCGTCCTTCGAGCATGTTGACCAGCAACATCTTGAAGGTTGCGATGCCGACGTCGCCGGCCACCGCGATCTGGCGTGCCGGGACCGGCGGGCGGTAGCCCGAGTCCGCGAGTGCGCGGACCTGCGCCTTCGCGACGTGCAGGAGTTCATGCGCGTGCATCACCACGACATCTGATTGGCGCAGCAGCTTCATTTCCTTTGCTTCGAAAGCGGATGACGAGACCTTCGCCATCGCCACCGTCTCGAAGTAACCCTTGAGTTGCGCGAACACATCGCCTCCAGGGCCCGCGGCGTCAGCGGCGCGCACCGCAATCTCCTTCAGCCCACCCCCCGCTGGCAGCAGGCCGACGCCCGCTTCCACCAGGCCGACGTAGCTCTCGAGCGCCGCCACGGTTCGCGCACTGTGCATCTGGAATTCGCAGCCCCCGCCCAGGGCCATGCCGCGTACGGCCGACACCACCGGCACCAGTGCGTACTTGAGTCGCATGCTGGTGGCCTGGAACGTCGCGATCATCGCGTCGAATTCCTTGATCTTGCCGGCCGCGAGCAGGCCCATGGCGCCCTTGAGGTCGGCGCCAGCGGAAAAGGGCTCGGAATCCTGCCAGATCACC
>JBBSLL010000060.1:0-5464 GCA_038255255.1 Lysobacterales bacterium
CAAGGAGACTTTTCTGACGGTCTCGGGGCAGCTCAATGTGGAGGCGTACTGCCTGGCGCTCAGCAAGGTCTACACGTTCGGCCCGACCTTCCGGGCGGAAAACTCCAACACCGCCCGGCATCTGGCCGAATTCTGGATGATCGAACCCGAGATCGCCTTTGCCGACCTCGACGACAATGCAACCCTGGCCGAGGACTTCCTCAAGTACATCTTCCGCGCCGTGCTGGAGGAACGCGCCGACGACATGGCGTTCTTCGCAGAGCGCGTCGAGAAGACCGCGCTGACGCGGCTGGAACAGTTCGTGGCACAGCCGTTCGAGCGCATCGAATACGGCGCCGCGATCGACGTGCTGCGCGCGTCCGGACGGTCGTTCGAATATCCCGTCGAATGGGGCCTCGACCTGCAGACCGAGCACGAGCGGTTCCTGGTGGAGGAGCACGTGGGGCGACCCGTGGTCGTCATGAATTATCCGGAGCACTTCAAGGCCTTCTACATGCGCCTCAATGACGATGGCCGCACCGTCGCCGCCATGGACGTGCTGGCGCCCGGCATCGGCGAGATCATTGGCGGCTCGCAGCGCGAGGAACGGCTCGACGTGCTGGACAAGCGCATCGAGCAGTTCGGCCTCGATGCAGCGCACTACCAGTGGTATCGGGACCTGCGGCGCTACGGCAGTGTGCCGCACGCGGGATTCGGACTCGGCTTCGAGCGACTGGTGGTGTACGTCTGCGGCCTCGCCAATATCCGGGATGCGAGTCCCTATCCGCGCGTGCCCGGGCATGCGACGTTCTGACGTGCCGGCGGTCCTCACGTGATCCTCTTTTTTGCGCTGATCGGTGTTGCGATTGCGATCTCGGGCGCGCTGGGCTTCCTGTTCTTCTGGGCAATGGCGCAGGTGCACCTGCGTGACCGCCACACGACGAACGCCGCGGCAGGGCCGGGAATGGGATTCGCATCGCCGCGCGCAATCGCGTGGCTGTTCGTCGGCGGTTATCGCCGGCTCGGCGATCCGCGCCTCGATGGACTGGCCGTGCCGGCACAGTGGTCGTTGTGGGCGGTGTTGGTGGGACTGATAATGGCTGCATTGCTGATCGCGCTGGCGCAGTGGCAGTGAATCCCTTCGAGTCCGAGCAGTGGTGGCTCGTGGCCCTCGGCCGCACCGTGGTGTGGGCACGACTGCGCGTCCGCACGAGCGGCTCCGCGGAGGTGTTCGACAGCGACGGCAATCACCTCAGCTACGACAGCGAGGATTCGGCGCGCGCGGCGCTGCTCGACGCCGACTTCATGGCGCTGGACGGCCTCGACGAGGACGATGCGACGCGGCTTGGCATCGACCTGGCCAGCATCGCGCCGCCGCGCGCCGAGCACGATGAAGCCCTGCGCGCCCTGATGATCCAGACCCGCCCGGACGGAGGCCATCCCAAAGAGACCCCACATGGATCTTGATCTCACCGGCAAGCACGCACTGGTCTGCGGCGGCTCGCAGGGCATCGGTCGTGCCGCGGCGATCGAACTGGCACTGCTCGGTGCAAGCGTCACGCTGCTCGCGCGCTCGGCGGATGGATTGCGAGAGGCGTTGGGTGCGCTGCACGGGCACGACGATGCGGCGCGGCGTCATGGCGCGATCAGCGTCGACGTCGCCGACCTCGACGCGCTGGCCGCGCAGGTAGCTGCGCTCGCGCACGGCAAACCGGTGCATATCCTCGTCAACAACAGCGGCGGCCCCCCCGGTGGACCCGCACACTCGGCAACGACGGAAGCGTTCGAAAGCGCGTTCCGCCAGCACCTGCTCGCGAGCCATGCCCTGGTGCAGGCGGTGCTGCCGGGCATGCGCGAGTCCGGTTGGGGACGCATCGTCAATGTGATCTCGACCTCCGTGCGCGAACCGATCGCGAACCTCGGCGTGTCCAACACGGTGCGCGGCGCGGTAGCGAACTGGGCCAAGACCCTGTCGCGCGAACTCGCGCCGCACGGCATCACGGTCAACAACGTGTTGCCCGGTTACACGCGCACGCAGCGGCTCGAACAGATTCTCGCGGACCGCGCGCTTGCTTCCGGCAGCGACGCGTCGATCGTTGCGCGGCAGATGCTCGCATCAGTGCCGGCGGGCCGCTTCGCGGACGCCCAGGAGATTGCGGCCGCCATCGCCTTCCTCGCCTCCCCCGCCGCCGCCTATATCAACGGCGTCTCGCTCGCCGTCGACGGCGGCCGCATGCAGTCGATCTGATCGCAGGGATTGAGGGAGTCGAATTCCATGCCGCTGCGACTGGCCAACATGATTTCCGGAGCATCGCGCACGCCGGTCAGTAGCGAATGGCTGGACGTGACCGAGCCCTCGACCGGTTCGGTGTATGCGTACTGTCCCGCGAGCAATGCGCGGGATGTGGAGCTTGCGGTCACCGCGGCCGTGGCCGCGTTTCCTGCGTGGTCTGCGCTCGCGAACAGTGTGCGCGCGCGCTGGCTGGAAAGGCTGGCCGACGCACTGGAAGCGCGACTCGAGTCGTTCGCACTTGCCGAGTCGCGCGACACGGGAAAACCTGTTGCGTTGACGCGCGAGGTCGAGATTCCGCGAGCCGTCGCGAACCTGCGGTTCTTCGCACACGCCGCGACGCAGTTCGCGAGCGAATCGCATCATGGAGAGGCTGGACTCAATTACACCCTCCGGCAGCCGCTGGGCGCAGTCGCGTGTATCTCGCCCTGGAACCTTCCCCTCTACCTCTTTACGTGGAAGATCGCCCCCGCCCTGGCGGCGGGCAACACCGTGGTCGGAAAACCCTCGGAAGTGACCCCGGTCACGGCCTGGATGCTGGGCGAGCTGGCGCGGGAGATCGGCTTTCCGGAGGGTGTGCTCAACATCGTGCATGGATTCGGCGACGACGTGGGCCCCGCGCTGGTCGGCCATCCGCAGGTCAAGGCTGTTTCGTTCACTGGCAGCACACGCGTGGGTCGCGGGATCGCGTCGATCTGCGCGGCGCAGCTCAAGAAGTGTTCGCTCGAGCTCGGCGGCAAGAACCCGACCCTCGTGTTCGCAGACGCGCCGCGGGAGCGCCTGTTCGACGTGGTGGTGCGCTCCGCGTTCCAGAACGCGGGCCAGATCTGCCTTTGCGGTTCGCGAATCCTCGTCGAACGGATGTTCTATGAGCAGTTTCGCGACGGACTCATCGCGCGCGCGGAGGCGTTGCGACCCGGTGACCCGCTCGACCCGGGTACGACACTTGGCCCGATGACCTCGAAGGCGCACCACGACAAAGTGCTCGCCTGCATAGAGCGCGCACGGTCGGAAGGCGGCCGCGTGCTGTGCGGCGGACACGCTCTCGATAGGGATGGCTGGTTCGTCGCGCCCACGGTGATCGAGGGCCTTGGGCCAGGCTGCGCCACCAACACCGAAGAAATCTTCGGCCCAGTGGTCACGCTGCAGCCATTCGATACGGACGACGAGGCGCGCGCACTCGCGAACGCGGGCGACTACGGTCTCGCTGCGTCCGTGTGGACGCAGCACCTGGGCCGCGCGCACCGCATGGCTGCGTCGCTCGATGTTGGCATCGTCTGGATCAACACCTGGCTCGCGCGCGACCTGCGCACGCCGTTCGGCGGCACACGCCAGTCAGGGCTCGGCCGTGAAGGCGGCGCGGAGGCCATGCGCTTCTTCACGGAAGCGAAGAACGTCTGCATCGATATCACGGCGAGATGAGCCGCCAGTGATCGTCGTGGCAGAATCGTGCGGATCAGAGTTTCGCCGGGAACGTGGATGAACCAGTCAATTGAAGCGAGCACTGCGCCGCGACCCGTGGGCCATTACCCCCATGCGCGCCGGGTCGGCGAGCTGCTGTTCCTGTCCGGTATTGGCCCGCGCTCAGCACACGACAACTCGATTCCAGGCAACGAGTATGCCCCGGACGGTTCGGTCTCCCGCTGCGACATCGTCGCGCAATGCCATTCCGCGTTCGCGAACGTGCGCGCGGTGCTCGAAGCCAGCGGCGCGGGATTTGCCGACCTCGTCGACGTGACGGTTTTCCTCACGGACATGGCGCGCGATTTTCAAGCGTACAACGCCGTCTGGGCCGAGTATTTTCCGGATGCCACGCAAGCGCCCTGCCGCACGACGCTGGGAATCACCGCATTGCCGACACCCATTGCGATCGAACTCAAATGCGTCGCGCGCGTGGCTGAATCCGGCTGACCCGCAGTCCGCATCGCGCCCGTAGGATCCCCACGGGCGCGATATCCTTGCCGCCAACCCATCGATCGCGCCTTGCGGCGCTCCTACAGGGCCCTCCCAGCATGTTGCCGGCGCCTTTCAATCTCCAGCAGTGGATCGACCAGCATCGCCACCTGCTCAAGCCGCCCGTCGGCAACAAGTGCGTTTACGACGGCGAATTCATTGTCATGGTGGTGGGCGGACCCAATGCGCGGACCGACTACCACTTCGACGAGGGCCCGGAGTGGTTCTATCAACTCGAGGGCGAGATGGTGTTGCGCATCCAGGAAGATGGCGTAGTGCGGGACATCCCCATCCGGGCCGGCGACACCTTTTTGCTGCCACCACGCGTGCCGCATTCGCCGCAGCGGATGGAAAACTCGATCGGGCTCGTCATCGAGCGCAAGCGCCTGGCACACGAAGACGACGGACTCATGTGGTTCTGCGAGCGCTGCAACGCCAAGCTCTACGAGGAATTTTTCCATCTCGAGAACATCGAGCTGGATTTTCCGCCAGTCTTCCAACGCTTCTACGGCTCGACGGAACTGCGCACCTGCAAGGCGTGCGCGTACGTAAACCCGGCGCCGGCGCGGTACACGATGCCGGATACCTGAACCGATGCTCAAGATCGATATCCACGCCCATTACCTGCCGCGCGACTGGCCCGACCTGGCGCAGCGCTTCGGCGACGCGCGCTTTCCGGTAATCCATCACACGGACGATGGTCGGCATCGCGTCTACAAGGACGGCAAGTTCTTCCGCGAACTGTTCGCGAACACCTGGGACTCGGACTTGCGCATAGCCGAGTATGAAAAATTTGGCGTGCAGGTCCAGGTCATCAGTACGGTCCCCGTCATGTTTTCCTACTGGGCCAAGCCCAACCAGGCGCTGGAACTGCATCGATCCCTTAATGACCACATGGCTGAAACCTGCCGGGCGTATCCGCGGAATTACGCCGGCATCGGAACGGTCCCCCTCCAGGCCCCCCGGCTTGCGATCGAGGAACTGGAGCGCTGCGTCGAGCAGCTCGGCTTGCAGGGTGTGCAGATCGGCAGCCATGTGGGAGCGTGGAATCTCGATGCTCCCGAGCTGTTCGATTTTTTTGCCGCGGCGGAGAGCCTCGGGGCCGCGATCCTGGTGCATCCCTGGGACATGATGGGCAGCGAGAGCATGCCCAAGTACTGGTTGCCGTGGCTCGTGGGCATGCCGGCCGAGCAATCGCGCGCGGCGTGCAGCCTCATCTTCGGCGGAGTCCTCGAACGCCTC
>JBBSLL010000061.1:0-5251 GCA_038255255.1 Lysobacterales bacterium
AAACCCCACCTGGAGCAAGACCGAATAGGGGCGCTATGACGTTGCCCGCGTCGCGCCCGGGTTGGTTGCTTGAGCCCAACGGCGACGTTGGGCCCAGAGGAATGACTGTCCACGACAGAACCCGGCTTATCGGCCCGCTCGACTATCTCTGATCAAACACGGCACCTCCTGTGCCGGTTTGATGCGGCGAGTCCGAATGCGATTCGGACTCGCCTTGCGCCGCATGGATCGCTTTGCGATCCATGCGCGGGCGGGCCATCCATGGCCCGCTTCCCGGCACCACCAGGACTTTCGGGCGCGCGTAAGTGACGCTCTGCGCCAGGGGCCCGACTCCAGGTTTGGCCGGGAGTAGCCGGAAGCGGTAGCGCCTCGCTGCAGCATAAAGGGCTCTCGCGGAAGCGAGGCGCTACCGCTTCCGGCTACGCGGCTTCGTTTGTCTAAAGGGCTCCGAGACCTACAGCGGCGTGTTCGCGTGGCGGTTTGAGGGTGTCGCGGCGGGTGAGATGAGGGCATGGTGGCCGATTGCGGGCGCAGATTGAACAGACCTGCAAAACCGGGTGTGGAATGTGATGCAAGTTTGGGATTTTATTGGAGATTCACGCCTTCACTAAATGCTCATAATTTTGTTGACAGTCAAATACTTGAGTCCTACTGTGGATTCCCGTGTTGTAACGGGGTTTTTGGTGGGGATTCGTGGCTGTGATGTTCCAGGGCGAGACAGCAATCACTGTTGACGACAAGGGCCGGATGGGCATTCCCACGGCTTATCGCGAGCTGGTGGCCGCGACTTCAGAAAACCGGCTCGTTCTGACCTACAACCCCTTTGAAAGCGGTTGCCTTTGGCTGTTCGCGGCGGGCGCGTGGGCCCAGGTGCGCGACCAGGTCAATGCGCTGCCAACCGCGCAAGCCGTGCACCGCAACCTGCAGATGAAACTCATCGGTGCGGCAACGCCTCTCGAGCCGGACGGCAACGGGCGCATCCTGTTGCCGGCCAGCCATCGGGCGGCGGCGTCGATCGAGAAGCGCGCCGTCCTTCTCGGCATGGGCAACAAGTTCGAACTCTGGAGCGAGCAGGCGCATCTCGCCAAGATCCGTCAGACCATCGGCGACGAGGACCTCACAGCCGACATGCTGGCGCTGCGACTGTGAGTCGCGCTCCCGGCCCTCCGCGCGCGACCGCCGAGTCACGGCGCGCGGCGCATACCGCGGTATTGCGCGCGGCAGCGATCGAAGCGCTCGACATTCGCCCGAGCGGCACCTACCTCGACGGCACGTTCGGTCGTGGCGGGCACGCGCGCGAGATGCTGTCGCGCCTCGACGACGCGGGGCGGTTGCTGCTGATGGACAAGGATCCGGAAGCGATCGCTGTCGCCAGGGAGGAGTTCGGCGCCGACCCGCGAGTCGCGATCCGGCACGGCAGCTTCGCGGTGCTCGCCGAGTGGACGGCCACAGCTGCCGGTCTCGACGGCGCCCTGTTCGACCTCGGGGTTTCCTCGCCGCAACTCGATCAGGGCGAGCGCGGTTTCAGTTTTGGCCACGACGGCCCGCTCGACATGCGCATGGACACCTCTGCGGAGCCGAGCGCCGCCCAATGGCTGCAGGGCGCCACCGAGGCGCAAATCGCCGATGCGTTGTGGCAGTTCGGGGAAGAGCGGCACAGTCGGCGCATCGCGCGCGCCATCGTCGCGGCGCGACTCGAAAAGCCACTGACCCGCACGGCCGAACTCGCGGAGCTGGTGGCACGCAACGCAGGCAAGCGCGAGAAGGGCAAGCATCCGGCAACGCGCACCTTCCAGGCGTTGCGCATCGTGGTGAATCGCGAACTCGAGGACCTGGCGAGCGGCCTCGCGCAGGCCGTCGAGCGGCTGCTGCCGGGTGGCCGGCTGGTGGTGATCAGTTTTCATTCGCTCGAGGACCGACTGGTCAAGCATTTCCTTCGCGACGAGTCGCAGCCGCCGCGCAGCGGCAGGCGCGGGCTGCCCCTGCCCATGGCAACGTCCGCATCACGCCTGCGGCTGGTCGGCGCGGCCATCAAGCCCTCCGCCGAGGAAATCGCCGGCAACGTGCGCGCACGCAGCGCCGTGATGCGCGTGGCGGAGCGCCTGCCCGTGGAGGCCGCAGCATGAGCCTGCGTGCGCTCGTCCTGCTTGCGATCCTGCTCCTCGCGGCAGTGGGCAGCGCGATCGGCGTGGTGCACGCGCGCCAGGAGAGCCGCCGCCTGTTCGTTGCGTTCAACGCGCTCGAAGCGGCGCGCGATGAACTCAATGTCGAGTTCGGGCGCTTGCAACTCGAGCAGGCCACGTGGGCGGAACCGCAGCGCATCGAGCGCATCGCGCGGGACGATCTCGGGATGCTGTTTCCGGCCGCTGCCGATACGCGGGTTATCAGGCGATGAGCGCGCCCGTCAACCGCCGACACGTGGCGCTGCCGCAGACCAACCTGAGGCTGCGCACGCGCTGGGTCGCGGGCCTGATGCTCGCGGTGGGCTGCGTGTGGGTTGCGCGCGCCGTGAACCTGCAGGTCGTGCAGAAGGAATTCCTGCAGGAGCAGGGCGAGGAAAGGTTCCTGCGCACGGTCGAGATCAAGGCGTCGCGCGGCATGGTGACCGACCGCAACGGCGAGCCCCTCGCGATCTCGACGCCCGTCGAATCGATCTGGGCGAATCCGCCGGTGGTGCTCGCGCAGCGCGCCCGCATTCCCGAGCTCGCGGCGGCACTCGACGTCGATGCAGGCGAACTGGAAGCGCGCCTCGAAGCGCGAGCGAAACGCGAGTTCGTGTACCTGCGTCGTCGCATGCCGCCCAGCGAGGCGGAGCGAGTGCTCGGCCTCAAGATCGACGGCATCAACAGCCAGCGCGAATACCGCCGGTATTACCCGGCAGGCGATCTCACTGCCCACGTCCTGGGTTACACCAACATCGACGACCATGGCCAGGAAGGGCTCGAGCTCGCGTTCGATTCCTGGCTGGCAGGCAAGCCTGGCGCGAAGCGGGTGATCCGCGATCGCCGTGGCCGCGTAGTCGAAACGGTAGAACTGGTCAAGGAAGCGGAGCAGGGCCGTGAGCTGCGACTCACCCTCGACCGGCGCCTGCAGCACCTGGCTTCCCGCGAACTGAAAAGTGCGATAGCCGAGCATCGCGCCCAGTCGGGTTCTGTCGTGATCCTCGAGGTTTCCACCGGCGAAGTGCTGGCGATGGTGAACTACCCGTCGTACAACCCCAATGCCGGGCGCGGAGCGCGCCCGGATTCGCGCCGCAACCGCGCCGTGACCGATGTCATCGAGCCCGGGTCGGTGGCGAAGCCGTTCACCGTCGCGGCGGGCCTCGAATCGGGCAAGTTCACCACGACCACCCAGATCGACACGACCTCCGGCTACATGAAGGTGGGTCGCTACACAGTGCGCGATATCCACAACTACGGCATGGTGGACCTGAAGCGACTGCTCACGAAATCGAGCAACGTGGGCGCCGCGCGGATCGCCGCGCAGCTCGAGGACGAACACCTTTACGACATCTATCACCGCTTCGGATTCGGCGAGGCGACTGGCAGCGGATTTCCCGGCGAGGTTTCCGGCGTGCTGCCCGCCGCCGACGGCTGGAGCGATATCGAGAAAGCCACGCTGTCGTTCGGATACGGACTTTCGGTCACGCCGCTGCAACTCGCCCAGGCGTACGCCGCGTTCGGGAACGAGGGCCGGCTGGTGCCTGCGACCTTCGTCGCCGGCCAGGAAGACAAGGGCCACGCCGTACTCGATCCCGAAATCGCGCGCACGCTGCTCGGGATGCTTGAGTCGGTGACGGAACCGGGCGGAACCGCGACGCGCGCCGCCGTGCCCAATTTTCGCGTCGCCGGCAAAACCGGCACGTCGCACAAGAATTCGCGCGGCGGATACCACCAGAAGCGCTACATCAGCGTGTTCGCGGGGCTGGTGCCGGCCTCGAATCCGCGTTTCGCCGGCGTCGTGATCATCAACGATCCCGCGGGAAGCGCCTATTACGGCGGGGCCGTCGCCGCGCCTGTGTTCGGCAGGATCATGCCCGACGCCTTGCGTCTGTTGAACGTGCCACCCGACAACCTGCAACTGGCCAGCACCACGCCATCCGCGTCCTCCATGGTGCTCGCTGCGGCGCCGCATGCCTCGCCTCCCGGCATGGATGCCGATGCGTCTGCGGAGGGGTTGCCACCGTGAAGTCGACACGCAGGAAAATCGGCGAATTGCTCGAGGGCATTGCTGCCGTGGCCCGCGAGGACGACGTGTCGATCACGGGGTTGACGCTCGACTCGCGATGCGTCGCCGAAGGCGATGCCTTCGTCGCGCTGCGAGGCGCCACCCGGCACGGCATCGAGCATGCGGCCGGCGCCGTGGTGAAGGGCGCACATTGCGTACTCTGGGAGCCGCCCGCCGCACTTCCCGATCTGGCCGTGCCGGCGATCCGCGTCGAATGCCTGCGGACGCACCTTGGAGCCATCGCGGACCGGTTCCACGAGAAGCCCTCGTCCGCGCTGACGGTGACCGGCGTCACCGGGACCAACGGCAAGACTTCGTTCGTGCATCTCCTCGCGCAATCGCTGCACGGCGCCGCGCAGCGCGTGGCGACGATCGGCACGCTCGGCAGCGGCTTCCCCGGCGCGCTCGTCGCCGCCGAACGCACCACGCCCGACGTCCTGTCGGTGCACGCCCAGCTGGCCGGATTCCGTGATGCCGGCGCGCAGCACGTCGCGATGGAGGTTTCGTCGCACGCGCTCGACCAGGGTAGGGTCGATGGTGTCCGCTTCGCCTATGCGGTGTTCACCAATCTCACGCGCGACCATCTCGACTATCACGGCGACATGCAGCACTACGGCGCGGCAAAGGCGCGCCTCTTCGAGATGCCCGGGCTGCGCTGCGCGATCGTCAATTGCGACGATGCGTTCGGGCGCGCGTTGCTCGCGCGCCTGCCCGACACGCAGCCGAGGCTGAGCTACGGACTCGAGGATGCCGACGTGAGCGCGCGCTCGATCGTGCTGGACGCGACCGGCGTGAGTTTCCAGATCGCGACCCCCTGGGGCACGGCGCGGGTCAAATCCAGCCTCATCGGTGCATTCAACGTTTCCAACCTGCTCGCGGTGGCGGCGACGCTCGGCGCAATGGGGTGGCCGTTCGCCCGCATCGCCTCGACCCTCGAAGCCCTGCAGCCGGTCCCGGGGCGCATGGGAAAACTCGGCGGCAACGCCGGACTGCCTCTCGTCGTGATCGACTACGCGCATACGCC
>JBBSLL010000062.1:0-4928 GCA_038255255.1 Lysobacterales bacterium
AAAGCGGTCGAAGACCTGCTTCATCTCCTGCTGCAGGCCGTTCGGCGACGTCCAGGGCTGATAACGACTGATGTTCACAGCTGGCTCCTCTCGCTAGGGCGGGCCCCACGGCCCGATGCCGCGAAACTGGAGTCGGGCTCCGGGATTTCAAGCAGCCACCGCGGCACGGGCCCTTCACGCGGCTTAGATATGATTCACGTTCCCCCGAAACGACTTGAAGGCTTTTATGACCATTGCCGTAGGCGATCCGATCCCGGCCGCAACTCTTCAGCACTTTGCCGACGGCGTCCAGCCGATCGACACGGCGTCCCTGTTCGGCGGCAAGCGCGTCGTGCTCTTTTCCGTCCCGGGCGCATTCACGCCGACCTGTTCGGAGCGGCATCTGCCCGGTTTCGTCGAGCATTTCGACGCGATCCGCGCCAAGGGCGTCGATACCATCGCATGCATGTCGGTCAACGATGCCTTCGTGATGCAGGCATGGGGCCGCGATCAGTCGATTCCCGAAGGCCTGCTGATGCTCGCCGACGGCAATGCCGAGTTTTCCAAGGCGATCGGCCTCGAGATGGATGCGAGCCGCTATGGAATGGGCCTGCGCTCGAAGCGCTTCGCTCTCGTTGCCAACGACGGCGTGGTGGAACACCTGGCAGTCGAGGCACCGGGCGAGTTCAAGGTGTCCAGCGCCGAAGCCGTGCTCGCCGCGATCTCCTGACCCCCCCCTGATCACCCGACTGGAGGTTCCCTCGTGAGCAAGCCCAAGACACCCACCCCGAAAAAACCATCCGCCAAGGTATCGCAGCCCGTGCCGTCGATGACTCCGGTCGAGACATTGCGACGCAATGCACGCAAGAACATCGACAAGGGAGCGGTCACGGAAGGCTACGCCGCGGATCGCGTCACCGTGTGCAAGCTGCTCAACGAAGCCCTGGCGACGGAATACGTGTGCGTATTGCGTTACATGCGCCACTACTTCACGGCATCGGGCATGTTGGCTGAAGGCATCAAGAAGGAATTCCTCGAACACGCGAAGCAGGAACAGGAACATGCGCACAAGATCGCCGAGCGCATCGTGCAGCTTGGTGGCGAACCGGACCTCAATCCCGACACCCTGACGCGTCGCTCGCACGCGGAATACAAGGAGGGCAAGGACCTCAAGGACATGGTCAAGGAAGACCTGATCGCCGAGCGGATCGCGATCGAGAGCTATCGCGAAATGATCGCCTACATCGGCGACCGCGACACGACTACCAAACGGTTGCTGATGTGGATACTCGCGCAGGAAGAAGAGCACGCCGACGAATTCGCCGACCTTCTGGAAGGATGGGTGGGGTGAAGCGGGACTTGTCGCGCCACACGCGCGACCCGCTGAACGCCCGAAACAGGATGTTTCGGGCCGGATTCGACTTAGCGAGCGCAGGATGCGCAGAGCTTAGTCGAACGTCACGATTACTCGCTATTTTGCAAATGCGACTCGGCACGCACCGGAACGCCGCTACCGCTCCGGGAACCGCTGTGAATACATCCCTGTACGCTGCGCGGCGACATCCCTGTCGCCGACGCTTCCCGGAGCGATAGCGGCGCCCCGGCGCCACGAAGGGTCTTCGTAAGCCACCGCGCGGGACCCTTGGAGCGCGGTCAGCCAAGTGCCGGTGGCGGAAGGCGGTATCGCCTTGCCGCAGGATAAAGGGCTTCACCCGGAGGCAAGGCGATACCGCCTTCCGCCAGTGTCGCGATGTAGCCAAGCAAGCTCGGCTCTACAGAAGCGCCCGCAAGGACACTCCGCCCTGGGTGCACGAGCGAGCAGCCCCTCATCCGCCCTGCGGGCACCTTCTCCCCGTTGTCACGGGGAGAAGGAAGCTACTTACTCTCTAGTACTCGGAAGCAGCGGATGCGCACCTGTCGCGGCCGGATCCGCCACGATCTCCTCATCCAGCGACGCGTCGACGCGCTCGAGCGCCTGCAGCGATTCGTCGTCCGCCAGCCGGATTAGGGTCACGCCCTGGGTGTTGCGTCCCACTTGCGAGATTCCTGACGCGCCCGTCCTGACCAGGGTGCCACCGTCGGAGATCAACAGCACCTCGTGGTGGTCCGACAGCTGGATAGCACCGATGAGCTTGCCGTTGCGCGCGCTGGTCTTGATCGCCACCACGCCCTGCGTGCCGCGACCCTTGCGAGGGTAGTCCGCGACCGG
The DNA here is from genome assembly GCA_038255255.1 of Lysobacterales bacterium. GTDB lineage: Bacteria > Pseudomonadota > Gammaproteobacteria > Xanthomonadales > Ahniellaceae > JBBQNY01. The sequence goes on from JBBSLL010000062.1 coordinate 2,189, forward strand.
AGTGCGCTTGCCGAAACCGCGTGCGGTCGCCGTGAGGATGTCGCCCTCGCCCTCCAGCACCACCAGGCTCGCCACGTGGTCGTCCTTGGCCAGCCTTATTCCGCGAACTCCGGTTGCCGTACGCGACATCGCGCGCACAGTGCTCTCCGCGAACCGCACCGCCTTGCCGTTCGACGCGAACAGCATGATGTCGCGCTGTCCGTCGGTCAGTGCGACGCCAATCAGCGCGTCGCCCTCGTCGAGGTTGATCGCGATCTTGCCGCGTTGCAGGCGATACGAGAATTCGGAGAGGCGCGTCTTCTTGACGGTGCCGTTGCGGGTCGCAAACAACACATGGCGGTCGTCGTCGTAGCTGCGCACCGGCAATACCGCCTGCACGCGCTCGCCAGCCTGCAGCGAAATGAAGTTGATGATGGGGCGACCGCGCGCGTTGGGCCCGGCTTCCGGCAACTGGTGCACGGACAGCCAGAACACGCGGCCCGCGCTGGTGAAGGTCAGCAGCGTGTCGTGCGTATTGACCAGCCAGAGCTGGTCGATGAAGTCTTCGTCCTTGGTCGACGCAGCGGCGCGGCCGCGTCCGCCGCGGCGTTGTGCGCGATAGTCGCTGGCTGGCTGACGCTTGGCGTAGCCCGAATGCGACAGGGTGACAACGACGTCCTCCGGCGCGATCAGATCCAGCACATTGAGGTCTTCTTCGCTCGCGCGGATCTCGGTGCGGCGCGTGTCGCCGAATTCCTCGCGAACGTTCGCAAGCTCGGTACGCATTACCGAGAGCAAACGCTCCGGGTTCTCGAGGATCTCGAGCAACCCGCGAATGGTGTCCAGGATCTGCCGGTACTCGTCGGTGAGCTTTTCCTGCTCGAGGCCGGTGAGCCGGTTGAGGCGCATGTCCAGGATTTCCTTGGCCTGGATCTCGGAGAGCTGGTACTCGCCCTCGACCAGGCCGACCTGCACGGACAGGTCTTCGGGGCGCGAAGCAGCCGCTCCGGCGGCACTGAGCAGCGCCGCAACCAGGCCGGCAGGCCAGCGCCGCGCCAGCATGCGCTCGCGCGCAATCTGCGCGTTGGCCGAAGTCTTGATGAGCTCGATCATCTCGTCGATGTTCGCGAGCGCGACCGTCAGGCCCTCGAGGATGTGCGCGCGCGCGCGGGCTTTGCGGAGCTCGAAGATGGTGCGGCGCGTGACGACTTCGCGCCGGTGCCGCAGGAATGCCTCGAGGATCTGCTTGATGTTCAGCACGCGTGGCTGGCCGTCGACCAGTGCCACCATGTTGATGCCGAAGGTCACCTGCAGCTGTGTCTGCTGGTAGAGGTTGTTGAGCAGCACGTCCGCGGCAGCGTCACGGCGTACCTCGATGACCACGCGCATGCCGTCCTTGTCGGACTCGTCGCGCAAGCCGTCCGACGAGATGCCCTCGATCTTCTTTTCCTTGTGCAGCTCTGCGATCGACTGGATCAGGCGCGCCTTGTTGACCTGATAGGGAAGCTCAGTGATCACGATCGCCTCGCGGCCCGCGTCGTTGGTCTCGATCGATGCGCGACCGCGCACCAGGATGCGGCCACGACCCGTGCGGTAGGCCTCGATCACACCAGCCACGCCATTGATGATGCCCGAGGTCGGGAAGTCCGGACCCGGTACGTGGTGCATCAGCTGCTCGATCGTCAGGTGCTCGTCGTCGATCAATGCAATGCACGCGTCCACGATCTCGCGCAGGTTGTGCGGCGGCACGTTGGTCGCCATGCCGACGGCGATGCCGGCAGATCCGTTGATGAGGAGATTCGGCACGCGCGCCGGCAGCACCAGCGGCTCGTGCTCGCTCTCGTCGTAGTTGGGACCGAAGTCGACGGTTTCCTTGTCGATGTCGGCGAGCATGTCGGCAGCGAGCTTCGACATGCGGGCTTCGGTGTAGCGCATCGCGGCCGGCGAATCGCCGTCGACCGAGCCGAAGTTGCCCTGCCCGTCGACCAGCATGTAGCGCAATGAGAAAGTCTGCGCCATGCGCACCAGCGCGTCGTACACCGCACTCTCGCCGTGCGGATGGTATTTGCCGATCACGTCACCGACGATGCGCGCGGACTTTTTGTAAGGCTTGTTCCAGTCGTTGCCGAGCTCGCTCATGGCGAACAGGACGCGCCGGTGGACGGGCTTCAGTCCGTCGCGGACATCTGGCAATGCGCGTCCCACGATCACGCTCATCGCGTAGGCGAGATAGCTGTGGCGCATCTCGTCTTCGATATTGACGCGGATGAGTTCTCGGGCCGTTTCGGTCATCCAGAATTCCTTTGTGCTTCAATTAGTTGCATCAGCGCCAGGAACAGCATTCCAGCACCGCGGAAAGCCGGAAATTATACCAGCAGCCGGCTGCCCAACCGAGCTTTCCGCCACGCGAGGAGATGTCTCCACAAGTGCGCTTGCAAACCGCCACAAGAACCCATCCGCGCCACCCCTGCAGAAGCGCGTTCACGCGCGATGGCGTCATGCTCGATCAGGCCGTGAGGCACGCCCGGATATGGCGCCATCGCGCGTGAACGCGCTCCTACAAAAGCAACCTGGTGGGCGCTATGAGCGTGCTGCACAACACTCGTGTAGGAGCGCGTTCACGCGCGATGGCGTCATGGTTGATCGGGGCGCAAGGCACGTGCCAGCTCGGCAAGACTTGCCGTGAACGGCGCGGTCGCAACGCCCGCTTCGGTCACGATGGCGTCGATCAGGCGCGCGGGCGTCACGTCGAATACGGGAT
>JBBSLL010000063.1:0-4209 GCA_038255255.1 Lysobacterales bacterium
AATCTCTTCGATGCACTCAAAGAGGGTTACTACGGCAAGTTCTGAGGAAGCGCTTCTTCCGAACCGACGCCGTCCAAACCCCAGCCAAACGGCAAACAGCAGCATCAACCAACTCCGGAGATACAAAGATGGCAACTCGTAAAAAGAAAAGCGACACGGGCGTAATCGCCTCGATCGGACACGCGGCTGACGTCGTCGTGCACAAGGCCCAGGACGTGGGCAGCGCGATTGCATCGGGTGCGTCGAGCGCCGCCGGCGCGATCAAGAAGGGCGCGAGCACGGTGGGCAAGGCCGTGGCCAAGCAGGCCAAGGTTGCGAAGAAGGCAGCGGGCAAAGCTGTCGCCAACGTCAAGCGCAAGGCCACAGTCGCCAAGAAGAGCGCCAAGACGACCAAGTCGAACGTCAAGCGCAAGGTGACGGTCGCCAAGAAGTCGGCGGCAAAGAAGGCCACGGCAACCAAGACCAAGGTCAAGCGCAAGGTCGGCACGGCCAAGAAGACCGTGAAGCAGGCGGTCGCGAACTCCAAGCGCAAGGCGACGATCGCCAAGAAGAAGTCGGTGCGCAAGGTGGCGGCCAAAAAAGGCGCGGTGACTCGTGCGGCCAACAAAGCGAGTCGCAGTGCATCCGCGCGCAAGGGTGCGCGCACCAAGGCGGCCGCCAAGAAGGGCGGAGCCAGGAAGTCCGCGAAGAAGTAAGTCGGCTGGCTGAGCGACGCAACGATTCGCGCCGGCCCGCACGCGGCCGGCGCGAATTCCACTCCAGAAAACATGTAACTGTCGGGTTGGAATCGAGCGATGGCAATCAGGATCGACCGCAAGATCAAGGGCTACTCGGTGCAGAAGCCGGGCGACACCGGCGCGTCCGCAGCTGGTCAGCCCACCCCGTTACCGGTCGCGAACGCGCTGGCCGAAGTGATCCAGATGAGCGAGGCGCTGGAGCGCCCCGACACGCTGGTGGGCGCGACCTACAAGGTCAAGTCGCCGCTGTTCGAGCATGCGCTGTACGTCACGATCAACGACGTCGTGCTCAATGCCGGCACCGAATACGAGTTACGCCGGCCGTTCGAGATATTCATCAACTCGAAGAACATGGATCACTTCCAGTGGATCGTCGCGCTGACCCGCATCATGTCCGCAGTGTTCCGCAAGGGCGGCGACGTCACGTTCCTGGTCGAGGAACTCAAGGCGGTCTTCGATCCGCGTGGTGGTTACTTCAAGGCCGGCGGCGTGTACATGCCCTCGATCGTCGCCGAGATCGGTGCCGTGATCGAGCAGCACATGAAGTCGATCGGTCTCATCCACGATCCGGAACTCTCAGATGAGCAGCGCAAGCTCATCTCCGAGAAGCGCGCAGCCTATGAGGCACGCGCAAAAAAAAACTCTGAAATAAGCCGGTCCGATGCATCACCCCGCAATCGCGCGGGCTCGGCCAGTCAAGCGCCTGACCCGACGTTGCCCTCGGGATCCCCGATCGGAACGGGGCTCGAGTCTGGCGAGTTCACGGCAGCAGCCACCGAGTGCGATTTTCCGCCCGGCGCCACGCTCTGCAACAAGTGCCATACGACAGCTGTCATTTTCATGGACGGCTGCGCAACTTGCCTGTCCTGCGGCTACTCGAAGTGCGGCTGAAGCGCGCCGGGGGCACGCGTGTTCGGCGGGCGTAGCGAGCTGGCGGGTTGGCAGACGAGGCGCAGGTCCGAAGTGTGAAGTGAATCAGACGGGACTGGACCATATGCAAACGAATCCAGTGCCGGAGAAGCCCCCACGACCTCCAATAGCGCCGGACCCGGCGGACTGTTGCGGCGAGGGTTGCGCACACTGCGTGTTCGATCTGCACGAAGCCGCAATGGAGAAGTACCAGATCGCGTTGGCTGCGTGGAAAGCGAGACAGTCAGGCGATGCAGGCGACTTGGCCGCCGCCGCGTCGCCTGGAAACGCTGACTAGGTCAGGACCGCAGCGGGGCTGCACCCGCCGCAATCCGGAGTTGATCTTCGAATGCTGCACACCTGTAATGCCACCGTTGGCAGTGTTCCCTGGTTCGACTTTAGGCGCTGTCGGCGAAAGCGCTAGCCCGCTGGAGTCAGCTTGAGCAGGCGCCCGCCGGTTCCTTCATCCTCGTCCTCGAGCAGAAACAGGGATCCATCGGGACCCTGCTCGACTTCACGAATGCGCTGACCCATGTCGTATCGCGCAGCTTCTCGTGCCCCCTCACCTTCGAACTCCACGCGAACCAGCGCCCTGCCCGAAAGTCCGCCGATGAACGCGTCGCCCTGCCAGTCGGGAAACAACGCTCCACTGTAAATAACGAGGCTGCTCGGCGAGATCACCGGGTTCCACGTGATTTCGGGTGCGTTGAATTCCGGGCGCGTCGCATGATCCGGAATGTCACGGCCATCGTAGTGGTCGCCGTTCGAGACGATCGGGTAGCCGTAGTTCGAGCCGCGTTCGACACGATTGAGTTCGTCCCCTCCCTTGGGTCCCATCTCGGAGTTCCACAGCTGACCCTGGGCGTCGAAGGCGATTCCGAGCGGATTGCGATGTCCCAGGGTCCAGATCTGCGCAGTGACGCCCCCTTTGTCAGCAAACGGATTGTCTTTGGGCACCGTCCCGTCGTCGTTGAGGCGAAGGATCTTGCCGGCGTTCGATTGCATGTCCTGCGCCGGGTCGAACTCCTGCCGATCGCCGTTGCTCAAGAACATCATGCCGTCGGGCGCGAAAGCGATGCGATGACCGAAGTGGCCGCGGCCCTCGAACTTCGGAACCTGACGCCAGATCACGTCCGAACCGGACAGTGCGCCGCCGCCGGCGGCATCCAGCGTCAACTTTGCGCGCGCCAGTGCCGCGCCTCGGGTTCCATCCTCGCCCGCTTCGACAAACGTCAGGTACACCCAGCTGTTCGTTTCGAAATCCGGATGCAACACGACGTCGCCCAGGCCGCCCTGGCCACCGTAGTCGACACTGGGGACGCCAGTTACGTCCCCCAGCGTTCCATCGGCGTTGAGTACCTTGAGCGCGCCCTTCTTTTCGGTGACGAGCGCTCGCCCATCAGGCAGGAAAGTCATTGCCCAAGGCTCCGAGAACTGCGCCACTTCGTTCACGACAAAGGGGGTGCCCGAAGCTGCCTCCGAATTCCGCGACTCTCCCCCGGCGCGCTTGTCCTGAGCGTCGGTTACCCCATCCGGTGAAGATGAGACGGCAGGGACAGCCGTGCCTTCGCAGGCGGCCAGTGCGAAGCCCATGCAGACAACCAACATGCTGCGATTCATGGAATGGCTCCTGGTCTAAGGCGGCGTGCGGCGGCCGCGTGGGGTCAAGAAATCTCAATTTGCCGAAGCGCGATCCCTGTCGCCCCGGTTTGGCACGATTGGTCAGTGGCATCAATTGTGCGCCACCCGCTGTGTGCCCGGTGTCTAAGCGTTTCGCTCGCACGGAGTTGCTAAGTGCCTGTACAGCGAAGGTGCTCCAGTCTCACTAGGTGGTGATGCGGCATTTCGCCCATCCGATGCTGAGGAGTTCGTACATGCGTAATTTCAGTTGCACGTCGCTGGTTGCGACCGCCGCCGCCCTGATGGCGATGCCGTTTGCGTTTGCGCAGTCCACGGGCGCCGCGGATCCCAAGGTCAATACGCAGCCTGGCGCAAATGCATCCGCTGCAGCTGCGGGAACCGCTGCTCCCGCGCCGAGTTCGGCCGCAGTCGACACCAACTTCGATGGCAATGTGAGTCGCGACGAAGCGGTGACGGCGGGCATGGCAGACGTCGACTTCGATGCTACCGACAGCGACTTTGACGGCTTGATCTCGGTGGCCGAATACGAGACCGCCCGCGCCTCCAAGTAGAGGCACCGATCGTCTGCATGCGACGTTGAGCCGCGCGGGAAGCGGGCAGGGACCAGAGGCAACCCTAAGTGGCAATGTGGGTGGTCACGAAACGCCTTCGACCGCCACGAATTATCTCGTCGGCGGTCTGTCATATCGTTGACATGCTCACGTGTCGCGATATACTGCGCGGCTCCCACGAGCTGTGGGCCCCTTTTGGGTGGTGCGGTGATGCTCCGGGTCTTCGGGCTTGGCGATCGTCGCACGCGATCTTTGTCAGTGTGCGCAGGTGACTTGTGTGGGCGCCCGGCGGTATCAACCGCCTAAGGTCCTGTCGAAGACTACGGTCGAGACGGACTGTCGAAACATTTGAGGGCGCTCAAGAGGTGCGG
>JBBSLL010000064.1:0-3938 GCA_038255255.1 Lysobacterales bacterium
GCATGCGCGTGCTGGATGGCCTCGATGGTCTGCGGCATCACGCCATCGTCGGCCGCGACCACCAGAACCACGATGTCCGTGAGCTTGGCGCCGCGCGAACGCATCGAAGAGAACGCGGCATGCCCGGGCGTGTCGAGGAAGCTGATGACGCCGCGCTTCGTCTCGACGTGATATGCGCCGATATGTTGCGTGATGCCGCCCGCCTCGCCCGAAGCGACCTTGGTACGACGGATGTAATCGAGCAGCGATGTCTTGCCGTGATCGACGTGACCCATGATGGTGACCACCGGCGGCCGCGGCTCGGTCGGCACGTCCGACTCGGCGTGCGCCACGAGCGCGGTCTCGGCGTCGTCGGCCTCATGCAGGGTCGCCGTATGCCCGAGTTCCTCGACCACGAGCACCGCGGTGTCATGGTCGATGGCCTGGTTGATGGTCGTCATGACGCCCATCTTGAAGAGCATCTTCACCACTTCGGCGCCCTTGATCGCCAATTTGGCGGCGAGATCGGCCACCACGATGGTGTCGCCCACCGTGATCGAGCGAACAATCGGAGCAGTGGGACGCGAGAAACCGTGTCCCGTGCCCGAGGCTCCGCGCGTCGGCTCGATCCGCGGCTTGCTCTTTTTGCGACTGCGGCGCGCGGCGCCGTCAGCCAGGTGCAGCTGGCCGTGCAAGTAGCGCCCCACGTTCGGATCGACCACGGAAAGATCGTTGTCCTGCATGCGGTGCGATCCGCGATTGCCCTTGTGCCGGTGCGGCTCGTCACGTCCACGCGCGTCGTCGCGTCGCGGCGGCACCGCTGCCGGAGTGGGCTTGGCGGCACCGAGCGAACGACGCGGCTTGTCCTTGTCCGACTTCAGGTCAGCAACGTCTGCAACTGTCTCCGGGTCGAGCTTCGGCTGCGCAACATCGGCTACCGCGGCCGCGGCCCTGGCAGCCGTTTCGGCTGCGGCTCGCTCGGCCTCGTCCTTGCGGCGCTGATCCTGCTCGCGGAGCGATGTTTCCTCGGCCGAGCGGCGCGCCTCCGATTCCTGGAGCAGGCGCAGGGCCTCCTCGCGCTCTGAAGTCGGCTGCTGCGCGTCCGTCAGGGAATCGCGCTTGACGTAGGTGCGCTTGGCGCGCACTTCCACGGCGACGGTCTTGCCTCGCGCGGCGCCACTCGGCACGGTCAGCTCGGTGACCCGGGTACGCCTGAGCGTGATCTGTCGGGGGGCCGAAGACGGCGATTCCGCCGCAGCCTCCTGCTTGCCATGCGCTCGGCGCAGGAAGCCGAGCAGCCGAATTTTTTCGGCACTGGTCACGACCTGGTCCGGACCACTGAACTTCATCCCCGCCTCCGACAGCTGCACGAGCAGCTTGTCGACGTTGAGGTTGAGCGTCTGGGCCATTTGCTTGACGGTTACTTCTGACATTCCTGCGCTCCCGCGTATCGCCGCGTTGCGTATTGCATTCTTGCGTTGACCGTATCGATTTTGCCGCGAGAGTCGTTTATCGGCTCACCGGCGCCAGTGCCTTCCAGCACCGCTTATCGCCACGGGTTCAATTCGTGCCCCGAATCAGCCCTGCCCCAATTCCATGCGCGCCAGCATCGGCGCCCGCGCGGCCATGATCAGGGCCGCCGCCCGCACGTCGTCGAGCCCCTCGATGTCGCTGATCTCGTCGGTCGCCATGTCGGCCAGGTCGTCGAGCGTGCGAACACCGCGCTCGGCAAGCGCATACGCGACCTGGTCGTCCATGCCCTCGAGGGTGAGCAGATCCTCGCTCGGGGCATGCTCGTCGAGATCCTCCTCCGCCGCGATCATCTGCGTCAGGAGCGCATCGCGCGCACGCGCACGCAATTCCTCGACGATCACGGCGTCGAACTCCTCGATCGCAAGCAGTTCGGAATCCGGCACGTAGGCGATTTCCTCGACGCTCGAGAACCCTTCCTGCACCAGGATCGACGCGATCTCGGCATCCACTTCGAGTTTCTCGATGAAAAGATTCCGCGCGGCCTCCTGCTCCCCCTCGGACTTCTGGCGCACCTGGTCCTGCGTCATCACGTTGAGGTGCCAGCTGGTGAGCTTGCTCGCAAGCCGCACGTTCTGGCCACCACGGCCAATGGCCTTGGAAAGCTCGGTCTCGGCGACTGCCAGGTCCATGCTGTGCTTGTCCTCGTCGACGATGATCGACTGGACCTCCGCGGGGGCCATGGCATTGATCACGAACTGCGCGGGGTTGTCGTTCCAGAGCACGATGTCCACGCGCTCGCCGTTGAGTTCATTGGTCACGGCCTGCACCCGCGAGCCGCGCATGCCGATGCACGCACCGATGGGATCGGTGCGGTGATCGTGCGCGCGCACGGCAATCTTCGCCCGGTCGCCCGGATCGCGCGCGCAGGCCATGATCTCGACCAGGCCCTGGCCCACTTCCGGTACCTCGATCTTGAAGAGCTCCATCATCAGTTCGGGCGCACTGCGCGACACGAAGAGCTGCGGTCCGCGCGCGTCCGTACGGATCTCCTGCAGGAAACCGCGCAAGCGGTCTCCGGGACGCACGGTCTCGCGCGGGATCGAGCGCTCGCGCGGGACGAAAGCTTCGGCGTTGCCACCCAGGTCGAGGTAGATGTTGCCGCGTTCCACGCGCTTGACGACACCTGTCACCAGTTCGCCAACGCGATCCTTGTAGTCCTCTGCAACCTGCGCGCGTTCGGCTTCGCGCACTCGCTGCACGATGACCTGCTTGGCGGCCTGCGCCTGGATGCGGCCAAACTCGGCATTGGCGATCTGTTCCTCGACGAACTCACCGACTTCGGCGTCTGCCTTGTCGTCGATCGCGTCCATCAACCGAACCTGGCGATCGGGGGATTCCATTACAACGTCGTCGGCCACGATTTCCCATTGCCGGAATGTTTCGTACTCACCGGAATGCGGGTCGATCTGCACACGGATCGTCACGTCCTGCTCGTCGTAGCGCTTCTTCGCCGCCGAAGCCAGCGCAGCCTCCAGCGCGTCGATGATGACGGCCTTGGACACGCCCTTTTCGTTCGCGACAGCGTCCACCACCAGCAACATTTCTTTGCTCATCTCAAGACTCCTGCTGGGCGCGCGGATCGCGAACCCGGTTGTTCGATTCTGTGCCGTCGGCGCGCGCTGGCTGCTTGCGCGGCTTGGTGCCTGACTTGGCACCGGGCTTCGTGCCAGGCTTGTTGGTCGCGCCCGGCAGGATTTCGCTGAAATCCGGCACCAGTCGCGCCTTGGCAACATTGCCAAAGTCCACGAGGATCGGATTCCCGTCGACGTCCAGCGTGATCTGCTCACCTTCAACGGCATCGATCCTGCCCTGCACCCGGCGCCGGCCGTCCTGCGGCAACGCCAGCGCGATCTTGGCGACTTCACCCAGATGCCGTGCGACTTGTCGCGCGGTGAAGAGCGGGCGATCCAGCCCGGGCGACGAGACCTCGAGCGTGTAGCGGCTCTGGATCGGATCCTCGACATCGAGCACCGCGGCGATCTCGCGGCTCGCGCGCTCGCAATCATCGACGGTCACCGGGCGATCCGGCGCTTCGATGTAAACGCGCAGAAGGCTGTTGTGCGCGTGCGGCGCGTACTCGATGCCGAGGCACTCGAGTTCGAGCGCCGCTATCGCAGGGGTGATGAGTTCGATGATGCGCTGTTCTTTCATGGCACTGGGCACGTCTTGCGGCAAAAAAAAATGGGCCAACGGCCCATCCTGTTGAAAACGGATGTCGAGCGTCGCATCCATGCGATACCTGCGACCCGGGTTCCGTGGGAGCCCAAGAAAAAAGGCCTCACGACGGAGGCCTCCCAAGATCGTTGGTAGCGGGGGCAGGATTTGAACCTGCGACCTTCGGGTTATGAGCCCGACGAGCTGCCAGACTGCTCCACCCCGCATCAGCCGTCGCGCATTCTAGCCGTGCGGAGCCCTGCGCCGCAACC
>JBBSLL010000065.1:0-3879 GCA_038255255.1 Lysobacterales bacterium
GACAGTTCTACAACGAACAACGTCCGCACAGCGCCCACCGCTACCAACCCCCAGCCCAGGTTCGCCGAACCTGGCTCGAAACCCGTAACATCGACCGGAGACTCACGGCCTGAGTGGCAACAAAATTCCGACGCAGGTCACCGTCGCCAACACACAAGTATTGACACCGACGCAGGTGTGGATTTCGGCGGCGAACCAGAAGGCTGAAATCGAGACGACTGTGGACGGATGGCTCGAATCCGGTTGCCGCAACGGCTCGCTTCGGCGTTATTTTCCGATCCGCAGTTTTCCAGTTGCAGGCTTGTACTCGATTGATCGCTCGGATGGCAGTGAGGGTGGGCGAGTGCAGTTCCGTAGGCATCCAAACACCCCGAGTCTGCTCTCAGTTCTTCCAGGGTTGCCTCTTCGGAAGGCTGAAATTTGACAACTAGTGTGATGGGCCGCTTCGCACGAACGCTGTTGGAAGTGACATGGCCCTCGATGGCGCCGCCTGATGCGCCGAACGCGGCATCCAGGTGAAAGTAAGCGAGATCTTTCGCCCTGCCGCTATGTCAGCGAGCGCCCCCACCGCGCACCATCGCAGAAGCAGCACCCAACACGGTCATCAACACTAGCAGTGCGACAAATTTTCTATCCGAAACCGGTACTGCCACCGCAAACCCCGGACCGCCCTGTGGGCTACGGCTCACGTAAAGCACCCCCATCCCAACCGTGGCGCCGTTCACGCGTGCGTTTGGCGCTCCGATTAGGATGTCGTCGCGCCCATCACTGTTGAGATCGGCCACCGCCCCAATGGACGCACCGAAATAGCGGAACTCGGGAAACCCGTCGATCGAAGTGGCGAAGCCGTTTTCCAAGGCCGCACGGGTCATCACCGTGTGGGGCGCAAACGTGTGTCCCACAGCGGCATTGCGGCCATACACGATGTATACGCGACCGTGTACGCCGTCTTCGAAGTGCGCAAGGCCGGTGCCGATCGCCAGATCGGCGATGCCATCGCCATTGACGTCACCCGCGCGCGTCAGCGAGTCGCCGAGTTCGGTGCGCGGTCCGGGCGGTGGCGCGAGGGGGGGGCGCCCGTCCAGCACGAAACCGAGACTGCCATCGCCGCCCTTCTCCGGCAGCAGGTCGGTCAGATGGATCTCCGCGAACGGAAACTTCTGCCGGCCGTAAAGAACCGATACTCGGCCGCGATCGTCACCGCTATGCGCTCCGGCGGGCTCGAATCGAGGCGAGCCGAACACCAGATCGACGATTCCGTCGGCATTCAAATCTGTCTCGGCGTGAATCGTGTCCCCAAATCCGAGCAAGTACGTGGGCCCTCCGTCTACGACGAATCCACGGGTGCCGTTACCACCTTGCCCCGCCCGCAGTGTGCCCACGTTGAACTCGGTGCCCAGCGCGAGATTGGCGCTGCCGAAGACGACGTAGCAGGCTCCGCCGAGAACGTCGAGACGCGAAAGCTTGCTGCATGCCATGAGGTCCGGAACGCTATCACCATTGTAGTCGCGCCCCCCGACGAGTCCGTTGAATCCGAAAAACGCGAAACCTGCGGGATCGGTCTCGCCCCGTAGCACCACGTCGGGCTCGCCGATCCCGCGCTGGTCGCGTCCGTAATGGATGTCGACCGCCCCTGCCTCGTACGGTGGCAGCCCCGAATTCCCCACGGCAAAGTCGGCTTTGCCGTCGTCATTGAAGTCGCCGATTCCGGTCACGTTCTTGGTGTACAAGCCAACACCCTCTCGCGCAGGTACGCGCACAACGCGATCACCCAATGCACTGTTCGCCGCTTCGAGTAAATCAACCTCGGCCGGAAACGGCACCGCGGTCGGCGTTCTGGGGCCGCCGTAGAAAAGGTATAAGACGCCCGCCCCAACTCCAGGCCGGGGCTGCGCAGAATCGCCAAGCGCAAAGTCGTCGTATCCGTCGCCATCGACATCGCCGAGCGGAGCCAGACTACCCACAGTGGCCCCGCCCTGTGTGGAACCGTGAACAACCGCGTTGCCAATGACGAAGCCACGACGCCCGTCGCCGCCTTGCGCCAGCGACAGGGTCTCCAGGGGAAAGCCAAGCGGCTCGCGTGAGCCGTAAATAACATAAGTCACGCCCACGCCGCCCCGGCCGCGAAAAGTCGCCTGCGGCGAGCCGATCGCGTAGTCGGTGAAGCCGTCGCCATCGATGTCCCCGAGCTCTCGCACCACGTCGCCCGGAGTGTTGAAGTCAAAGCCGGGACCGGGGTATTCAACTGCGCGGTACCCGGAAAGCGAACCAAAGGGCTGGGCGGCAACCGTGCTGCTTAGCAAGATCGTCGCCACAATCCATAAACGCAGACCGGGAGCAAATGCGCCCATCACATCAGGGGGCTACACGCGAGCGGACCGGTATGTGTCGCCGCCGTGTTGGCCGGGTTCGGGTCGAAATGCGATCCGCTCACAATTGTTGCAGTGACGGTGAACGTAGGCGACGGCGGGCCGCTGTCGCAAGACCACGTCAGGAAGCTCTCACCGGCCGGCAGCGCCGGGTAATTACAGCGTAAATAACTGCACTGACCCGCGCACTCGACGCCGGGAGGTGGTGGCCGTCCGGTACACACCGCTCCTCCGGTGCTGTTGAACGTGAGACTCACGACGCTCGCAGAATACAGATCGATGTCGACTGCCAGTTGCCGAGCCCTGCTGGGTCCCAAGTTAGTGACCGGAATGGTGACGACCGAACCGGCGATACCTGCGCCAACACCGACATCCGCCTCGAGGATTCGATCGATGGCATCCCGCATGTCGGGCAGCGGACCAATCTTTCGTGCGTGCGGTGCCTGTGGCGTGCCTGTCGCCACCAGGTAGCTTCGCAGCTCTCGAGGCGTCATCACGCCACCGAGTGCCGACTTTGCCCGCTGTTGCGTAAGCAGAGCAGCGGCGGTGACCAGCGGCGTGGCTCCACTCGTACCGTCGAACGTCGCGGAGTAGGTTCGATTGAAGGAGTTGTCCCCATAGAACAGGAAGCCGTAGCCGTGGGTCGCTATCCCCTCGCCCCACCCTTGCATATGCACGCGGGTGCCGCAGTTTCCTTGTGTACAAATATAGTGAGTGCTGGACGAGAGCGGCTCGCGAGTCGAGTTGGTACCGGCGCCAACGATGATCGCACCGCTATCACCCCGCTGGACATATTGTGCGAAGAACGGGCCGTTCAGATCCTTCCCGCCGTTGCCGGCGGCGGCGACGACCACCCGGTTGGCATCGGTCGCCATCTTTGTGGCGATCCACACGCCATTTTCGAATTCCGCAGGAACCCCGCAGTTGGTGCAAGTCGAGTTACAAAAGAACGAGCACTGCTGCATTTCCAGCATCAAGACGTCTCCCGCCTCGGTCGATTTTTGGGCGGTGCAGATGGCTTCTGCACGGCGTGACCGGAGGCCATCGGGTGGAGGAGCCTCCACAAGTTCAGAATGAACCCTGGCGAACGCGTTGGGCACCATCCCTTTCACGCCAAACGCGTTCTGCACCGCGCTCAATGCGCCAGTGGCGCCGGCGCCGTGACTGCACGCGCCGAAGTGGTTGGGGTTGTTTATGTTAAAGAAAGGCGTCTGGCCGTCCTCAGGGTTGAGCCGGTTGCCGATGTCCTCGTGGTTTGGAATCCAGCAGTATTCGATGTCGACGTACTGCATGGTTTCGCCGCGCAGTCCAATACTCGCGGCGTAGTCGATATCAAGCCCGGGTGTGGGTGCGAAGTACGTCTGCAGTTTGAATCGCCCCGGCTTCTGTAGACACATCGAAGCCTCACTGTGATTGCTGTTTTTCGAACTCTACCGGGGACAGCCCGTTGTTGTGTCCATGCTGTCGCCGGGTGTTGTAGAACATCTCGATGTAATTGAAGACGTCGGAC
>JBBSLL010000066.1:0-3770 GCA_038255255.1 Lysobacterales bacterium
CTTATCTTATGTTAAAGGGCTGGGTGGCGTACCGGCGGTAGCGCGGCACGTCCGCTCTCGGCCAGAAGCGGACCTTGCATGAAGACCCACGCGCTAGTCCGGCGGGGCGACCACGCGTCCAGCGCGCCCTGACCCAGCTAACGACGGTAAACCGCAGATCAGGCGGCGCCTGATGTTGGGTTTACAAGACTGCCCTAGCGTTGCCCCAACGACAACGGAAAGGACGGGGCATGGGTAAGCGAACCAAGAGATTACTGGGGGCAGCGCTGCTGTCCGTGGCGCTACTCGGGTGCATGGGCGCTGGCTACATCCACAGCTTGGACCTGGGCAGCCAACCCCTGGCCAACGCGCAGACGACTCCGAACGAGTTGACGATGCTCAAGGGCACGCGGCCGGCATCGCGGGGGCGCATCCTCGCGGTTGTTACCAGTAGCGCGAAGGGGGGCGAGGACGGGGCGGCTGGGCTCGAACTTACCGAATTGTCTCGCGCGTACTACACATTCGTGGCGAATGGCTTCGACGTCGAGATCGCGAGCCCCAAGGGGGGGCGCCCGCCCGTGCGTATGGACGACGAACTCATCGATGTCGACTACGCATTCATCAACGATGTCGAAGCCCAGAAGCGCCTATCGAATACCTTGACGCTCGCTAATGTGGATCCTTCGCGGTATTCAGGGGTCTACTTCGTCGGCGGAAAGGGCACTATGTTCGATTTCCCGCGCAACCCCGCGGTGCAGCGGGTGGTCGCGTCTATCTACGACGCGGGCGGTGTGGTCGGCGCCGTGTGCCATGGGCCTGCAGCGCTGATAGATGTAACGCTCGCCAGCGGGCGGCAACTGCTGGAATCCAAGCATGTAACCGGCTTTACCAACGAGGAAGAGCTCTTTCTGATGAAGAACGCCCGCGAGGTGTTCCCGTTTCTGCTCGAGGACGCTCTAAGCGTCAAAGCGGGTACGTTCAGCACAGGGCCGAAGTATCTGGACTACACGGTAGTCGACGGCCGGCTGGTGACGGGGCAGAATCCATGGTCGACCTGGTCAGTCGCCGAGGGGATGATCCGGGCGCTGGGGCACCAGCCGGTGGCCCGCAAAATGACCCGCGAGGAACGCGGGGTTGCGGTTGTCGCGGCGTTCCACCGTGAGGGTACCGATGCCGCGGCCAGCGTGCGCGATCAAATGGGTGGGACCGACAAGCGGCTCGTGCTGATGCACGCCGTCATTGCCGTAATGGAAGGCCGGCTAGGCGAGGCCTACCGCTTGCAGCTGCTGGCGCACTAATAATCACGCCATGACCTTGAGCCCCGCGCCTGTCCGTGTACTGCTGGTGGAAGACGACCTCGATGTCGCGGCCGGTCTGGGGGCCTACCTCGAGCAGCGTGGGGTGTCGGTGGACTTCGCGTACACCGCCCGGGAAGCGCGCGGCCTTGCGTGCAATGCCACATTCGATGTCGTCGTGCTGGACGTACAGCTGCCAGATGGCAATGGCGTCGCCCTGTGCCGGGAACTGAAGGACCTGGGCTTGCGGTCCCCGGTCCTCTTTCTCACCGCTCGCGGCGCGCTGGAGGACAAGCTCCGCGGCTTCGAGGCTGGCGGCATTGACTACATGGTCAAGCCATTCGCCCCGGCCGAGCTCCTCGCGCGGGTCAAAGCGCTGGCGCGCCATGTTCCAGCTGCCGGCGGCTTGGGTGTTCGAGCGGGTGACTTCAACCTCGACCCGCAAGCCGGGCTGCTAACCGGCCCCGGCGGCAGGGTCGCGCTCAACGCCACGGCCGTGCTCATCCTCCGCCGACTCATGCAGGCAAGCCCCGGAAACGTGACGCGCAACGAGCTCAATGCACTGTTGTGGGGCGAAATGCCGCCCGCCAGTGACCCGCTGCGGATGCACATCTACGAGCTGCGCCAGATACTGAGCGATGCCTTCGGCTCACCGCTTATCGAAACTGTCCGCGGCTTCGGCTATCGCTTTGGTGCGGGCCATGCCGGCGCGTAGTCTCAAAGCGCTCCTGACCCGCGAGTGGATGGCGTTTGCGACGTGCGTCGCAGGGCTTTTCGCCTTGGCCGGCCTGCTGTTGCTGTTCCGCTTGGAGGACAGCTTTATCGACCGCCGGCTTGAGGCGGCGGCGCATTCCATTGCGTCTGCGTCCTCGGCCATGGCGCGGCTCCCCCCGGAGTTCTCCGTCTACCCCGTGGATCAAGTGCCGCTCGACATCCATGCGCGGTTACCGTTCAACGACGTGGGTAAACCGTTCGAGATGCGCCGCGCCGATCAACGCTACGCGCACATCCTGCTCGTCGATACGCCCAATGAGGGGCGGCTGGCCGTCGTCTATGACGTGACCGATCAGCTGACCGTGTCCCCGCGTCTTGGGACGGGCTTCTTGTTCGTCCTGGGGCTCACGGTCGCGACGCTGCTCGCCGCCGCAGGCCTCGCGCGGGCGTTTGTCGGTCGCGTGACCAGACAGGCCGCACACCTGGTCGACGACGTGCGCCGTAGCCCGCACCCCGAGCGACTGCGGAAACTGGCCGAAGCTCAGCAGATCCTCGAGTTCCAGCACTTGCTGGTCATACATGCCCACGTCTGGGAGACGCAGCTCGCGGCCGTGGAGAATGAACGCCAAACACTTGCGTACCTGGGTCACGAATTGCGGACGCCGCTTCAGTCGGCTGAGACGAGCCTCGCGCTACTTGCGGAGCAGCGCGACGACCCTGCCGCCTTTGAGCGCCTGCAGCGCGCACTCGCGCGGCTGACGCGGGCGAGCCAGGCTGCCCTCTGGCTGGCGACCGACCGCGTTCCAGACCTTTCGGCCAGTACGTCGCTACTTCCCTTGGTCCGCCGTCTGGCGCAGGAGTTTTCCCCGCTTGCCGCGCAGGCCGGGCAGATTATCGAGGTCGACGTCCCACCCTCGCTCACCGTCCGGGGGCCGAACGAAATCGTCGAATCGATCCTCGCCAACCTGCTTCTCAACGCGATCCAGCACGGCGCCTGCGGTCCCATCTTGATTCATGGCGGCGCGGGATTATTGACGATTACCAATTCCTTGCGCCTTGAGCTCGAGCCGGGAGGATTCGGCTTCGGTCTGGAGATCGTGCGACGCCTCGCACAACGAATCCGCTGGACCGTCGACGTCGAAGAAACCAACGGCTCGACGACCACACGCATCCACCTGCAGCCATCGACCGACGGCGCCTCCTGAAGGATCCACATGACTACCTCTCACCGCACCCAGAAGCTCATCGGCAACGGGATTTCGCTGCTGATTGACCTTCCGGTCGTCGCCTTCGTCGCTGGTCTGCGGTCGCCCCGCAAACGACCACAGTTCCCGCGTTCGATCCAGCCATTCGCGTTGTCGAAGGTGACGATCGTCGACGTTAAGTCGAGTGCCCTGCTCACCGACCAGACTGAAGTCGAGCGGGCCAGCCGGATCGAGTGGGACCGCTTCAGTGGCGCTCTGTGCACCGGTCATATCAATGATGGCGGCCCCTGTGCAGCAGTGAGGTTTCCCGCATGATCCGGAAATTACTGAAGATAATCGCAGGGCTGGCCATCGCGCTTGCGGTTGTACTGGCGGTATTGGTTAACTCGCCGTTGCCCGAAACGCCGCGTCCCGGCGTCAGTGGTGATTTCATGGTCAGGAATGTCGCCACGGTCGATGTGCGGAGCGGCCAGGTGGTGACAGGGCGTGATGTCGTTGTCCGCGACGGTCGCATTGCTTCCGTCGGCACGAGCACCCCCGCAAGCGGGCAAAGCGATCTCGTCGTTGTGGATGGCAC
>JBBSLL010000067.1:0-3327 GCA_038255255.1 Lysobacterales bacterium
CGCTCCCGCGATCGCCGGCGACGAAGTCAGCGTGCACTACACGGGCTGGCTCTACGAGGAGAAGGCGCCCGACAAGCGCGGCCAGAAGTTCGACAGCTCCCGCGACCGAGGCGAACCGCTGGTGTTCCGCCTCGGCACCGGCCGCGTCATCCGCGGCTGGGACGACGGCATCGCGGGCATGCAGCGCGGCGGCAAGCGGGAACTGCAGATCCCGTCGGGACTCGGTTACGGCGCACGCGGCGCCGGCAAGGTCATTCCGCCGGGGGCGTCACTGGTATTCGAGGTCGAGCTGCTGGATATCCGCAAGTAGCATCGAATGGACCCCGAAGGGGTCAGAGAACAGAAATGGTCCCTGACACCTTTTTTGCTGGCAAGCATCCCAGGCGGAGTGGTCGCCACCAGCGCGTGTACTGCCGACATCGACCAGCTTCCGAGTTCCAACACCAGCCTTGCGGGCGTGAGCATCGGCCGGCCAAATCAACGGCTACAAGGGGATAAGTGAACCTGCCCCGTTTTCTCTTTTACATTTCGGGACGCAATGCGAACTGCGACACGCGGCCCTCCGGTGCGAGCCCCAGCCGCGCGTGGTACACGCGTTCGCCGAACGTGATCTCGTACAGATACATCCAGTCGTCGCCGACCTCGCGCCGTTCCAGCAGTACTGACTTCGTAGGCGGACCAAGTTTGATCAGCTCCTTCTTGTAGTACTCAGCGGCCGCGGGGAAAAAGCCGGCGCGCGCGTACGCGAGATCGGCTGGTGTGAGCGTTCCTGCGCGGAGTGCGTCGAGCGTCTGCTGCAGCTTGGCCGCTACCAGCGGCTCAGCGGCGGGGATGGCAGTACGCGCCGGTACCGCAAGCCGCTGATCGATGCTCTTGGCGATTCCGTCGGCGATACGCGCAGGATCGGCTTGCGCCAGGTTTGCGAGCACGATGATCGAGAGATCGTTGCCCAAAAAGCGCGAGAACTGCGTCTTGAAGCCCTGCCAGGAGCCACCGTGTTGCTGTAGCGGCATTCCGCCTCGCTCCTCGATGACCCATCCGAAACCGTAGGGATAGTTTTTTCCGCTGTTGAGTTGCACCGGCGTCAGGATCTGCGCCCAGCTCTCTGCCTTCAGCAGCGCACGGCGCTTTACCGCGGCTTCCCACAGGATGAGGTCGCGCATCGAGAAGTACAGCGAGCCGTCGGCGGTGGTGTTGAGCTTCGGCGCCACCCAATCCTGGTTCTTGAGTTGCCCGTCCACGAGTTGGTAGCCGGCAGCGCGGTTCGGCACGATGTCGGCCTCGGTGATGATGCGCGCCGTCGTCATGCCCAGCGGCTCGAATACGCGCTTCGCCAGCACGTCGCCGTAGAACTGGCCCGACGCCTTGTGCACGATGAAGCCCAGCAGCGCATAGCCCGTGTTGCTGTAGTTCCAACGCGAGCCCGCCGCGAATTCGAGCGGCATCGCGAACGCGAACTTCGCGAGCTCCTCCTCGGTGTAGTCCTTCCGATAGTCGAAGGTGTCCGTGGTGTAGTCGGGGATGCCGGAGGTGTGCGTCAGCAGATGGCGAACCGTAAGCTTCTGCCACGACGCCGGCGCGGCTGGGAAGTACTTCGTGAGTGGATCGGCGAGCGCGATTTTCCCGTCTTCCACCAGCAGCATGACCGCAGTGGCGGTGAACATCTTGCCCAGCGACCCAGACTGGAAAATCGTCTGGTCTGTCACTGGCACGCCGTGTTCGACGTTGGCGAATCCGTACCCCCGCGCGGTGACGACCCCGCGATCGACGATGCCGACGGCAACGCCGGGAATTTTCTGTCGCTCCATCTCCGCCCGCACCACGCGGTCGATCTCGAGCATGCGCGTCGTGCTGGTCTCTACTTGGCCACGCGTCTGACCCGAACCCTCATAGACCTGATCCGTACTGCGGTACTCCTCGGTCAGGCCCTTGGCCGCAAGGCTGGTGTCTGGAAAAAGCGCCAGCGCGACAAGACATGCGCCCCAAAGTCTCATCCCATTCCCCTGTAATTTCCGCGCAGAGCGGTCGTGCTCCTATCGTAGACGATGAGTCACTAACGCGCCCGAGTAGCCCGGCTTGGTAAGTGAGACTGACCCCGTTTTGCCTGCGTTTTCACTATCCACGCAATGGCCAGCATGAAGAACATGCTGCACAGATAGCTGCCTTCCGGACCCTCGGCGCCACCGGTCAGCGCGTCCGCGCCCTGCGGTTGCAACGCCACCAGCAAGGCCGGCAGTTGCGCATCGATGCCGGTCACCGGCAACTCGAACCCGGTCGCCAGCAGCCAGTTCCAGCCCGCGTGCCATCCCATCACCCCCCAGACATTGCCGGTCCGCAGCGACCATGCGGAGGCGAACAACGAGAACAGGAAGCTGCTCAGCACGACCAGCCACCGCTGGTTCGGACTGAAGTGCAGAAGGGTGAAGGTGAGCGCCACCAGCAACACCGCCATCGCAACGCCCGCCTTGCGGGCCAGCACCGACTGCATCCAGCCACGAAAGATCACCTCCTCCACGCTGGACTGGAACGCGAAACCCGGCAACAGCAGTGCGATCTGCAGCAGGCTTTGCGGCGATTGCCAGGCCGGTCCGAAATCCGTGGCTTGCAGGCCGCCGGCTGCCCAGATCGCGGATACCACCAGCGCGATCGTGCCCATGCCGATGGCCAGCCCCTGCAGGAACGTCTTCAGCGGCGCCGCCGCCGTCAGGCCGATGCTTGCCATCGAACGGCGCTCGACGAACCGCACCCACGCAAGCACCAACAGCAGCGTCGGCACGAAACCGATCCACAGCAGCGCATGCAAGCCTGCAAGGCCGATCGGGTCGCCGCGCGGCGTGGACCACTGCCGCGACTGCATCCATCCGTCCAGCGCAACCACCGGTACCGCGTTGAACAGGATCATCAGGATCGGCACCAGCCAGATCCAGGGCAACCAGCCGCGGGCGGGTTCGGGCGAATACAGGGCAACAGCGGGCATCCGGCGCTCCGGGGGAATGTCGATGCCGCAGCGTCCGCGCCTCCGCGAGGAGCGAGTGGCGCGCTTCGATCCGCGGCGAGGGGCACGGTGCCGCCTGAGCCAGTGCTGCGACAAGCAGCGTGCGACGAATCGGCGGAATCAGGCGACGAAGACGCGGCAAACGAGGCCAGGAATCGCTTCCGGCCGAGGTGACCTAGGCGAAGCGGTCCACCGGGTCGAGGGCTATATCCCGGTAAGTCAACCTGACCCCGTTTTCGTATCCGGTGTGGAATTTTTACGTTGTTTTGTCCGTCGCTTGGGGTTATGACTCAACGCTCACCCATAAGGAGCAATGATCCGATGACGAAGCC
>JBBSLL010000068.1:0-2932 GCA_038255255.1 Lysobacterales bacterium
ACAAAAAAAAGGCGCCGGGGTCTAGACGGCGCCTTCTAAAGTTCCATTAGCAGCATCCGCCGGCCGGAGCCGGGCAGAAATTCGGCCGTTACCCTAACCCGCGACGACGATGACCTTGACCTTCGCCTGCACGTCCGCGTGCAGCTCGATCTGGACATCGAATTCGCCGGTGTGACGGATCGCGCCCTCACCCATGAGCACCTCACCCTTGTCCACAGCCATCCCGGCGGCGGTCAAGGCTTCGGCGATCTCACGCGGTCCGACGGATCCGTAGAGCTTGCCCTCCTGACTGGCATTGGCACGAATAGTGACCATCGCATCGGCGAATCCCACGAGGCGCGACTCCGCTTCGGCCATACCCTGCTTGGCCTTGGTTTCGTATTCCGCGCGACGGGCTTCGAACTCCGCGATGTTGGCCGGGGTGCAAGGAACTGCCTTGCCCTGCGGCACCAGATAGTTGCGACCGAATCCCGGCTTGACGGTGACTTTGTCACCCAGTCGACCGAGGTTCGGAACTTTGCTCAACAAAATAAGTTGCATGGTTCAGTCCGCCTCAGTGGTTGTCGGTGTACGGCATCAGCGACAGGAACCGCGCGCGCTTGATGGCGGTCGCGAGCTGGCGCTGGAAACGGGCTTTCGTGCCGGTGATGCGGCTGGGCACGATCTTGCCGGTCTCGGTGACGTACTGACGCAGCGTGTTGAGATCCTTGTAATCGATCTCGGTCACGCCCTCGGCGGTGAAGCGGCAATATTTCTTGCGGCGGAAGAATTTGGACATGATCGGTTCCCTTAGGCGGAGGCAGCATCAGGCTGGTTGTCGAACGCGCGCGGCGCGCGGTCCGGTCGTTCCGGACGCATGTCGCCATCGCCCTCGTCGTCACGACGACGGCGTTCCGGCTTTTCGTCCTTCTGCTTCATGATCGCGCTCATCTCCGTGTCGGGGCCCGGACGGACCATGACCAGGTGACGCAGCACCGCGTCGTTGAAGCGGAACAACGAGACCAGCTCGTCCAGCACGGTTTGCGAGCACTCGATGTTGAGCATCGCGTAATGCGCCTTTGCCAGGTTCTGGATCGGGAACGCCAGTTGACGGCGACCCCAGTCCTCCAATCGATGCACCTTGCCGCCGTCCCCTTCGATCAACGACTTGTAACGGTCGATCATCGCGGGGACTTGTTCGCTCTGGTCAGGGTGGACCAGAAACACTACTTCGTAGTGACGCATGAAAACTCCTCTCGGACGTATGGCTCCCCGTCGAAAATGCGGTGGAGCAAGGGCCGCGACACACTCGCCGTGGCGCCGCCATGATACGGCGCGGGGGCTTCCGGCCTCAACCTGAAGTCGCCCTATTCGTCCCTCGGAGTTGTGAAATCTTAGAGAACCGATAGGAAATGCCGTCGCGCGCTGCAGGGGCGGCACCAAAATGCGTACGTAATAAGGACGCAAAGAGAACGTTACAGGAACGTTTTCAACGGCACTGTGGCCGCTGGGTCAGGCGTGTTCGGCGCTGGTCGTGAAGCTGGTGCCGCAACCGCACTCGGCGGTGACGTTCGGATTGCGAAACACGAACCTTGAATTGAGTCCGTCGCGTTCGAGGTCGACTTCCATCCCGTCGAGCAACTCGAGCGCCTGCGCGTCGACAAATACCGAGATGCCGTCTTCGTCGAAGCGGGTGTCGTCGTCGCGGACGGAGTCCGCGACCTCGGCCACGTAACTCCATCCCGAACAGCCGCTTCGCTTCACGCCAAGGCGAAGGCCAAGGGCCTCGCCCTTGCCGAGCAGGAAAGTGCGCACCCTCTGGCGTGCTGCGGGGGTCAAGGTGATGGACATCGGGATTCGCTGCGGGGACTCGCGTCTAGGATGGGGCTCAATCGCCGTGGCTTCAACCATCATCTCGCAGCGGGGACGAGCGAGCCGGGGCGCGCGTCGTTATCCTTGCCGCCTCGGTTGGTGGGGAACTTCGAATGGCGTGGGTGAGCGTGCGGGATGCATTGTCAGGCAAGGTCGCGGAAAACACGGAAGTGGAAGTACGCGGCTGGGTACGCACCCGCCGCGATTCCAAGGCCGGGCTGTCCTTCATTGCCCTGAGCGACGGGTCATGCTTCGACACGATCCAACTGGTGGCGCCTGCGACGCTCGACAATTATGCGACCGAAGTGATGCACCTGACGGCGGGTTGCGCGGTGGTCGCCCGCGGAAGGCTGACCCCCTCGCAGGGCAAGGGTCAGAAATTTGAGATCCAGACCGACACCCTTGCCCTGATCGGCGGTGTGGACGACCCCGAGACCTACCCGATACAACCCAAGGCGCACTCCGTCGAGTTCCTTCGGGAAGTCGCGCATCTGCGGCCACGCACCAACCTGTTCGGGGCAGTCACCCGGGTCAGGCACTGCATCGCGCAGGCGATCCACCGGTTTTTCCATGAGCGGGGCTTCTACTGGATCAATACCCCGATCGTGACGAGCTCCGACGCGGAAGGTGCCGGCCAGATGTTCCGCGTGTCCACGCTGGACCTGGTCAACCTGCCCCGCACGGAAACCGGCGCCATCGACTTTTCGCGCGACTTCTTCGGCAAGGAGACTTTTCTGACGGTCTCGGGGCAGCTCAATGTGGAGGCGTACTGCCTGGCGCTCAGCAAGGTCTACACGTTCGGCCCGACCTTCCGGGCGGAAAACTCCAACACTGCCCGGCATCTGGCCGAATTCTGGATGATCGAACCCGAGATCGCCTTCGCCGACCTCGACGACAATGCCACCCTGGCGGAAGAATTCCTCAAGTACATCTTCCGCGCCGTGCTGGAGGAACGCGCCGACGATATGGCGTTCTTCGCCGAGCGCGTCGAGAAGTCCGCGGTGACGCGGCTGGAACAGTTCGTGGCACAGCCGTTCGAGCGCATCGAATACGGCGCCGCGATCGACGTGCTGCGCGCGTC
>JBBSLL010000069.1:0-2680 GCA_038255255.1 Lysobacterales bacterium
CCGTCGACCTTGGCGAGCGTGATCAGCGGTTCGGCCACGCGACGCAGTTCCTTGGCCTTTGGCAAGGTGGTGCGGATGGCTTCGTGCACGATCAACGACGTGGCCATGTTCTGGAACATGGCCTTGCGGTGACTGCTGGTGCGGTTGAGCTTGCGGCCCGAATTCATGTGGCGCATGACACGTTTTCCTTGGTTCTGTTGCTTGAACCGGCGCGCTCCACCCCGCGAAGGGCAAGCTACGCAAGTTCACAGGGCTTAGCCGATCTGCATGCCGTGCGACAGGCCCGGCGGCGGCCAGTTGTCGAGACGCATGCCGAGGTTGAGTCCACGCTGCGCCAGCACGTCCTTGATCTCGGTCAACGACTTCTTGCCGAGGTTGGGGGTCTTGAGCAGCTCGACTTCGGTCTTCTGGATGAGATCGCCGATGTAGTAGATGCTTTCCGCCTTGAGGCAGTTGGCGGAACGCACGGTCAGCTCGAGGTCGTCGATCGGACGCAGAAGCAGCGGGTCCACGCCACTGACGGCCGGCGCGACCACGGACGACTCGCGACGCGTGAAGTCGCCGAACACCGACAGCTGGTCGGCGAGGATGTCGGCAGCCTTGCGGACCGCATCCTCGGCTTCAACCGTGCCGTTGGTGTCGATGTCGAGGATCAGCTTGTCGAGATCGGTGCGCTGCTCGACGCGCGCGCTGTCGACTTCAAACGACACGCGGCGGATGGGCGAAAACGAAGCATCGAGCTGCAGGCGACCGATCGGACGCGACTCTTCGTCCGGCTTGCGGCGAGCCACTGCCGGCTGGTAGCCGACGCCGCGCGCGATCTTGAGGCGCATCGACAGCGTGGTTTCCTTGGTCAGGTGCGCGATGACGTGCTCGGGATTCACGATCTCCACGTTGTGGTCGACCTGGATGTCCGCTGCCGTCACGACGCCCGGGCCCTTGCGGGACAGGGTGAGCGTGGTCTCTTCGACGTTGTGCAGGCGGATCGCGACATCCTTGAGGTTGAGCATCACCTCGATCACGTCTTCCTGCATGCCCTCGAGCGTCGTGTACTCGTGCAGCACGTCGTCGATCTCGGCTTCCACGATCGCGGCGCCAGGAATGGACGACAGCAGCACGCGACGAAGCGCATTGCCGAGGGTGTGGCCAAAGCCACGCTCGAGGGGCTCGACCACCACGCGGGCGCGGTGCATCGACAGTCTTTCTGATGTGATGCCGCGCGGACGCAGCACCGAATTTGCGTTACCAGCCATTGGGGCTTGCGCTCCTGGAAATCTTGCGAAAAGTGCGACGTTGCACCGAACAAATTCTGCAGGTGCCCTGAACCTGGTTCAGGGGCTGCTTACTTGGAGTAGAGCTCGACGATCAGGTTCTCGTTGATGTCGGACGGGAGATCCGCGCGGTCCGGAGATGCCTTGAACACGCCGCTCATCTTCTTGGAGTCAACCTCGACCCACGAGGGGGCGAGGTCCATCTCCGAGGAAAGCGTCAATGCTTCCTGGATCCGCAGCTGGCTCTTCGCCTTCTCGGACACGGCGATCTCGTCGCCCGGCTTCACCTGATAAGAAGGCAGGTTCACCGACTTGCCATTGATGCGGATCGACTTGTGCGAAACCAGCTGGCGCGCCTGGGCGCGGGTGACCGCGAAGCCCATGCGATAGATCACGTTGTCCAGACGACCTTCAAGCAGCTTGAGCAGGTTCTCGCCGGTATTGCCCTTGCGGTTCGACGCCTTGGCGTAATAACCGCGGAACTGCTTTTCGAGCAGACCGTAGATGCGCTTGACCTTCTGCTTCTCGCGCAACTGCACTGCGTAGTCCGACAGGCGCACGCGCTTGCCGGCGCCGCCGTGCTGGCCGGGCTTCTGTTCGAGCTTGCACTTCGAATCGAGCGCGCGCGACGGGCTCTTCAGCGACAGGTCGGCACCTTCACGGCGCGCGAGTTTGCAGGTTGGACCGATATATCTAGCCATGTCAGTTCTCTTAAACCCGGCGACGCTTCGGCGGACGGCAGCCGTTGTGCGGAATCGGGGTGATGTCGATGATGTTGGTGATGCGGTATCCCACGGCATTGAGCGAACGCACCGCAGACTCGCGCCCCGGACCTGGTCCGGTGATGCGGACCTCCAGGGTCTTGAGTCCGTAGTCGAGCGCCGCACGCCCCGCCTTTTCGGCCGCTACCTGCGCAGCAAACGGAGTCGACTTGCGCGAACCACGGAAACCCGCGCCGCCGGACGTCGCCCACGAAAGTGCGTTGCCCTGGCGATCGGTGATCGTGATGATCGTGTTGTTGAAAGAAGCCTGCACGTGCGCGATTCCGTCAGTGACGACGCGACGTATCTTCTTCTTGGGTGCTGCTTTGACCGGCTTGTTCATGAGTTCCTGTTTCGAGCGCCGCGCGCTCTGTCTGCTGGCTGCAACTGTCGCCGCCCTTGGGTGGACCGGCTCTGGTCAGTGACTACTTCTTCATCTGCTTGCGGGGTCCCTTGCGGGTGCGCGCGTTGGTACGCGTGCGCTGGCCACGCATCGGCAGGCCACGACGATGCCGCAGGCCGCGATAGCAGGACAGATCCATCAGGCGCTTGATGCTGATGCCGACCTCGCGACGGAGGTCGCCCTCGACGGTGTACTTGCCGACCTGTGCGCGGATCTTCTCGACATCGGACTCTGTCAGGTCCTTC
>JBBSLL010000070.1:0-2427 GCA_038255255.1 Lysobacterales bacterium
GGTGGCGAGCAGCACGACCACGACCACACCGCTCCCGGCCGCCAGCACGGGTTCACTCTGGGCGAGCGCGCCGCACAGGAACACCACCAGCATGGCGAAGACCGTCGTCAACCCGGGATCCCGCGAGGCGACGTGCGCCCAAGCCGCCAGCGCGGCAAGCGCGGTAAAGGCGCCGGCCACGGCGATCCCCACGGGACCGATCAGCGCGGACAGGCCACCACCGAGTGCAACCAGCACGAAGGTCCGCACGCCGGCCCAGGGCGGGTCCAGCGTATCCCGCCGGCGCTCGCGCTCGATGCCGACCAGCAAACCGACGCCGAGTGCGACCGCCAGTCCATGGACCGCTTGCATTCCGATCATCGCCCGAGTCTCGCGTGTTCGCCGCCGGTTGCGAAGCCCTGCACCAGCGGCACCGCAACCCCGAGCGGCCGCATCAGGAAGTTCATCGCGAACCTCGCCCACACGTACAGCGTCTCGTTCTTGTCATCTGGCGAGGAGAACTTCGATTCGAACCAGACCGCGAACACCGAGTCGACCTAGACGTCGGCCACCTAAAGCATGTCCAGCGTCCTCGAAGACAAGCGACACGGTCTGGCGTCCATGTTCTGCGCGTCGTTCTGCAATGGCTTGGTTCATGCCCTTTTTGTCGGCCTCAGTCAGCTTCGATTGGCAGGCGCGCCGAGTTCGCGCTTAGCCATTGCGCGAAGTCCTGCGCGCGCGGGTTGAGCCTGCGGGTAAGCTGCGCGTCGCGTGCTGAGCAATACTGGGCCTCGAAATCGCGGTTGTACTGGAACATGTTGCCCAGGTCCTCGGCACCCGGGAAACCGAACTGGCGGTACTGTTCGGGCGTCACCGCCGCGTGCCTTACCTCGCGTCCCAACACCTGAGACAGCGCGGCCGCCATCTGCGCCCCGCTGAGCGCTTCGCCGACGATGCCGACAGTGCGACCAACGAACTGTTCCCCCGCGCTGAAAATGCCGTAAGCGCAGCGGCCGATGTCCTCGGCAGCGATCCCCGGCAACTTCGCGTCGTCCATCGGCAGCACGAGCTCAAGCACCCCGTCGGCACCGGCCTTCGGCGCCATGCCGAAGTGGATCAGGTTGTCCCAATAGAACGACGTCAGCAGGAACGTGGTCGGCACGCCGGTCTCGGTGAAGCAGGCGTCGGATTCACCCTTGGCGTCGAAGTGGGGGACCTTGTAGTGTTCCATCAGGGTCGGCATACGCGCATCGTCCAGGGGTACCGACTTGCGCGTGTCCTCCAGCGTCGACCAGATCACGTGCCTGACACCCGCGGCTTTAGCGGCGCGTGCAAGATTGCTCGCCTGCATCTTTTCCCTGGCGGGCGAGAAGTGTTCCCAGAAGTTGGTGACTAAGAACGCGCCATGGGCGCCGTGCAGTGCGCGCGTGAGCGACGCCTCATCGTCCAGATCGGCGGCTATCACCTCCGCGCCGCGCGCTACCAAGGCGAGCGCCTTCTCCGACTCCGGATGCCGGGTCAGCGCGCGCACGGAGAACCCACCGCTGGGATCGTCGAGGATAGCCCTGGCAAGTCCGCCACCCTGTGCGCCTGTAGCGCCTACAACGGCAATGATTTTCTTGTTTTCTGTCATTGGATGGCTCCCGAGGCCGGTCGTGAATGGGTATCGCGGGAATTTTCTTGCTCGAGAGTCCCTCTGCTCTTCCACTCAGCGAAAAAGGGCCTCCGAGCCGCCCGACCCCCGCCGCACGCGGCTGACAGACCGACACTGTCGCGAAAGGGGCACCTGTCTAACGCAAATTCTTGGCTTCGGCGGACAATCATTAGGCGCGAAGGAGGAAGCCACCGGTCCCGCTGCTATGACCGCTCTTCTGCAGTCACACAGGGCGTACTGCCTTGTGCCGAGTTCAGCTCAGGCTAGACCATCGGCAGGTTCAACCCCATCTCCCGCGCACAGTCCTGCGCCACCCCATACCCCGCATCCGCATGCCGCATCACCCCGGTGCCGGGGTCGTTCCACAGCACCCGCGCGATCCGCTTGTCGGCCTCCGGGGTGCCATCGCACACGATCACCACGCCGCTGTGCTGCGAGTAGCCCATGCCCACGCCGCCGCCGTGGTGCAGGCTGACCCACGTCGCGCCGCCGGCCACGTTCAACATCGCGTTGAGCAGCGGCCAGTCGCTGACCGCATCGGAACCATCGCGCATGGCTTCGGTTTCGCGATTGGGCGAGGCGACGCTGCCGCTGTCCAGATGATCGCGACCAATCACCACCGGCGCACTCAGTTCACCGTTTCGTACCATCTCGTTGAAGGCCAAGCCCAGTTTGTGGCGCAGGCCCAGGCCGACCCAGCAGATGCGCGCGGGCAGGCCATGGAAGCTGATGCGTTCGCGGGCCATGTCGAGCCAGCGGTGCAGGTGCGCGTCGTCGGGTATCAGCTCCTTGAC
>JBBSLL010000071.1:0-2391 GCA_038255255.1 Lysobacterales bacterium
CAACGCCTTATCGTTCAGCGCGGGCATGGGGGTCGCGTCGAACGCGACCACCTGGCTGTCGAAGGCGGCGGCCACGTCATAGGCGATTCCGCGCACGCTGAAACAGTCGGCGCGGTTGGGGGTCAGCTTGATCTCGATGCTGGCATCGGGCAGGCCGAGGTAGTCGGCGATCGGCGCGCCGATCGGAGCGTCATCGGGAAGCTCCAGCAAGCCCGACGCATCGGCGTCGATGCCCAGCTCCTTCGCCGAGCACAGCATGCCGTTGGAGTCGACGTTGCGAAGCGTCGCGGCCTTGATGTGGATGCCGCCCACCTGCGCACCCACCAGGGCCAGAGGCGCGCGCAGGCCGGCGCGAGCGTTGGGCGCGCCGCACACGATCTGCAGCGGCTCGCCCACGCCCACGTCGACCCTGCACACCTGCAGGCGGTCTGCCTCCGGATGCTTCCTGCATTCGACGATCCGCGCCACCACGACCTTGTCCAGCGACTGTCCCATTACCGACACGTCTTCGACTTCGAGGCCAATGGCGGTCAGCGTCGCCGTCAACTCGTCGCGCGAGGCGCTGGTGGGGACGTGGCTGCGCAGCCAGTTTTCAGAAAATTTCATGGGCAGGACCAGAAAGTGGGAGCAGCAGCGGGAACCGGGAACCGGGGACGGGGCTTTTCGGACTGGCGGAAGCGCGCGGTAGGCCAGAAGCAGGGCAGGCGCCGGGGCGCGCTCGGCGCTCCATTCGCTGTTCCCTGAACCCCGTTCCCGGTTCCCCACTCCACCCTCATGCAAACTGCCTCAGGAAACGCACGTCGTTCTCGAAAAACGCACGCAGGTCGTTGACCCCGTAGCGAAGCATGGCAAAGCGCTCCACACCAAGTCCGAAGGCGAATCCGGTATAGCGCTCGGGGTCGATGCCGCAGTTGCTCAGCACGCTGGGATGCACCATGCCGCAACCGAGCACCTCGAGCCAGCGCGTGCCGCCGTCGGGCTGCTGCCAGGCGATGTCGACCTCGGCCCCGGGTTCCACGAAGGGGAAATAGCTGGGGCGGAAGCGCATCTCGAAGTCGCGCTCGAAGAACGTTCGCACGAACTCCGCAAGGGTGCCCTTGAGGTCGGCGAAGGTGGAGTGCTCGTCGACCAGCAGCCCTTCGACCTGGTGGAACATCGGCGAGTGGGTCTGGTCGCTGTCGCTGCGGTAAACCTTGCCGGCGGCGATCATGCGCAGCGGCGGGGCGTGGTCTCCCATGTAGCGCACCTGCACGCCCGAGGTATGGGTGCGCAGCAGGCGCGCCACGCCGCTTCCGTCAGGCGGGAAGTAGAAGGTGTCGTGCATCGCGCGCGCCGGATGGTGCGGCGGGAAGTTCAACGCCTCGAAGTTGTGCCAGTCGTCCTCGATCTCCGGACCGTCTGCCAGCTCATAGCCGAGCCGCCCGAAGATGTCGGTGATGCGCTCCAGCGTGCGGCTTATCGGGTGCAGACCGCCGCGACTGCCGTTGCGTCCCGGGAGGGTCACATCGACGTTTTCACCGGCCAGCCTTGCATCCAGCGCCGCGTCTTCCAGCACTGCCTTGCGTGCGGCAAGCGCCCCGGAAATCGAGTCGCGCGCGACGTTGATCGCTTCGCCGGCGGACTTGCGCTGGTCGGCCGGCAAGGTCCCCAGTTGCTTGAGTTGCGCGGTCACGGTGCCGCTCTTGCCCAGCAGCGCAACCCGCAGCGCTTCGAGCGCCTCCGGCGCAGAGGCCGCCGCGATTTCCGACAGCGCCTGCCGGGTCAGTGATTCGATTTCACTCATGGACTATCAACCCCAAAGATGAAGCCAGCGACGTCGCCCGTAGGAGCGCCCCATGGGCGCAAGCTTCGCCTCGCGATTGCCGGTTGCAGGGCTCGCGCCCATGGGGCGCTGCTACACGGAACGAAACCCCAAAAAACACTGGGGAAGGACTTGCGCCCTTCCCCACGTGTTCGGCGATGGACTGCCAGTGTCGCTTACGTCGGAATCCGCAGACTTACGCTGCGAGTGCGCCCTTGGCTTTTTCGGCCAGCGCAGCAAAACCCACCGCGTCATGCACGGCGATGTCCGCCAGCACCTTGCGATCCAGGGTGATGCCCGCCTTCAGCATGCCGTTCATGAAACGGCTGTAGCTCAGGCCGTTGATGCGGGCAGCCGCGTTGATGCGGGTGATCCACAGCGAACGGAAGTTGCGCTTCTTCTGCTTGCGGCCGATGTAGGCGTACTGACCGGCCTTGATGACGGCCTGGTTGGCGACGCGGAAGACCTTGCGACGGGCGTTGTAGTAGCCCTTCGCGAGCTTCAGGATTTTCTTGTGACGGCGGCGCGCCGTTACACCACGTTTGACTCGTGCCATTTTTCAGTCCTCAGAGATACGGAAGCAAACGATC
>JBBSLL010000072.1:0-2130 GCA_038255255.1 Lysobacterales bacterium
CTGCCGGTGACCGCGGCGCAGTGGAAGATCCTGCTTTCCCTCTCCTGATCATTGGAACCTGACGTGTCGCAGAACGAAGCCAAGCGCCTTGCCGGCGAAAAAGCCATCGAGTTCGTCGAGGACGGCATGATCGTCGGAGTCGGCACCGGCTCCACCGTCGCGTTCTTCATCGATGCGCTGGCCAGGATCAAGCACCGCATCGACGGAGCGGTCTCGAGCTCCGACCAGAGCACGCAGCGGCTGCGCGCGCACGGCATCGAGGTGCTGGAACTCAACAACACTGGCGATCTGGCCCTGTACGTGGACGGCGCCGACGAGTGCGATCCGCACAAGCGCCTGATCAAGGGCGGCGGCGCGGCGCTCACCCGGGAGAAGGTCATCGCCGAGGCCAGTGCGAAATTCGTGTGCATCATCGACGCCGCCAAGCAGGTGCCGGTGCTCGGCAGGTTCCCCTTGCCGGTGGAAGTATTGCCGATGGCGCGCAGCCTGGTGGCGCGGCGCATTCTCGCGCTGACCGGGGGACAGCCGGTGTGGCGAGACGGCGTGGTCACCGACAACGGCAACGACGTCATCGACGTGCACGGCCTGTCGATCGTGGATCCGGTGGCGATGGAGCGCGAGCTCTCGCTCATTCCCGGCGTGGTGACGGTGGGCCTGTTCGCACGACGGCCGGCCGACGTGGTGATCGTGGGCGGCGACGTGCCGCGCGTGCTGTAAGCCATGGACTGCCCAGCCACCGCTATCGCGCGCCGATTGCTTGACCCGGCACCTGCGGTCGCCGAAGGTGCGGGAAGTCCCCGCCGAGTCGCCTCCATGTCCTTGCTCCGTACTGCATCGTTGCTTTGCATCGCTGCCCTCAGCGGCTGCGCCAGCGCCAGCGACAGCTGGGTGGAAGTGGGCGGTCAGCGCTACCGCGTCGAGGTGGCGGACGATGATGCCGAGCGGGCGCGCGGCCTGATGTTCCGCGACCAGATGGATCCGGGCAGCGGCATGCTCTTCATCCATGAACGTGAAGAGCCGCAGGCGTACTGGATGAAGAACACGCGCATCGCGCTGGACATCCTCTATTTCGACGACGACGGCAAGCTGGTGGCCCAGCAGCGTGACGTTCCACCGTGCTCGGCCGGCAATCGATGCCCTTCGTATCCGAGCAACAAGCCCGCGCGTTACGTGCTTGAGTTGAACGCCGGGAGTGCCGCGAAACTGAACCTTGAGAACGGCGACGAAATAGAGTTTGGCCCAAACCTAAATCCGCGACGGTGAGCACTTGATTTCGTCTTAAATCAGTCGCAATCTCCGTGCATGGGGATCCAACTGATACTGCCCGACTGGGGCTCGCTGGCGGCGCACGCCGACAATACCGTGCCGCTGCTCGAAACTGCGCTTCTGATTGCGCGTGATGAATATCCGGAGCTGGACGCGGACCTGTACGACACGCTCGCGCAGAGCCACGCCGAGCACCTGCGTCCGGAGATCGAGGCCATCGACCCCTGGCCACTCAAGATGGCGGCGATCAATCGCCACCTGTTCGAAGAACTCGGCTATAGCGGAAACCACGACGAATACTACGACCCGCGCAACAGCTACTTGAACGAAGTGTTCGAGCGTCGCCTCGGCAATCCGATCTCATTGGCGATGGTGCAGATCGAAGTGGCGCGCCGTCTCGGCGTGCCGCTCGACGGCGTGTCGTTTCCGGGTCACTTCCTGGTGCGCCTGCCGGTGGACGACGGAATCCTGGTGATGGACCCGTTCAACGGCGGTCGTCCACTGGGCGCCGAGGAATTACGCGAGCGCGCCAAGCCACACCTGGGTGGCGACATCCCGGACGACAATGCGCTGATGCACATCCTCGACCCGGCCACGCACCGCTCGATCCTGATCCGCATGCTGCGCAACCTGCACGGGGTCTACGCCGAGGGCGACCAGTGGGACCGCGCCGCTCGCAGCGCCGATCGGATACTGAAGCTTTCGCCCGACCAGCCCGAAGCGATGCGCGACCGCGGCCTGGCCTACCTCAGCATGGATTACAAGCAGGGCGCACGGCAGGATCTGGCGCGCTACCTGCACCTGGCGCCGGACGCGCCCGATGCACGCGCGCTGCGCGAGCGACTGGTGGAGCTCAGCGGCAGC
>JBBSLL010000073.1:0-2116 GCA_038255255.1 Lysobacterales bacterium
AACGAAGTGTTCGAGCGGCGCCTGGGTAACCCGATCTCATTGGCGATGGTGCAGATCGAGGTGGCGCGACGCCTCGGCGTGCCGCTCGACGGCGTTTCCTTCCCGGGTCATTTCCTGGTGCGTTTGCCGGTGGACGACGGCATCCTGGTGATGGACCCGTTCAACGGCGGCCGCCCGCTGGGTGCGGACGAGCTTCGCGAGCGCGCCAAGCCGCACCTGGGTGGGGACATCCCCGACGACAATGCGTTGATGCACATCCTCGATCCGGCCACCCACCGGTCAATCCTCATCCGCATGCTGCGCAACCTGCACGGGGTCTACGCCGAGGGCGAGCAGTGGGACCGCGCCGCGCGCAGCGCCGATCGGATCCTGAAGCTTTCACCCGACCAGCCCGAAGCGATCCGCGACCGCGGCCTGGCCTATCTCAACATGGACCACAGGCAGGGGGCGCGCCACGACCTGGCCCGCTATCTGCACCTGGCGCCCGATGCGCCTGATGCGCGCGCGCTGCGTGAGCGAGTGGTGGAGCTCAGCGTCGGCCGTTCACGCACGCATTGACTGTAGGAGCGGGCCCTGCCCGCGATGCTCTTCGTGCACCGGTCATAAAACCCCGCGCGCACGGCCCGCCTTGCAGGTCAGAACCAGTCGTTGTCAGTCGACCTCGACCATCTCGAAGTCATCCTTGGTCACGCCGCAGTCGGGGCATGTCCAGGTGTCGGGGATATCGGCCCACCGGGTCCCTGGCGCGATGCCTTCCTCCGGCAATCCATCCGCCTCGCGGTACAGGAATCCGCATACCACGCACATCCAGGTGCGGAACGCGGTGTCGGTCGAGTCGGTCATCGGCGGATAATGGAAGCAGCGGGCAGGCATTGTCCCATTCCTCCACGTCCACCGGAAGTTGCCGATGAACCTGCGCATGCCCGCTGCATCCCCTGGACCCCGCGGCCTGTACCTGATCACGCCGGATCGAGGCGATACGGCGCAGCTGCTCGGAGAAGTCGAGCCGTTGCTGGCGGCTGGGGTGCACTGGCTGCAGTACCGCAACAAGTCCGCCCCGCCCGCGCTCCGGCGTGAACAGGCTCTCCGCCTGCAGGCGCTGTGCGCGCGGGCCGGGGTACCGCTGATCATCAACGATGACGCGCAGCTGGCCGCCGATTCAGGCGCGGCGGGGGTGCATCTTGGCGAGGACGACGGTGACATCGCCGCCGCGCGTTTGCTGCTGGGACCAGGCGCGATAGTCGGGGCCTCGTGCTATGACAGCGTGGACCTGGCGCGCAGCGCAGTGTCGGCCGGCGCGAGCTACGTTGCTTTCGGCGCGTTCTTTCCCACCCGCAGCAAGCACGCCACCCGCCACGCCGAACCAAGCGTGTTGACGCGTGCGGCGGGGCTGGGAGTGCCGCGGGTGGCGATAGGCGGGATTACCCCGGACAATGCCGGTTCGCTGGTCGCCGCGGGCGCGGATCTGGTCGCGGTGATTTCTGGCGTGTTCGATGCGCCGGACCCGGTCGCGGCGGTGCGCGCCTACTGTCGATCATTCCTGTAGCCCGTGCTGCCTGCTGCCATGTAAATCCCGGCTGGCCCGTATGTATTGCTGCGTTGTAGATCCGAGCTTGCTCGGAGGCTTCTTGCGGGGATCGGGAGCATCCGAGCAAGCTCGGATCTACGAGGAATAGAGACCAGGAGCATCCGGGCAAGCTCGGACCTGCAAGTCACCAAGGATCCAGAACATCATGAACCACGACCAGTCCCACGCCTTGTTCGAGCGCGCACAGAAGCTTCTTCCCGGAGGGGTGAACTCTCCCGTCCGCGCGTTCAAGTCGGTGGGGGGCGAACCGTTCTTCGTGCAACGCGCCGATGGCCCTTGGCTGTTCGACGTCGACGGCAACCGCTACATCGACTACATCGGTTCCTGGGGTCCGATGATCGCCGGGCACAACCACCCTCACGTGCGCGAGGCCGTGGCGCGTTCGATCGGAAATGGTCTGTCGTTCGGCGCGCCGAATCCGGCCGAGGTGACGATGGCCGAGACCATCACCCGTCTGGTGCCCTCGTGCGAAATGGTGCGCATGGTCAACTCGGGCACCGAGGCGACGCTGTCGGCGATCCGCCTGGC
>JBBSLL010000074.1:0-2108 GCA_038255255.1 Lysobacterales bacterium
CAAGGAGTCGGGCTTCCGCCTCATGGGCTTCGGCCACCGCGTCTACAAGAACTTCGATCCGCGGGCCAAGATCATCCGCGAGATGACCCACGAGGTGCTGGCCGAGCTGGGCATCAACGATCCGATGCTGGAGGTTGCGCTGCGGCTGGAGGAGGCGGCGCTCAAGGACGACTACTTCGTGCAGCGCAAGCTGTACCCGAACGTGGATTTCTATTCCGGCATCATCTACAAGGCGCTGAACATCCCCACTGAGATGTTCACCGTGATGTTTGCCATCGCCCGCACCGCTGGCTGGGTCGCCCACTGGCTCGAGCAGCAGGTCGATCCGGAAGCCAGGATCGGTCGCCCGCGCCAGATCTATACCGGTTACGACCGGCGCGACTACAAGGATCCGGCAGACCGCTGAAGGGCGATCCAGGCCGCAGGGAAAAAGCCCCGCAATGCGGGGCTTTTTCTTTGGTGCGCATTCAAAGAAGGCGATGAGTGGTGTCGGCGTCGTAGTCCGCCACTTCGTTCTGGGCCACGAGCTCCCGCACCTGCGCCAGCGAAGCCCGCTTCATCGGCCGCTCGTCCAGGACCGACAAGGGTGCCTGTCGCAGCGCGTCATATGGCAGGACCGCCACGTCGATGAGCAGGTCTTCGGCAGTGAACACCCAGGCAGCCACCTCCAACTCGCGCTCCCGATCGAGGCGCACGCGGCGACTGTAACGATCTGCGGGGATCCCCTGGTCCCTTAGCCACCTGTCGACGGACTCCACGTCGTCGCTGTGCAGATGCAGCTGCACAGGCGAGTTGGCGTCCGCCGTGCCTTCCAGGACCGGACCCACCAGTCGCGGTTGGAAGGCGGCAAAGAACTCGAGGGCATGCAGCGCGGCCTGGCGCCGGACTGCGAGGGCAACGTGGTGGGCTTCACCGACGAACAGGCGCTGGTACTGGCGCAGCGCATCCTCGATTTCGCGATTGCGGGGCAACGAGTCATCGTCGTGGATCCCCAGCCGCTCGGCCGCCTTGCGCTTGGCCTGGTGGTAGTCGCGGATCCCGCCTTCGGCCATCAGCCGTGCCGCTTCGTGGGCCAGGCGCAGGCGGCGTTCGCGCGTGCGGGTCTGTGAATGCTGGCGGGCGTGATGCATGGGGACACCTCCACATCTGCACGTTGCCCGACTCTAGCCGATCGGGCGCGCCGCGAACAGGCAGCCGAGCGACGCCGTTTCGCTGCCATCAGTCAGAAGATGTCGAACGCTTCCTCGTTGGCGGTGGCGTCGTCGCTGCCGAAATCGGCGTAGGTCTGCATCCGGTCCAGGTCCTCGACCTTGACGTACTCGGGCACGCCACCATTGGGCTCTGTGGAGAGTCGCCCCGAATTGTTCACGTACACTTGAGTCATCCCCTGGGGCGGGTCGTTGCTCGCTACCGGTCGCCCGGCCAGCGCTTTGCGCATGAAATCGATCCAGATCGGAAGAGCCGCACGGCCACCATATTCGCCCCTCCCGAGGCTGCGGAAATCATCGCGGCCCACCCACACGACCGTGGCGAGGTTGGCGCCAAAGCCGCCGAACCAGGCGTCGCGGTAATCGTTGGTCGATCCGGTCTTGCCGCCGACGTCCTCGCGCTCCAGCACTTTGGCCGCGGTTCCGGTGCCGCGTTGCACGACGTCGCGCATCATCGAGACCATCTGATAGGCAGTACGCTCATCGATGGCGCGCGGAGCGACTGCAGCGTCGGGATCGAAAGGAACTTCCGGTTCTTGCCTGAGCTCCGGGGACGGCGTTGCCGCTGCCGGTGCGGATGGACCTGGCGCGGGGCCGAGGTTGAAGCCATCCACCACGTTGCCCGTCCGGGCCGTTGCTGCCACGCCCGGGCGCCCGCACGTACGGCATGCCGTTGCCGGGTTCTCCTTGAAGATCACGTTGCCGTCGCGGTCCTTGACCTCGTCGATGAGCCACGGCGTGACCCGCGAGCCGCCGTTGACGAAGACCGCATAGCCGCGTGCCACCGAAAGCGGCGTCAACGACGCCGTTCCCAGCGACATCGACAGGTTGGGAGGCAGCTCCGCCTCGTCGAAGCCGAACAGGCTGATGTACTTGCGAGCGAAGTCCACCCCGATGCCA
>JBBSLL010000075.1:0-2005 GCA_038255255.1 Lysobacterales bacterium
CTGATCGCGGACATCAAGGTCCGCGAGATGCTGCGCAAGAAGCTGGCCGCGGCCGGCATCAGCAAGATCCTGATCGAGCGTCCGGCCAACAACGCCCGCGTGACGATCCACACCGCCCGTCCGGGCGTGGTGATCGGCAAGCGTGGCGAGGACATCGAGAAGCTGCGCAAGGAAGTGAGCGACGTGATGGGCGTCCCGGCGCACATCAACGTGACCGAAGTCCGCAAGCCTGAGCTCGACGCGCAGCTGGTCGCGGAGTCGATCGCGCAGCAGCTTGAGCGCCGCATCATGTTCCGCCGCGCCATGAAGCGCGCGGTGGGCAATGCGATGCGCCTCGGCGCGCTGGGCATCAAGGTCAACGTGGGCGGCCGCCTGAACGGCGCCGAGATCGCGCGCTCCGAGTGGTACCGCGAAGGCCGCGTGCCGCTGCACACCCTTCGCGCCGACATCGACTACGGCTTCGCCGAGGCGAAGACCACGTACGGGATCATCGGCATCAAGGTGTGGGTCTACAAGGGCGAGATTTTCGATTTCAGCCAGATTGGCCAGGAAAAGCCGGACGACAACGCACCGCGCAACGATCGCAATGATCGTGGCGACCGCGAGCGTCCGCGCGGTCCGCGCCGCGACCGTGAAGCGAGGGACTAAGTCATGCTGCAACCCAAGCGAACCAAGTACCGCAAGATGCACAAGGGCCGCAACGACGGCCTTGCCTGGAGTGGCAACCTCGTCAGCTTCGGCGAATACGGCCTGAAGGCGACCACCCATGGCCAGCTCACCGCGCGCCAGATCGAGGCCG
Organism: Lysobacterales bacterium; assembly: GCA_038255255.1. Classification (GTDB taxonomy): domain Bacteria; phylum Pseudomonadota; class Gammaproteobacteria; order Xanthomonadales; family Ahniellaceae; genus JBBQNY01. The sequence continues at coordinate 800 of JBBSLL010000075.1, forward strand.
CGCGCCGCTCGATCAGCCGCTACGTGAAGCGCGGCGGCAAGATGTGGATCCGCGTGTTTCCGGACAAGCCGATCACCAAGAAGCCGATCGAAGTCCGCATGGGCTCGGGCAAGGGCAACGTCGAGTACTGGGTCGCCCAGATCCAGCCCGGTCGCATGATCTATGAAATCGAGGGCGTCGATGAGACGACTGCGCGCGAGGCGTTCCGCCTGGCCGCCGCCAAGCTCTCGGTCACCACCACTTTCGTGACCCGGACGGTGCGCTGATGGAACTCAAGCAAATGCGTCAGAAGTCGGCGGACGAGCTGAAGTCCCACCTGGTCGAGCTGCACAAGGAGCGCTTCGCGTTGCGCATGCAGCATTCGACGGGGCAGTTGCCGCCGTCCAAGTCCAGTGAACCCCGCCGTGTCCGCCGCGAGATCGCTCGCGTCAATACGCTGCTGGGCGCGCTGTCGAACGGCACGCTGTCGAACAGCGCGAAGAAGTAAGGAACAGCCGCGATGACCGAACAAACCAAGAAGCTGCACACGGTCGATGGCCGCGTCGTCAGCAACAAGATGGACAAGACCGTGACCGTGCTCGTCGAGCGCCAGGTCAAGCACGCGTTGTACGGCAAGTACATCCGTCGCTCGACCAAGCTCCACGCCCACGACGCCGAGAACGCCTGCAATCAGGGCGACCTGGTGCGCGTGGCCGAGTGCGCCCCGATGTCCAAGACCAAGAACTGGCGGGTGGTGCAAATCCTCACCCGCGCTGCCGAGTAAGGGAGACAGCCATGATCCAGACCCAGAGCTATCTCGACGTCGCCGACAACTCGGGCGCCAAGGAAGTGATGTGCATCAAGGTGCTCGGTGGCTCCAAGCGCCGGTACGCCCACATTGGCGACATCATCAAGGTGTCGATCAAGGACGCGATCCCGCGTGGCAAGGTCAAGAAAGGCGATGTCTACGACGCAGTCGTGGTGCGTACCCGCAAGGGCGTGCGCCGTGCCGACGGTTCGCTGATCCGCTTCGACGGCAATGCTGCGGTGTTGCTCAACAACAAGCATGAACCCATCGGCACCCGCATCTTCGGGCCGGTGACGCGCGAATTGCGCTCCGAGAAGTTCATGAAGATCGTCTCGCTCGCACCCGAAGTGCTCTGAGCGGAGGAAGCAGACATGAACCGAATCAAGAAAGGCGACCAGGTGGTCGTGACCACCGGCAAC
>JBBSLL010000076.1:0-1893 GCA_038255255.1 Lysobacterales bacterium
GGGTCGGCATGCCGGAGGGCGCGTTCGCGAGTCTCTCGATGCGGGCACTTCACGCAGCCCAGCACATCGGCTAGCGCTTCCTGCGTCGGCGCGTCGCAATATTCGCAAGGCAGCCCCGGGACGCGTTCGACGATCCAGAACCCGGGTACACCGCACTGTGGACAGCGGGAGCAGAGCTTCGCAGCCAGGTCCTGGGCGGCAAGGCGGATGTTCTGCTGGCGCGTCGGGTTGGCGAAGGCGCGCACGTCGCTTTCCAGAAACACCAGGCCGCCAGGCGATTGCGCCTGTGCCCAGGTGAAGCCGGCCTCGAGTTCGGTCCAGGAACCGATGCCTTTGCGTATGCGCGGGTCGTCCTCCCGCTCCGGACGCAGCACGAGGTGGTGGTCGGGAAATCCCCATCCGCGGGCGAAGGCGTCCGCCGCTTTCCAGTCCGCCGTCAGCAGATGCGCGAAGTTCGCCTTGCCTTGCGCGCGCCCGACGACCTCCAGCCCGCGCACGTCGTCGATCCACAGCAGAATTTCCACGTTCCAGGGAAACATCCCCGCGATGGGATCCGGTCCGAACACGCCTTCGCTGGCGAGTCCGAGCGGCCATCCGGCCAGCTCCATGCCCACACGCGCCTTCCTGCGCGCCGCTTCGATCTGCTTGCCGGCGCGCGGAATCTCGCGCGTGAACGTGCCAAGCAGATCCGTGTCGTAGCCCCTCACGCGTTCGATCCGGCAGCCCAGCACGGGGCCGAGCACCGAGCCGATGACGCGCTCCTTGCCATGCTGGGTGAGCAGGGCAACGGGCTGTCCCCGGTATCCGTCGGCACCTGGCAAAGGTCGGGCGCCGGCCGGCATGCCAGCTGCGACCGCCTGCCCGTCAAGGTGCGGGTCGTCGGGCGTCATCAGAAGTAGCCTTCGCGTTTTTTCTGTTCCAGCGAGCCGCCGTCTTCGCCATCGCCGAACCTGCCTTGTCGTTCCGATTGGGGCGCACGCAGCGTTTCCTCCACGACGGCGGCAAGCCCGGCGGCATCCGACGCGATGGCCCCGGTGACCGGCCAGCAGCCGAGCGTCCGGAAGCGGACGCGTCGGGTCCGCATGACCTCCCCGGGCCGGAATCGCATCCTGCTTTCATCGTCTACCACGAGCAGCGCACCGCTGCGTTCGACCACCGGGCGCGGCGCGGCGAAATACAGCGGCGCAAGCTCGATGCGCCGATCGAGCGCGTAGCGCAAGACATCGGTTTCGGTCCAGTTGGAGAGCGGAAACACGCGCGCCGATTGCCCTTTCGCAAGCGACAGGTTGTACAGCTGCCAGAGTTCCGGGCGTTGTCGGCGCGGATCCCAGGAATGTCCGGCATTGCGGACCGACACGATCCGTTCCTTGGCGCGCGACCGCTCCTCGTCGCGTCGCGCCCCGCCGAAAACCACGTCGTAGCCGCCGGCATCCAAGGCGCGCTTCAGCGGTTCGGTGCGCATGGCGGCTGTGTAGCGATCGCCTTGATCGAACGGATTGATGCCCGCCGCGCGCCCTTCCTCGTTGCGGCAGACAATCAGCTTGAACCCGTGTCGGCGCGCGAACGCATCACGGAACTCGATCAGGGACCGGAACTCCCAGGTCGAATCGACGTGGAGCAGCGGGAACGGGGGTGCGCAGGGAGCGAACGCGCGCAGCGCCAGATGCGCCAGCACCGTCGAGTCCTTGCCCGCCGAGAACAGCATCACCGGGTCGTGGGCTTCGGCCACCGCCTCGCGAAGAATGTGGATGGCCTCCGCTTCCAGCCGTGCCAGGTGCGGGTCGTTTCCTTTCGATTCGGGCGCGGCGCTGGTGGGCATGGTGGGTCAGCGCCCCCTCGTGCTCACGGAGTCGCTGGCGGCACGCAGCACGCTCAGCGCGACTGTCGCAGCCA
>JBBSLL010000077.1:0-1871 GCA_038255255.1 Lysobacterales bacterium
GCGTAGTAATCCGCCGGCATTCCGCGGAAACGGTAGACCGCATCCCAGGCCAGGTCGATGGCATTGAATTCAATGTGCGCAACCGCGTGGATAAAAGCGGCGCGGCCCTCGTTGCTGCCCAACCCGCGGCGCGGCAGGTCGCGCGGATGCACGAGCTTCGGCGCTGCGGGTCTGCCGGGCATGCGAATCGGCTCGGGTGCCGGTGCATCGGGATTGACGGTCAGCTCGCCGCGCGCGAAGGCCTGCGCAGCCGCGAAGGTCCGCGCCGGCTTGTCATCGGGCGATGCGGCGTCCAGGCACGTGCGTGCAGTGGTAAAGATGCTCTTCATCGATGACTTGCACTTCAAGACGCCCTGCGCTTCTTTTTCGCATCATCGGACCGCAACTGCTGCAGCCGTTCGAAATACCCCGGCTCGATCCCGGTCACGTATTCGCCGCTGAAGCAGGAGCTGTCAAACCTGCGGTTCGGGAACTTCGGGCCGGCGACCGCGGCTTCCAGGTCCGACAGGTCCTGGTAGATCAGCCAGTCGCAGCCAAGGAACTGCTCGATCTCCGTTTCGCTGCGGTCGTGCGCCACCAGTTCGTCCGGGGATGGCATGTCGATGCCGTAGATATTCGGGTAGCGCACGGGCGGCGCGGCCGAGGCCAGGTACACCTTGCGCGCGCCGGCGTCACGCGCCATCTGCACGATCTGCTGGCTGGTGGTGCCACGCACGATGGAGTCGTCGACCAGCAGCACCACCCGGTTGCGGAACTCCAGCGGGATCGGATTGAGCTTGCGCTTGACCGATTTCGCCCGCTCGCCCTGTCCCGGCATGATGAAGGTACGGCCGACGTAGCGGTTCTTGATGAAGCCCTCGCGGTACTTCACGCCGAGCACGCTGGCGATTTCGAGGGCGGCGTCGCGGCTGGTATCCGGGATCGGGATCACCACGTCGATGTCGTGGCCAGGCCGCATGCGCAGGATCTTCTCGCCCAGGGTCACACCCATGCGCATGCGCGCCTTGTGCACCGAGATTTCCTCGATCATCGAGTCCGGACGCGCGAAGTACACGTACTCGAAGATGCATGGCGCATGCGGCTCGGGGTCCGCGCACTGGCGCGCGTGCAGCTCGCCGCGCGCGGTGATCACAATGCCCTCGCCCGGGGCGACGTCGCGCAGGCGTTCGAAGCCAAGGATGTCCAGCGCCACCGACTCCGACGCCACGATGTATTCGTCGCCTGCGGCGCTGCTGCGCTTGCCCAGCACCAGCGGGCGGATCCCGTGCGGGTCGCGGAACGCCACCAGGCCAAGGCCCAGCACCGTGCACACCACTGCATAGCCGCCCTTGGCGCGGCGGTTCACGCCTTCGATGGCGCCGAACACGGCCTCGGGGGTCAACGCATTTTGCGTGTCCAACTCATGCGCGAACACGTTGAGCAACACTTCCGAATCCGACTCGGTGTTGACGTTGCGGCGGTCCTGCTCGAACACTTCGCGGCGCAGCGCGTCGGTGTTGATCAGGTTGCCGTTATGCGCCAGTGCGATCCCGAACGGCGAGTTGACATAGAACGGTTGCGCTTCATCGCTGCCCTCGCTGCCGGCCGTCGGATAGCGGCAATGGGCAATGCCAACCCGGCCTTCCAGCAACGCCATCGCGCGTTCGTCGAACACGTCGCGGACCAGGCCGTTGCCCTTGTGCACGCGCAACTTGCCGCCGTCGGCGGTGGCGATGCCCGCTGCGTCCTGACCGCGATGCTGGAGCACGGTCAGGCCGTCGTACAGCTGCGCTGCGACTTCGGTGTGGCCGACGATGCCGACGATTCCGCACATGGGGCTGTTCCTGCCTGCTCTGTCCAGTACTACGGATGCGGCCGGACCATGCCGGCGA
>JBBSLL010000078.1:0-1815 GCA_038255255.1 Lysobacterales bacterium
CGGTGCCCGGCCCTATAATCGCGCAACATTTCCCCCTGCGCACGCAATGTCCCTTGCCAACCCGAACGTCACCAGCCCCAAAGTAGGCTTCGTCAGCCTTGGCTGCCCCAAGGCGCTGGTCGATTCCGAGCGCATCCTGACCCAGCTGCGGGTGGAGGGCTACGACCTGGTGCAGGCCTACGACGATGCCGACGTGGTGGTGGTCAACACCTGCGGCTTCATCGACAGCGCGGTGGTCGAATCGCTGGACGCCATCGGCGAGGCGATGGCCCAGAACGGCAAGGTCATCGTCACCGGCTGCCTGGGCAAACGCGCCGAGGTGATCCGCGAGGCCCACCCCGGCGTGCTGTCGATCAGCGGCCCGCAGGACTACGCCAGCGTGATGAAGGCGGTGCATGCCGCATTGCCGCCTCAGCACAATCCATTCGTCGATGTGATGCCTGACTACGGGTTGAAGCTCACGCCCAAGCACTACGCGTATCTCAAGATTTCCGAAGGCTGCAACCACCGTTGCAGCTTCTGCATCATCCCGTCGATGCGCGGCGACCTGGTGTCGCGACCCGTCGATGACGTGTTGCGCGAGGCCGAGAGACTGGTGCGCGGCGGCGTGCGCGAATTGCTGGTGGTGTCGCAGGACACGAGCGCATACGGCGTGGACCTGAAATACGCCGAGCGCACATGGCGGGGCAAGGCCTACCAGACCCGCATGAAGGCGCTGTGCGAAGGCTTGTCCGAACTCGACGCGTGGACGCGGCTGCATTACGTCTACCCGTATCCGCACGTGGACGACATCATCCCGTTGATGGCGCAGAACCCCAATGGTGCGGGCAAGTTGCTCCCGTACCTCGACATCCCGTTCCAGCACGCCAGCCCGCGCATCCTCAAGTTGATGAAGCGGCCGGGCGCGGTGGACAAGACGCTTGAGCGCATCCTGCGCTGGCGCGCGACCTGCCCGGAACTCACCATCCGCAGTACCTTCATCGTCGGTTTTCCGGGCGAGACGGATGCCGAGTTCGAGGAGCTGCTGGACTTCCTCGACGAAGCTCAGCTGGACCGCGTCGGCGCATTCGCCTACTCGCCGGTAGAGGGCGCCAAGGCGAACGACTTGCCTGATCCGGTGGACGAAGGCCTCAAGCAGGAACGCCTGGCCCGTTTCATGCAGCGCCAGGCCGAGATTTCCGAAGCGCGGCTCGAAGCCAGGGTGGGCACGGTGCAGACCTGCATCGTGGATGCCATCGATGGCGACCTTGCCATCGCGCGCTCGATGGCGGATGCACCGGAAATCGACGGCCTGGTGCAAGTGCAGGACGGCCGCGAAGCCGGCTTGCAGCCGGGCGACTTCGCGCAGATCCGCATCATGGGCAGCGACGAGCACGACCTCTACGGCGAAGTCGAGTACCCGGGCTGAGGGTCAATCCAGGTAGCGGACCTCGATGATGGCGAAATGCACGATGCCGCCGGGCAGGACCGCATCGAATTCATCGTCTGCCCGCTTCTTCAGCATTGCCCGCGCCAATGGGGAGTCGATGCTGATCCAGCCCAGCCGCGCATCGGTTTCGTCCGGGCCGACGATGCGGTGCACCGTGCGTTCCCCGCTGACGATGTTCTCGATGGTGACTTCGGCGCCGAAGAACACGGCTTCCGGGTCGGACGGAGCGGCATCCACCACGCGCAGCGTTTCCAGCCGCTTGCTGAGGTAGCGCACGCGGCGGTCGATCTCGCCCAGCTGCTTCTTGCGATACGTGTATTCCGCATTTTCCGAGCGGTCGCCTTCGGCTGCGGCGGCGGCCAGGGCCTTGACCACCTCGGGCCGCC
>JBBSLL010000079.1:0-1776 GCA_038255255.1 Lysobacterales bacterium
AAATTCTTTCAAGCCGACCTCGCTTCGCAAGCCGGCTTGATTCAGGCGTTCGACGGTTCGGGTCGCGGTGGTGGCTCACCGTCTTCTGCCCCGCCCCCTTGCGAAACAATCGGTGGGTCGGGGAGGCGTTGGGGAGGGGTTGCCTCTCGCGTGATCCCCAGCCGCGCACGGTCTCCCGGCTCGCATGACGTGCTGCCGAAGGTCAGGACCGGGCAACGGCGAAGATCGATCGCAGCCCTCCCCGCCCTCCCCGGGATCGAAGGAAGTCACGGTGGGACCGAGCAGGGAGGAGACTCCCGTTTCGCGTGAGTGCCCGGGCGCTGCTACGCCACACGCTCGATGCGGGTAGGTACCAGCGCAAGACTTTCGCAGTCATCCGACGCCTACGCGGTCACCGGCTACTATTCCCGGACTCCGCCCCCACCGACTTTCAGAGATGACCAAGACCGCTTTCATCACCGGCGCTACGTCCGGTTTCGGCGCCGCCGCCGTCAGGCGCTTCGCCAGCGCGGGCTGGCGCGTGGTTGCCACGGGTCGCCGCGCCGGGCGCCTGCAGCCCCTGGTGGATGAATTCAAGGGCAGGGTCCATGCCGCCGCCTTCGACATCTGCGACGACGCGGCACTCGAGCAGGCGTTGACCGACCTGCCCGAAAGCTTTCGCGACATCGACGTGCTGTTCAACAACGCCGGCCTGGCGCTGGGCACCGCGCCGGCGCAAAGCGCGAGCCTCCAGGACTGGCGCACCATGATCGATACCAACGTCACCGCGCTGGTGAGCCTGACCCACCGTCTTCTGCCGACGCTGGTCGAGCGGCAAGGTCTGATCGTCAACATGAGCTCGATCGCGGCCACCTACCCCTACCCCGGCGGCAACACCTACGGCGGCACCAAGGCGTTCGTGAAGCAGTTCTCGCTGGGGTTGCGCTCGGACCTGCACGGCACTGGCGTGCGCGTCACCTCGATCGAACCGGGCATGGCCGCCACGGAGTTCACCCTGGTGCGGACGCATGGCGACCAGGCCGCCTCGGACCGGATGTACGGCGATGCCAACCCGATGACCGCCGAGGATATCGCCGACACCGTGTTCTGGATTGCCACCCTGCCGCCGCACCTCAACGTCAACCGGCTGGAAATGATGCCGGTGACGCAGTCGTTCGCGCCGTTCCAGGTGGATCGTCGCTGATCGGAGCTTGCATGCAAGCAGCGAAACCGAGGATCCAACGTAGGAGCGCCCCATGGGCGCGAGCTCCTGGAACGTTTGTGATCTCAGCTCGAAAGCTCGCGCCCATGGGGCGCTCCTACGCGGGACGGAGCCTCAGCCCAGCGGTTCATCCGACAGGTAGGTGTAGCCGGTGAGCCCTGCCTCCAGCGCGTCGGCGAGGATCTTCGATTCGGCCGCTGGCAGCTTCGCCTCGGCAACGCGCTGCGCGTAGGTCGCGCGCAGTTCGTCCAGCGCATAGCCCACGTAATCGAGCATCACGTCGGTGGTATCGCCGCGGCGCTGCTGGACCAGCGTGTACTCGCTGCCGTGGGTGGTGACTTCCACCGCGTCGGTGTCGCCGAACAGGTTGTGGATGTCGCCCAGGATCTCCTGGTAGGCGCCGACCAAAAAGAAGCCCAGGCGGTAGCTTTCGCCGGATTTGAGCGGGTGCAGCGGCATCGACGAATCCAGGCCCTCGTTCTCGACATAGGTCTTGACCATGCCGTCCGAATCGCAGGTCATGTCGCAGACGATGCCGCGTCGCTCCGGAGCCTCGTCCAGGCGCTCGATCGGCA
>JBBSLL010000080.1:0-1666 GCA_038255255.1 Lysobacterales bacterium
ATGCCGCATCTGTTTCTCGATTGTGACGGAGTGCTCGCCGATTTCGACGCCGGGGCGCGAGCCGTGCTTGACGGATTGACCCCGATCGAATTCCAATCGCGCCACTCACGAGGCGAATTCTGGAAACGGCTCGCGCGCACGCCCGGCTTCTACGCCAACCTCCCGCTGATGACTGATGCGCAAATGCTGTTCGATGCGGTCGAACACTTGCATCCAACCATCCTTACCGGCCTGCCCCTCGGCAATTGGGCGGCTCCGCAAAAGGTCGCGTGGGCCGAACATCATTTCCCCGGCACACCGATCATCACCACTATGGCGCGCGACAAGTTTCGTCACATGACTGGCGCCGATGTGCTGGTCGACGACCGCGCCGACCATCGCACCGCCTGGGAAGATGCCGGCGGAACCTTCATCCACCACCGCGATGCGCGGTCTAGCCTGATGCAATTGGCGGTAATTTATCCGTCGGTGGTTGCACCTTCCTGAACGGAAGCGCCGACCATTCGCGCAGCGACGTGGGCTCCGCGACCCCGGCCAGGCCCACCTCTGGCCACTCGTCCTCGTTCGGGAAATAGGCAGTCCCGAACAACCAGTCCCATAGCGGCGTCGCAGCGCCGAAATTGCGGTCGAAGTGCCGCGGTTCGAGTGAATGGTGGATGCGATGATACCGGCTGTCGACGACCAGCCGGCGGAGCACCGGCCCTAGCTGCAGCCGCGTTGCCGAATGAAGATAGATCGGCTGCCAGCTCAGGATCAGCCCGATCAGGAACGGCCGCGGCCCGAACGCGGGGGTGAGCAGGCTCATCGGCAACGCCACCATCAGCGCAAACATCGCGATTTCCGTCCAATGATGCCAGCTATTGGTCGCGCTAAGATTGCGAATCGCGTGATGCGGCGCATGCCACCGCCACAGCCAGCGATGCTGGATACGATGCTCCCAGTAAAAGAAGAAATCCTTGGCCAGGATAATCGTCATCCCGACCACGATCGCCGTCGTCCACATCGGAAGGCCGGTCATCTGGCGTGGGTCGATTTCGGGCGAAAGGCCGCTTGAGCCGACCAGCGCCAGCACCGCCGCGGTCAGCACGACTTGTGCAGCGACATAGGCCAGCCAGATTCTCAGGCCGAGCCAGTTGCGTTCGGGGCTGGGCACGCCGCGCTGGGGAAACGCCAGCTCGACGCCGCGAAAGATGGCGAGGCCGACCAGCAAACCCGCCAAGGTGCGCCCGGCGTCAGTGGCAATCATCTCGAGGATCAGGTCGTTCCCGTCGTTTGAGCAGCCGCGATTAAGTGGTGGCCCCCGCGTCCAGGATCAACCTTTTTGCGGTCAGGCGGCCGTGGCCATGTCTACCTTCTCGACCCATTCCGGCCAGAATATCGGCTCCCGGTTCGACCAGCCCGGCGCGGTTGCCGCACTTTCGCTGATCGACTGCAGCAAGGTGCGCCGCCGTTCCGGATGGAGGTGAGGCAACGCCGACGCGGCACAGAAAGCTGCAGGCAGCCATGGCCGCACGCTCGCGCCCAGGAGCCGTTCATAGAGAAAGCGGAATGAAGCAAAGCTTGGCAGGCGATCCTGCCCGAGGTCGAATGCCGCCAGCGTCGCCAGCATGCCAAGGAACGGCTCGATCATGTCGAGCCCGCTGTCGTCGGGGATCTGCATCCGAAG
>JBBSLL010000081.1:0-1508 GCA_038255255.1 Lysobacterales bacterium
CGCAGCGGCCGAGTACTACTACGGGAAGCAGCTCGACGAATTGACGCTCGCCGAGACCGCCACGCTGGCGAGCACACCCAAGTTCCCGTCCAGCGGCAACCCCATCAGCAATCCGGCGCGCAACCGCGAGCGGCGCGACTACGTGCTTGACCGGATGGTTGAAGAGGGGTACCTGACCCCGGCCCAGGCCGCCCAAGGCAAGGCCGAGCCGATGCATGCGGAGCCGCATGAGCGCCCAGTCGAAGTCTATGCGCCCTACGTGGCGGAAATGGTCCGCCAGGAGATGATCGCGCGCTTCGGCGGCGACGTCCTGACCAAGGGTTACCGCGTCACCACCACGATCGATCCCGTCATGCAGGTCGCGGCAGATGTCGCCGTTCGTGACGGGCTGCGCGTGTACGACCATCGGCATGGCTGGCAGGGCGTGGAGCAGCATTTCGAAGTCGAAGCCGATGCGGATGCAAAAGCGCTGTCGTCACATCTGGACGGGATCCCGGCACAGAACGGGCTCCTTCCCGGCGTTGTCGCGCGCACCGGGAAAGATGGCGGTGCCGACGTGGTGATGGCCGACGCGAGCGTGATCGAGCTGGCGCCGGGCGCCAGCAAGTGGACCGGACGCAACCCCGCCAAGCTTTTCAAGAGGGGCGATCTGGTGCGGGTCAAGCTGGTTGCGAGCAAGGAAGGCCAGGAGGCGACTGAATACGAAGTCGACCAGTTGCCGCGCGGCCAGTCCGCGCTGGTATCGCTCGATGCCTACAACGGAGCGATCAAGGCCCTCATCGGCGGCTACAGCTTCGCCGGAAACAAGTTCAATCGCGCCACGCAGGCGCGGCGCCAGCCTGGTTCCAGTTTCAAGCCGTTCGTTTACGCAGCTGCATTCGAGCGGGGGTTCAATCCCGGTTCCATCGTGCTCGATGCGCCGGTGGTCTTCCGCGACCGACGTGGTCGAATGTGGCGCCCGCAGAACGACGGTGGTGGATTCTCGGGTCCCATGCGCCTGCGCGAAGCGCTGGTGCGGTCCAAGAATCTGGTTTCGGTGCGGCTCCTCGATGGCATCGGGGTGGACTTCGCTCGCAAGTACATCAGCCTGTTCGGCTTCGACGAGGCGGAGCTGCCTCCCAACCTGTCGATGTCGCTGGGAACGGCGTCATTGACCCCGCTTTCGGTCGCGCGCGGCTACGCGGTTTTCGTCAACGGCGGCTCACGGGTCACGCCGTGGATCATCGACGAGGTCAGGGACCGCGACGGCAACGTGATCTTCAAGGAGAACCCGGCAACGGCATGTCGTGCTTGCGGACGCCCGGAAGTGGCAGCGACAGCCCGGACGGGCAACGTGGTGGATGGCTTCAACCTCGGCCCCGCGCCAGGTCCATCCGCACCGGCAGCGGCAACGCCGTCCCCAGAGGTCAGGCAAGAACCGGAAGTTCCTTTCGATCCCGACGCTGCAGTCGCTCCGCGCGCCATCGATGAGCGTACTGCCTATCAGATGGTCTCGATGATGCGCGACG